>NZ_CP084098.1:3642930-4250085 GCF_036345015.1 Cyanobacterium sp. Dongsha4 | reverse complement strand
ATCTTGATTGTCCTATCTTTTTATTTTTCGATTATAACTCTTTTATTTGAAGGAGTATAAAAATATAACTATATAGAAACATAGGCAATCAGCGATATAAGATTCTTGATAATGCTTAAGGTTCTTTTTTTACGACAAATCAAGGTTTTTGAATGTATGACCTTTGTTAATTAACAGTAAATAATTTAAACTTTTATTCATACCTGCTAGGGATTCAAATATATTTATTGTGGATTTAATTTTATGTCATCAAACTGCTGATTTTGATGCTCTTGGGGCGGCAGTGGGATTAACTAAATTACACCCCGGTGCAAAAATAGTTTTGACAGGAGGGGCTCATCCTTCCGTGCGTAAATTTCTGGCACTCCATCGAGATGAGTTAGCTTTGATGGAATTTCGCTCTGTTAATCCTGCTCTAATTCGTCATCTTTTTATGGTAGATACTCAAAGGAGCGATCGCATCGGTAAAGCAGTAGAATGGTTAGAGTTAGATAATGTCCAATCCGTGACAATTTATGACCATCATGAAGAAAATGAACAGATTGGTGCGGATAATTTTCTTAAGTATATAGAAAAAGTCGGATCTTGTTCCACAATTATTTGTGAACTTTTGCAACAAAAATCTATTCGTTTAAACTCAGTAGAAGCCACCGCAATGGCATTGGGTATTCATGTGGATACTGGTTCATTGACTTTTGAACAAACCACTCCTAGGGATGCTTTAGCTTTAGCTTGGTTGATGACTCAAGATGTCAATATTCGCACATTAGGGGAATATGTTGAGCCTAGTCTTGCCCCTCCCTTAAGAAAACTGTTACCCCATGCCCTCAAAAGCATTCAAACCTTAATAGTTAATGGCTATACTATCAGTTGGTTATTAGTAGAAACTCCCCACTTTATTCCTGGTTTGTCTAATCTCACCAGTCGCATTATTGATTTAGTAGAAACGGATGTTTTACTATTTGGGCATTATTACGGGCATAATGTAGAGAAACAAAAACAAGGAAAGTTGACTATTATCGGTAGGAGTAGCTTAGAATCTGTTAATTTAGCTCAAATATTTACTGGTTTTACTGGAGGAGGCCATAGTAGTGCCGCATCCTTTACCTTACGTTGTCCAAATCCTCTCGATATTATTGAACAATTACTGACACAAATCAAAAATCAGATACCTTCTCCCCTCACCGCAAGGGATTTAATGGCTTATCCTGTACGTACTATTCGCCCTTACACCACCATTGAGGAAGCTCAAAGAATCTTACTCCGTTATGGACATTCTGGCTTAGTAGTAGTTAATAAGGAAAAAGAATTAGTGGGGATTATTTCTCGCCGTGACATCGATTTAGCTTTACATCACGGTTTTTCCCATGCCCCTGTTAAGGGTTATATGACAAAAAATTTGCAAGTAATAAACCCTGAAACAGCTTTATCTGAGATAGAAGAATTGATGGTTAAAAATGATATTGGTAGGTTGCCCGTGATGGAAAATGGCCAGTTAATAGGTATTGT
Source organism: Cyanobacterium sp. Dongsha4 (assembly GCF_036345015.1). Lineage (NCBI taxonomy): Bacteria > Bacillati > Cyanobacteriota > Cyanophyceae > Chroococcales > Geminocystaceae > Cyanobacterium > Cyanobacterium sp. DS4. The sequence continues at coordinate 4,248,576 of NZ_CP084098.1, read as the reverse complement.
GACACGCACTGACGTTTTACGGCATCTTCACTCGGCTAGGCTTAATTCTCATCCCAATTCCAGTAATAATCTTCCCCTTGTGTCTTGTTTATTGCCTTCTTTGGAGAAAAAATTACACCCCCCTATCTGGAAATTGCTACAACAAACGGCAACTTATGCCCAACAACAGGGATGGCATTTATATTTGGTGGGAGGAGGAGTAAGGGATTTATTGTTAACGGATAATGATGCCACTCTTAATCTACAGGATATTGATTTAGTAGTGGATGGTTTTCATCGGGCAACTACTCCCGAAGCGGGGGTTAAATTAGCCGAAGCCTTACAAGCCATTTACCCTCAGTGTCGTCTTAGTATTCATGGACAATTCCAGACTGCGGCTCTATTATGGCATAAAGATCCCCAATTAGGTTCATTATGGCTAGATATTGCCACCGCGCGCACGGAGTTTTATCCTTATCCTGCGGCTAATCCTGAAGTAGAATCAAGCTCAATTCGCCAAGATTTATACCGTCGAGATTTTACTATCAATGCTTTAGCTGTGCGTTTGACTCAACCCCATCAAGGAGAATTATTAGACTTTTTCGGTGGTGTGGAGGATGTGCGATCGCACTTTATTAGAGTATTACATCCTAATAGCTTTATAGAAGATCCTACCAGAATTTATCGAGCGGTGCGCTTTGCAGTAAGGTTAAATTTCGAGATTGAAACCCAAACCAGAGAATATATTAATTATGCCGTCAATAGTGGTGTATTTGAAAGAGTATCCTTAGAAAAAAATTCTATCCCAGCCCTAACAACCCGTCTCAAAGCCGAATTAACTTATATTCTTCAGGCACAATATTGGCAACCCGCCTTAAAACTCTTACAAGAAGTAGGGGCTTTGCGTTGTCTTCATCGTAATTGTCAAATTACATCAAATTTATGGTGGCAAATACGTTGTTTAGATCGTTGGCTAAAGTATTATCATGCAGATAGCTATAACCCTTCCGTATCTTCATGGTTATTACGTTTAGAAATCATCCTCTCTAGTTTTCCAGAAGGAGTAATCGTCGCCAATAACTTAGAGTTACCGAAAGAGAGTATTCAAAGATTGTCTCATTTAAGTGAAAATAACGAAAAAATAAAACATTATCTACCCACTTGTCAAAATATAAGTGAAAAGGTAGAATTTTTAGCAAATTATCAATCTATTACCCTTTTACTCATTGCTGTTAAAAATAGTCAACCAATTAGACGTACTATTTGGAATTATTTAATGCACTGGAGTAAAGTAAAATCTCCTTTAGATGGTAAAGATTTACAAAAACTAGGTTATAAGCCAAGTAAAATATATAAAGAAATTTTAAATAAAGTACAGGCTTTATATTTGGATGGCAAAATTAAAAGTCAAACAGAAGCTGAAAACTTTGTTTTAAAAAATTACCCAATTAATAATTAGGAATTAGGAACTAATAATTAAATTTTTTGTCTTTTGTTTCATCAAAAATGCAGATAAATTTAGTTTGGTAAAAGCAAAATTTTAGTGAGTGAGTGAAAAAAATGACTATAGGGAAAATAGCCAATAAAATTGCCATATCTTCTCATCAAAAATCCGTTTCTCCCAATTTAGAGTTAATTAATACTACTCAAAAATCAATTAAAAATAAGGCCGTAAAAAAGAGCAATAATCATTCTCAGCCACAAAAATACTTGACTATTTTTAAGTATTTAATATTGTCAACTACTATTATTTTCAGCTTCGGAGGTCTTGGTTTTGGTTTAGCGTTAAGATATGGCCATAGTTGGGAAATTTCCCATTCTCAACAAGAGTTAGGAGTTCGTAGTTCTGATTTAGGAGTTAAAACGAACAAACATTAAGAGAAATTTATTATTCATTAATTATTTTTAGGTATTTATTAAATCTAATATTTCATTGTTGAAAAGTTAATTTTTTTCTTATTTTTTCCTAATTATTGTTCTTCTTTTATAGCTATTTTTTACTAAGTTTATCAATTGTATTAGACATCAATCTAGTTAAAAAAAATCAATTATTATAACGAAATCATCACAATTAACTCTTGTAGCAAACTTCTTGCAAATGTCTATTGACAAAATCTATTTACAAAAAATTTCCCTTAGATTAAACATTTCAATTTATAAACATTTCACCTGATACCTGATACCTAACACCCGAAACCTACCCAATCAAAAACTCTTTAAGCAAATCCAAATTATTAATTCTTAATTATCTTGACATTGTCCAATTTTCATCAATAATGAAACTATATACCTTTAATTTAATTACTCAATAAAATTATCAAGTATGACCTTAGAATATCCAGAAGATTTAAGATACCTCGATTCTCACGAATATGTGCGTCTTGACGGGGAAATTGCCACCATCGGTATTACAGCGTTTGCGATTGAGGAGTTGGGAGATATTGTATTCCTAGAATTACCCGAATTAGGAGATGCGATCGAAGTTGAGGATAATATAGGTACAATTGAATCAGTCAAAGCTGTTTCGGAAATTTATGCTCCCGTAGCAGGTACAGTAATAGATCGTAATGAGATGTTAATTGAATCTCCAGAAGCGATCGCAGATGATCCTTACGGAGAAGGATGGTTAATCAAAGTAAGACTAGATGACCCCGATGATGAACTAGAAAACACCCTTTCTGTACAAGAGTATAGATCATTAATTGAGCCTGAAGAATAAAAATAATTGACAGCAGATTAATGTTTCCTGCTTTCCATTGCTATTCAATGGGACAAAAAAGTCCCCTCACCAAAAGAGGTAAGGGGTATTTATATTCGCCAGACTATTTAGTTAACAAAGAAATTAAACTGCAACGGTGGTTTTAGCAGATAATTCACCTTTAGCATATTTAGCGGCAAATTCATCTAAGCTGATTTGCTTGATTTTACTAGCATTACCAGCAGTCCAGAATTGTTGATAACGATCTGCACAAACTTGTTTCATATACTTCATAGAAGGTTTCATGAAGTGACGAGGATCGAAGTTAGAAGGATCTTTAGCAGCAGCTTCACGAATAGCGGCGGTAATAGCTAAACGGTTGTCAGTATCAATGTTTACTTTGCGAACACCACTCTTAATACCTTTTTGGATTTCTTCCACAGGTACACCATAGGTTTCACGAATTTGACCACCATATTGGTTAATCATTTCTAACCATTCTTGAGGTACAGAAGAAGAACCGTGCATTACTAAATGAGTGTTAGGTAATTTAGCGTGGATTTCTTCAATACGGCTAATAGCTAAGATTTCACCAGTAGGTTTACGGGTAAATTTGTACGCACCATGGCTAGTACCGATAGCAACAGCTAAAGCGTCAACTTGAGTACGTTCTACGAATTCAACGGCTTCATCAGGATCAGTTAAAAGTTGAGAATGATCTAATTTACCTTCAAAACCGTGACCGTCTTCCGCTTCACCCATACCAGTTTCGAGAGAACCTAAGCAACCTAATTCACCTTCAACACTTGCACCAACGGAGTGAGCAACTTTAACAACTTCTGCGGTAACACTAACGTTATAGTCGAAGCTAGAAGGAGTTTTAGCATCTTCTTGTAAAGAACCATCCATCATTACGCTGGTGAAACCATTACGAATAGCACTATAACAAGTTGCAGGGCTATTACCATGGTCTTGGTGCATAGCAACAGGAATATGAGGATAGGTTTCCACAGCCGCTAAGATTAAATGACGGAGGAAATTTTCTCCAGCATAAGAACGAGCACCACGAGAAGCCTGTAAGATAACGGGGCTATCGGTTTCATTCGCCGCATCCATAATGGACAAGATTTGCTCTAAGTTATTAACGTTAAATGCAGGGATACCGTAATCATTCTCGGCGGCGTGGTCTAACAATAACCGCATGGGGACTAAAGCCATAAATATCCTCCTTAAGTTTTTCTTTATTTTATTTTAGAATTTTCTTTGTTAAGAATCTTAACCTATTATGGGTCGATCTTAGGATATTTTTTGACTTTTGTGTAGCTTCTTGAGAGAATTTAGCGATTTTGCCCTTGACGAGACACCTTTCTGTCTGCCATCATGTTTGCCCATTCTTGTCTTTGTTCAGGGGTTAATACTGCCCTCATTTCTAACATACTTTCAAATCTCAAATTGTGAATTTGTTGATCTAGGGTAACTATTTTTTGATGTTGCGATCGCAATTGAGACTCACTTTGATTATTACGCATCATTTGACTAAGAGTATTTCTTTGAGTGCGAATTTGTTCCCTTAAACTATTAAACTGAGGTTGATACTTATTGCGTATCTGAGTCATTTGGTTTCTTTGTTCAGTAGTTAAGTTCAATCTTTCGATTAATTTTTCTCCCTTATATTCTTTATCATCATCACCCCATCTCTTTTGAGCAATAATTTGACGAGATTGGGTAGAAATGTTTAAGTGGGAATTTACATTAGGATTCTGTTCATAATTAGAAGCAGAAGCATTACCAGTAAAACCAAAACCTGCCAGAGTAACAAAAATCAAGGAATGACGAATTAAATTATTCATAATTAAAACCCTCCATAAAAATACAAGTATTTTGTTAATAAGCGCCCTATAGATAAAAATAATCAGTCAGTTATTTATTTAATATCGTGGTTGCTATATTTTTAGACCGTCTATTTTTACAAAAAGTTCATCTATTATCTCTTTATTTGACAAATAGGGCGATCGCATTTTCCACTAATCACTTCAAATTAAGTTCCATTGTCAATGTACGGTAAAATATAGGTTTGATTCACATTGCATTTATAATAATCACTATATTAATGCCAACACTAAAAACTATTAATACAAACTTTCCATTAACTGCGGTTATTGGACAACAAGCTATAAAAACCGCCCTTCTCCTCGCCGCCGTTGATCCTCAATTGGGGGGAGTTGCGATCGCAGGGAAGCGGGGTACAGCAAAATCCGTTATGGCTAGGGGAATCCATGCCCTATTGCCTCCCATTGAAGTAATCAAAGATAGTCGTTTCAACTGTGATCCCGATAATCGAGAAGATTGGGATAGTGAAACCCTCGAAATGTATGGCAACACCCCTAGAGAAGAAATCCCCACGGAAGTAATACCCGCCCCCTTCGTGCAAATCCCTTTAGGTACTACGGAAGATAGGCTTTTGGGTTCGGTGGATGTGGAAGAGTCCGTTAAGCGTGGTGAACCCGTATTTCAGCCAGGTTTGTTGGCACAGGCACATCGTGGGGTTTTATATATCGATGAAATTAACTTGTTAGATGACCAAATCGCCAATCAACTGTTAACCGTCTTAACCGATGGTAAAAACCAAATCGAACGGGAAGGCATCAGTTTTGCGCATCCATGCAAACCTTTACTCATCGCTACCTACAACCCCGAAGAAGGGGCATTGCGAGAACATTTATTAGACCGAATTGCGATCGCTCTTAGTGCTGATGGTGTATTGGCGTTAGATGAAAGAGTCCAAGCGGTGGATCAAGTCATCGATTACGCTTCCTCCCCCATGAAATTCCTTGAGCATTACAATGAGGATATGGACGCACTGAAAACCGAAATTATCCTTGCGAGGGAGTGGATTAAGGAAGTCAACATCACCCAAGAGCAAGTAAAATATTTGGTGCAGGAAGCCATCCGAGGGGCAGTGGAAGGGCATCGTGCGGAGATTTTCGCTGTCAGGGTAGCTATGGCATCGGCGGCATTGGATGGACGCAATAACGTCAGTGCCGATGATCTGCGTAAAGCAGTGGAATTGGTGATTGTGCCACGCTCAACCCTGATTCAAACACCACCAGATGAGCAAATGCAACCTCCTCCACCTCCCCCACCACCACAACCCCAAGATCAAGGGGAGGATGAAGGGGAAGATCAAGATCAGGATGATTCCCAAGAAGAGGATAAAAAAGACAATGAAAATCAGGAACAGAATGAGACTCCGCAAATTCCAGAGGAGTTCGTTTTTGATGTGGAAGGGGTGATTTTAGATCCCAGTGTGTTGTATTTTGCCCAACAGATGCAAAGACAGGGTAAATCTGGCGCTCGTAACCTCATTTTCACGGATGATCGAGGACGCTATATTAAACCCATGTTACCGAAAGGGAAAGTAAGACGTATCGCCGTTGATGCTACTTTGAGGGCGGCTGCACCCTACCAAAAAAGTCGCCGTGAACGGTATCCTAATCGCCGTGTGATCGTGGAACAGAGTGATTTGAGGTCAAAACGCCTCGCAAGGAAAGCAGGGGCTTTAATCGTCTTTGTGGTGGATGCTTCGGGATCGATGGCACTTAATCGGATGCAGTCGGCAAAGGGTGCGGTAATGCGGTTATTAACGGAAGCCTACGAAAATCGGGATCAGGTGGCATTAATTCCCTTCCGAGGTGAACAGGCGGACGTATTGTTGCCTCCTACTCGTTCCATTACTTTAGCCCGTACCCGTTTGGAAACTCTGCCTTGCGGTGGTGGTTCGCCTTTATCCCATGCTTTAACTCAGGCGGTTCATGTGGGGGTAAATGCGCAGATGTCGGGGGATATTGGACAGGTTGTCATTGTGGCGATTACGGACGGACGGGGGAATATTCCTTTGGCGCGATCGTTGGGGGAAACCCTTGAGGAAGGGGAAAAACCCGATATTAAGGCGGAATTGTTGGATATTGCCACAAAAATCCGTGCTATGGGCATGAAATTGCTGGTTATCGACACGGAGAAGAAGTTTGTTTCTACTGGCTTCGGTAAGGAGTTGGCGAAACAGGCTGGAGGTAATTATTATCAGTTACCAAAGGCTACAGATCAGGCTATTGCGAATATGGCAAAAGGTGCGATCGCTGATTTAAAGTAGTTGTCTGTTATCAAAATTATGCAATTGAATTATAAATAGAGTTTATAATTGTTGTAAAACTCTATTGCAAAAAACAATTGCATATTAATTAGACAAGCATTAATCTTTTGAAAGTGAAAATTTTTACCTATGTGGATTGATCGGGTTAAAGTTGCCAAGATAATAGGCACAAAAGCAGTAAATGTAAAAAAAACAAAACAAATAGGCGATGACATAATCATATATTTATGGGATTCGCCAGAAACTTTAAGTATTAAAATTGAAGAATATAAAAGTTTTGATCCCAAAATTACTGAATGTAGCAATAATGAATCAAATAACTTGCAACAAAAATCCTCTGAAACAAGTCCAAAAAAGAAAATTGGTATTATTCTAATGGTTATAGGCGGAATTATGATTATTTCTGGGAATAACATGGATACCAGCGTATCAACGGGAGATGGTTCACGTGTGAGTAATTTGAGTTTAATGAAGGAACAAAGTAATAAGATTGAAATAGGAGGAATAGTATTGATCTCTGGTATCCTTTTATATTCTTTAGATCGTTAAAATTGAGGTGCAATCAGGCTTAGGTCTTAATTTTGATATGGTTGAGGGTGGTTGAGGGTGCGATCGTGCTTATAGAGTAATGTTGATTAGTTAAGAGGTGCGATCGTGCTTATGGGGTAATGTTGATGTGGTTAAGAGGTGAGATCGCTCTTATAAGGTAATATTGATATGGTTAAGGGGTGCGATCGCTTTTCTGAAGTAATGTTGATATGGTTAAGGGTGCGATCGTACTATTAATTACTATTTAATTTACTTTTAAAAATATCTTGTAATTCTTGATAATTATTCTCGGAAATGGCAGGATATTTGACAGCATCTTTTTTACGGCTCATTAACACTTCTAAGGCTTCACTAAAAGCAGTTTCATCTTGACGATGGGTAGATAAATATTTACGTAACTCTTGATTACTCATTGTTAATAACTCTTGTTTCATGATTCAAAACTCCACAAGCCATCTTGGTTAATAGTAATTTCGATACCATCATTTACACCAGCGAGAATATAAATGATCTTTAATCTTTTATCATAACGAAATAAATTAATTGGTTGATAAAGATTTGATAATAATTGACAAACAAAAATCGCTGTATCTTTTTGTTTAGATGTTGGCAATTAAGTTTAAACCTCTCTCAAAATTGCTTTTTTGACATTGTATCATTAATTGTGATCGTGCTTATAGAGTAATGTTGATGTGGTTGAAGGTGCGATCGCTCTTCTGAAGTAATGTTGATGTGGTTAAGGGTGCGATCGCTCTTCTGAAGTAATGTTGATGTGGTTAAGGGTGCGATCGAGCTTATGAGGTAATGTTGATATGGTTTAAGGGTGCGATCGTTCTTCCATCAGATATAATTGAATAATGAAACTAATTGGGAGTGAAGTATAATGCAGATTCCTAATTTCGATCGAGCTATCATTGAAAAATCGAAAATAATCGATTATTTATTGAATATCAATCACAAAAGGGGAGGTTCAAAAGCAAAAATGTTGCTTAATTATGGCTATTCTCCTGAAAATTGGCAACAATTAGAGTCAGATATTCGCAAGTTTCATCTCAATGCAGAAGTTTCTATAATCAAAGAAACATCCTATGGCATAAGATGCGAAATAATATCAGAAATACTTACTCCTATTCACAAGCCCTTATTGATGAAAAGTGTATGGCAAATTGACAAAGGTACAGAAATTCCTCGATTAATTACGATGATTCCTGAATAAAAATTGGAGGTTTTAAATAGTATGAATTTTGCTCTTTATTCTGATGTAATTTTATTAAAAGATATAGTCGAAGATGATTTATTTGCTGGTGATATTGGCACAGTGGTAGATATACATAATGTTAGTGGTTTAGAAACTGGTTACAGTGTAGAATTTTTTGATTTGTTAGGAAATACAAGAGCGGTTGTGACGCTACCTATGAGTTATTTTCGTCAACCGACTAAATCAGATATACCTACTGTAAGACTTTTAGCTGAGGTTGCTTAGTAATGTTGATATGGTTGGGGGTTCGATCGCTCTTATTAGGTAATGTTGATATAGTTTAAGGTGCGATCGAGCTTATAAGGTAATGTTGGTGTGGTTGAAGGTGCGATCGCTCCTATTAAAATATTTTTATATTCTATAATTAAAGGAAATAACAGTTATTAGTCGAGATATGGCAGTACAAGCTATTTATGAAAAAGGAATACTGAAATTATCAGAAGATGTCAATATCAAAGATGGGACAACGGTAAAAGTAATCATTATCCCCCTCGACACCGAATTAGAGAAAAATGATCCTGTGGATATATTACAGGGAATTGCCCAACTGCCCTTACAAGGAAAAACCAATGATTTTTCAGGGGTTGATCACGATTCAATATTATATTCTTAAATAACATGATTTTTGTCGATACGGGAGCATGGTTTGCTAGTGTAGTGCCATCGGATAAACAATATAAAAAAGCTATGGCATGGTTAAAAAATAATCAAGAATTCCTATTAACTACAGATTATGTAATCGATGAAACTTTGACGTTATTAAGAGCAAGAGGAGAGTTGACAAGATCGATCGTTTTAGGAGAGGCTTTTTTTTCAGGGAAATTAACACAAATATACTATTTAACTGAAGACGATATACGATCGACATGGGAAATTTTCTCTCGTTTTGCCGATAAAGAGTGGAGTTTTACCGACTGTAGCAGTAAAATCGTCATGGAAAAGCTAGGAATTGTAAAAGCATTTGCTTTTGATCATCATTTTAGTCAGTTTGGTGCAGTTCAAGTTGTTCCTTAAGTTAAATAGAGAATTCAGAGTGCGATCGCTCTTATAAGGTAATGTTGATTGGTTAAGGGTGCGATCGCCTTTGATAAGGTATAATTCATTAAAACAGATTAGAATTTGAAAAATCTAAAAATATACTTAGAGGAAGTGTGTGAGAGACTTGGAATTTGAATGGGATAAGAATAAATACGAAATCAACATCAAAAAACACGGAATTTCTTTTGAGGAAGCAAGTACAGTATGGATGGATACTTTAGCATTAATCGCTCCCGATCCTGAATATTCTTGGCAAGAAGAAAGAGAGTGGATTATCGGGGAGTCTTATAAAGGTCGTCTTTTAATTGTGGTTTATACTATCAGAAATGATAAAATAAGAATTATTAGTGCCAGATCAGCAACGAAAAATGAGAGAAGACAATATGAGCAATAATACTGAGTTTCCTTTTGCTAAAGCTCGAAGAATTACACCAGAAGAAGTTAATCAGGCAAAAATTGCCATTCAGAAACAATTTGGCGATGAATATATTGTACTATCGAAGGATGATGATTATGAATTAGTATCTTTAAAAATAAACCCAAAAATTATTGCTTGGGCAAAAAATGAAGCGGAAAAACAAGGAATCAATTATCAGGTTTTTATTAATAATGAATTATTAAAATTATGTTCTTAATTCTCAATATAATTCCTACTGTTGCGATCGCACTTATTATGAAGTAATGTTGATGTGGTTAAGGGTTCGCGCTGCGCAGCAGATCCCTTCGGGATCGAGCTTATGAAGTAATTTTGATATGGTTGAAGGTGTGATCGTTCTTATGAAGTAATGTTGATGTCGTTAAGGGGTGCGAGCGTGCTTATGAGGGTGTGGTGTGCGATCGAGCCGCATCAGATATAATGAAATGATGTTAGAGTTTACTAATAAGTAGAAAATGGAATCCATAGAACGTATCATGATCGATCCTTATATTTGTCATAGTAAACCTTGTATCAGAGGCTTACGTTATCCTGTGGAAATGATTTTGTAATTATTAAGTGCGGGGATGACAACAGAAGAAATTTTGCTAGACTACGAAGATTTAGAATTAGAAGATATTTTAGCCGTTTTATCTTTTGCCACCAAATTAACGCAGGTAAAAAGTATATCTTTGATTAAATAATGAAATTTCTAATAGATGCTCAATTACCAAAAAAATTAGTCTCTCTTTTTCTTGATTTAAAGCAAGAGGCAATCCACACCCTTGATTTACCAAAACAAAATACAACCCAAGATGAGGAAATTAATGAACTTTCTTGTCAATATCAATATATTGTTGTTACTAAAGACAAAGATTTTTTAGATTCATTTATTCTTAGGAAAAAACCTTATAAACTTTTATTAATAACTACAGGAAATATAAAAAATGGTGAGATGGTTTAAGATGCGTACTACGAAGCAAATTCAGGATTGCCCTTGGGATTTAACCGTATATATCTCATTCACATTAGAGGTATGAAAAGTAAGAAAATCAATAAGCCAATATTTTTTATCTGACACCTGAAGCCCGATACCTGACACCTTCAAATTAATAATTGATTCTATAATTTTGCCTAATCTTAGTTATTATTAACCAAAACGCCCACTAACATATTCCTGAGTGGCTTCTTCCGCAGGATTTTGGAATATTTTTTCCGTCTGATCATACTCTACTAAATATCCTAGCTTACCACTACCTCCTTCCACACTCCTAGCATTAAAAAAAGCTGTATAGTCTGAAACCCTTGAAGCCTGTTGCATATTATGGGTAACGATGACAATGGTAAAATTTCTTTTTAATTCGTGAATAGATTCCTCTACTTTTAGGGTAGAAATGGGATCAAGAGCAGAACAAGGTTCATCCATCAAGATTACTTCTGGTTGTAGAGCAATAGTTCTGGCAATACATAAACGCTGTTGTTGTCCTCCTGAAAGGGCTAAACCACTTTGACGCAGTTTATCTTTGACTTCATCCCATAAAGCCGCTTTGCGTAATGACTCTTCAACTAAGTCATTCATGTTCCCTTTATAACCGTTGATTCTAGCACCCCATGCAATATTTTCATAGATAGATTTCGGAAAGGGATTGGGCTTTTGAAATACCATTCCAATTCTACTTCTAACCAATACGGGGTCAATATTTTTGCCATAAATATCTTTATCTTTAAAGGTAATTCTTCCCTTAATTCTCGCACTAGCTACAAGGTCATTCATGCGGTTGAAACAACGTAAAATTGTACTTTTTCCGCATCCTGAAGGACCAATAAATGCGATCGCATTATTCTTGGGTATATCCAAATTAACCCCAGCTACAGCCTTATGAGAACCATAGTAAACGTCAACGTTTTCCGCCCTTAAAACCACGTCCTCGTAAAAGTCAGAGGAAGATAAGTTATTCATATTAGGTAATTATTATATAGATTTAGTATTGGATATAATTTTTTTGTAACTACTTTGTCTTAAAAGTTTGATTAAGTAGTCGTATTGATATAGTAAATGTTCATATACTTCCATAATTATATATTGTTATGAAGAAATAATCGGTTAAGAATAGGTTAATATCAGAATTAGAAGTTGGGGGTATTGAAATTGATTCATTCTAACTCTATTAGCTAGAAGTTAAATAAATGAGCAAAAAGTTAATACCTTGCCAATAAAACTTAATAAATAGCTCAAAACCTTATCAATTCTACTATTTAAGAGTATTTGATTTTTCTTACTTTTCATGACTAAGAAGATTAACCGAGACCATGCCCAGAAAAAACATCATCCCTTGATGAAAAATAATGCTATTATCCCTCTTTTCTCAGTTTCCGATTTTAACTATTATTAAATATTTTCAAATGGCTTGGTAACTAAGGCTCAAAATATACTACATGGTTAAATTTCTTAATTTAAAGTTTTGAGCGATTTCATACTATTAAATATTCGTTCAATCACTTAATATACAATAGTTCCAGAATCCAGAAATTGCAAATGTTTGCGGAGTTTGACAAAAGAGGGATAAAGTGCTGAAGTTACTAATTACTAATTGTTAATTACCCTTACTCTTTGCTTCATTTCTAGTCGAGAATATCAAAATTAGCAGTTACATTCTGCACATCATCCAAAGACTCTAAAGCATCCATCAAACGCAGTAAAAATTTAGTTTGTTCTGGATCGTTAATCTCTATATAATTATTTGGTATCCAACGCAATTCCGTTTCTTTAACATTAAACCCTTGATTTTGAAAAAAAGAGTTAACTTGTTCTAAAGTTTCCACCGAAGTAAAAATTTCCGCCCCTTGATAATCTTCGTCGTTAATTATTTCATAGCTTTGGGCATCAGCATTTAAACAAACTTCTAATAAATTATCTTCTTCCAATTCCCCCTCAATAACAATTACTCCCTTTTGTTCAAACATCCAACTAACGCAACCTGTTTCCCCTAAATTACCGCCATTTTTACTAAAAGCGGCACGAATATCCGCCGCCGTGCGATTCCGATTATCTGTTAAGGCTTCAATTAATACTGCTACCCCACCAATACCGTAACCTTCATATCTAATTTCCTCTAAGATACTATCATCATTATATGTCCCCGCTCCTTTTGCGATCGCTCTTTCAATATTTTCATTGGGAATCCCCGCCGATTTTGCCTTCTCTATAGCCGTGCGCAACTGAAAATTACCATCAGGGTCAGGAATACCATTACGAGCCGCTACAATTATAGCCCTTGAAAGTTGAGTGAAAGTCTTACCCTTTTTGGCATCAACTCTGGCTTTTTGCCGTTTAATATTTGCCCATTTACTATGTCCTGCCATAAATAATTAATTTAGTGGAAAAGTCTATTTAAAATTTAATTTACAACTCTGGTACATTCTACATCACCCATGTGCGAAAGAGCAAAAGCCAAAGACATCAGCGAAACACAGTTAATATTTGTTAATAATAGAAATAAGAATCTTAATTAGCAAAAAATTAGAAATCATATAATTTCATGAGCAATCATAATCCCTTACTCAAAGGCGAAGGATTACCTTCTTTTCCCGACATTAAACCAGAGCATATTGTACCTGCGGTTAAACAGCTTTTACCTGAATTAGAAAGCCAAGTGCAGGAATTGGAAAATAACCTTCAACCCACATGGGAAGGGTTAGTGATTCCCCTTAACCTGATAGAAGAAAGATTGCGTTGGACTTGGGGTATAATTGGGCATTTAATGGGGGTGAAAAATAGCCCCGAATTGCGAGAGGCTTATGAAGCAGTGCAACCAGAATTAGTACAATTTGCCAATCGAGTCGCCCAAAGTCAGCCGATATATAAAGGATTCGTTGCCCTCAGAGATTCTCAACAATGGGATAGCTTAGACTCCGCTCAAAAAAGAATTGTCGAATCAGCCATTAAAGAAGCAGAATTGTCGGGAGTTGCCTTAGAAGGAGAGAAAAAAGAGCGTTTTAATGAAATTCAACTAGAATTAGCCCAATTATCCACTAATTTCTCTAATAATGTCCTCGATGCCACTAAAGCCTTTAAGTTAAAGCTAACTACATCCGAAGAAATAGCAGGATTGCCTCCTAGTTTACTCAGTCTGGCCGCTCAAACCGCCAAAAATGAAGGGGAAGAAAATGCTACCGCCGAAAACGGTCCTTGGGTGATAACCTTAGATTATCCTAGTTATGTACCCTTCCTCAAATTCAGTGAAAGAAGGGATTTAAGGGAAAAAGTCTATCGGGCTTTTATTAGTCGAGCAGGAGGAGGAGAATATGACAATAATCCTCTCATTGATAAAATTTTGAGTTTGCGTCTTGAATTAGCTAATCTTTTGGGTTACGATAACTATGCTGGAGTGAGTCTTGCCAAAAAGATGGCTGACGATGTGGAGTCTGTGGAAAAACTCTTGGAAGAATTGAGAGTTGTTAGTTTTGACAGTGCAAAACAGGAGTTAGCCCAATTAAAAGAATTTGCTAATACTGATGATTTACAACCCTGGGATGTGAGTTATTGGGCAGAAAAACAGAGAGAAAAGTTATTTAACTTCACTGAGGAAGAATTACGCCCCTATTTCCCCTTAAATCAAGTATTAGATGGTTTATTTGGGTTAGCAAAACGGATTTTCAGTGTCACTATCACCCCGGCTAATGGAGAAGCCCCTATTTGGCATGAGGATGTGCAATATTTTCAAGTCAGCAATGATCATAATGAGGTTATCGCCCATTTCTATTTAGATGCTTATTCTCGCCCTGCAGAGAAACGGGGAGGCGCGTGGATGGATGACTGTTTGGGTAGGGCAAAATTTGAAGTTAATGGCAAGGTGGTTAATCGTTTACCTGTGGCTTATTTAACCTGTAATCAAACTCCTCCAGTGGATGGTAAACCTAGTTTGATGACTTTTGCGGATGTGGAAACCCTTTTCCATGAGTTTGGGCATGGTTTACAACATATGTTAACGGTTATTGATTACCCCGGTGCGGCAGGTATTAATAATGTGGAATGGGATGCGGTGGAGTTACCTAGTCAGTTTATGGAAAATTGGTGTTTGGAGAAAAATACCCTCTTTGGTATGGCTAAACACTATGAAACGGGGGAAACTCTGCCTTCTCACTATTACGATAAGTTAGTTGCCTCTAAAAATTATATGAGTGGCTCTGCAATGTTACGTCAATTACATTTCAGTATCATTGATTTAGAGTTACATTCCCGTTATCAACCGAATAGTGGCGAAACTCCCCATGAATTGCGCGATCGCATCTCTGAGACAACGACGGTGATGAAACCGTTACCAGAAGACAGATTCTTGTGTAGCTTTGGGCATATTTTCGCAGGAGGTTATGCGGCGGGATACTATAGCTATAAATGGGCGGAAGTTTTGAGTGCGGATGCGTTTTCTGCTTTTGAGGAAGTGGGTTTAGAGAATGAAGAGGAAGTGAAAACCGTTGGGCAACGTTTCCGTGATACTGTTTTAGCTTTGGGAGGTAGTCTATCACCGATGGAAATATTCAAAAAATTCCGAGGTAGAGAGCCGAAAACTGAGGCATTATTAAGACATAGTGGGTTATTAGCCAGTTAGATTAAGTTAACAAAGGGTTGGATATTGTTCAACCCAAACTATAGTAAAATCCTTGTCAATAAAAGATAAAGATAGGGATTATTTTAGGTTTTTTGGAAAACAAAATATTTTATGAGATATAAATACACTGCTAAATATACAAAAATTCCTTCGGGGTATATGGGGCAAATAATTGAATGGCAAGAAGTCATTACAGAAGGAAAAAGTCTTAGAGAATGTCGTTTTCTGCTAGAAGATGCTTTAAATGAGATGATATTGGCATATCAACAACAAGGTAAAACAATTCCTCTCAATGATGAGGATATTATTGAAACCTTATCGATTGAGGTTGCCTAATGTCAGTCAAGAGAAAAGATTTAATCAAATATTTAGAGGGTAATGGTTTTTATCTTTTAAGAGAAGGTGGTAATCATTCAATCTATACTAACGATAATATAACAATTCCTGTCAAACGTCATAATTTGTTCGATCGAATCACAGTCAATCAAAAGGATTAGATAAAAAGTTTTAAACCTTAGTTAAGGTTTGGTCTAATTGGGAAAAAGAGATTGATAATGTTTAACCCACGCTATTATATTGCGTAGAGGGTTCGATCGATTAATTAGTAATAATTTTGTAAATGCCTAAAAAAGTTAGAGAATTAAAGAAAATCTTAATCCAAGCAGGTTTTAAACAAGTACCGGGTAAAGGTAGTCATACTAACTGGATACATGAAAACTATCTAGGAAAAATCACTTTATCAGGTAATGACGGTGCAGATGCTAAAAAATATCAAGAAAAATTAATTAAAATAGCTATTTTAGAAGTAACAAAAGGAGGTAACAATGAGTAAATATAAATATCAAATGGTGATTCAATGGAGTGATGAAGACAACTGTTTTTTAGTGGGTTTTCCCGATTTTGTAGGGCAAAAATGGCGTACTCATGGAGATACTTATACTGAGGCAGTAGCTAATGGAGAGGAAGCCTTAGAATCCTTAATTATTGCCTACGAAGCCCAAGGGGAATCATTACCAAATCCTACTTATATTGATTTAGTGGAAGTTTAAATAAAAACTAATATCAAGTTTTATGAAGTTTTGTAAAAATAAAATTATAATAAAATCAAAAATCGAATTAGTTTAAGTTCATGGAGAATTCTAATAATATTAACTAAACGTGGTGATAAATTATGGTCAAAAAGCAATTTCATTAATTCACCAAAAGAGTTTGACGTTCACGATCGGCTGCACAACTTAAACAAGCTAAAATATCTTCTTTAGTTAAATAGGGAAAATCGTTTAATATTTCTTCATAAGTCATTCCTGAAGCGAGATAGGAAAGAACATCATAAACGGTAATTCTCATTCCCCTAATACAAAGTTTTCCACTTCTTTTTCCTGATTCTATAGTAATAATATCTTTATATGACATGAAATTCTTATAGATTGAATTCCCATTATTTTATCACAAATTAAACCTAACCTAAAGATCATAAAAGTTGGGTTTCGTTTCCTCTACCCAATCTACAGCCCCAATCAAGAGAAAATATGACTTCATCTGAATTTGAGCAAAAAAATAGTTAAGATTTGTGTAACATAGCTGGAAAAAGTGCGATGCCAAAGGCACAGCTACGCTGCACGCATCTTTCAACTTCGTGATGGAAGTTCCGTCTGCCAATGCTCGCACCAAGATTTAACTCTTAAGAAATAGATTTAGGATAAAACCTCGAAAGCAATACCTTCTAAAACAAATTGAGGGAAATTCGCCAGAATACTATTTTTCTCCTCTTCCCCTACAAAAAGATAAGTGCCGGGTTGCTGAGTATTTTGGAAACGGTAAAAGTCTGTACCACGATTCGCATCACCGCTAAACGCATAAAATGCAACCCCTTCTTCCACAAAATTAGGGAAGTTTTGGCGAATACTTCTACTTTCCTCCTCACCCGCATAAAGATATGTCCCGGGTAGATTTCTATTTTGGAAACGATTAAAGACTATTAACTCTTGATGGGGTTGTGAACTGACACTAAATGCAAATCCCTCCTCTGCGAAATTAGAAAAATTTTGGCGAATGCTTTGACTTTCTTCCTCTCCAGCAAATAAATATGTACCGGGTACACTACTATTTTGGAAACGATTTAAAGGAGTGTCAAATTGCGGATTTGTAGGATTTGTGGGGTTTGTGGGATCTGGATTGATTGGAGTATCGTTGCTGTAACTGGCAGAAAGTAAAACATCAAAACCAGAGAATGAAGGCTCTTGATGACTTGCCATCACAAAAAAACTTTGGTCTGGACTAATATCAGCATCTGTTATTGTTATAAATGCATTCCTAGTATTGTTTCTTTCGGTAATAATGGAGTCTTGATTATCTAAAATGCCATTATTATTTGTGTCTTGATAAATTCTTGCTCTCATTTGTGCCTCAGAATAATCGGATGTCAAAGACACATCGATATTGCCAGCTGAAGTTTTTTTTATCTCCCATGTAACATTTGAAAAACTTACCGCATAACGAGGAGCACCCACCGTTTCAGAATCTTCAACACTATTGGTGGGCGTAATGGTGGCGAATTGCATCCGGTCACCCATTACAAATGGGTCAAGCCTTGCAACGCTCAAAGTATAATTTGATACAGAACCACTAAAGTTTGATACCTCTGCAATATACTTACCTCCTGCAGTATTAAAGTACTTGACCACTTCTGATTCCTCACCACTGTTGAGTGAACTAGCAACCAGTTCGTCAGAAGAGTCAAACTCGCCGAAAGGAAATCTGTCTCTGTAAAGTCGCAGATCGGCATCTCCGCCCATTATATTGCTGAGATATACGTGAAATGAGTCAATTACCCCTAAGTCGCCATCATCGAGGAAATAGATGTCAGGACCTGATCCAGCAAGGCTTAACTGAGACTGCGTTTTAACCAAACCATCAACGCGATATATATTAAAAGTTCTCATTTGTAAATATTATTGTATTTTTTAAATCTGTAAGGTTTGAAAGATAATGCTTGAGTGCTAGTGCTTTTTTATTTAAGTACCGTTAATCAGCGTCTGTTACGAGTACGGGAGTGACTATTGGAGTTAGTGCTGTAGGAGCTAGAATAAGAGCAGTTACCAGTATCACAGTTACCAGATTGATGATCTTGGGAACGACTATTTCTGTTACCCCATTGATTAGTAGTGGTGTTGTTATCGTAGTTTTCAATACGGAGATCGAATCCTTTGCTGGTTTCTTCCCAACCGCCACGACTATTGCCACGATTGTAACGCTCTCCATTTTTGAAACCCCAGTTGTCACCTCAAATATCAACATTTTGGGCTTTTATTTCTGGAGAAAAAACTGCGCCCGTAAAGCAGGTTAAAGAAAGAGTAACGAGACGATGAGATAATTTTAATTGCATTTTGATTGATTCATGAAACTATAAATGTTTTTTTTTGCAACAAGATTACAAAAAGTTCGACCTATTGTAAACGCAAAACAAATTCTTGTCCATATAAACCAATTATTATTTCTTAACAAAATGCCGTTTTATGTTATAAGATGCTTTAAATGAGATGATATAGGCATATCAACAACAAGGCAAAGCAATCCCTCTCAATGATGAGGATATTATTGAAACCTTATCCATCCAGGTTGCCTAATGTTCAGTTAAGAGAAAAGATTTAAATCAAATATTTAGAAAGAAAGTAATGGGTTTTATCTTTTAAGGGACTGTTTATTGTTGAGTTATAATCAGATAACAAAAGAGTTATGAAAAATTAAGAATTTATGACCACAACCGCAGATGATGTTTGGCGTTTATTAGCGGAATTAGCACAAGCCCAAAAAGAAACAGAAAAACGCTTTCAAGAAACAGAGCGTATTCTTAAAGAACAATCTCAAAAAACTGATCGCCAAATCAAACAAGTTAATCAACAAATAGGAAAACTGGGTAATCGTTTAGGAGAATTTGTAGAATGGCAAGTGCGCCCCTCGGCAGTTGGCTTATTTCAAGAAAGAGGAATAGATGTCCATGAATTACAATCCGATGTAGCCGTTAAAAGAGAAGATGAGGGTTTAGAAATTGATTTATTAGTGGTTAATGACACAGAGGTTGTATTAGTGGAAGTAAAAAGTAAATTAACACAAAGGGATGTGGATGAACATTTAGAAAGGTTAGAGAAATTTAAAAGATTAATGCCTCGTTATCGACATATGAGAGCATTGGGGGCAGTAGCGGCGATGGTTGTCACCGATGAAGTGGCAAATTATGCTTACAATCAAGGTTTATTTGTAC
Source organism: Cyanobacterium sp. Dongsha4 (assembly GCF_036345015.1). Lineage (NCBI taxonomy): Bacteria > Bacillati > Cyanobacteriota > Cyanophyceae > Chroococcales > Geminocystaceae > Cyanobacterium > Cyanobacterium sp. DS4. The sequence goes on along the minus strand of NZ_CP084098.1, from coordinate 4,228,619 downwards.
TGACTCAATCGGGAGAAAATATGACGATTCTTAATTCTTCTGAGTTTGAACCCAAAATTTGGTAATGTAAGATCGAGCAGTGTACTTTTGGTATCATATCTTTAAATAATTTTATTTTCTATCCTTATAGACATCCAAAAAATGACACAAAATCTATCATACTCAATGCAATAAAGTAAGCTATTTTATTTTTAACCAAGAAAATATATTGTTAGGAGTTATGGATAAATCAATGTTTTCGATAATAGGTAATGTCTCATCTTGACGATAAATTTTAAGGGGTTTTTCTGGTTGGAATACCATAATTATTTTTTCTTGACTATCAATTAACCATCCTAATTGTGGGCCGTTTTCTAAACAGAATAAAATATTATCAATTACTCTAGTTGGTGTTTGACTCGGTGATAAAATTTCTATAGTCCAAATAGGACTAAAAAAGATGGCATTATTCTCTAATTCTCCATCTTCATCTAGGGGAATTTTTTCTGTTTCTACGACTAATATATCTGGTACGATGGAGCGATCGCAAAAAGTACAACGTAATTCAGTAAAAGCCATGACTTTATTTCCCTTTAAGGTGGCAGATTCAATGAGACTAGCTAATTTTAGTTGAATACGACTATGATGAGTTTTAGGCATAGGTTTTCTGATTATCTGATTATCAATATATTCATAAGCAGGGGATTCATCAATATAATCTTGTTGCAAAAATTCTTCTAAGGTTAATCCTTTTATTTGAGTAGATGCAATTGTCATAAACTTTTAATGGTTTCTTTTATTTCTGTAATTACTCTAACTCATCAGAATCGAGATTTTGAAGGTTATATAAGTCTTCTAATTTTTGATTACTCACTTTACGAGAAACTCGACGATATTTCTTACTTTCTAGCTTTGGCTCAGTATATTTCTTCCCATTGGCTTTAAATTTCGTTTTTACTGTGGATTCCTCATCCTTTTTATGGGCAGTAGCTTGTTGAAATGCGATCGCTTCTTCTAAAAATTTCAGATAATATGAATAACGTTCCCAATCTCCTTTAACTGCACAATCAGGCTCATCTTTATGAATGCAGTTATGGAATTTACAAGTATTTTCCGCCAATCTTGCCCTTGCTTCAGGAAAATAATTAACTAAAGATTCTACACTAAAATCAAAATGAGGTTGATTAAAACCGGGGCTATCTGCGATGTATCCCCCAGAAGGTAACTCAAATAACTCAACATGACGGGTGGTATGTCTGCCTTTTTGCAACTTTCCTGACACTTCCCCTACCCTCACCTCAATTTCAGGAATTAACAAAGATGTTAAACTCGATTTACCTACTCCACTAGGGCCTGCCAAGATAGTAATTTTGTTTGCTAAAACTTCTTGTAAAGATTGTACTCCTTGATGGGTCTGCACACTGAAAAAATAAGGCTCATAACCCCACTCAGAAAGGCTTTCTTGCCATGCTTTTTGCTTTTCAGGGCAAATTAGATCAACTTTGTTTAAACCAAGTAATAGTTTTAATTTTGTGGATTCAGCTTTAACTAAAAAACGGCTTAACTGTACTGGATCTAAAGTGGGTTCTTCTAGGGCAAATACTAACAAAATCTGTTGAGCGTTGGCAATGGGAGGACGTTCTAATTCTGTCTCTCTAGGTAAAACAGATGCGATCGCGCCTCTTTCAAATTCAGTAGATCTTACCAAGACGCGATCGCCTACAAACACCGATTGACCGATTTTTTTTAACCGTGTGGGGCGTGTACACAAAAGACTTTCGTTACTGTCAAGACGAACCTGATAAAAATTAGCCTGAGAAGCGATAACAGTGCCTTGAATTAAATCAGATTCAGTAATATTTGCAGAATTAGAATTAACCATAGACATTAACGGAGTTCGGAGTTCGGGGTTCGTAGTTAAAAGTCATAGTTATTAACAAAAAAGCTGAATAAATTAATTTCATACGAGTTTTTCCTAAGTTTAATTATTTTTTCTGGTGAAATTTGCTCGGTGATAACTCTCAACGCCTTATTTTTCAATACCTTTTTCATCGAACTCAGACATATTAGGCACGAACAGATAAAACGAAATATTCTCCCTTGTCTTCAATACCCTCAATATCATAACCTTCCATCGATAAACTATTAGGAACTTGCTCAATGGGTTCACCACCATCAAGATGAATTTCTAAAACTTCACCCTGAGACATTTTTTCCAACTGTAGTTTACTACGAATAAAATTAATCGGGCAAGGAGTGCCACGTAAATCTAATAACTGAGCCATATAAAAAAGAAAAAGTAAGTTCTAAACAAGAAACACGATACATTTGCCTTTCCCAACACTTTCCCTAATACCTCAACTAATTGCTAACCTAATAACTAACTATTTTCCTAATCAAATTCTCTAACTTAGGGAAAAATAGCTATTTATGAAAAATGCTTTCAAGGAAACCCTCAAAACCTTTCTTAGAAGTATGTTCACCCTTAATTTGAGCTAATTTTTCCAACAATTCCCTTTCCTCACCACTAATTTTAGTAGGAATGTCAACTTTTACTGTTAATAAATGATCCCCACGACTGACGGAATTACCTAATTTTGGTACACCTTTATCCTCTAAAGTTAAAACAGTATTCGGTTGTAAACCTGCAGGAATTTGCACCTCAAAATCACCATCAATAGTAGGTACTTTTATCTTACAGCCCAAAATTGCTTGTAAATAACTAATACTAATCTCAGATAAGATGTTAATACCCTCACGACGGAAATGAGAGTCAGATTCCACCGTCAAATAAACATATAAATCTCCCGCAGGACCTCCACGAGTACCAGCATCCCCTTCAGAACTCACTCGCAAACGAGTACCATTATCAACCCCTGCAGGAATAGTAATTTTTAATTTTTTGTTAACCTGTTTTCTTCCTTGGCCACCACAGGAATCGCATTTCTCCTCAATAATTTGTCCTTCACCATTACAAGTAGGACAGGTTGACACTTGAGCAAAACTACCAAAGGGAGTACGAGTAGCTCTACGTACTTGACCAGTACCGCCACAAGTTCCGCAGGTTTTTGCACTGCTACCTTTTTTAGCCCCAGAACCATTGCAACTACTACAGGTTTCTAAATGGGGGATTTTGATCTCTTTTTCACCACCGAAAACTGCTTCTCTAAATTTCAAACGTAAGTCAAGCCGTAAGTCATCTCCTCTTGTCGGGCCGCGTCTACGGGTTTGGGTACTTGTACCACCGCCAAAACCACCACCAAAAAAAGTTTCAAAAATATCGGCAAAACCGCCCATATCAGTGGGATCAAAACCTACGCCGCCACTTCCTGCACCACCAACTCCTGCCTCTCCGAAGCGATCGTATCGAGCCTTAGTTTCAGGATCTGATAATACCTCATAGGCACGGCTAATTTCTTTAAAACGTTCTTCTGCTCCCGGGTCTTGGTTTACATCTGGATGATATTTGCGCGCCATTTTGCGATAGGCGGACTTGATTTCATCTTTACTTGCATTCCGAGAAACACCTAGTATTTCGTAATAGTCACCTGCCATATTTCTTGATAATAATTTCCTTACTAATCTGCTCTATACACTATGGTTTAACATTCTATTCTATTAGGTTAACATTTTTTTACGAATCTTTAACTTTAAAAGACTTTAAGGAAATCGAGCGATTACTTTACCAACAATCAAACTCTGACTAATTAAGCCAAAGTGTCTGCTATCAGTACTAAAAAGTTGATTATCACCAATAATAAAATATTTATCCCCAATAATTTGAGTTATTCTTTTAACTATTTTGAGTTGAGGTTGTAAAGGATGCTCAACTATAACAATGTCATTAACTTGAGGAGAAAAATTACGGTAATAGTAAGAGTCAATAATAATTTCTTCTTCAGGAGAGAGCAAAGGAAGCATAGATAGACCTGTCACCCTAAATCTACGCCTCCTCTTAGTCAATAGCAGTAAGAAATCAATAAAACTGCAATGGGGTATTTCTGACTGCATTATTTTTTATCTACAATCAAGATAAAATTATTAACTAGCTTTGTAGAAAGTCACATCACGCTCTTTAGAAGCCCAGAACATACTATGGATTTTTTCCACTGCCACCATTAATTCTTCAGCGTGTTGAAGACTAACTTCTACTTTACAAGCGGAACATAATTTAGCTGCTTTCCAGAAAGTATCGTGTAAGTCAGGATATTTTTCTAAATGTACAGGTTTAAAGTAATCAGTCCACAAAATTAATAAATCTTCTTTGGTTTTCTGTGCCTGTTCTTCTTTAATGGCGATATAGCGAGAAAGAGTATTGTTATACGCTACAACTTCGGCAGGACTAGCACCAGGTGCAGGTGCATCTAAGGCAAGAATTTTTTTGGTCATGGAAAGTACAGCTTCGGCGGTGATTCTAGCAGAAGCAGGATCATAAACTCCACAAGGACCATCACAATGGGCAGAGACGGTTTGTGCAGGAAACCAATTCTTGATTTGTTGAGCAATAGCTTGAGATAACTTCATCATAAATTGCGAACTTGATCTTATTTCTTCACTTTCTCACTTTACTATATAGGAGTATATTTTGCTAGGGGGGGGGATCAACACTTCTAAGCTAATATCGATTTTCTGAGTTTGGGATATTGGGGGATGGGATATTAAAGAGAAAAGAAGATGAGCAGAGAAAGGAATGAGATTAATTTTTTCAAAAAAAGTCTAAAATTATTATGAATTTACCATTATGATAAAAATATGTCTGTACCCACTCAAAACACGGAATCAACTCCGAATAAAGTTGTTACAAAATCGCAAAAATCTCCTGCTAAACCTTTCAAATTATGGCAGGATATTCAAAGTCATCAAGAGGTAAGAATTGAGATTGTACCGATGATTGACGTTATTTTTTGTATTTTGACATTTTTCATTTTGGCGGCGGTGGGTTTTTCTCGTCAACAAGCAATTAGCCTAAATCTGCCTAAAGCGGTTACAGGTACTCCTCAAATGCGCGAAATTTTGGTGGTGAGTTTAGATAATCAAGGTCAGCTTTATTTAGAAAAACAACCGGTCAGTCAGGTACAATTGTACAGTGCTATTAAAAATTATCATAGTCTTAACCCCACTGGTTTAATGGTCCTTCATGCTTCCCAAGATGTTCGTTATAGTGAAGTAATTGAGGTGCTAGATATGTTAAAAGAAGTAGGAGGCGATCGCGTTGCTTTAGCCACTTTACCCGGTAAATCTAATGCTCCAACTCAAACCGTTGATCCTTATTCTGGTTTTAATCCCTACTATCCCAGTCCTAACCCTAGTAATCCCACAGCCCCCACAATGCCTTCTCAACCTCCTACTCCTTCCGCACCTCCTTCTCCTGAAGGTTTTAACAACTAACCAACCCTAATCCCCTAATACCCCAACACCAGCAACCTGCAACCTGACACCTGACACCTCTTTCTCAACTCCGAACCCCTATCCTCTACATTCAAAACCTTTAACTTTTACCCCGAACGGCTATAAAATGTAATAATATTAACTGTTCATTCACACTGCATCCATGAGTCAAAAATTCAATTCCCGTGTTTATGTCACCCTTAGACCATCTGTATTAGATACTGCTGGTACGGCAGTGGAGTCTGGATTACATCAATTAGGTTATCAGGGGGTGGAAAATGTGCGTATTGGGAAATATATAGAATTGAGTATTACTGCCGCCAATAAAGAAGAAGCGGATCAACAATTACACGCTATGTGTGATCAACTATTAGCTAATCCAGTTATTGAAAACTATTGTTTCGAGTTAATCCCCGTCGAAGAATAAAATCAAGAGGAAAAAGATAAATGAAATTTGGTGTAATAGTGTTCCCTGGTTCAAATTGCGATCGCGATGTTGCCATGGTAACAGAAGGAATTTTAAATCAACCTACCCGTATGGTATGGCATCAAGAAACAGATATTGACGATTTAGATGTAGTTATAATTCCGGGGGGATTTAGTTACGGAGACTATCTTCGTTGTGGTGCTGTAGCTCGTTTTTCCCCAGTGATGAAAAGTGTAGTCCAACACGCAGAAGCAGGAAAATATGTCTTGGGGATTTGCAACGGTTTCCAAGTTTTAACCGAATCAGGCTTATTACCGGGGGCATTAATCCGTAATCGAGATTTACACTTTATTTGTGATCAAGTTCCCGTAAGAGTAGAACATAATAACTCTATATGGACAAAAAATTATCAATCATCTCAAGTGGTGTGTTTTCCCATTGCCCACGGGGAAGGTAACTATTATGCTGACGATGATACCCTTCAAGAATTGGAAGACAACGGACAAATATTGTTTCGCTATGCCAGTGAAAACGGAGAAATAAACTCTGAATCTAACCCAAACGGATCATGTAAAAATATTGCAGGAATTACTAACAAAAAAGGTAACGTTTTAGGTATGATGCCCCATCCTGAAAGAGCAAGTGATTCCGCATTAGGTTTTGTGGATGGAAAAGCCTTATTTACAAGTTTATTAGGTTAATTAAAAGGGAATAGGGAATAGGAAATCATACAAATAAATCAAAAATCTGCAAGTTATTAAATAAATTTGTTTATTTTTGTTAAAAACTTAAATCTAAATGAAGAATGCAACCCATTGAACAATTAATAGATCAAATTCAAAAAGAAGCTCAAAGAGAAGAATTTCCTATAGATATTCCTGTATATAGAAATTGTGAAAAAGATCCCACTAAGCCAATTTTATATTATGGCAATTTAAAGAGTAATATTTGTTTTTTCGGTAGGGATTTAGGTAGGGATGAAGTCAAAGCAGGACAACCTTTAATTGGAGCGGCAGGGCAATTGGTAAGACAGGGTTTTTATAAGGCTATTTACCAAGAAGAATTAATTAATGAAGAAAAATTAGCATCTATAAAAGAGCGCTTAATCTTAACCAATACAGTACCTTATAAACCACCAGAAAATAAAGCCTATGCCATGAAAGTAAAAAAAAGATTTAGACCTTTTATCGAGCAGTTATTAGTTATTTATTGGCAAGGGACACAGATAATTACTTTAGGTACAGAAGCCTTTAAGTGGTTTGAATATTATAGTAATAAAGATGAATTTAATGCCTTTTGGTCAAAAGGTGATTCTCGTTATGAAAGTAGCTTAAATATTACTATATCCACCATAGGAGAAAAAGGAAAAACCTATCAGAAAAATGTTACTATTTATCCTCTACCTCATCCTTCCCCATTAAATCAAAAATATTATAATCGTTTTCCTTCAATGTTAGAAAATACATTATCTCGATTAGCGTTTTAAGAAAATAAACAATAGTTAAAATGCTTAAAATAATTAGTTTTCCCCTAGGTCTAATTTTTAGCTTAATAGTATTGGGTGGTTGTCATAATTCTCCACCTAAATTGCCACCTTTAGCTCAAGAGGAAAGCATCCAAGTTTATTTTAATCATAATCAAGCGAAGGGAAAAGAATATGAAGAACCTTATCGTAAAATTAAAAGATTTGGAGATGATTTAGAAACAGTTTTAATTGAGCAAATTAATAGTGCAAATCAAACTATTGATATAGCGATTCAAGAATTAAATTTGGCAAGATTAGCAAGGGTGATTGTAGAGAAAAAAAAGCAGGGTGTAAAAATAAGAATTGTCACGGAAAATAATTATAATAAACCTTTAAGTCAGTTGCCGAATAATCATGGTTTAGCAATTCTAAAAAGGGCGAATATACCCATCATCGATGATACAGAAGATGGCAGTAAGGGCAGTGGTTTAATGCACCATAAATTTGTTGTTATTGATCAAAAAAAAGTTGTTACAGGTTCAGCAAATTTCACTCTGAGTGGTATTCATGGAGATTTTGATAATCAAGAAACAAGGGGAAATACAAATCATTTAATTGTATTTAATAGTCAAGAAATGGCTAAAATTTTTACTCAAGAATTTAACTACTTATGGGGTGATGGAGTAGGAAAAAAGAAGGATAGCTTATTTGGTTTAAATAAACCCGAAAGACGCACAAACATAGTAAATATTGGCAGTAGTTCTATTGTGGTAAAATTTTCTCCTAATAGTCGATCAACTCTTTGGGAGAATAGTAGTAATGGTATTATTGCTAGGGAATTAGCAAAGGCGAATAGTTCTATTGATTTAGCATTATTTGTTTTTAGTGATCAAGAAATAGCAAATACTCTTGAAAAAGAATCCTTAGCAGGAGTAAAAATAAGGGTTTTAATTGATCCTAATTTTGCTTACCAATACTATAGTGAAGGACTTGATTTGTTGGGGGTTGCCCTTTCAAGAAAATGTGTTTATGAGAATAATAATAATCCTTGGCGACAACCATTAGAAACTGTCGGCATTCCTCGTTTACCGTTGGGAGATAAGTTACATCATAAATTTGCTATAGTTGACCGTTATATCGTAATCACAGGCTCTCATAACTGGTCTAATTCTGCAAATAATATTAACGATGAAACCTTATTAGTTATTTATAATCCTCTTATTGCTCAACATTTTCAGAGGGAATTTGACTATCTTTATCACGATGCAATATTAGGAGTTTCTTCGGAGTTAAAAAAAGAAATTGACCAAGAAAATTCCAAATGTGGGCTATCGAATTAATAGGTAACAATTGAATTGGTACAATAAATGCTCAAGATCTGAGTAAGATATATAAATATAGCCGATTAAGAAAATATTATTTCGTATTATGACCATTGAGATTTCAGAGATTTTAGATCAATATAAACATGGAGTAAGGGATTTTCAAGGGATCAAATTCATTGAGGGAGAGATACTGAAAGAAGATTTAAGGGAGATTAATTTTTCGGGGGCAGATTTTCGACAAACAAGATTAGGATTGAGCAATTTCTCTTACGGCAATTTTTCGGGGGCGAATTTAAGTGAAGCTATTTTATGGGGTACTGATTTAAGCTATAGTAATTTGTCAAAAACGATTTTAAGGGATGCAGATTTAAGTAATGCTCACTTACAGGGAGTAAATTTACATAATGCGAATATAATTAAAACTATGTTTTGCGGTGCTAATTTACAAAAGGCTGATTTCTCAGATGCGATCGCAGTTGATGCAGATTTTCGTTTTTCCTATGATCATCGTACAGATTTAACCGAAGCAATATTTAAAGATGCACTGCTATGCTATGCAAATTTCTCTCAAGCATTATTATATAAAGCTAATTTTGACGGTGCTAAATTATGTCGATCGCATCTTTGTCGTAGAATTGATAATGACGAGGTTTTAACGGATTTAACTTCTGCCAGTTTCCGTAATGCAGATATTAGCTATGCCGACTTTACAGGAGCAATTTTAATCAATGCTGACTTAACAGGGGCAGATATAACAGGTACAATTTTTGATGATGCCATTTTACATGGTGCAATTATGCCAGATGGTTCAATTCACGATTAGTAATATATTACTATTAAGTTCTAAGTATATCCCATGAAAATTAGTGTGAAAGTAAAACCTCGATCGAAAAAACAAACCATCGAAAAAAAAGAAGATGATACTTGGCTTGTTAACCTTAAATCGCCCCCCATCGATGGTAAAGCTAATCAGGAATTAATTACCGTCATTGCGAAACAATTCGGGGTGAAAAAATCTCAAGTAATCATTAAATCAGGTTTGTCTAACCCTAATAAAATTATTGAAATTAGTTGAGTATATTTCAAATCAAGTGAAATATTGTAAAGATTGCTTAATATTATCAAGTAAATTAGAAATTAGGGGATCAATGAGCATTAAGATAAAATATCGAGTTTTAAGAAAATAATCATTGTTATTGCGATGGCAAATAGTTATAAAATAAGATTAATAAATGAAGAAAAAGGCATTGATAATGTGATTGAAGTCAATGCAGATGAGTATATTTTAGATGCCGCCGAAAGACAGGGTTTTAACTTGCCTTACTCTTGTCGTGCTGGTGTTTGTGTCAGTTGCACGGCGAAAATCGTTGAAGGTAGCGTTAATCACGATTATGACTTCCTTAAAGATAAGGAAATTGAGGCGGGATTTTTCCTTACTTGTAAGGCTTATGCCACCTCTGACTGTGTAATCAAAACTCATCAAGAAGATGCTCTACTGGATTTATAATCTCGATTGATTTCTCCAGTGTCTGTTAGTGGTGGATAGGGTTTTTTGTTAGCTTTGTAAGCGAGTGCGGCTTCCGGATAAGCCCACTCAAAAATAGTTTTCTCGTAAATTTCTTGGGAAATTCTTAGTTGTTGATAAGACCCTTTTTCTTCTCTTTGTCTTTGTGCTTCAAACAAAATAATAGCAGTGGCAACAGAAACATTTAATGATTGTGTCATTCCCATCATTGGAATACTAATATGATAGTCAGCATTTTCTAAGGCTTCTTCGCTGATACCTTTTTTTTCTGAACCTACAACAAAAGCGGTGGGTTTTGTATAATCCATTTTACGATAATCTAAGGTGCGATCGCTCAAATGAGTAGCATAAATAGTAAAACCCCTTTTTTTTAAGTGATTAATTCCAGTCACAATACTAGAATGCCTAGTTTGTGTTAACCATCGTTCTGCACCCGCAGTTACTTTATTAATTAAGTATAGTTGTTCTTGTTGATTATTAACTAAATGAACTTCCATCATCCCTACCGCTTCACAACTGCGTATTATGGCGGACAAGTTACGGAAGTTGTTGACATTATCAGTAATTAAGGTTAAATCAGGTTGTCTTTGTTGGAGAATTTGCTTTATTTTTTCCAGTCTTCGATAGTCCATTAGCAAAAATTTTAGGGTATTAAAGTATTAGGGACTTTTTTCCTGAAGATTTTAGGTAATCATAACAAATTTTAGGCAGAGCTTAACTCATTTGCACCAAAAATCATTGGTTTTGAGATTTATCAAACTCAAGAAAAATAATATTTTAATAATATTTAAAGCAATCCTAGGCAACCTCAAAAGCAACTCCTTCCTCCATAAAATAAGAGTAACTTTGTAAAATATTTTCTCTTTCCGATTCTCCGACAAAAATATACCCTCCGGGTTGAGTTTGAAAACGATAAATATCATTCCCTTGCTGTGTATCCGCACCATAAGTATAAAATGCTAAACCTTCTTCTATAAAGTTTGTATAATTCTGCTTGATGCTTTGACGCTCTTCTTCTCCCACATATAAATAAGTAGCCCCAAGGTCATTATTACGGAAGCGGTAAATGGGTTCAAGGTTTTCATTATCTTCCAATGCCACCTTAAATGCTTCTCCTTCTTCCACAAAATTATATTTATCTTGTAATATATGCTGTCTTTCTTCTTCGGCGACATAAATATAAGTTGCCTCACCAGTGCGAAAACGATAGATGCTAGTATTTAAAAGGTTATCTTCCGTACCCGTTACAGAAATAGAAAATTCTGTCATCAAATTTTCTCCTTCAGAATCTGTGGCAGTTAAACTAACCTCATAATCACCTTTTGCTGAGTTTGTGACAGTTCCCTGCAATATACCAGTATCGCTTAGTGTTAAACCATCGGGTAGGTTTTGGGCTGAGTAGGTAATTTGATCATCAATAGAAATATCAATAAAATTACTGCTTAAATCTTGACTGTATGTTTGATTCTGAGTTAACACAACATCTTCAATTTCTTGAGTTTGGATGATGGTTTTTTCTCCATCCCCAATTTCAGCAATGATGGCAGGTAAGTCAATATAGTATTTTTCTTTTAATTGAGCAATAGTTGATATTAAACTCTCTGAGGGAGTATTCTCCGCAATTTCCTTCAATTCCTGATTTGTTTGTGCTAATAATTGAGAGGCTACATCGAAAACTGTATTCAGGTTGATACTATCTTTTAGATGTTCGAGTAGGGGTAAGGTGGGTAATTTTGAGAGAATTTCTATCTTAATCTCTTCAGAGTTAGTTAAATCTAACGTTGACAAGTCGCCAATTATCTCTGCAACATATTCAACTATGTGACTTTCATTGGGAGGGTTAATGGTTAAATGGTTAACCACATCAACGGACATTTGCAGTAAAGCCGATATTTTGACATGGTTGAGATAAACTTCCTTCGCCGTTTCATCACCATCAGCAATAGTTAATAATGGATCATAATTGAATAAATCAATATCTTCAGGTAGGTCAAAGATTTGTTTGATGGTGTTTTGTGCGGATTCTACATCTATTCCATTTTCTACTAAGATAGTTGCTAAAGTAGTCAAGGGAGTAGCCATAGAAGCGTCGCTAAGGGTAAAGAAAGGTATTTCGAGGGGTAAACCACTAGAGGAGTCGATACCGTCGGTTAAGACTAAACGCCCTTCATCAATATCAAGTATGCCATTATTATTTGTATCGAAAATTGCCAGAGGAATATCTAAACGATAGCTACCATCGGGGTTAGTAATGGTGTTAGGCTCATCATTATCTATTATGCCGTTAAAATTAGCATCAAAATAAACTGTAGCATTATCTAAATAACTTTGAGAGCCTGTCCCACTTAAAGCAATATAATTTTCTACATTCCACAAAGGAAAAGTAGCTACGTCAATATCTAAAACTGTCTCCATCACCTCGTAAAAACCAGCATCAACACCAACTTTTACCTCTGCATTTAAAAATCCTTCAACTTCGCCACTTACCTCGACTTCTACCTCTGAGTTTTCTTGCAACCCCGAAAAATCATTTTCTACCACTTCCAAGAAACGAATAACACCATCATTTGTGCCAGTATCTTCGCCATTGTCGATGAATTCGACTTTGATGTTACCATCGCTTTGCACACCTCCCGTCATTTTCGCTTTGGCAACGATGAGATTATTTTCAAAGCCAATACCAACCCCAAAACGCCCTTGCAATTCGTTGGTATCTTCTCCATCTTCGTTAAAATCTCTCAGGTAAAATCCGTTTGCTACTCTGATAGAGTTATCGTCGGAAAATCCTAAGTCTCTCCATTCAGATAATCCCACAGTATCATAAGCAAAATAGAGATTAGATGTCAAACCTAAATCAAATTCTAAAACTGCATTTAATCCCCAATCTGGTAACAAAGCCTCTAAACCGATTTCGGTAACGTCAAAGTTAACGTCAAAATCTGCATCGGGAAAATCATAGATTAGTAAGTCTGTATCTTGCCCTAATAATAATTTTTGGGCGACTATTTCAGGGGTTTCTAAGATGGGAATGGATAAACCCGGGGTGTTATATACTGCGGTAATAAAGTCAACGGTGGGTTGTAGGTTTTCTTCTTCGGTTTGTTCAACTTGTTCGATTACTGCGTCTGGTTCTCTGATAAAATCAACTACGGTATCATCATCTTCTACACTGGCGGCATTAATGGTAATTTCATAACTGCCTAAATCTATGGCGTAGGTTTCTACTACTTTGTCGTCATCTTCGGTGGTTTCTCCTGTGTTTCCTCCTTCTGTGCTTTTGCCATCATAGTAATTGAGGCTATAACTATCGACGGCTTCTCCCCCTAGTCTGACTAGGTTAATTAAATATTCAATATTATCTAAAAACTCAAAAAGATTATCTGCTTCGCCACTACCCCCTAATAGTTTAAAGGTTAATTCTGCTAAAGATACTTTTCCATCGTCGTTATAGTCATATAAATCGTCTAATTTTAAATAACTGAGGAATTTTGTATCAGTATTAAAGGTGTCTAATATGGGGTAAATGGGTTGTAATTGATTGTCAATTTGATCTAAATATGTAACGAAATAATTACTAACATAAGTACCTAAGTCTAACTGTAAGTCATTAATCTCGACAATAAACTCACTTTCATCGGCGGCGGAGACTGTTTCATCGGCATAATTAAAGAGAGGAAAATCAACGTATAAATCAAAATTGAAGGTAGGGAAGTAAATGGTGCGATCGAGACTACCAATAGCTGACAAACCCAATGCAGCATCTCCGAGTAAGTCATAATTAGTATATTCTTCAAAGAAAGTTTGAGTGTCATTTTCGGCGGTATAGGAAATTAAGGCTAATTCTTCTGGGCTAAGTAATCCATCATCATCAAAATTTTCGTCCGTAAGTTGCACCGTACCTGTTAAACTTAAGAAACTTTCTGTATCGGGATCATCTTCAAAGTCAACTTTAACAAAACCTAGACTACCACTGCCTTCTAATTCTTCTAATTCTAAATCCACATCCACATCATAGATGGTGTTTTCGGTGTCAAGATAAAATGTGCCATCTTTCCCAAGAATAAATACTAAAGTGCCGTCATAACTAATATCCCCGACAACTGTGCCTTCGTAACTCATTCCTAATGCCGACATTCCCAAGTCATCAGCAACCTCAAAAGTAACATCTTCATAAGACTCACTAACTGTTACCGTAAACGTGGTATCAATATCGGTAATTTCTGTGGTAACGGATATTCCATAATCACTGAGAATATCTTGTAAAATTTGCTCTAGTTGCCAAGTGGTTAATTGACTGGTAGTTTGTATATTTTCAATTAAATCATCTTTGAATAATTCAATAAAATCGGGTACAACTCCTTCTAATTGACCTAAAATAGGTATGCTAAGTTTATCTTGGGCTTTTTGTAGGGCATTTAAGGCAAATTCTACACCTTTATAGGTGTTTTCGGTGTCTAGGAGTCTATCTTGGATGTAAAGTATTTGCGGTGCGATTTCTAAGTTATTATAGTCATCATCGTTACTGGTTAATAAATATTCAAGGGTGCTAAAATGAAACTTATCTGTTTCTGCGATATTCTCATCAATGGCAGTTATATCTATTGACTGGAGTTGATACCAGTTATCTGGAGTAAAGTTTAAACTGGAAATCTCCTCAATTTCACCATCTGTAGTAAAGGCAATAGTTACATCATGGGTGGGTTGACTGAGTAAGGATATTTGGATAATGCCTGTATTGCCTTCAGTTACTTGGGTGCGATCGCCTCTTTGTACTATTCTTAACCCCGGTGTATCATTATCTATGATTTGTAAAATAGCTTCACTGCGGTTGTTATCTATCCCATAAGTATCTCCTGTGGATAGCTGAATGGTAAGATTTTCCCCTGCAACTCTGGTGGTGTCGGTGGTAGAAATATCATCCCCATTTAATAAATTCACAAATACGGTATTTGATTCTTGATTACTGAGAGTTATAGCGTCAGGGAGAGTGGCAATAACACCATTACTAAAAGTTAATTGATTGTTTGCGGGTATGGTGTAACTATCAATATCTTCATCATCAATAATTAAACTTACCTCACCGCTATCAGAGTCATAGGCAGTTGTCACCAGAATGTCAAAACCTTCTACTAAATAATCATCAATGGGTTGAATAAATAAATTACTGCTGTTGCTTCCTGCGGGAATATAAATTACACCCGTTTCGAGAATTTCTTGATAGTCACCCCCGTTAGTAGTTGTGCTTTCATCGGTTAAGATTTGATAATTAATAGCAAAACCAGTATCACCATCATTATTGTTAGGAGTTGGTTGGCTAAGGGTAATGGTGAAATAACCGGGGGATGCTTCCTCTTCTACTCCATCGCCAACGGTAATATTAACGGTGGGTTTATCATTATCTAAGATTAAAGCCTCTATATTTTCTGGGGGAGTAATTTCGTTATAAACTTCATCATCATTACTACTAACAGTAAATTCTATTTCTGCATTGTGGTTATATTCGATGTCATAATCATCTTGAGCGTTAACAACTACTGTTTGACTATCATTCCAATTATTTTCGTTAAAGGTAAGAGTGAGAAAGATTCCAGCATCTCGATTATTTAAAGCAATTTGATTATCTGGTGTCATAGTGACAAAAACATCCCCTAGGGGTTGAGTTGCCAACTCGATAGAGTAAGTATATTCATCTATTTGAGTAACTATTACTTGGGCAGTATCATTATCATCTTGATTGCTAATATTAATAGGTTGGGTTTGAATATCGTCATAAACATCATCTTCACTGACGGCATTAGTTACAATTTGATAGCTAATCTTTCCATCTTCAATAACATCATCAACGGAAGCTAAAATTACTTCTTGAGTTTGACTCCAGTTATCGGTGGTAAAGTAAAGAGTATCAGTATCTAAAACTCCTTCGCCCTCATCATTGCTATTAATATAAACAATAACGGTGGCGGTGGGTTGAGTAGCTAAAGATAAAAGGAAACTTTGAGTAGTAGAGTCATTCTCAGCAGTGGTGAAACTATCATCATCAGTAATTTGATTGCCTTGTGAATCGGTAATAATTAACTGTGGGGTGTCATTATCAACTATGGTAATTGTACCGCTAATACCTTCTTCGGCAGTTAAATAGTAACCGCTATTGGTATTTAAAATTACCGTGACGGTTTCATCATCTTCGGCAACATTGTCGGCGATGGGATAGACTTCAATAATAGCACTATCACTTCCTTCTTGAATGGTAATTTCATTATTAGCAAAGTTTTGATAGTATAAAACCCTACCGTAAACTTCCCCGAAAAAGGCATCTAAATCACCGTCATCATCTATATCCCCGAATGTTGGCATAATATTACTACCAAAGTCTGTTACGGTTTCTCCTTCTGCATCTACAAATAAATTGGCAATGCCTGACTGTTCAACATAAGTCGCTTCAACAGAGTTACCAGTGTTATTGTAATAAAATACCTCTCCATCGCCGTTACCAATAAAAGTATCAAAGTCGTTATCTTCGTCTATATCGATGAAACTCAGTGAAGTGCGATCACTTAATTCTAAACCATTAAAGGGATTATCACTACCAGTAATGAGGGTAAAGATAGCAGAAGATTCATCCCCTGTATTTTGATAGAAAATTATTTCGCCGTCTTCATTGCCAATAAAAACATCCTTATCACCATCACTGTCTATATCGACAAAACTAGGCACAGCATAACCACCGACACTCATTTCATCAAAAGGATTACCACTACCAGTAATGAGGGTAAAGATAGCAGAAGATTCATCCCCCGTATTTTGATAGAAAATTATTTCCCCATTACTATTACCGACAAAAGCATCAAAATCCCCATCATCATCTATATCCACAAAATCAATACTGCTATAACTGCCGACATCAAAACCACTTAAGGGGTTATCCTCGTCTATTTCTTCTTCAAAGTTAGCAACCCCTGCTAATCCTGTATCTTCTATAGAGTAGTTTTTGAAAAATTCGATCGCACCGTATGAATTACCAATGAAAGCATCTAAATCACCGTCATTGTCGATGTCAATTAAGGATAAATCACTAAAAGTACCAACGTCAACACCTTCAAAGGGATTTTCCGAGCCTACTTGTTCAATAAACCATTCTAAAGGTTGATAGTCAACCCCTGATGTGGCAGTGGAATCTAACACCGAATAGCGGACATTTAAACCCCCTTCTGGTGCAACTTCTCCATCTTCGAGACTAACTAATAATTGTGCAGGAGTATCTTCATCATCTTCTGCTATTTCTCCATCATCAATTACACTCAATTTAACTAACAAAGTATCTTCATCTTCAGTCGGTGACTCGTCAGTGACTTGATTATCATTAATATCCTCATTAGTAATGGTTAGATATTCAATCAAATCATCATAGTTACTATCATCACTGCTACCGCTTAATCTGAGGGTATAAGTTATATCACCATCGCTTCTTTCGTCATCAATACCAGTGACAGTTATGGTTTGATAAGTATTCCAATCATCAGGAGTAAAAGTTAAACTTGTAGCAGAAAATTCATTTTCACTTTCATCAATGGTTGACTCTAATAAATTAACAGTGACATCATCGGTGGGTTGGCTATTAAGCCTTAAGCGAATATTTACCCCTTCTTCTCCTTCAACCGTCACAATAGAATCAATATTTTGATTATAAAGACTGGTAGTAATGGGAATTTCTGTGGTTTGATTATCATAATCGCTATCATCACTGGTAGTTAAAACATCTATTTGATAGGTAAAGTCATTGCTATCAGTATTTTCCGTTAAACCTTCCCATGTAGGATTTTGAGAAACATTCCAATTATCAACGGTAAAAGTTAAAGAAACAGTATCAGAATTTTCGTTAAGACTGTCGGTTAAATTAACAGTAACAGTATCACTCGGTTGACTGGTTAACTTGACATCAAATACAGCGTTGCCATTTTCATCAAGGGAAAGGAGTTGAATATTTAATAAAGATTCATCATCAACATTAATACTGCTAAGGAAAGACTCGGTAACTAAATTAATTTCTGCGGTGTCATTATCGTTAATAGTTAAAGTGGCAGTTTGAGAGTCACTATCTAACTCATAACCATCCCCAGAATTTAAACTAACAATAATTGTTTCGTCATTTTCAACCACATTATCATCAAATTGATTAATACCAATAACTGCTTCTGTTTCTCCTGCTTTGATTGTTATTTCTCCATTCAATGCTTCATAATCATAATTATCCTCGTTATCTTCACTAGAGGTAGCAGTGCCAGAAACTTGATAAGTTATGGTTAAATCTGTATCAGTGGGATTATCTAAACTAAGACGGAATCCTTCCACTCGGTTATTATCTTCCGTTACACTACCCAAAGAAGCTAACCTGACAATGGGGTTAAAAGTTGGTAATTGATTTTCTTCACCTTCGCTGACTTTAATTTCGGTGATGGTATTATCGGCAAGAATAATATTAGTGTCTAAATTTAAACCATCATAATTTTCATCATCGCTACTCAAATTAGCAGTAACAACTGAATCTGTTTTGATGTCGTTGACTTCTATTATTTGAGGGGTTGCCCATTCATCAGGAGAAATAGTTAAAGTATTGGTGGATAATTCTCCATTTCCATCTAAGGATAAATTAATAGTAACGGTATCGGTTGGTTGACTGATTAGTTTATATGTCAGGAAAGTTTTTTGATTTTTCAATGAGGCATTGAATTTGATTGCATAATCATAAATCGATACATCATCGATAACACCCTGAAAATAAAACCCTTCATCTTCGCCACTATCATCATTACTGAATCGACTATCGTTATTCATTTGGGCAATACCAATATTACCACTATGGGCAGGAATAGAGGTGAAGTCGGTTTCTACACTGCCGATGTTTTCGTCATTGACATATCCTGTGAGAATACCATTATCAAAAATGAGAATTGCATGATAGGTTTCTCCTTCTTCAACGGGAAAATTAAGCCATTCTCCTTCACTACTTACCCAAACCCCTAAGTTTAACTGATTATCATCTAAGAAGATATTGATACCATTAGCTGTGCCTCCTTCTTCATAGATAACCTGTCTTCCGTCTAAACTATTAGCTTGAAACCATAACTCGATAGTGCGTTCAGAATAAGAACCACCTGTGTTAATCTGTTCATTATCAGGGATAAAAATACCATCATCAACTCCGTCAAACTCGACAGCAGTATCGCTATTATTAGCCAAACCAGAAACTCCTAAAGTTGGGCTATTTTGATAACTACCATCAACATCACTGCCAATACTCCCCTCATTTACTGCTACATCTCCAGAGGTTTCTCCTAAACCCCAAGATGCGATCGCATCTTTTATTTCTACTGCATAATCATAAATATAAACATCATCAACAATTCCTTGAAAATAATAATCATTATCATTTGCACTTTCGTCATTACTGAATCGACTATCATCATTCATTTGGGCGATTCCGATACCTGCTGTGTGGGTAGGAATACTATCAAAATCTAAATTAACACTACCTATATTTTCATCATTAACATAACCCGTAAGAATACCATTATCAAAAGTAAGGATTGTATGATAGGTTTCTCCTGTTTCCACAGTAAAATTTAACCATTCTCCCTCATCATTTGCCCAAACTCCTAAGTTTAACTGATTATCATCTAAAAAGATATTGATACCATTTAGTGTGCCTCCTTCTTCATAGATAACTTGTCTGCCGTCTAAACTATTAGCTTGAAACCATAATTCTATAGTGCGTTCAGGATAAGAACCACCTGTGTTAATCTGATCATTATCAGGGATAAAAATACCCTCATCAACGCCATTAAATTCTACGGCAGTATCACTATTATTAGCTAAACCCCTTACTCCTAAAGTGGGATTATTTTGATAACTACCATCAACATCACTGCCAATACTGCCCTTGTTAAAAGCAACATTTCCCGATTTTTCCCCTAAACTCCAAAAGGCAATATAACCATCCTCGGTGCGAATTTCTCCATCTTCTAAATAGTTATTATCTTGATCAAAAACTGCTAATCCTGTAACGTAGTTTTCACCATCGCTTATTTCTACCGTGACATCGAGGGTAGAATTTCCATCGGTTAAACCATAAGCATAATCTTCAATAAATTCATCTTCAAAGGTGTAAAACTGAATGTTAATATCTTCTGTATCTTCGGCAACGGCATCGGGTAAAGCAGAAATATAAAGTTTGGCAGTAATGGCATTTTTGGGAATAAAGACGGCATTTTCTGCATCTGAGTCGGTGGTTAAACGAGACTGGGAAGCATAATAGTCTTGATTGAATGTAGCAGTAGAATCATCTAAAATACTGTATTTAACTCTGATACCTGCATCGCTTTCTACGGGATTATCTAATTCTAATTCAATATAACCAATTTCATTTTCTGTGGGGTTAACAATATCGCCAATACTAATAATAGGCTCGTTATCTGTTAAAGTTAAAGTCGCTGTATCTTCATCAACATAATAATCGCTACTACTTTCTAAGTTAACAATAATACTTTCATCAGGATCATAAATAGTATCATTTAAAGGCTCAACATATAAAGCTAAAGAGTCAGTATCATCGGTTATGGGAAAAGAATCATCATCGGTATCTAAATATTGTTTTTCCCCATTGGCTAAATAAAATAACTGATAATCAACGCCCCTTGTGGCAGTACCATCGGTGCTAAAATTTAACTCAATGGTATCTTGGGGAATATCCATCTCAATAGAAAAACTGCCAATTGTGCCATCTTCACTGGGGTTGGTATTAGCAACAATATCTATGTAGTCTCTGATTCTAAAACCAACTGAATCGCTACTATAGTTTAAAAGATAACCATTACCTTCGCTTAAATTGATAATTAAAGATTCTAGTCTTTCATAAATATCGTCATCTTCAATGGCAAAGGAAACCGTCTTACTCTCATCCCCTGTTGAAAAGTCAATTTCCCCCGATAAACCACTATAATCCGCCTCGCTTACTCCCCCTAAAATTTCATAGTTAATGGTAATATCTTCGGGTGCTTCTCTGTCTAAAGTAACGGTAAATTCTGCGGTATTTGTTGTGCCGACTTCCCGTAAAACATAACCCGTAGAATTGCTTATTTCTGCGGTAACTAAGTTATTTTCCCACCAAGAGATATTATTACCGTCAAAAGAAGCCGAGGCAATATCTAAATAACCGTCATTGTTAAAGTCTTCCACAAAAACGCTAATAGCATCAAAACCAGTTTGAATGGTGTTTCTACTGCCAAAAGTGCCATCGCCGTTATTTTCCCACCATGCCACTTGATTCTCGTCTCTTGCCGCAGCAATTATATCTAAATCCCTATCGTTATCTAAATCCGCCGCCGTGATTTCCCAAACACCGTCAAAGTCACCGTCAATATTACTCTGCCTAGTAAAACTACCACTACCGTTATTTTTCCACCATGCAATATCGTCAAGAGAGCCTTCAGCAGATGCTACTATATCAATATCATCATCGTTATCTATATCAACGGCAATAACGTCTGTAGCACCGTCAAAGTCAGCAATAGAGATGCGATCGCCCCAATTATTGCCACTACCTTCATTTTCCCACCATGCAATACCTGCATTATTTTCATCAAAAGCGGCTGCAACTACGTCATTATCCCCATCTCCATCTAAGTCGGCGGAATAAACAGCTACGGCTTCATTCATACTGCCATCAATGGTTTTTTCTCCTTGAAAATTATCCCGAGAAGTTTGTCTCCAAGTAGCAATATCATGATCATCTTCTGAAGCGGCGATAATATCAACATAACCATCACTGGCTAAATCAAGGGCAAAAATGCCAGACGCACCCCGAAAATTATCAGCTATCTTCTCATCATCCCATGACGTGCCTGAACCATTGTTGTAAAAAATAAATATATTATCATCATCGTTAGAGGCACTAATTATATCGTTATCACCATCATTGTCTATGTCAATAACATAAACGCTACCAGCGGGGAAATCTTCAGCTACCTGTAATTCTCCATATACTAAGGAATAACTCCAACTGCCACCATTACTACTATTTTTTAAGATAAAGACATCATCTTGACCATATCCTGATGTTATCCCAACTAGATCAATATCACCATCGCTATCAAAATCACCACCGTATATATCGGCTACATTATCAATATTGGAAGTAGTAATAGTTTTTCTGCTGGAAAAGTTAAAACTTGTCATTTTTTGCCCCTAAATTTCTGTTTTAATACTTCTGCTGAATTATTAATTTTTAAACTCTTTGACTAAGAAAGATTAAGGATATATAATAGTTGTTAAGTTTTGTTAATTATTGTTAATTATTATCTTATTTACTTATTGATAAAAAGCCTTAATCTCGATAGATTTACTAAAGTTTAATGTATTTAAAAGATATTTGACAGGGCATAAAAGTTACTATTTTCCATTAAAAAGTTACTTTTTCAGATGAATTATTTAATATTATTTGTATCGTTTTTATTAATTGCCCCCAAACTCATTAAATTATCTAACTCCCCAGAAGTTAAACCTGTTGCGTGATGAATATTCATACCTTCATAGGGGCGATCGCTTCTTAATATTTTGATACATTCTCCTGTATTTACATCCCAAATTCTCACCGTTGAGTCGGCACTACCAGTAGCAAATAAATCTTGATTAATAATTGTTAAACAGGGTATAGGGGCTTGATGTCCTGTCAAAACTTTAACACATTTACCAGAGGAAAATTCCCAAATTCTAATAGTTGTATCAAGACTGACAGTAATTAGAAATTGATCATTTTTTATGAAACTTATACCCACTACTTGGGCTAAATGTCCTTGTAAATTTTTCTCTAGTTTTTTTACTTTTCTATTCCAAATTACTACTTGATTTTTAGCACCTGTAAAAACTAAATAATTATCATTTTGTTTCCAAGCTATATAACTTCTAATATCATTAATATTGGCTTCTTTATTTTCAAAAATCAACTCTAATTTATCTGTATAATAGTCATAAATAAATACTTCTCCTTTACGGGTATATATGGCTAATATTTTACCATTATTTGACCAACTTAAGTGCATAATTTCTGTAGTTTTTATCATTAATTGAAGGCAAAAATTATTATCATTAAAATTCCAAAACTTGATCTGATTACTACTTCCAGCAATAGCTAATATTTCTCCTTCAGGATGCCAAGCAATAGTAAAAACTAAATCAGTATGAGCTAATATTTGTTGTTGATATTCTCCTGTTTTTCCATGCCAAATTTTAACAGTGCGATCGCTTCCACTACTTGCAAAAAATAGTTTTTGAGGATGCCACGCTACTGCAAAAATAACTCCTTTATGGGCTTTTATTTCTTTCAAAGGAGAACTTTTTTCCCATGACCATAATCTTAAAATACCATCTGTGCCTCCACTAACCAAAAATTTATTATTATCCGTTGATAATGCCCAAATATGATTAGAATAACCATATAAAGTATCGATGCGATCGCCTGTTTCAATGTCAAAAGAAATTAAACATTCTTGTTGAGAAGCAGAGGTGATAATTTTACCATTAGGGCTGTAAGCTAAGGAATATATTTTTCCTTTTTGTGGTATCAAACTTTTAATTATTTTCCCTGTTAAATTATCCCAAAAAGTGATAGTTGATTCTGATGCAGTAGCAAAAGAGTTACCAGTAGGGCAAAAAATAGCTTGATGAATAAAAATATCTTTGTTATCTAAACTATAAAGACAATCTACTGATTCGATTAACCACATTTGTAGATTACCATTAATAGTAACAGTTAACATTAACTTGTCATCGGGAGAAATTGATAAACAATGAATCGGATTTTGGGAATAATTAAATGTCTTAAAACAAGTTTTATCAGTTAAATTCCACTGTTTAACAGTGCCATCTAAACTAGCAGTAAATAAAAATTGATCATCATGATTAAATTGTAAGCTATTAATATCTCCTTGATGTCCTTGCAAAATATGGTGAATATCATCTTGCCAATGCCATAATTCTAAATAACCACAATTACAACCAATAGCAATTATTTTATTATTTTTAGTGATAGAAATTGCGTTAGCCTTGTGTTGTTTTAATTCATAATTGGCTAAACAAAAACCTGTTTTAATATCCCATACTTTGACTGTTTTATCATCAGAAGCACTAATTAATAATTGTCCATCAATACTAAATTTAAGATCCCATGCCCAAGCATTATGTCCGCTTAATTTTAAAATATTTTGACCATCTTTTACTCTCCATAAATAAATTATCTCATTAATATCAGAAATAGCAATAATTTCTCCTTGAGGATGATAAGCTATCTTTAAAACCGCACCGAGAGTATGGATAAATTTAACATTTTTAAAATCACAATAACTAAAATCAATTTTTCTCAAAAAGTTATTTGATAAATCCGTTTGCCAAATCGGTAATTCTCTAAAATTGTATTCTTGTAGAGCTATTTTAAGCATTTCAGAGATTTTAATGATATTTCCCACACCATAATTATTAAAAGGCAATTCTTTGCAAAGATTTAATAAATTTTTTAACTGCTTTTTTAATTGTATTTTTACAGGAAAAGTTTTTTCTAATAAAGTTATTAATGGTTCTATAATCAGTCTAGTTTGTGCGATTCTTATATATTCTTTAGTTGTAATTTTTGTTAAAGGATACTTCCCAAATAAATCAAGATTACCGTTAACTATTTCTTGATAAATGTTGTTAATAAATTTTTCTAAAACATATTCCATAATTACAGGTTGCTGACTATATTTTCCGTCCTGAATTTCAAGAAGCGATCGCCATTTTAAACTTTGCAAAGCTGACAATAATTGAGATTTTTGGATGGGAGGAATAATATCTTCTGCTAATTCTTCTATTGATGTTAATTCCCGATTAATAGCTAACCAATTCATAATCGTTTTTTCTGTATTGCTGAGACGATTAAACTGCTCATCTAAAATAATATTTAAACTTCTTAAAAGAGTTGTTTCTTGGGCTAAAAAATTACTAGCTTTATTAGCAAACAAATCCTTAATTACATTACTTACTAACTTAGTGGCAAGAGGATGATAATTATATAATTTAGCTAATTCCAATTTTTCTTGTTCTGATGCTAAAATCTTTTTTTCTTTTAAAATATCTAGAGAAGCCTCTTTAGAACCTTTAAGATTAATACTTTTAACTTGACTTTTTTCTTCTTCTAAGAAAGTTATTTCTGGTGGTTTTTCTCTGCCTGTCAAAATAATATAACTTTGATGATTTGATGCTCCTAAAAAACGAATAAAATTACCATAATTTTCAAAATCAGAACGATAATAACCAACTTCTTTTTCTGCTAAAATAGTTTCAATATTATCCAAAATAATTAAACAGCGATGTTGTCTTAACAAAGAAAGTAAATCATCCACTGAACCTTCTAAATTTTGATAATTAGAAATAACAGAAACTATATCAGTAACAAGATGATTTAAAAGAGGTGCATTTCTCAAACTTCTCCAAATAATTACTGTAAATTCTGACTGATAATTAAGCATAAATTTAACGGACAAAGAAGTCTTCCCTACACCTCCAATTCCTGATATATAAATTAAACGTTTATTTTCGACAAAAATTAAATTATGAAGTTGTTTTAACTCTTTATCTCTACCATAAAAATTATCTAATTTGGGGCTAGTATTCCAATCTTTTACTATGTTTTTAGAATAAGATTGATCAACTATCTGATATTTTGCTGATATTATTTCTTTTAGTGTTTTTTTTGTTATTTTTATAGCAAAGTGCTCAGAAAGACGATTTAATAATTGTGCTGATAATTTTTTTATGTAATTATGATTATATCCCAATTTATTAGCAATCTCGGAGTAACTATTTCCCAATAATATTCCTTGCAAAATCAACTCCATTAATGAGGTTAATTGTTCTGGAGAAAGAGATTCTTTTATATACTTAATAATATCTTGATTATTGGGAAGATTTTCGTGGTTGTGTTTCATTAACAAAAAAAGAAAATTAATTAAAGCATTATGACAGTGGAATTGTTTTAGACTTACTCATAATTGATTAAACTTTTTCAGAAAGTAAGGCAACAGAGAATAACAGGCTTTATAAAGTGAGTGCTACAAAATACATCTACAGATAAAGCATAAAAAGCCTCAGCTACGGGCAACAGGGTTAATATTAATGTTTTCCGAATAACAATCTATTTCTATTGTAAAATCTTATTTTCTTATCAAGATGACAAATTCCAGAGGTTTATTGTTTTTAGTCTTAAATTAACTAAGCAACGATAAAACTTACATAAATGGATATAATACTGAACAACATAATATACAATGCTAAACATAATATTTTCCTTGTTATCTTACAGAATAAATTATTGTCGGTGAGCATTTGTAGATTTTCAACAAAATAAGACTTTCTTATCCCACTATAATTAAATAGCTTTCATAATTAAAATATTTTTACTATTACTGTTATTATGCAAAAGACTTACTATTCCACTACAGCATTAGTGCTTTTGATGTCTAATTTACTGAGTTGCAATGTCTTTGCCCAAGAATTAGCACAACGTCAGCCTTTAAAACCTTTAACGGGTAATAACACCCCTAACACAGTTAATAGTGACTATCCCATATCTGCTTCACAAGACAGTTTAGCTCAGAGATTTCCTTATACTTTAGATGCAGGTGATGTAATTTCGCTAAATATTTTTAATGTGCCTGAGTATAGCAGAGAGTATCAGGTGTTGGTTGATGGTACTCTGAATTTACCTTTAATTAATCGTGTTACCGTAGCAGGTTTAACTTTAGCAGAAGCTGAACTTTTGATTAGTCAAGAGTATGTATCCCAAGGTTTATTGAGAGATCCTATTGTTAGTATAGATTTAACTATTCCTCGTCCTATTACTATTGCTATGGTAGGAGAAATCCGCACTCCGGGCTCTTATTCTATTCCTTTTGAAACAGGAGGCTCAACTGGGGGAGGGAGTAGTGCTAATTCAGGAAGAAAATTTCCGACTTTAATTAGTGCGTTGCAACTAGGTAACGGTATTAATGCCTCTGCTGATACAAGAAATCTTCAAGTTGTTCGTAATTTCAAAGGAAGAGAGTATATTATTCCCGTTAATTTATGGGATTTCCTTCAAAATGGTGATTTACAGCAAAATATTGTTCTCAGAGATGGCGATCGCATCATCATACCCAGCGCCCAAAATATCGATCCCACGGAAGTATTAAGAACAGCAACTGCTAATTTTAGTGCTAATCTTAGCCTACCAATTTCTATTAGTATTGTAGGAGAAGTTAACCGACCTGGTCCATACACCTTAACTGGTGACGACGTAAAAGCTAATAACCTTACCGATGAGTTGTCATTTGACACTAATCGTGTAATTAATAATGAACAAAGTTTAGCAGGTATTCCCACGGCCACAAGAGCAATTAAAACAGCCGGGGGATTAACTGCCAGAGCGGATATTCGTAATATAGAGGTAAGAAGAACATTACCATCTGGGGAAGACCAAATAATTAAAGTTAATCTCTGGGAACTTTTACAAACAGGTAAATTTAGGGAAGATGCTTTATTACAAAATGGCGATCGCATTTTTATTCCTACGGCCGAATCCATTGATGACAGTGAAGTGCGTCAAGTAGCAGTAGCTAGTTTTTCGCCTAATACTATTAATGTTAGCGTTATTGGGGAGGTTAAAAATCCCGGTTTAAAACAACTACCACCGAATGTAAGTTTACAACAGGCACTACTTCAGGCAGGAGGTTTTAACAATCGTCGAGCCAACGAAGCAACCGCAAAATTAATTCGACTTAATCCCAATGGTACAGTTACGGAAAAAATTGTCAAAATTGACTTTTCTGCTCCCTTAAATCAGGAAAATAACCCCCCCCTACTCAACAATGACATTGTTTTCATTGATCGTTCAGGATTTGCTGTGGTATCTGATGCAACTTATCAAATTTTTGATCCTTTTGCTCAAATCATCGGTATTATCGCTAATACGGCTAGAATTGTCGATGTTTTTAACAACAATAATAATTAATGATTAAACTTACAAACTAAACATTTGTATAAACAATATCAATATATATATTAGGATAATGATCTTTCAAAAAAGGAAGATCATCTTTTTTTGTTTATTAAGCCCAAGTTTCCTAATTTAACCTGAATTTGGGATCAATTTTCATCTATGAATGATGGCGAAAAGGGCAATGGGCAAGGGGCAAAGTTAAATAGTTGATAATTAAGAATTAAGAATTAAAAACCCCTAACTCGTTTTTCTCCAATACCCTAAGCCCCTAACAACCAGCAGGGCTGTTTCAAAGTAGAAATACAAAAACGCTAAAACTATTGCCAGTAAAAGAATATAGGGTTTTAGAGCTTTTAGGATTAAGAAGTAGTTAAAAATGTTGAGATTATCAATTTATAACTATAAACCATTAAAAACTATTGCAAGAGTGCCTATTCCCTAACTGAGTTCGATGAAAAAAGTATCGAAAAATAAAGCGCCCTCGAGTTATCATCGAGCCAATTTTGGAATAAAAAATTATTAAATTTAGGAAAAACTCATTGAAAATCAATTTATTCAGCTTTTTTGTCAATAATTATTACTTTTAACTCCGAACTCCGAACTCCGAACTCAGGTATTCCCTGCCTTAACCAGAAAATTTTAGAATGAAACAGCCCTGCCTAACAACCAGACATCTACCCGATATTCTTAAATCGAACTGAGGTGAAATAAGTTCATAAGTTCTATCACCGAGAGAGTAATTGCGTCGTTTGCATCTCCATAAACTCTTCATCGCTGAATCAAAGATTAGGGATAAAATAAAATTGCAGAGAAAAGAAAGCATAAGACTATCGCAATTATTATGAGTTACTGGAAAGCGGGGAAAATTATTCAGAAGGGAAGATATGTTATAGAAAAAGTATTGGGGGCAGGGGGTGCAGGTATTACATATAAAGCAAAAGATATTATTAATGAGAAAATAGTTGCCATTAAAACTCTCAATGCCAATATTCAGGCTTTACCCAATTTTGCGAAACATCAAGAAAGATTTATTCAAGAGGCTTTTCGTTTGGCTAAATGTAGTCATGCTCATGTAATTCGAGTGGATGATGTCTGTCAGGAAGAAGATTTGTGGTGTATGGTGATGGAATATATTGACGGTGGTAATTTAGAAACCTTAGTGAAAAAACAGGGGGGATTTTCTGAGTTTGAGGCTATTCGCTACATTTATCAAGTAGGCAGTGCTTTAACTTATATTCATAAGCAAGGTATTTTACACCGTGACGTTAAACCAGCTAATATTATGCGTCGCATGGAAAATAACGAGGCGGTATTGATTGATTTTGGTTTAGCAAGGGATTTTATAGAAGATAAAACCCAGATTCATACAAATTCCCGTACTGAAGGTTTTGCACCCATTGAACAATATCAAAGAAATGCCAAAAGAGGAGCTTATACCGATGTTTACGCTCTTTCTGCAACTTTATACTATATTTTAACCCTACAAATACCTTTTCCTGCTCAATTTCGCCAACAAGGCATTAATTTAATTCCCCCTCAAACCCACAATCCCAAAATAAGCGATCGCACCAACTTAGCTATTTTGAAGGGTATGGAATTGTTACCAGAAAATCGTCCTGAGTCAGTAACAGAGTGGTTGAATATGCTTACCGAAGATGTTGAAATCAACTTGACGAATAATAACCCGACGCCTCATTCTCCTGTTATTCCTCCTCCTACACCACAAACCACCCAACCATCAGAAAATACCAGTGCTAATACTCATCATCCCTTGCCCGTAATCCCAGTTATTCCCGTACCGAAAAAGAAAAAAGTTAGAAGAATAAAAGCTAGACCTCGTCAAACCAGTCAACCTCCCCAAGAATATACTTATGATCCTCTTTCTCCCACTCGTTTTGAAAATAATCCCATTATTCCCGTAGAATCTAGCTATGACAATCAAGAATCTCTCATTGATACTCATTTAGAAGAAATCGTTTCTCAAACTGAAATATCATCCTCTGAAACAGTCATTGAACCGCAAAAGAAACCCAAAATGTCTGCGGTGGGTATAGACTATCATCATTTAGAAGAATTACTGAGTCAAAAAAAATGGCAAGAAGCAGACTTAGAAACACAAAAATTAATGCTCAAAGCGGTTAATAAAGAAGATTTTGGTTGGATCGATCGCCATGCCATGCAAGAGTTTCCCTGTGAAGATTTGCACTCTATTGATCGCTTATGGACTAAATATAGTCAAGGCAAATTTGGTTTTTCCGTACAAAAAAGAATTTATCTCAGTTTAGGTGGAAAAAGATCCCATGATAAAAAAGTTTGGGAGAGTATGGGCGATCGCGTCGGTTGGAGAAATAAAGGTTTATGGCTATTCACTGAGGATCTCAACTATGATTTAAGCGCCCCCCAAGGACATTTACCAAGTCTTGCCATGTCAGGATTATTAGAAGGAATTTATACTCTGATTTCTCGAACAATGGACTGTAATTTATAATTTCGTATTGATTTTGACAGAATTAAAACTACCCTCCTCTGTAATTTAATAGTTTGTGGAGAAAAAGCAGTGGGTAGGAAAAAAAGTCTAATCTATGAGAATTGAACAAATAAGAGCTTTTGTAGCCGTTAGTGAAACAGGGAGTTTTGGACAAGCGGCAAAACTTTGTGGTGTCACTCAATCAACTATTAGCCGTCAAGTACAGGGTT
This sequence comes from Cyanobacterium sp. Dongsha4, assembly GCF_036345015.1. Lineage (NCBI taxonomy): Bacteria > Bacillati > Cyanobacteriota > Cyanophyceae > Chroococcales > Geminocystaceae > Cyanobacterium > Cyanobacterium sp. DS4. The sequence continues at coordinate 4,197,752 of NZ_CP084098.1, read as the reverse complement.
TAGAAAGTCACCTAAATACAGCTTTATTCCATCGACAAGCACAAGCAAAATTAACCGTTTCAGGAGAAAAACTGCTACCCCATGCCAAACGTATTTGTCAAGAGTGGGATAAAATCGAGTATAAAATCCAACAACTGTTACAAGGAGAGCAACCAGAATTATGCGTTGCAGGAATTCACTCTGTTTGTGCTTATTTTCTACCCCCCATCCTCCAATCATTTTGCCAAAGTCATCCCCAAGTACAACTTAGAGTTACAGCCCTAGGAAGCGATCGCGCTCTCAAAGTATTACGAGATGGATTAGTGGACGTTGCAGTAGTGATGAATAATAAATATCTCACTTCCACCTCAGAAATGGTTTCCAAACACCTATATTATGAACCGATACAAGTGCTAGTTTCTAGCTCTCATCCCCTTGCCACAAAAGATAGTGTTACCATTGTCGATTTAGCCCCCTATAGCCAAGTAATATTTAAAGACGGTTATGGAATGCAGAGAATTGTTCAAGAAGTATTTGCAGGACATGGTTTTGATTTAGAAGTAGCAATGGAATTAAATACCCTTGATGCTTTTCGAGGAGTTATTCGTCAAGGTAACTTTATCGCCCTTTTACCAGAATCTGCTCTACAAGAATCAAAATCTGACCCCTCTCTAAGTATTATTCCCATTACCTTAAAATCTCATCAATCTCAAACCCAACAATTAACCAGAGAAGTTGTTTTAATTACAACAAAGGATCGTTTACAAATTCCCACCGTTAAAGACTTTTTCAATTTAGTTTATGATTATGCTAAAGCCATGAACAACCAAAATTTATAGACACATATCACGTTAGATTTCCACATAACAGAGGAGTAAAACTAAAACTATCTGAGTTCAGAGAGTTCGCTGCACTCTTACACTCCTTTCAGTCGTGAACGGGGTTCGGGGTTCGGAGTAAAAGTAACTAGATATGGACGAAAAAAGTAGATAAATTGATTATCTCTTGAGATAAGTATTATCTCAAGAAAGCTGAAACGGTAATTGAACTCAGTTAAAAATCAGCTAAAATCCATAGAGTAATATTTTCCATTAATTTTTATCACTTTTCCCTGTTCTCTTTCTCCCCTTTTAAGGGGAGACACAGAGGGGTTTCCCCTTTTGCCTACCTTAACTGAAAATTTTATATGGAACTCAGGTAAAACTAATGTATGAATAAAAACAGATATTATAATTATTGAAAATAATCGAATAAGTTAAACTAATATCAAATGATAGAAATATTGACTAATCCAGATCCTAATATTGTATTTTGGTTGATGCTGTTGCATTGTATTATTGGATTAAGTGCGGGAATCGTTGCAGATATTAAAGGTTACTCTTTTCCTTTATGGTTAGGTATAGGTACTATTGCAGGGACTTTTGGTTTAATTGCCTCTTTGACTTTAAAAAATCAAAATTAACCATTTAAAGTTAAGACCCATTTGACTTATTTTATTCATTAATCATCTGGTAAAAAATATTAATACATTTTTTTGTTGTCTAAATAATATTTAGTTTGTAAAAAATTTAGTTATAGAGATGAAAAGATGGAACTAAGGAGCTAAATTTGGGTCTAAAAATGGAGAGATTTATAAGTTATTCTCCTCCATGAAAAGTATCAGTGGCACAGTATTAGTATCTAGGGCTAAAACCCTCATATATCAAACTTTTAAAACCCCTAAAGGGGTAATTACAAACTTTTATTTATTTAGTTTGAGCTACCTAGTTAAACTCAGGAAAGTCATTATGAAATTAACTTTGATAAAGTCTAAGTTTTTAATTCTTTTTATTACGTCTCTTTTTTTTGTAAATTTGATTAGTGGATTTCCTCTTTTCGTTCAAGGAAAATTTTTTAGAGGTGTTTTTGCTCAAGATGTTTTCCCTCAAATTACACAAGATGAGATTTTAAACGTAGTTAATAAAGGTAACGAAGTAATTATTAATAATAAAAATGTTAATTTACCTTGGATACAATGGCAACAAGGAGGAGAAATTCATACAGGTTTAGCTGATTTTGCCGCAGAAGCTAATTTAGGCATAGAGTTATTGAGTACAACGAATAAAGATAAACAACCTGTACAATGGTTTGCTTATAGTAATATTTTACCGACTCAATTTCTTAATCCTTATCGTTATTTAGACATAACAGATTTAGTTAAAAATACTTCTTTAGAGATAGATAATATTAATCCTTATTTAGCTTTAAAATTGCCTCCTAGTAGAGTTAATAAGATTTATGAAGTGTCAGAAACTCAAGGTAAAAAAATTATTATTGAACTGAATCAACCTAGCTTTTTTCAAGTAAGTCAAGGTAAAGATGTGGGGATAATTTCTCTTGATAGTCAAGTGGATAATTCTCTTTTTCCTAGCCTCCCTCCCAATAATAATAACCCCGTCATTCAAGAGGAAGAAGGGGACGAAACTCCTCAAAATATAAACATTAATAACAGTAAATTATTTACTATTTCTGGTAAAGATAATAAAACTCTAGTTAACATTACTTTACCTGCTTTTTCTAATTTAAAAGTTACTTCTGCTAACCCGAATATATTATTTGTAGATATTAGTACAACTGCTATTAATTCTAGGGATATATTATGGAATAATGATGTTATTTATAGTAGAAAATATGTCGGTATAAATAATAATAAAGACCAGTTTTTAGTATCATCTCTTACCTTAAACACAAAAAGCTATAATTTGGATTTACGTCCTATGTTGACGAATGGTAATACTATAATTGGTACAGCACCTCTAAAAACTACTGCTCAAAATTCAGGGGCAATGGCAGGAATTAATGGGGGATTTTTCAATCGCAATAATCAATTACCATTGGGAGCGATTAAAGATAGAGAAAACTGGCTATCGAGTCCTATTTTAAATCGGGGGGTTATTGCTTGGAATGATTTAGGAGAGGTCAAAATTGATCGTATTAAATTAGAAGAAACTATTACAACGGGTAGAGGAGATCGCCTCATCAATAATTATGTTAATAGTGGATATATACAGGCAGGATTAGCCCGTTATACGGAAAATTGGGGCTTTAATTATACGACTCTCAGTGATGGAGAAATCGTTGCAGTGGTGGAAAATGGCATTATCAGAGACAAAATTGTGGGAGTTAAAGCAGGAGAAGACAGCATTAATATTCCCCCTAAAGGTTATCTGTTAGTGTTCCGTAAATTTAGAACAGGAGCGGACAAATTTAGTCTTAATGATTCTGTTACTGTCAATACATATACTAATCCTACAGATTTCGCTAGTTATCCTTATATTATGGGGGCAGGTCCTCTGTTACTTCTTAATGGTCAAATTGTTTTAAACGGGGAAGCGGAAAATTTTAGTAAAGCCTTTAATACCCAAAAAGCCTCCAGAAGTGCGATCGCAGTTAACAATCAAAGTAAAATTCTCTTAGTTGCCGTACATAGTAGAATCGGCGGGGCTGGTCCCACCCTTACCGAAATGGCTCAAATTCTCCAAAGAATGGGGGCTATTTCTGCCCTTAATTTAGATGGAGGAAGTTCTACTCAAATGTACCTCGGCGGAGCTATTATAGACCGTTCTCCTGCCACTGTTGCCAGAGTTCATAACGGAATCGGAGTATTTTTAAGACAAAGATAATACTGGCTCTAGGTTCAAAGTTACGGTTTTCAGGTTGCAGGTTGCAGGTTGCAGGGTATTGGGGTGTTAGGGGAAGTTAATTAAACACTTTTGCCCCTTGCCCCTTTGCTCACTACTTGATGATTCTGTTAATCATCGATTTTGCTTGAGATAAATAACCACCTCCAAAGAGGTTAAAGTGATTGAGAATATGATAAAGATTGTAGATAGTTTTTCGTTGTTGGTAGCCATTATCTAGGGGGTATTCTTGGTTATAACCTTGATAAAAGTCAGAGGGAAAACCACCGAATAATTCTGTCATAGCTATATCAGCTTCTCGATCGCCATAATAAAAAGCAGGATCAAAAATAGTAGGTGTGCCATCAGCAGTAAAAGCGGCATTGCCAGACCATAAATCACCGTGAAGTAGAGAAGGATTTGGGTTTCTATAGCTAAGAATATCTTTAATTTGAGCCACTATTTCCCCAATATTGGAAAAATTTGCCCCTTTACGATTAGCTAGTTTCAGTTGATAGCCAATTCTCGTTTCTGCAAAAAATTCTGACCAATTATCCCCCCAATCATTAATCTGAGGAGTTGAACCAATGGTATTATTTATTTTCCAACCGAAACGGGTTTCTTTTTGATAGCGATGGAGTTGTGCTAGTTTTTTCCCCATTAGTTGCCATGATTGAGAGCTACCCCTACCTAATTCAAAATACTCTAAAACAATATAGCTATTATTTCCCGCAATGCCGTAACAAATCGGTTTCGGTACTAAAATGGTATGGGTTGAGTACATTTCCTCTAATCCCAATGCCTCCGCCATAAACATATCTAAACTAGAGGCACTATTTAATTTAATAAAATAACTTTCTTGAGTGCCAATTAATTGATAGGCTTGATTAATACAACCCCCCCCAATAGAGCGGTGATCGCACATTTCAAATTTTTGCTCAATATTCTGATTAATTTTTGAGATAATTTCTGACCACATTTCTGATGTCATAATTTGGTAGCTATTGTCATTTAATCATACCAAGTAATTTTTATGTATTTGTTAACAAGTTTTCTTAATCCCGATGGAAATCAATTTCTAATTCAAATAGTCAGTGCTAAAATCTCAAGTTAGTAAATTAATGTCCTTCTGCAATCTTAATTATAGTTAGTCGTGCAAATATCCTTAGATTACTTTCGTATTCTCGGAGTCCCCCTTCAGGCGGATTCAGATTTAATTAATCAAGCCTATGAAGATCGTTTGCTTCAGTTACCCCATGAGGGTTATAGTGAATATGGCATCACCTCTCGTCAGAACTTACTTAAAGTTGCTTATGATGTCTTAAAAGATGAAGAATCGCGCCTAGAATATGAGTCATCTCTATTTACGAAAGAATCCCAAGAGGATATTTTTCTTGAAACATCGGAAGAAGTTACGGTAGAAATTACCAATGATTTGTTAGTAGGGGCGTTAATTATTCTTTATGATTTAGGAGATTTTGAATTAGTTTTAAGATTAGCAACACCCTACCTTGAAGATAAAAATAACCTAGAAGATTTAACGGATAACAAAGGAGAAATTGATTTTATTTGGCAAGATTTAATTTTAACGGCGGTTTTAGCCTATTTAGAATTAGCAAGAGAGAAGTGGCAAGATAAAGAATATGAATTAGCGGCTAATTATTTGCAAAAGTCTTATAATCTTTTAAATCAAGAAGATTTATTTCAGCCTTTAAAAAAGGAAATTAAGCAAGATTTAGGAAAATTAAAACCCTATGAAATTTTAGAATTATTAACTAGAGAAAATGAAATAAAAGAAGATAGAGAAAAAGCTCTTAATTTGCTTCAGGAAATGTTGAATGTTAGGGGAGGTATTGAGAGTCAAAAAATTGATGATTCTGGATTAAATGTTGATAGTTTTTTACGTTTTATACAACAAATTAGAGTTTATTTAACAGCAGAAGAGCAACAAATTTTATTTGAAAATGAGGCAAAAAGACCCTCTCCTGCGGCGGCTTATTTAACTGCTTATGCTTGTTTGGCGAGAGGATTTACTGAAAGAAAACCTGATTTAATTATTAAGGCAAAAAATAATTTAATTTCTTTAACTATTCATCAAGATGTTTATTTAGAGCAGTCTATTTGTGCTTTATTATTAGGACAGACTACTGAGGCGGAGTTTTCCCTAAGTCAGAGTAAAGAAAAAGATGCGATCGCACGTATTCAAGAAATATCGGCTAATTCTCCCGATTTATTACCCGGATTGTGTGTTTATACGGAAAAATGGTTACAAACAGAAGTTTTTCCCCAATTTAAAGGTTTAAGGGATGTGGATTCTTCTTTACAAGCCTACTTTGCGGATGAGAAAGTACAAAATTATTTAGAAAGCATCTCTCCTCCTTTAATTAATGAAACAGAATTCTTAAACGAATCTTCCCCTTCTGTAGAAGTTAACAATATCTCACAAGTTAATTATTCTGCATCAACCTTATCTACCAGCGAGGAAGAAAAGATTATTGACGATAACACACAAGAAAACCAATCCCACATTGCCAATACTCAAGTAATAGAAGCAGAGGAAGAAAAGCAAACCACATCTTTGTTGGTAGAGGATGAATTATCCCCTTCAGAGGATTTAATCGGTTTTGGTGATTTTCTCGATGCAGAAATGGAAACAGATTCGGAGGAAGAGACACCATCTGTTGCTAAGTCAACGCCCCGAAATTTATCTCCTTGGTACAAAAATCCTGTTTTTGTCCCCTTAATTGGCTTAATTCTTTCAACTGCGATCGCATTTTTAGCTGTTAAAATCTTATTTAAACCAAAATCTGAACCCTTGAATATACCCCTGTCAGAACCTTTAATTGAATTACCTTCCCCAGAAAAAGAGTTAATTAAAGAGAATTTACAAAATCAATTAACTCCAGAAAAAGCATCAGAAATTATTGCAGGATGGCTAAATGCCAAACAAGAAGCCACAGGGCCTAATTATAATTTTATCCTACTCAATCAGGTGCTTTCTCAACCCCTTGCTTCCGTGTGGATTGCCAATGGTAATGCTTTAAGAAGAATTAATGCTTATAGACGTTATGAACATGATATTAAAATACAGTCAGCAGAAGTTAACCCCCAAAATACGACAGAAGCCATTATTAAAGCCGAAGTGTGGGAAAAATCTCAATATTATCAAAACGGTGCATTAAAACCCAGATTTTCTTATGAAGAACGGTTATTAGTGGAGTATTCTTTAGTAAAAGAGGGTGATAAATGGTTGATTCAAGAAATTAAAGTTTTATAATTCAGGTGTTAGCTATCATATAAGGAATGGCAAAGTTAAAAGGGTGAGGGGCAAAGTTAAAAGGGCAAAGTTAAAAGGGCAAGGGGCAAAGGTAATAAACCATTAGTAATTAGTAAGTAACTTCGGCACTTTAAGAATTAGTTTCTTCTAATCCCCTAACACAATACCCCTAACCCCTAACTCCTAACTCCTAACTCCTAACTCCTAACTCCTAACTCCTAACTCCTAACTCGTTTCTCCCCAATCCCTTAATACCCCTATACTCCAATACCCTAAGCCCCGATTTCCCCATCTAATCGTATTACTTATTAACTAGGAAAGATGATGTCTAATTAAAAACTATGGACTGGGTTGCTCTACTCAAAAGTCAACAAGAAGACTTCATTCACCGTCTTAAATCAGAACATTTTTTGTCTCATCGTTTTAAGGGTGTATTTGGAGAGTCTTTTGTTATTGATAAAAATAAAGCTATTCCTCTGATTCAATCTTCTGAAAAATTAGCAGAAAAATTACAAGAAACCTTAGAAAATCATGATAGTCAATTAAAGGAAAATATCTTTAAAAATAAACTGATAAAATACTGTGTTAATTTAAGTTTTGGCGATTTGCTAGTGGAAGTAAATCCAGAACAACATTTTCTTGATGATTTTTTGATTCTCGCATTAAAGGATAATCATAACTTTCGTATTATCGTCAAATTAGTCATAGGTGATTCTGTAAATATTGCTGACTTTGCTGATGTCAAATGGTTTTTTACCCCAGAAGAAGTTAAAAACAATCAAGTTGTATTATGTGTTTTTTCTGAGAGAGATTTAACATTAAACAAAAGTCCATATAAGATTATTTTTGCTGGATTTTTACCTACCTACACCTTAAGTATTTCTAAAAAGCAAAATAGATTCACTTTTTCATTTTCTCATCTGTTATATATGGGAGGGTTAAAATTTTATTTAACATCTTATTTAGATCAAAAATATGACTATTTAAAACAGGCTAGTTTACATAACAATCATGGTGATTATTTAAGTGCTATTTACTGCTATGATCAAGTTTTAAAAAATAATTCTATCGATTATAAAGTTTATTTATTAAGAGCGATCGCAAAATGGAAAATAGGTAGCCAACAAGGAGCATTAGCAGATCTTAATCAAGCTATTATTATATATCCTAATTATGATTTGGCTTATCATTGGCGAGGTTATATAAAATATAAAATACAAAATTATCAAGAAGCAATATCAGATTATACAGAAGAAATAAAAATTAATCCTCTTTCCATTTATGCTTACTACAGAAGAGCTTTATGTTATGAAAAAACAAATAGTTTATTAAAGGCTTTTGAGGACTATTCCCAAGTACTTATTTTAAATAACAATCTTTACCAAGGGTTTTATAATAGGGGAAATATTCGCTATGAATTGGGAGATAAAGAGGGTGCATTAGAAGATTATAAAAAAGCATTACAGTTAAATCCCTCTCTGGCTAAAGCCTATTATAATTTAGCAATCATCTATAACGATTTAGGGGAAATAAATCAGGCAATTTATAACTATAAATCAGCCATTAATTTAGTACCAAATTATGTAAAAGCCTATTATAATTTAGCAATTATTTATGTAGATTTAGGTAAATATAGACAAGCAATTATTCACTATGACAAAGCCTGTGAACTAGATAATGAATTTATACAAGCTAAATATAACAAGCAATTTTTACTAGAATATTTACAACAACAAAAACAAAGAAAAGATAATAAAGATAATCCAGAATATAATCAAAATATCAAGGGAAAAAGTCAATTAAAAAAACCTGAACAATTCACTCCAGAAATAACATCAGATTTGTTACCAGAAAAAGAACATCATGAAGATGATAACAAAGTAATAGTGAATAATGATCTTATTAAAGTACCAAAAGAAAACAACTTTGATAAAATGTCCATAGATCCTTGGAATACGAAACCAAGATAAGATAGTGACTAAAAAAATTTATGATGGACAAAAAATATGATCCTTTACAACCTCGCTTAAATCCCGAAATTGAAGAAATTTTATGGTTAATTAAAAAAAACTGTGATGAGTTAATTGAGGAAAAAAATTTTCTCAGCAGACGAGGACAAGCTAGAATTTTAATTGCTCATTTGGAAGAATTGGTGGAACAACCAGAATATTTTATTGATGTTGAAGAGGGGTTAATAGATGATTCTCGGTATTGGATGAAAGAAGGTAATTTTACTGATAATTCTCCTTTATTTTTAAAAGAAAAACCTTTTGATTTTGCAGAAACAACAGAAAATTTATATTTTTTTTATAGTAATAATAAATTCTCTTTATTGTATAAAAATTCTCCTTTTGATCCTTATTATTGTCCTTGTTTAGATTATGGTTTTATTGTTTATACCTTAGAAAAACTCTATACCACTCAACAAGAAACACAAGTTCATATCAATGATAACGAAGTAATAACAAACTGTTTAGAAGAAATAAAATCTAATTATTCTCAACAATATTTACAAACGGATAATCGTTATTTTATTTTAATTGATCCTTTAGGGGTAAATTATGGTTTATCTTTAACAGTAACTACAACCAATAATTATGAGGAAGCTATATTTATTGCTAATAGTTTGACGGATTATTTACCTATTCGTTTTTTGGTCGCTAAACAAATTTATGTTTTTGATACCCATTAAAATGGGAAATTTCTGAAGGCATTTTGAATAAATAAAAAACACTTTTTGTCCTCTCCCTAACCCCTCTCCCATCGGAGAGGAGATACTTTTTTCTAATAATTAATTAGGATTTGCTGAAAAACTGGTATCAAGAGGTTAGGTAACAGGTAATAGTTCAAAATATTTACAAATCAAATAGGCAAAATTTGAGTTTAAGTTAAAATCGCTTCAAACGCAATTCCTTCAAGATTGAAATTAGAATAGTTGTTGATGACACTATCTGTTTCAGGTTGACCTGTATAAAGATATGTACCGGGTAAACTACTATTTTGGAAACGAGAAATTTGATCTGCTATTTGTGAACCTTGAGGATAAGCATAAAAGGCAATTCCCTCTTCCACAAAATTAGGGTAATTTCTTCGAATAGACTCACTTTCACTTTCTCCTGCGTATAGGTAAGCACCGGGTAAATTCATATTTTGGAAACGATTAAAAGCAATTAAACCATCTTGAGGAGTTGTGGAAACATAAAAAGCTAATCCTTCCTCCACAAAATTGGGATAGTTTTCCCGAATAGAAACACTTTCTGTTGTCCCTGCATAAAGATAAACTCCAGTATCATAGCTAGTATTGCGAAAACGGTACATAGGTTGATTTAAAGTAACTAAGGGGCGATCGCCTTTAGCAAAAAATCCTCGTTGGAGAACAATCCCATTTTCAGCTCCATCTAAATCGTATTCGCTACCATCTTGAACCTGTAAAATAACTCCCTCATAATGACCATCATTATCCTCATCAAATAATTCTGCCCCCATATCACCATTAAATTCAAATGCCTGATAGGTTTGAGTTTCGTTATTGAAGGCATAATAACTATTAAAATCTCGATCGCAGTCAAAATAGATTTTTATTGTTCCTTTACCATCTGTAGTAGTCACACGAAATTCTAACTGTCCATCTATAACACTGAGAGGCTGATCATTGATGATGTGATTCCAATTACGGATTTGTCCATCGGTAGAATCTACAGACAGATGAAATTCATTAGTTAGAGGATTGAAACTTTCTTCTTCAAGAGTCACTAACAAACCAAAATCTCTTGTACCCGTATAAACATCATCGAGTATTAAAGGGACAGACACAGTAATAGTGCTTTCTCCCGGGCTGAATATTGCTTTACCTGCTACAGAATTATAGTTTCTGCCACTTTTTGCCCTTCCATCTTGAGTTAGATAACTAATTTCCACATACTTATCTAAATTTCCCGTTCGTTCAATTTTAAAATCAACACTGCCTTGGTTTTCTGAACTCTTAGGATTGCTAACAAATAATTGGGTCGGAGCATTAGGATTAGAAAGAAGAGATTGTGATGGAGAATCGGATGTAAAATCACTGAGGGAGTTTAAACTAACATCTTCATCGACAGAGGGTAGGATTGGAGCAGGACGATTGTTGCTAGGGGCTGTGTAGGTTGGAGCGTTGGCTTGGTTGACTAAAACTATCGCCGCTGAAATATCAGAAGTATATTGATAGTATTTATCACCATATTGATAAGTAGTTCCTGCTGAACTAAAATCATCACTTAAAATGAGGCTATCAACGCTATCCATCAAAACAATAAGGGTGTTGTTACTCAATAAATTAGTAACACTCACGGAATTAAGAGTTAACGTATTAGCTCCATAATCGAGAATATTAATTACTTCAAAGTCTTGAACCCTTACTCCCGGAGCAAGTGTGGTAATATCCCAATCTTGTCCGTTATAACCATGTAATTCTAAAACATCTAACCCCGCCCCTCCATCTAAGCGACGAAAATAGGTGTCAGCAACGGAAACAAAGTCATCTCCTGTCCCCGCATAAACCACATCTAAACCGCCATTGGCGTAAATTTGGTCATCTCCTTGCCCTGCAACAAAACTTTCTCCTGTGGGTGTACCGAGCATGACATCATCGCCAATAGTTCCCGTTTGATTAACTGTCTGATTAAAGTCACTGCCAAAGAGAACATAACTTAGCTCATCGTTATTCCCCGGAGCACCAATCATGAAGTCATCGAAACCATCCCCATTAACGTCATCTCCTCCACTAATTGAAGTTCCTGCCTCAGAATTAGGCAATCCCTCAATAACAAAACCATAGGAATTGTTTATCCCCTCTAAGGGAAAAGGAATACCGAATTGTATAGGTTGCCAAAGACTACTATCTCCGCCAAATACAACAATCACACTACCCTTATTATTATTGGAGTTGGAAGAACTTACTAAAAAATCATCAAAACCATCACCATTAACATCCCCTGCCTGTGCCAGTGTTGAAATTTGCTCTGAAGAATTGGGATCAGAATAAGCGAAAAATAAATCAGGTTGTGATGAATTAGTTAAGCCATTGGCGTTGCCATAGTAAATTAAGATTGCTTGAGGATGTTTCCCCTCCACACCATCAATATAATCATTAACAAAGACAGCTAAATCTTCAATACCGTCCCCATTGAAATCGCCAATAGATTGTAATTGATTAATGGTAGAAGGGCTTGGTACATCAACAGTTAGAACAGGCTTACCGTCACCAAATAGATCTGCCTCTGAGAAACTCCGATTGGAAAAACCAGATTCGTTTGATGGACTATACAGCAAATTATTAGAACCATCGCCGTCATAATCGATTCCAGTGCCTGTAGATTTAAGTTGAGGATCTGAAGAAGATATGAACGTCAAATCTGACTCACTAAAAAACGTGGTTTCTTGATTGTTGCCTAGAGCTGTAAACAGATTAATACCTTGACCAATGAAAGGATTTTCCCCTACTACCAATAAATCGTCATAACCGTTATTGAACCATTTACCGATACCAATAACACTTTCAATCGAAGAAACATTAGTTACTGGATCAGTTAAAGTGAGTTGTGTTGTTTCACCTAAATCTGGGTTGCCAAGAATAATATAAAAATTACCTTCGCTGTCTATAACTCCAAAATCTCCTAATCCGTCGCCGTTAAAATCGTCAATATTAATTACGTCCTGAATGTCAGCACCTTGGACGGTAATGATTAGGTCATCACTTGTACTTGCCTCGGTTAATAAATCTTTCGTGCTATCTCCAAAAATAATTACTCCAGCGTTACTTCCTCCTGAAAACACATCAGCAAAGCCGTCACCATTAATATCTCCTAACATTTGGACAATATTGCCATTGTTAGAGAGAGAAAAAGGAGGCAAGGAAGAATCCAACACTTGATAACCTGCGTTAGCAATCGAGTTGACTAGATAGAGTTTATTATCAACGATTGTAGGGGGTGGAGCGTAGTTACTATTGCCAGAAATCTCCACCGTTGTCCAAACAGGTTCTCCAGTACCAACTCCATCATAAATGCTAATAAAACTATTACCTGATTGAAGGGTTTGTCTTAATAAAAGCTGACTTCCTTCTTCCAATTTGGCATTACTGCTATTGTTGGGATTGGCAGTGCCATTGTTATCATAAAGGGTGACAAGGACAGTATTTGTCTCAGAATCAATAATGTAAAGTCCGCCATCACTGCCTAATTGAAGATAATTGACACTACCTCGATTTGTTGCAGTTGCCCAAAGAGGGTTTGTGAGATTAGTATTTGCATAAAGAACGAAGTTACCGTCATCTTGCATGAGCGCAATATTTGCTCCCGTGATCACCTCGTTATTGCTATTTCTCGCCTCCCACACTTGCTCTCCAGTGGGGGATAAAAGCACCAAGCTACCCACCTCTGTTAATGTCAGAGTATATCCAGTGGTATTAGTAAGATAGAGGGTTGTTCCATCGCTTGTCAGTGCGGGAGGTTGATTGGAAACAATATTGGGGATGGAAGCAATTGCCCATGATAAGTTATTCAAATCCGCACCATTGGTTGAAGTAATGTCAAAAGTATTACCCGGACTGCTTTGAGTGCCTGTTTGATAGGCAAGATAAAGAGCTCCATCAAAGACAGTGGCACTAACGGCACTAGCACTGGTTTGATTGCCTCCGCTAAATGTGACAGCAAAGTTTGAAGACCAAGTTTCGAGAGGATTATCAGAATAGATATAGAGGATACTGTCAGTTTGGTTATCCGCCGTAAAAAAGGTAAATAACTGATCTTGATAAACCACTAATGTAGGGGAATTGTTGGATGTTTGACCAATAACAGACTGAGGACTCCAAGTTTGTCCTCCATCGGTACTGGCAAGAATATTGAGTTGGGGGTCTAAGCCTGTATAAGCCAAATACAATACATCATTATAAACTGCTAAAGAGGGAGAGAAATTAGTTGCACCTGCGATCGCAACTGTTGCGGGACTCCAAGTTATTCCTCCGTCTGTGCTGGTAGTGATATAAATATCTGTACTGCTTCCTTCTCCTTTGACTGCCATGTATAGAGTGCCTTGATGGCTCACCAAAGAGGGCATTAAATTGGTAGCTTGATTGGGAATTTCTGGATTGACTACGTTGAAGGTGCTAAAGCTATTGCCGTCAATCACAAAGCCGTTATCAGAGGCTATATTGGCTAATTTAATACTACCATCATCTTCTAAATAAGGCTGACCATAGACGGCATAGACTTGTTGGGCATTGGGTGCAGTGATTAGCAGACTATCTACGGATTGATTATTAGAGCCTTTCTTGCTCGTTATATTTCCCAAACCGATAGCCGCCGAACCTGCCAGTTGATAGGGTAGATTACCGTTAAGCAAGAAAGTTTTGTCTTGGCTGGTTACTCCCAAATCGAAGCTCGTTCCAACTTCGGTTAAATTCAAAGGACCAAATAATAAGTAACTTTGACCTGTACCATTACTGGCTTGAGGGGCGGTGATGAGGAAATCTTGATAGCCGTCGCCATTGAGATCACCGGGGGCGGAAATAACAGTTCCTGCTTTACCATTGACGATAGAACCATTGATAATGAGATTACTAATGTCATTTACCGTTTGGGGTTGGACGTTTTGAGTAGCTCCATCACCATTGATGATATATACTGCCCCAGCGTTAGCATTGACTCCCGTTGCTGAAATAGCTAGGTCTTGCCTTCCATCTCCATTAAGGTCTTCAGATGCGATCGCACCTCCTGCTAAATAGTTAGCGGCGACTCCATTGGCGGCAGGAACATTTGGACCTGTATAAGTTGCCCATTGGGAAAAGCCATTATTGCCACTGGAAAAAACATGAACTGCTCCAGCACCGATAGAAGTGCTATCAGGATATAGAGATTGACTGCCTGATGGTAATCCTCCTTTTCCTTTCCATTGGTTGGCAACCTCTACTTGATAAGCCGGTGAGCCGATGAAAAGATCGTCACTGGTACTACTACCTGTAAATGTTGTTGGATTCTCCGTTGAATGATGAGAAACTCCCAAAGCAAATCCTGCTCTTTCGGAATTTGTGCCTGTATAAACTGGGGTGAATGAAGTAAGCCCATTATAAGCAACATAGACAGCACCACCATCACCAACTCCTGGAGCTCCAAAAGCAATATCATTACGGGTAAATTTTGAATCGCCGTCAAAATTCCCGACAATAACAGAAAACCCTGCTTGGGCATCGGAAATATTAGGTGCGATCGCATAACCAATACTAGAGGGAGTTGCAGTTAAAGTACTAACATCTATGGTGATGCCGGGATTACTCGTGAGGTAACTGCCGTAAATGACGTAAATTGCCCCATTGCCATTGTTAGCATTGGCATCCCCAATAACTAAATCATCGACACCATCACCATCAATATCTCCTGTGGCTAAACTCATGGATACGCCACCATTTAGGAGGCCACTATCCGCAATTCCTGTGATTAAAACTCCACCCGGATTACCAGATAAATCTGTTGTTGTTAGGGGTTTAGTTTCCCCACCTTTTAAGACGCTATCGTCAGGTAACAAAATCTGAATCGTGCCACCACTGACTAAATTACCATCGCTATCGGTATAGCCTCGATTGCCCACAGCAACATAAGCTAAACTACCATTAGAGTTAAATGCACTGGCTAACACAGATGCGATCGCAGGATTATCCGTGTCAATAATAAAGCCACTATCAATATTAGCCAATGAAGCATCATTTGCTTCGGTTACGGTAGCAATGCCTAAAACTTGCGTTCCTAAGTCATTCGTGCCTTGGGTAGTACCCCCTGAGTTAGAAAATCCTGTCACTTCTGGGGTGAGAGTTCCGCCATCTTTGAAATAAACAGTAACCGTTGGAGTTTCAGAAAAGGTATTACCAGTTTCATCAATTAACAAATTCAGAACTTCAGTTTCTCCCATTATCTGATGATTTAATTGAGGCAGATTGGAATTAAGGCTATTAAGTAAAGTCGCACTCTCTGCAAATGCTAATTGATTATTGTTATTGGTGACGGTTTCTCCTAAAATAACCCCAACTTGATAGCCTCCAATAGGAGTACCATTACCTTGTTCCCCTACTCCCCATAGTAGTCCTGTTCCTGAGACAGTGACGGAAATTCCTGTAATTTCTCGATTTTGTTCTCCTTTCAATTGAACTTGGAAAATGCTATCGGCTTGTCCGTTGGGGAAAATTATCGTACCAGTGGGAGAGGTGGTAGCAGAGACAATGTCCCAAATGGGATAATTAGCATCGCTCAAAATTGTGGGAGTAATAGCAGGAGTGGGCTCGATTTGACCGTCTTGTTGCCAACTATTAGTTGCAGGATTCCAAACGCTGTAATGAGCTTCTGGTCCTGCTGGTACGGGGTCAAGATACTGAGCATTATAGTTATTGCCAATTTCGTTAGTTCCTAAAGCACCATCCAGAAATTGACTGCCCGTTAAATCCGTAACGTTGGAAGCAGTTAAACTATTACTACTTGGAACATAGGAAAGAACTGAGTTATAAAACGCAACCTCGTCCACATAAACCGAGCCTCCCTGACCTACAATATCTAATTTGCCTGATGGGGGTAAATTGGCAAAACTTACGTCCTCCATCGTTCCTACCAATTCACCATTGAGGTATAAAGAGAGAATATCCTGAGTACCATCATAAGTGCCAACAACGTAATACCAAGTATCAATATCAAGAGGTGGATTTATCGAGATAGTTGAATTATCAGAATTGTCTAAACTAAAACTTAACTGAGTATCGTTAACGGTAAAAAGAAAGACATCTGCCATAGATACCAAGTTCGGAATGGCGTTGAGACTAGGCAATTTAAACCAAAATTCTACGGAAAATCCTTGAATGGAAACAGGAATAGATGAATCAAGGCTTACACCACCTCCATTAAACAATACTGCGGGGTTAGGATCTCCAGAATTATTGGCAATATCATCTAATGCCCCTATTTGATTGAATGTGAAATTCCCACTATAAGTACCATTAAGACTTGGTGCCGACTCTCCTTCATTAATTGCTGTTGTGCCACTCAGTTCTCCCAAACGTAAATATACTAAGGGTTGTAGGCTTAAGACTCGATCGCTGTAGGATGCTGGTTGGCTTTCTGTCCAGAAAATGGCAGGTTGATTATTAATGGAGCTAATCGTTAATTCTGTGAAGGCATTGGGGGAAATTTCCGATAATAAGGTTTGAGGTGTTGTCCAATCTGTGCCATTAAAACTTGACCAATAAATAGTTGTTTCTGTGTCACCATTACTTGCTTGTTGAGTGTTTAACCAAGCGGCGATTAAGTCACCATTAGGACCTTTTCCTAGAGTCACTTTTTGATCTTGACCTGTTTGCATGGGTGCAATGGGTTGAGCTAAACTCCACTGATTATCTGCACCTAAAATTGAATAGTAAATATCCGACTCACTAATTGCTGAATTAATCTGTTCGATTTGTTCATTGGTATAGGTTTGCCCCGGTATTTGTTGAATAATTAAATCAGAGTTATCTACTTGAACCCATGCCAAAACATTAATATTATCTGTTGTGAGTGCTGAAGCAACATCAAAGTTTAAGCCTTTAGTACCCGGAACTGTTATAATTTCGGAAATACCGCTATCACCAAAGGGGGAAAACGCAGTTTTGATGACTGTACCCGAATTAGTGGCAGTCGTGAGAATACTGCTTAGGGAAAAAGAGGCAACCACTTGATCGTTTATGCCTTTTAATGGATTGTCAGGATCTGAGATATAATCCACAGAAACCGTATTACCTTGACCAATTTGAATGGAATTATCTAAAGTTAAAACAACTGATGTGTCATTGATAATAGCTTGAAGAACACCAACTCCTTGACCATCCACTAAAACGGTGAAAGTATCACTAGGGATTTGATTATTTTCTGAAGTAAATAATAATTCCTGATCAAAGGGAATAACAATGGTTTGATTTAAAGCATAACCATTATAAATAGTGCCATTAACCTCTAAATTTAAGACAGTGGGTGAGTTACTTTCATTAATTAAATCAACGGGTAAATCGGTAAATTCTTCCAACCAAAATGTTGTACCTGTTAAATCTATATAGGCTAAATTGCTACTAACATCGCCTTCAGATGCCACTAAGTTATAATCAACAGAAATCGTTGTCGCATTATCCGCAATGGGTTGATCCAGTGTTAAAACCAGTGTATTACCCTCAACAGAAGGTAACTGGGTAGCACTTAAAGATTGAGTCACCCCATCAATAACAACTATAAACTGGTCAGCAGTGGGATTAAGATAGTTTCCTTGATTATTGGCTAAGTTTTCCCCAAAGGTTAGATAGATATTACTACCTTGGGCTAGGGCGGAAATGGGTAATAAATTGGGTGCATCACTACTCCAACCAAGCAAAATGTCCCCCTCACTGGTAAGAGCTAAGGTAGGAGGGCTATCTTGGGCGAAGTCATTTTCTATCTTATTTAGAACTTGATTGGTACTCTCGGCACTGATAAATGTAGTGTTGATATTTCCTGCTGTGGTCGAAGGGGTAGAATTGCTGATAGTAAATGAAGTAATGTCTTGATTACTAGCACTTTCTAAATTATTGTTTGCCCCCGTCACAGGAGTATATTGCACTGTATAATTTTCCCCTGAAGGAATTGTTCCCTCTAGGGTTAAAATAACAGTATTTTGATTAACATAAATGGGATTTTGATTATTTTCCTCGAACGGAATCAAATTAATTACTGTTCCATCACTATCAGTTACCACAAATTGACTTGAATCAGGAACAATATCAGTATTTAAAGGTGTATTAAAGACAATGGTTATTTGTTGATTGCTATTCGCATAATTATCACCAGTGCCACTGGTAGGGTCATAGGTATAAACTAGAGTTTGAGCAGAGTTATTAATGACGGTGCTTTCTGTAAAGCCATTGAGTGGTTGAGTACCACTATAACTAACAGTGATATTATCGGTTAAGGGTTGATCATTTAAGATTGTATAGGGAATTGATTGCTCTAAACGAAGAATAACCGCATTTTCTTCAACTATAACAGCAAAAACAGGAATAGTTGATTGAGTTCCATCAGGGTTCATCACTTGAACAGTGAACTCTTCTGGGTTAAGGTTCAAATCAGGATTAAGACTCGTTGAAAAGGGGATAGTTAGCAAAGAACCTTCTACAGTGGGAAGCGTTCCAGTCGCTGATAATACTTCAGCAGAATTATTGCTAGTTAAAGACTCAGAAGAAGATTCTGGCCAAGTCCAAGTCGGAAAACCCCCGATTTTGGCATTGATCAGTCCGAGAACTTGAACCGCTAGGCTGTAGGGCAATCCAAGGGTAAAAGTATCTTTGGGAGAATCTGAAGTTCCTTTTAGCAAAAATGTTCCATCTAAAAAGACTCCTACAGAACCTTTTAGCTTGAAAACAAAAGGAATATCAACATTTAATTCAACTCCGCCTTGGATGGGAATAGCAATTAAAAGAGACTCTAATGATAAAGGTCCTTGATTATCAATGGACTCAAATGCGACAATAATATCTGCAAGAAGAGCATTGATCGCTGCAAATTGAGAAAACCCTGGGAGGGTTGCAAATGAGTCGCCTACCAACAATGCCGCAGTACTATCGTTATCATTAATGTAGGGGAATAAAATACTTTGATATGTATTAGGATCTTTCGGGTTTAATTGCCACTGAAGAGTTATTCCTGCGTTGAGGAAAGCATTAAGACTAAAAAGGTTGGTATCAAATTCAGAAAGTTCTACTCCACCGACAATAGGAAAGGTAAAAGCAAAAGATAAGCCTAAACTGCCTGTTTCCAGAACTAGGGGAAACTTTCCCGTGGATTTTTTTTTGTTTCCGTAAGTGTACAAAGATGACAAAGTTACGGAAAAATTAACAGCATTAGTTTGATTGTTTGTTGTAATTCTGGTTTTTACTTGTCTCTGTAGGGGAGTTTTTTTGTCAGAGGCTTTAGCATAGCTAAGAGAGGCAACGGCATTGAGCAGTAATTTGCCATCAGTAGAAACTCCTCCACCAAATAAACTCCAGTTAGGATTATTTCCACTTGACCCTTGTAGGGAAATATCAAGTGATAAGCCACCAAAAGCATTTTTGAGGGTTTTTCGTACTTTATCTTTCGTTCCCTTGGAAAAAATAAACTCTAAAGCACTGGGGCTAAAATTACTGGATGCTTCCCAATTTAATTCTTGTCCATTAAATGCTGATTGAGCTAAAGTGGCCGCTTCTGTGTTGCTTAATGGTGAATAAGATGCGGCAACAGCTTGATTTTGACCAGAATAACCTAATACATTTGTTTGTAATCTTAAAGTGGCAGATGAAGAGAGAGAGTTAGATTCTGCTGAGGTGGTAAATTGACTGCTAGAAACATTAAAAGATTGGTAATAAAGATCTGTATCTTCTCGAATAGCTTGGTTAGTGACATTGTCCGTATTAACTTTTTGACCAACCACAAATATTGTTCCATCATCAGTTGCGATCGCCCTTGGTTCTAAATCTCCGACTTGATCGGCGGTTAAGGCTTGAGGTTTATCTAACCATTGAGTTTTACCACTAGCATCATATTGAGCGGCGGTATAGAAAATATTGCTCTCATTTTCACTACCCTGTTGATAAACTACGGCTAATCCGGGTAACTTGTTAGTAGAGTTAGAAATCTCGATCAGATTATCATTTGCAATGAGGTTTAAACTGACTATCTTTTGACTACCGACAGATGCGATCGCAGTTCTATTAATCCAAGTAGCAGAATTATCATCATAGGTTGCATGGAAGAGAGTAGCATCTTCTACCCAAACAATATGGGTAACACCAGCAGAGTCTTTGGTTATGGAGGAAAGGCGGTTCGATAAATTGATTGTCATGGGTTATATGAGAGGTTGCTGAAAAAGTTTTTTAGTGAAAATAGAGAATAGGAAACAGTTTTAGAGTTGTTTTATTTTTGACTAAGATTTTAAGATTTAGAGGGATAAAGAAACAGTTGATCATTGACGGGTAATTTTTCTAGCATTTCAGGGGAAAGTTGAAAGGTATTTCCCAAAGCTGAATTAGGATTACTCATTATCCAATCATTGAGATCAATACTCTGATAGTCTCCGTTATCAAACACAATCAAAATATCTGTCGGTTTATCCCCTTTATTACCTGAGTTCGATATAGAATTTTCGGTTTTGGAAAGGTGTTAGGTATCGGGTTAAAGAATTGATAAAAAACACATCTTTATTGATTTTATTATTTTCAATCTTTAGATTAACTAAACAACTTGATTAGAAAATTAAACCTAAAACCTGCAACCTGCAACCTGAAACCTAACCATAGCAACAACTTTTAAATCGAACTGAGGTTTTATTAATCAGTGCATGGCCATAGCCTTTAGATACACAACCCACATCACCTTGCTGTAAACGATAGTTGCTGACCACAGAAAATACGGACAAAACTTCCCTCGGAAAATTCTTAAAAAAGTACCCATAATTGTTGATTCATTGATCAGGTAAAAACCTAATAACTAATGGATTAGTATTATTTAAGCCTATTTAAACTTTTTATGTTTGCTCTGTTTTAGCAAAATTTACATTACAAAATAAAAGTTTATGTAACAATAAATGGTAATCTCATAAAACTTCAAATTATGACATTGCTAAGTATAATAAATATAGTTAAATATTAAGTTTCACTTAGTTTTAATTGGAACAAAAAAATAGCTTGTATTCTTCCTTAACCTCTGTGATAAAACCTTAAATTTTATCTAACGTTGAAAAAGTATTTCCAAATGAAACAATGTCAAATACATAGGAGTGAAAAATTGTTAACATAGCTTATTAAATGCAAACTGGATTACATTTTTAATTCTTTCAATAAATTTTGATTTACAATCAAAATAAACTTAGAAAAAATATAGTTAAATTGATGAATAATCATCTTTTACCGCCTCATATTCAATTAACTCAGATGATTTCTGGTTATTGGTTATCTCAATCTATTTATGTCATTAGCAAATTAGGTATTCCTGATTTATTGCAAAATAGCCCTCAGAGTTGCGAAAAATTAGCCAGTTTAAAGAATATTAGCTCTTCTGCACTGTATCGTGTGATGAGAGCCTTAGCTAGTGTGGGAATTTTTTCCGAAGTTGAATCTCAATGCTTTAGTCTAACTCCTTTAGGGGAATATTTATGCGAAAATCATCCCCAATCGGTAAAAGCAACAGCAATTATGTTAGGAGAAGCCCCCCATTATCAGGCATGGGGTAATTTATTGCACAGCGTAAAAACGGGAAAACCAGCCTTTGATGATGTATTTGGTATGGGAGTTTTTGAATACTTTAAGTCTCATCCAGAAGATGCGGAAATTTTTGAAAATTCCATGAGTAGTTTTTCTTTCAGTGAGGAAAGGGCAATTTTAGAGGCTTATGATTTCTCTGATTTTACTACCATTGTTGATGTGGGGGGCGGTTATGGGGAAATGTTAGGCTCAATTCTGGAAAAATATCCTCAATGTCAAGGTATTCTTTTTGATGAGGAATATGTTATTAGTCATTGTCAGGAAACCTTAAAAAAACATAATATTACTAACCGTTGTCAGGCAATTAGTGGCAGTTTCTTCGAGAAGATACCGTCTGGGGGTGATGCTTATTTACTTAAGCACATTATTCATGATTGGGGTGACGAAAGTGCGATCGCAATTTTACAGAATTGTCGTGAAGTGCTACCAGCACATGGCAAAATTCTTGTGATGGAAATGATTGTACCTCAAGGAGATACCCCATCATCAGCGAAGATGTTGGATTTGAATATGTTGGTGATGTGTCCGGGGGGAAAAGAAAGAAGTAAAATCGAATTTGAAGAGCTTTTTTCTTTAGCTGGTTTAACTCTTCATCAGATAGTCACTACATCCGAGGAAGTCTGCATTTTAGAAGCAACAAAAAAATAAAAGATTGGAATTTAGTTTAAAATTTTGGGGGATTGGGGAGAAACGAGAGTTCGCTGCGCTCGTTCCGCAAAGCGGTACGGAGTTCGGAGTTCGGAATTCAGAGTTTTTAATTTTTAAATTCTTAATTATCAACTATTTACCTTTGCCCCTTGCCCTTTTCACCATCACTCATAGACGAAAATTTATTCTGATTCAGGTTACTTATTGCTTAGTTGCTAATAGCACTAAGTTTGACTTTCTGGTTATCGTCTAAAGGTTTACTGCTACGGGAAACAATTTTATCTGCTTCGTTTAAACCTGTTAAAACTTCTACCTTACCGTTTCTTCTTTTTCCTAGTGTTACTTGTTTGGCAATAACTTTTGTTTCTGAAGATTGATTATTAACCACGAATACTATGTTATCTTGCTCTCCCACCTGTAAAGCTGATTCAGGAATCGTAAGAGAAGGATTATCGGCGGTAAATTTAACCCTTGCAAGTAAGCCTTGTTTGATTTTCCCTTCGGGATTGCTTAACAGAATTTCTAAGGGTATTTGTCGGGAGTCACCTTGGGCGGCGGGGGATATTTGATTAATAATACCTGTAAAGGTTTGGTTAGGAAACGCATCCAGTTTGACGTTAACGGTTTTGCCTAATGCCACTTTTTCTAAATCTAATTCCGATACCGCTACATTGACAATGGCTTGGCTAAAATCGCCGATACTAATAATTTCTCCTCCTGTTTGAATTAAGTTACCTTCTTCGGTTAATCTTTCTAAAACATAACCATCAGAGGGAGATTTTATTTGTGTAAATGCTAATCTCTTTTTTTCTTCAGCAATAACCGCTTTTTGACTAGCAATTCTCCCCTTGGCGGTTTCTACTGCCGCTTCTCTCACTTTTACTTGAGATTGTGCTGATTTTAAAGCCTGTTCTGCTGTTTTAGCTTCCGTTTGAGCTAATTCTACTTCTCTTTTTGCGATCGCACCTTCTTCGTATAATTGTTGTAATCTATTAGCATCAACTTGAGCTTGTTGAAAACGCACCCTTGCAGATTCCACCTCCGCTTGAGCAGAAACCACATCAGATTGAGCTTCGGTAACGGCAGAGTTAAGGGAAATTAATTCCGCTTGCGCCCTTGCTAAAGAGGCATTGAGTAAAGTATCATCCAAAGATGCGATAGTTTGACCTTTCGAGATGCGATCGCCCACATCTACTGTTAACTCCAATAACTGCCCCTCCGCTTGAGAACGTATAATCACCTCTTTTAGAGGTTCAGTTGTACCGATATATTCCCTTGTGGGAGTTAAAAATTCCCTAGAAACCGCTTGAATGTCCACAGAAGGAATACGAGCAGATGGAGGTAAAGATTCCTCTTCTTGGGCAGTAGTTTCGGGAGGATTTCCACAACTAGCCAGAGGAAAGATAAATAATAATAAACAAGAAAACTTAATAAAATTAGAATAAATACTCATAATAATTAATTGGGTAAAATTTGATTAAAGTACAGAAAAAATTTGTTTTATTGTATCATTTTCATATGTGGAGTTAAAAAATAGAAATCAATGATAGATCTCAACCAATTATTTAATTTAACAAATCTATTTGTTTTACCATTTTGGACAATGATAGTCTTTCTACCTAATTGGCAGTGGACACAAAAAATAATGAAATCTTATGTGATCTTTTTGCCCTTAATATTTGTCTATATCTATTTGTTTATTACTGGCTTAAATTCTGAATCAATTGAAATATTATCCAATCCTAAATTGACAGATTTAGCTCAAGTTTTCAGTAATCCGAATATTACTTTTGCTGGTTGGGTTCACTTTCTTGTTTTAGACTTATTTTTAGGTAGATATATTTATTGGCAAGGACAAACTGAAAAAATCTGGACAACTCATTCTCTAATTCTTTGCTTATTCGCCGGTCCTATTGGGTTTTTATCCCACATAATTACTCGTTTTATTCAATTAAGTATTATCCAAAAAACAGAAACAGAAATGGTCTAGTTAAACTTCCTTAAATTATTTATAATTCAATTAGTAATTAGTGATTATAATAAGCGATTTTCAAAGTTTCCGATCCTTCTAAATCCCCCTTAATAAAAAGGACTTTGCATTATATTTCCCCTCGCCTGTGGGAGAGGGGTTAGGGGTGAGGTTAAAACGTTTTGATACCGACTTTGAAAAACCCTGCTTTGAAAAGAGGCTAGGAAGAGTTAAGAATCAATAAATTTGAAAAATCAAACCTGAAACCAACAACAGATATTCTAGTATCAAACTGAGGTATGATTTTAGGTAACATGGAATTACTAACAAGCACAATTGTAGAATTATTTTTGGCAATATCAAAGATAAATTCATATAATCATGGTCAATTAGGATACAAATAACCTCAATCATTTAGTGGCAAAATCCAATCATGAGCTATTATCATTTATGATTAGAGGAATATATTATAAAAAGGTAAACCATAAGTAGGGATCAGGATTTGTGTTATATCTGGCAGAGGTAAAAGTTCAAAATAGAGGTTTTGTTGGTGGCTATAAAACAGAATTAAAACTGTTGGCAGTACAAGCCAGTGATCAAACATGGAATATTGTTTCCGGAGATGACATCATTACCACTGACTCTATTAACGATCAAACAGGAAAAGGTACTCTTTATATTCTCAATTTAGATGGAAATAAACAATTACAATCCAATCCTGAATTGGCAGGTCAAAGAATAGTTAATTATCTACGTCATCTTTCCAGAACTTTAGAGAAATCAAAGGCTCAAGAGGAAGAAATAGAAACATGGAAAGAATCTTTACAACTTCAAGGAGAGGAAATTGGTCGTCGTCAAGCAGAACTAGATCAGCAACAACAATTATTACAACAACAACAACAAGAACTAGCCAGACTGGAAGAGGAGAAAGAAAAACTTAGTGGTGCATGGGAACAAGTTAGACAAGAACAAACTCGCTCTAATCAAAACAAAGAAAAACTAAATAATGTTATCCAAGAATTTAGTCAAAGTGGCTATAACAGAGAATTATTACCCCAAGCACTATCAGCTTTAGATAATCAACAAGCATTATTAGATAATTGTTGGCAACAGCTAGAAGTGCAAAAAACTACATTGCAACAGAAGCAACAGGCACTGAATTCTAAAAAACAAAGTTTGTTGCAACAAAGACAAGAGCTGAAAATATTATATGAAAAGTTACAACAAGCAGTAATTAATTTTGAATTACAAGAACATCTACTTAAAGAAAAAGAAAGTGCTTTTGAGCGCATTAACAATAATTATCAGGCTGTTCAACGTCTTGATGATGAGGTGAATTTTTTGATGGATGACAGTGATGAAACCGATGTTGATTTTCAAAGATTGGAAACCATGCCTCTAGGGGAATTAGAGGAAGTTTTTAATAATTTACAGCAGGAAACTTCAAAACTGGTTAATTTCGTCAATATGCAAGAGGAGGAATTATCTTTACAAAGTAATGAAGTGAAAGATGTTCAACATAAACTTTCTCAGGCTAGTGAGGTAGAAAAATTCTCCTTGGAAACGGAATTAGCAGATGCTCAAGAGGCAATGAAGTTGTTAAATGAAACTTTGGTAGGTCAAAGAAAAAATCTCAAAAAGCAACAGAAAGTTTTAAATGAGCATTTGAAAATTTTAAGTCGTCGTAAAGGTTTAGCCGATGTGGAATTTTCCGAAACAGTTAGCCTTAGACCTTTGAAAGATGAAATTGAGGTACAAAAAGATATTATTGCCCGAAATAAAGAAAAAGTAGAAAGTGAGATGAATAGTTTACGTCAAACTCGTCCCCGTTTAGAACAGGAATTAAATCAAGTTCGACAACAGTATGAACAAAAACAAGCTCAAACGGAAATTTTAGAAGAAGAGTGGTTGAATTTATATCAACAAGTTGCCAAAGCTGAGGTTGAGGTGGAACTTTTAGAACAAAATATCAATCCCTTGCAACAGGAATTAAATTCTGCAAGAAATCAACTTCAAAGTTTAGAACCTGCAAACAAAAAAATAGAATATCTCTTACAACAAATTCAATCCGTACTATAAGCTGTGAATATTTTAACTATACTCAGTGAGGGAATAAAAGATAATAGTGAGGGCAGAGAAAAGGGTTATTTAATAAAATACTCAAATTATGACCTTATTAAGTATATTCAAGTTTTTGTAAATATTCGTTTTTTGTCTTTACCTATTTGTTTTGTTACTTTCGTTTTTTACTTATTGTCTATTTCTCAGGTTTATGGAGAGACGGTGGGAGAAAGTTCAAACTTAGATGTTGACCCTAATTTAATAGAGAATAGTCCAGTTATTCAAAAATGGATTAAAGAAATTCCTGATGTTAGTGACGAAATTCGCAATCAACCCAGTTTTCCTACTTTATTTCGTGTCGGATATAGTCAGTTTCCTTCTAATAACAATTCTGGTGGCGTTTATGTTGGTATTGAAGATTTATTTGTAGGTGATACTCCTCTAACTTTTAGTGCTAACTACAGCAGTGATTTAAGTAATAATTCTCAAGGGCAACGTGTTTCTATCGGTAGCACAATACAATATTACCTTTTACCTTTGGGTGGTTATATTAACATTGCTCCTGTGGTTGGTTATCGTTACATTGAAACTAATGGTTATCATAGTGATGGTGTTAATGTTGGTGTTAAGGTAAAGTTTGCATTTTCTCCTCAAGGTGCGGCAGATATATCTTTAATTCAAAGTTTTATCGCTCCTACTAGCAATGATGAAGTAGGGGTTACAGAAATTAAAGCAGGATATGCGATTAATAAACATTTACGTCTATCGAGTGGTATTAGTTGGCAAAATTCTATTAAGCAGGAAGACTCTCAACTTAATATTGGTTTAGAGTGGATTTTGAAATAATTTCCCAGATAATTATTAAATACGCTAAAATTGTTAAATTATCAGTGCGGGACTGGCGGAATTGGTAGACGCGCTAGATTCAGGTTCTAGTGTTCGCAAGAACTTCCGGGTTCAAGTCCCGGGTTCCGCATTTATTAATTGTCTATTAATTCAACTTTTTATTTAACTGTCTTCTGTTGTGTGTGCTGAGTTATTTTCTGAGAGTATTAATTTAGCACAAATATCTTTAAGTCGCATTCTTTCTATGTAAGGCCATCCTCCTACTTCTTCTAAATGTCTTAAGAGTAAATAGAGGCGATGACGAGTGTCTGGTAAGACTGGTTCAAACATTTCTTGTCGAATGTTGCGGTGTAATGTTTCTAATTCTCTTAAAATTAAGAGTATTGCAAAGAGATTTTCTTGGGATTCTTCGGCTATGTCCCAAATCTGTTTAGCTAATTCTTTGATTTTGGGTTCGATCGCACTATAATTATAATCGCTATTCATGAATATTCAATTTACTAACAGGGAAACCATGATAATTGATCCTACTGACTTTTGCCTTCATAATCAATCATGAGTTGTTATAACTTAAAATAATAGTTAAAAATGGAGAAATAATATCAATTGTCAAAAGCAATAATGAGTTTTCCTAATCATATCTTGAATTTTTCCGAACGAATTAACCATAATTTACCAAAAGAGAAAATTAGTGTTTTACAAATTAATTTAGGTAGAAAGTGTAATCTTAGTTGTACTCATTGTCATGTAGAAGCATCACCAAAAAGGACAGAGGAATTAAATGAAATAGCCTGTCAAAAAATATTAAAAATTATCGAACTTTTCCCCCAAATAAAAACAGTTGATTTAACGGGAGGAGCTCCAGAAATGAATTATGGCTTTGCCGAGATAGTGAAAGTAGCGAGAAAGTTAAATAAAGAAGTAATAGTAAGAACTAATTTAACCATATTTTTTGAAAATAATTATGAGTATTTACCTGAATATTTTACTAACAATCAATTAAGAGTTGTTGCATCTTTACCTTGTTATTTAGAGGATAATGTTGATAAGCAAAGAGGTAATGGAGTTTATAATCAGTCGGTATTAGCCTTACAAAAGCTAAATCAGTTAGGTTATGGTTATGATCCTAACTTAATTTTAGACTTAGTTTATAATCCTATTTTACCGCAGGAAAAAAAATTTAATTTAACTCCTAGACAAGATAATTTAGAACAAGATTATAAAAAATATTTAAAAGATAATTTTCAAATTAAGTTCAATAATTTATTCACTATTACCAATTTACCCATTGGAAGAACTAAATTTTACTTAGATAAATTTAATTTAACACAGGATTATTTAAGATTTTTAGAAGCTAATTTTAATAGTGCTACTTTACCTTTTTTAATGTGTAGAAATCAATTATCTATTGACTATTTAGGAAATATTTATGATTGTGATTTTAATCAAATGAGCAGTCTTAATGCTGTCAATCATCTAGGAAAAAAACTAACTTTAGATGATATTTTAGATAGCAATAGTTTAGATCTAATTTCTCAAATCAGAACAGAAGATTATTGTTATGGTTGTACCGCAGGGAGTGGTTCTAGTTGTGGAGGTGCTTTATTATAAACGAGCACCCTTTTTTTGACCATAATCAGAAAAATTTATCATGAACTCAGGTTATTATAATTAATTGTAGTGATGTAAGTGTTTAGGTTTTATTAATCGATGTTTTAAGGGGTTATTGTATGGTGTTGAAAGCGATTCTGTTTGATTTTAATGGGGTTATTATCAATGATGAGGTAATTCACCAAAGATTAATTGATGGGTTATTGTTGAGGGAAAATTTACCGCCATCGGGTAATCAATATCAGAAATTTTGCCTAGGAAGAAGCGATCGCACCTGTATTAGAGATATATTAGAAGCGAGAGGTAGAGTTATCAGTGAAGAATATTTAGAAAAACTGATTCAAAAAAAAGCTGAAGATTATCGGCAAATTCTTGAAGAAATGGAGAAATTACCAAGTTGCGATCGCATCACTGAATTTATTTTATCATTACAATCTCGTCATTTATCTCTCGGAATAGTTACAGGGGCATTACGCACAGAAACAGAATATATATTAGA
The DNA here is from genome assembly GCF_036345015.1 of Cyanobacterium sp. Dongsha4. Lineage (NCBI taxonomy): Bacteria > Bacillati > Cyanobacteriota > Cyanophyceae > Chroococcales > Geminocystaceae > Cyanobacterium > Cyanobacterium sp. DS4. The sequence continues at coordinate 4,167,896 of NZ_CP084098.1, read as the reverse complement.
AAGAATGAATATTCGTCAATACTTCTCCGTAATTGTGGCAGGGGATGACATCAAAACCAGTAAGCCTTCTGGAGATGGTTACTTACTCGCCTTGGAAAAACTCAATCAACAAAATCCCTCCCTAGAATTAAAACCATCAGAATGTTTGGTCATTGAAGATACCCCTGCAGGAATCGAAGCTGGAAAAAAAGCTGGTATGGCAGTGGCAGGAGTGGCAAACACCTATCCCTTACATCTGTTACAACGACAAGCTAATTGGTGCGTAGATAATCTGATGCAATTAGATTTAGATTGGATCAATGATACTATGAATGCCAGTTTTACGTTATAATAAAAGGTTGATTCGGGGCATTAGCTCAGTTGGTAGAGTGCTGCGATCGCACCGCAGAGGTCAGGGGTTCGAATCCCCTATGCTCCAGTTAAATCAGACCTTTTACCTAGTTGAAAAATAACTAGTTAGAGGGAGTAATGAGTATAAGAACCGTATTTGGTTCAAAATGCTGAGATAGGGTTTCAGTAGCAATCAAGAATAACTTGAGAACGACTAAACACCAAAATCTTTTCACTAAAATCGATGATTAGGCTAAGCATTTTAAATTAAACTCAAAGACCTAGTCATGTAAGCCCATACTCTATTGACTTTCGATGTATTCGACAGCTTTCCCCACAGTGTCAATGGTTTCGGCGGCTTCCTCTGTAAATTCGACACCAAATTGTTCTTCTAAAGCCATAACTAATTCCACGATATTAAGAGAATCTGCTCCTAAGTCATTAGCAAAATTTGTATTAGGGGTTACTTCACTAGGATTAACGGCTAATCTTTCTACTACTATTTTTTTTACTTTATCAAATATTTCTTGATTCATAAGAATAAATATAACCATTAAAGGTAAAACGAAAGCTGTTATTTGGAGTTGATCCGAACTCAGTATTTTGCAAGTTTAAAGTGAATGTTTTGCAAAAATTTATTTTATATTGTCAAATTTATGACTAATTCATATTATACAGTTAATGTCATTCAGTTTAGGAAAGTACAGCAAATGGTGTATAAGCTAATGATAAGCGAAGTAAATAATACCCAGGTTTAACACTTCTTAATCCGAGCGATATAAAATTTGGAACTCGTACATTATTCCCACACTTGACCACCAAGTACACCCAAAATGGGTAAAATGCTTATTATGTAATTGATTAGCTACTCTTCAGTGACGAATTCATCGCTGTCAGTAAAGAATATTTGACAAGGGACGTTTAGCCCCTTAATTTCAGAAAAAACAAGATAAGAGGATGTTAAAGATGCAAAAAGTAATTCCCGCGCACCGTGTCACTAGTCCACAATATAGTCATTTTATTTTCTGGACTGTCATTCCCTGTTTAGCAACTATCACCGCATTCTGTTTAACAATTATTTATCCAATTTCAGGATTAGAATTAGGCGTATGGTTAGGAATGTGGATTTTGACTGGCGGATTAGGTATCTCCGTCGGCTTTCACCGCCATTTTACCCATCGAGCCTTTGATGCAAAACCTTGGTTGCAGGTGCTCATGGCAGTTGCTGGTTCGATGGCAGGACAAAGTTCATTAATTTATTGGGTATGTATTCATCGCAGACACCACGAACTAAGTGATAAGTCTGGAGATCCCCATTCCCCAACATCAAATGTTGCCAATCGATGGAGTCAGTTGCGCAGTTTCTGGCATGGTCATTTCAATTGGGTTGTCTGTCACGACGTCCCCATTCCTTCAGTCTATGCCAAAGACTTACTCCGAAACCCAACCTTAAAAGTGATTAACCGTACTTACCCTCTCTGGATGCTTCTAGGATTACTTCTGCCAGGTCTTTTCGTCGGTTTAATAGAAGGCTCATACTTAGGTTTCATCAATGGTGTTCTTTGGGGAGGCTTTGTCCGTATCTTTATTGGTAATCAAATCATTTGGAGTATTAACTCCGTTTGTCACACTTTCGGTAATCAAGATTATAATACTGGAGACAATAGCCGAAACAACTTTTGGTTGGCGATCCCCGCTTTTGGTGAAGGCTGGCATAATAATCATCATGCCTTCCAATACTCTGCTAAGTTTGGAATAAAACCTTGGCAACTTGATAGTGGCTATGCTGCAATTTGGCTAATGGAAAAGTTGGGTTGGGTTTACAATGTTAAGCAACCAACCTAGACAAGCCTATCTAATGGAGTTGTAAAAGGTGAGCAAATCGTCTCAATTACTTGCTAAGGTAAAAATTGTCCTCGCTGAGTCAAAACCACAAATAGCATAATAAATAGTATCGTAAGGTATGCAAAAATTAATAAGATTATAGGAATTTTTTATTTCTATATATATTACTTTGGAGATGTTTATTAAAATTTGTTACATCTTGTCCAGTTTTACTGGATATTTTGGGTATGTTCGCAAGAATGGGAGTCAGTCACCCAAGAAAAACTTACCACTAGCTTAAATATTAATCGAATAATTCTTTTGTGGATAAACTGGATGGGTATATTAAGGTGAAAAAATCAAGTCTAAATCAGAAGATTAGATTAATTCGGCATCGTAACCCGATGCAAGCATTGGGTGCTGCTTCGCTGTTTTTGTCTCAAGAGCCGCCTTTTTCTAACTATCCTTTCGGGATGTGGGTGGACACGCTTAAAGGGCAAATTTTACGCAATCATTATTTTTTCAGTGTTCTTGAGGAGCAAATTGTTGGCTATCAGGCTTGGGCTTTAACATCCCACGAAGTTGCTCAAATCTGGATTGAAAATAGCCGCTTACTTACCTACGAAGAATGTTTAGCGGGGCCCTGCGTCATTGTCATGGCAAACCGAGCCCTGTCGAGTAACGTTCTTAGACATCAAGTCAAAGTTACACGAGCGTTGCATTCTCAGTCCGAAGTGGTTTACTGGAAACGTCAAACGGCGGAAGGTGTTAGCTTAGTCAGCTATAAGCTACAGTTGCCCGGGGTTTACCGTCCGAAGACAGATTTTCAGATTGAAATTTTAGGCGATAACTAGCTTCATGTGCTAGAATTCCCACAACTTACAAAATAACTATTGCTATTGTAAACAAATATAAAGACTCAACTATAAATATTGATTATGTCAGACTTATCCAACTTGAAAATAACTTCTACTTTTGATGTTGATTTTATAACCACAGTAGAAAGGTCTTTAAGAACGGAGAAATCTTTGGTTATCATCGATAGTCAGATTGTCGATCCTCAAGTAATTATTGACGAGCTTGATAACACTACAGAGATTTATGTCTTAGATGCCCAAGTTGATAGTTTGACTCAAATTAGTGCTATTTTGGCAAAATACAAAGGTTTAGAAGCGTTGCATTTATTCTCTCATGGTTCTGTGGGAGAAATTCAGTTGGGAAACAAAGTACTGTCAGAATCCTCATTGGATTCCCATGCTCAAATTCTTGCCCAATGGGGAGAATCTTTTGCGGAAAATGGCGATATTTTACTTTATGGCTGTAACGTTGCTGCGGAAGCTGATCAAGCCTTTATTCAACGTTTTGCAGAACTAACGGGGACTGATGTTGCTGCATCGAATAATTTGACTGGTAATGCCGGTAAGGCAACATCCTTGGTTGCTGAGAATGTGACTGCTGATTGGCAACTCGAAGAGTCCACTGGTTTGATTGAGACAGAGGCTTTAAGCCTAAGGAATTATTCTCGTTTGTTGAATGGGACACCCACATCTCTGGTAGTTAACACCAATATTGATGTCACTGATGGAAATGTTCTCGATGGAAGCATATCACTGCGCGATGCGATCCAAGAAATTGCTGACAATGGGACTATCACCTTTGATGAGTCGATTTTCACAGGTGCAACAACCATTACTCTTGATGCAGATCTAGGGCATCTGCTTCTCGATAAAAATGTAACTATTGATGGCGATCTCAACGACGATGGTAGCCCTGATGTCATTATTGATGGGACTAGTGCCACTCGTCTCTTTTTTGTGGGGGCACTTGAGGGAACTCAGCGTTCTCAAGTTACCCTCGAAGGCCTTCAGTTAACGGGGGGTACTGCCAAGGGAGGTGATGGTGGTAAAAATGGCGGTGGTGGCGGAATGGGAGGCGGCGGCGCAATCTTCGTCAACCATAACGGGGATTTAACCCTCAAAGATGTCACTTTTGCAGACTATTCCGCAATCGGAGGTGATGGTGGTGCAGGAGCCAGCGGCAGTGTCGGAGGCGGTGGTGGTGGTGGCATGGGCGGTGACGGTGCTAACGGGGATGATAATGTAGACGGTGAGGATCATGGTGGTGGCGGCGGCGGGTTGCTGGGTACTGATGATGGTCAGACAGCTACATTAGATGTAGGTACTGACTTGCTGCAGTCGGGAGCCGCAGGTGGTGGTCAGTCAACCACCACAATTACAGTTAATAATACTGAAGTAACTGTTCCTTTTTTAGTAAGTACAGATCACCAGCCCATTGAAGTTGATGCCAGTGGTTTTCTGATTCTTGACGGGCAGTTAACTACAATTCAACTGCAAATCGCTTTGCGTCCTGACTATGGTGTGTCGGCAAATACTACTCGTCCGTTAGTTAAAGTTTCCCAGAATGGCACGGATATTTTCATAGATAGTATGGGAATTGACATCAATGGCGATCGCCGCCTCATTGATGTCAACGGTGATCCTGTTCGGGATGCCAATGGAGATTTTATTGGACTTGTGGTTGCCTTTGGTGGCGGAACGGGAGGCGGAGATAATGGAGGTGTTAGTACCCCATTTGCGGGTTTAAATGACCCTGTTGCTGGAACTTTTGTCACTGGCCAGACAGGTAATCCTGGTGGTGACTTTGGAGGCGGTGGCGGCGGGACCGATGATGGTCAAGGGTTTAGCGGACCTGATGGTAATTCTTGGTCTAATCGCATCAAAGGCGGTGGTGATGGTGGTGATGGTGGTTTTGGCGGCGGCGGTGGCGGCGGTGGCAACGCCGACGGTAAATTTAGCAGTGGTCAGGGTGGCGACGGTGGCATGGGCGGCTATGGCGGTGGTGGCGGTGGCGGTGGTGTTTACCGTCAGGGAGGTGAATGGACTGCTAATCCCACTACAGGGGGCGAAGGCGGTCTCGGCGGCGGTGATGGCGCTGGCGGGGGGAATGTGTTAGCCCAATCTTTAAAAGGCGGTGGCGGTGGTGGTGGTGCTGGATTAGGCGGTGCGATTTTTGTCCGGGAAAATGGAACGCTTACCATTGATGATAGTGCATCTGCTACCCGTGATTTGGGGACTAATGGTAGTGTTACAGGGGGTCTTGGTGGCACGGACGATGCTGGGGATGGAGAAGCGGCAGGAGAATTCTTATATATTCAAGGTAATAATACGCTGAACCTAAATGTTGGCGAGAATGCGACACGGACTCTTTCGGCAACCACTAGTGCTTCAGGCTCGATTACCGATGAATCTGGTTTAACCGATGGTACAGGTAAAGGTAGCCTCAAAAAAATGGGGGCAGGTATTCTTAACATTACAGATTTGGAGATCGCAGGTGAACTCAACATCAGTGAAGGTAATTTATCAGCAACTGGACGTACTGGAACTTTGTCCGTTGATAGTAACGGAACATTAAACATTGATTTGTCCAATAGCTTTGAGGCACTTCAGGTCACTGGTGACAAATTTTTGGGAAATGTAACCAAAGCAATTCCCGTTCAAGGTGCCTATACCAGTTTTTTAGGTATTGAGTTCGCCATCAGTGCAGGGGATACCCTTACTTTTACCTACAACGGAACGGAATATACGGCAACTATATCTAATAATCTTATAAATGATAACGATGACACCATATTGGTATTGCAGAATGATATTGATGCCGCAGAAGACTCTAACGGAGACTTACTAGGTGGGGGTAAGATTATCGTCCACTCCATTGGACGGGATATAGTTTTACAAGTGGATGATACCAATGGCGATGCCGCGACAGATACCTTGCTCGGAGGACAGTTTACCGATAACGATGGCTCTTTCAACATCTCTGCGTCCTCAAACATAGCCGCCTACGCTGGTCGGAGTTCTTTTGTCACCTTAACTGATGTGCAAGGTGCGGTTAGCCAAGGAGATACGCTTTTCTTTAAATACAACGACACGGACTACACCGCAACTATTGGCAGTATCCCAGTTAATCCCTCTGAAGCAGATTTGCTAACGGTAATTAATACAGCGATTAGTGAAGCTGATAATGGTGGTGCTTTAGGCGCTGATAAAGTCATCGCTTCATTTGATGGAAATGATCTTATCCTAACCTCTGCTCAAGTTACCGATACTCTGATCAATGTCGTTTTTGAGGATGTTGATGGATTTGACATCACTCTAGCAGGCAATCTCGATATCACATTAGCTAGTGGATTTACACCTAGCCTTAATGACACCTTTACCATTGTTGATAATGCACCGGGGAACTTAATTTCTGGTACTTTTGCTGGCAAGCTCGAAGGTTCAACCTTTAATGTCGGTAACTTGGGGATGAAGATTACCTATGCTGGAGGAACTGATGGGAATGACATAGTTTTAACTGTTGTTCCAGCGGTTATTGGTCCTGCCGCTCCCAGCACCCCAGATTTATTAGCGGCCTCTGATACGGGGAGTTCTAACACAGATAATATCACCTCAGATAACACGCCTTCCTTTAGCGGTACTGGCGAAAACGGGGCAACCGTCACGCTATTTGCTGACGCTAATAATAACGATGTTGTTGATAATGATGAAACCATAGGAAGTGGTATCGTTACTAACGGAAGTTGGAGTATCACTACCAGTAGTAACCTCGTTGATGGTACTTACTCAGTCAAAGCTATTCAAACCGATACAAATAACAATTCCTCTGACGCATCTAGCCCTGTGTCTGTGACGGTTGACACGACTGCCCCTGCGTCCCCAAGCACCCCAGATTTATTAGCTAGTTCCGACACAGGAGCGTCTAATACTGACAACATTACCAATGATACAACTCCTACTTTTACTGGAACTGCTGAAGCGAATAGTACGGTTACTCTATTTAGTAGTGTTGACGGGAATATTGGCACGACAAACGCTGACGGTTCTGGGAACTGGACGATAACAGCCAGTTCTTCCCTTACCGTAGGGAACCATAATATTACCGCCACTGCGACTGACGTTGCTGGAAATATTAGCGTACCTTCGAGTGCATTACCGATTACCATCAGTACAGTTCCGACTGTTACTCTGTCATCAAGTGGCTCTCCATTGGCAGAAAACGGTGGTGTCGCTACGGTGACGGTGACGCTATCAAATGTAGCGATCGACCCCGTAACTGTCAACTTAGGTTTCACGGGAACGGCAACGGGAGGTGGAACAGATTATACGGCTAGTGGAACGCAAATCGTGATTCCGGTGGGTTCAACAACGGGAAACATCACCGTTACAGGGAATGATGATCTTTTAGATGAAGTAAATGAAACTGTTATAGTTGATATTACTGGCGTGACCAACGGTACGGAAAACGGAACACAGCAGCAAACCCTTACCATTACCGACGATGATCCTGCACCCACAATCTCCATCAACGATGTCACCGTCAATGAAGGGGACATTGCGACTTTTACCGTCACTCTTTCCGCTCCAAGTGGACAAGTTGTAAGTGTCAACTACGCAACGGCAGACAATACAGCCACAGCAAGTAATGACTACACTTCTAAGGTAGGAACACTATCTTTTGCACGTGGAGATACCACTAAAATGGTGACGGTTAGCACGACAGAAGATGTCTTAGATGAAGTAAATGAAACCTTTTTTGTCAACTTAAGCGGTGCAATAAATGCGACAATCGCCGACAATCAAGGCGTAGGAACTATTAACGACGATGATCAACCCCCCCTCGATCCAAATGCCACAATCATCAATATTATGAATAACCTTATTAGTGTTGACTCGAAGGGAAATAACTATACCTTAACTGGTACTAGAAATAACGTGATGGGCGATCGCACCGCTCCCAATGACATTGACGCATCAAACTTGAGTACAGGTAAGTTATTAATAAATTTAGCTAGTCTCAGTAGCACTATTCGCATTGATGACGGCTCAAATGGTAGCTTTGACAGAACCATCGGAACGAGATACTTCTATACAGGTACTGTTAGTGGCGGTGACGGTGATGACACTCTTCTCGGACAAAGTGGTGATAACACCCTAATCGGTGGCGGAGGTAATGACTCCATAGATGGTGACAGAGGCGATGATTCTCTTACTGGTGGCATTGGTGATGACATCCTGATTGGTGGTATTGGCAATGATTCTCTTGAAGGTGGTGATGATGATGACACCCTTACTGGTGGCAGTGGTAATGATAGCCTCACTGGTGATGCAGGTAATGACAACCTTAACGGTGGTAGTGGCAACGATACCCTAATCGGTGGTGACGGAAATGATACCCTCACTGGTGGTTTGGGTGCAGATACCCTCACTGGGGGTAATGGAAATGATACTTTTATTTATAACAATTTAAACGAGTCTAGTTTGACTTATGGTATTGATACCATCACCGACTTCGCCAATGCCACTGATACTTTATCTCTACCTCGTGGGATAAGAACTATTACTTGGAATGATGGCAATTCTCCTGTGGCAATCTCTGCATTAACAACCACTGCAATGACGAGTTTATTCAGAAGCCAAAGAGTAGGAGTAAACGACTATATTTTCTTCACCGTTACAGGTGATTCTAATACTTATCTTGCCATCAATGGTGGCTCATCGTCTTTCTCTAGCTCTCTTGATGCCATTATTGCTTTTAATAATCCCAACTTTTCTTAGGTGATTTCTAATAACAAATATGAAGAATATATCCCTCTTTTGTCAGTTTCCGATTTTAACTATTATTAAATATTTTCAAACCCCTTGGTAACGAAGGATTAAAGTATGTTACAGAGTAAAATTTACTAATTTTAAAGTTTTGATTGATGTTATAGTATTAAATATTCTATCGATCAATTGATATACAATAGTTCCAGAATCTATAAATTGCAATTGTTTACGGAGTTTGACAAAAGAGGGATAAAAAGAAAAAATGGAAAATTATCAACTTTTAATAGATCTTCATAAAAATGCCCATAGACAAGGTCCCGGAGGTGATGCCGAATCAAAAAAAGCACTTGATTTAGGAATGCTAGATAAATCCCAACCTTTGAAGATTGCCGATATAGGCTGTGGCACAGGAGCTTCTACTCTATTATTGGCGAATCTTTTAGATGCTCAAATAACGGCGGTGGATTTTCTTCAAGACTTTCTCGACATACTTAACACTAGGGCAAAAAATTCTGGATTAGCAGAAAAAATAAGTACTCTTTGTTGTTCCATGGAAAATTTACCCTTTGAAGACGAAGAATATGACGTTATTTGGTCAGAGGGTGCAATATATAATATGGGCTTTGAAAAAGGAGTAATAGACTGGAATCGTTATTTAAAAGTAGGTGGGCTATTAGTAGTTTCAGAAATTACTTGGATTAGTAATTCTCGCCCTTCAGAAATTGAGCAATATTGGGAAAAAGAATATCCAGAAATAGATGTGTCATCTTCCAAGATTAAGATATTAGAGAAAAACGGTTATTCTCCCATTGGTTACTTTACTTTACCAGAGCATTGCTGGTTAGATAATTACTATCAACCTATACAGAGTAACTTTCAAGATTTTCTTGTGCGAAATGGTAATAGTGAAGAGGCAAGAGCAATAGTTGAAGCTGAAAATCAGGAGATAGAATTATACAAGAAATATAAAAATTATTATAGCTATGGTGTATATATTGCTAAAAAGTTACATTTACCATAGTAACTTAGCAAAGTATTGATTATATATAATTAATCCAACTATTTCAGCAGAACCTAATTAATGATAAACTGGGATGATTAATCTTTACATTTATTAATAATGGCACGAATTAACGATAATTATTTAAAGTTAAAAGCTGGTTATCTTTTTCCTGAAATTGCTAGACGGGTTAACGCTTTTGCACAGGCAAATCCCGACGCTAAAATTATTAAACTGGGCATTGGTGACGTTACTGAACCTTTACCCCAAGCCTGTCGTAGTGCGATGGTGAAAGCGGTGGAAGATATGGGCGATCGCGCTAATTTCAAAGGTTATGGACCTGAACAAGGATACCTATGGTTAAGAGAGGCGATCGCAACTAATGATTTTCAAGCTAGAGGGTGTGATATATCCCCCGATGAAATCTTTATCTCTGACGGTTCTAAGTGCGATACAGGCAACATCTTAGACATTTTTGGCAAAGATAACAAAATTGCCGTTACAGACCCCGTATATCCCGTTTACGTTGATACAAATGTCATGGCAGGTCATACAGGAGAAGCCAACGAGAGAGGAGAATATCAAGGCTTAGTTTACCTCCCCATTAGTGCTGAAAATGATTTTACCGCCGAATTACCCAACGAGGCAGTAGATTTAATCTATCTTTGTTTCCCTAACAATCCCACTGGTGCAACAGCTACCAAAGAGTATTTACAAAAATGGGTGGACTATGCCAAGGCAAACGATTCTATTATTTTATTCGATGCCGCTTATGAAGCCTTTATTACCGATCCTACTTTACCTCATTCTATTTATGAAATCGAAGGGGCAAAAGAATGTGCGATCGAATTTCGCTCTTTTTCCAAAAATGCAGGATTTACAGGAACTCGTTGCGCTTTAACCGTCGTACCCAAAACCCTTAAAGGAAAAGCGAATGATGGCAGTGAAGTAGAGTTATGGAAACTCTGGAATCGTCGCCAATCCACAAAATTTAACGGTGTATCTTATATCGTACAAAGAGGAGCAGAAGCAGTATATTCTCCCGAAGGAAAAGCACAAATTAAAGAATTAGTCAACTTTTACCTCGAAAATGCTAAAATTATCCGAGAAGAACTCACTAAAGCTGGTTTAACCGTTTATGGTGGTGTTAATGCACCTTATGTATGGGTAAAAACCCCCGATGGTTTATCTAGTTGGGACTTTTTCGACAAACTCTTACATAATGATAATGTAGTTGGCACTCCGGGATCTGGTTTTGGCGCCGCAGGGGAGGGTTATTTCCGTCTTAGTGCTTTCAACAGTCGTGAAAACGTCATCGAAGCCATGAGAAGAATTAACAGTAAATAATATAATAGTTAGGGTATTGGGGTGTTGGGGGGAAGTTTTTTTTAATCTTAACTCCGAACTCCGAACTCCGAACTCAAATTATTCCCCTTTACCTAATTAACTCCTAACTAAAAATTCCTTACTATGCTTAGGTTATTCAATCAGCTTAATTGTCGAACCAATCTGCGATCGCTGCTTGTGTTTCCTTTTGTGTGTCAAATACTGATCGTTTTAGGAGTAGTTAGCTATTTATCTTATCGTAGTTCTCAAAAAGCCCTGCAAGAAATAACCCATAATCTGCAACAAGAAATCATATTACGTATTGAGAGTAATATAAATGGGTATTTAGAAGAAGGAAATCACCTCAATCAAGTAAATAATAATAATATTATTTTTAATCCTTCATTAATTAATGATTTACAAGAATTAGGACGGTTTTTTGTTTATCAATATCGTTGGAATAACACCGCTAATATTATCGGATTTGCTCGTCAAGATGGCAGTTATGTAGAAGTTTCTCGGCAACCATCAGGAGACTTTCACCTAACTATTTTAGAACAAAAAGAGGAGCGATCGAATCAATTATCTACATATTTGATTAATGCTAGAGGAGATATTTTAAAAACTATCAATGTCGAAGAGAATAGTAATTTTGACCCTCGTGAAAGTTCATGGTATCAAGAAACAGTTAATAATAATCCAAGTGGTTGGCAGAATATTTATCAAACCAAATTAAGCAATCAATTAGTTATTGCCAGTAGTCGGGTTATATATAATTCAGACCAAGAATTTGTCGGTGTTTTAACCAATAATATTCGTTTGGGAGAGCTAAGTTTATTTTTAAATCAATTAGAAGTAGGTAAAACAGGGGCGGCTTTTATTCTTGATAGAAAAGGAAGACTAATTGCAGACTCTATTAAATTTTCTCAAGGCACATTAGAAGAAGAAGAAAGATTTTTATTTACCCCTGCCACTACTAATAATAATCCTTATATTCGCAATATAGCAGAATATTTAAAGAGAAAAAATTTATTCTCTAAATCATTAGAAAATAGTTTAGTTGTAGATATAGCGATTAATCAAGAAAAAACATTAATAGATGTCATTCCGTTTAGTAATAAAGAAGGTATTGATTGGCTTATTGTTTTAGTTATTCCTGAATCAGATTTCACAGGATTTATTAGAGCAAATACCCGTGTTAGTTTAAGTTTATCTATCTTAGCTATCATCATTGCAACCATAAGCGGTTTAATCACTTCCAAAGTAATTATTCAACCAATTATTAACCTAAAAAATGCTTCTCAAAAAATATCCCAAGGCAAATTTAATCAAAAAATTCCCTCTCAAGGAATACAAGAATTAGACTCTTTAGCACAATATTTTAACCATATGAGTGAGATGTTAGAGTCTATTTTCAATAACCTCAATAAATCTCTACAAGATGTTTCTAATCTAAAGTACGCCATAGATCAATCTGCTATTGTTACTATAACAGACCCAGAAGGAATTATTATTTATAGTAATGATAAATTAGTTGAAATATCGGGTTATTCTTACGAAGAATTAATAGGAGCAAAAACTACTAAATTAAAATCAGGTTGTCATAGTCAAGAGTTTTATCATCAATTATGGGCAACTATTTCTCAAGGAAAAGTTTGGAGAGGAGAAATAAAAAATAAAACTAAAAATAATCGTTTTTACTGGGTAGATACAACTATAGTTCCGTTGACTGATGAAAAGGGAAACATCCTACAATACTTGTCTATTCAAACTGAAATTACAGAAAGGAAAAAATTAGAAAAAAACTTAGAGCAAATAGTACAAATTAGAACTCACGAACTTGCCCAAGCTAATGAAGAAATTACCTTATTAAATCAACGATTATGCTCAGAAAATTTGCAACTAACAGGCAAACTAAAATTACTCCATCAAATGCAACAATTAATTCTACCAAAAAAAGAAGAATTAGAAAAAATACATTGCTTAGATATTGCTGGTTATAGTGAACCCACTGACGAATTAGGAGGAGATTATTACGATATTTTAGCAGATGATAATAGTATAACTATTGGCATAGGGGATGTAACTGGTCATGGTTTAGAAAGTGGCATTTTAATGGTAATGACTCAGGCGGCAATATGCACTTTAAAACATTTAGGAGATACTAACCCTATTGACTTTTTAGACATATTAAATAGAGCGATTTTTTTTAATGTTCGCAGGATGAAATCAGAAAAAAATTTATCATTAGCTATTATTAATTATTGTCAGGGAGAAGTTTGTATCACTGGACAACATGAGGAAATAATTATTGTGAGAAATCATGGAGAAATAGAGTTAATAGATACGATTGATTTAGGTTTACCTATCGGTATTGATGAGGATATAAAAGAGTTTATAAATTATCACAAAATTACTTTAGATAAGGGAGATGGTATAGTGCTTTATACTGATGGTATCACTGAAGCAAGGGATGTTAATAAAAATCAATATGGTATTGAGCGTCTATGTCAGGTTGTGAGTGAAAATTGGAGTTTAAATTGTGAGCAAATAAGAGATATTATTATTGATGATGTAAAAAGGTTTATTGGTTTGCAAAAAATCGAAGATGACCTTACTCTATTACTATTAAAACAACGGTAAACAAATTGAGAATGGAGAAAACAGAAGTCAGGAGTAGCAAAAAAGGAGAAAATTATCACTTAAAACCTAATTAATATTTCATAATACTAATTGACAAAATGCAAACACTGGATAACTTGACTCTGAATAATGAGGCACTGTCTTCACAACCATTGCGCATTATTGCTATTGGAGATAGTTTGGTATATGGTTATGGGGATAAAGAAGGGGGAGGTTGGGTAGAAAGATTGCGTCGTCACTGGATGAATAGTCCTCAAGATCATGTATTATATAACTTGGGTATAAGAGGCGATCGCACTTCTCAAGTGAAAAAAAGATTAAGCCTAGAATTTAGCTACCGAGGAGAAATCAGAAATAAATATCCCGATCTAATAATTATATCTGTCGGAGTGAACGATACTCCCCGTTTAGGACACAATCAAGGACGAAACCAAACCAGTTATGAGCAGTTTAGTGAACAGATAAATAGCTTGTTAGATCAAGCCCAAGAATTAGCCCCTGTCATGTTTGTCGGCATGATTCCCGTAGATGAGGACAAAATGCCCTTTCTCGACTGTTTTTACTTCAATCTTAGAGACCAATATCACTATAAAGAAATAACGAAACAAGCCTGTCAACTAAGAAATATACCCTACCTTGATACCTTCGATTTATGGATGAGTCGAGGAGAAAACTGGCGTAAATCTCAAATGTTACCCGATGGTTTACATCCAAATGTTAAGGGCTATGAAACTCTTTACCAAGAAATACAACAATGGCAACCAATTTTTTCCTGAGTCTTCATGCACATGAAATATTGAGGGTTGAACATATTTCAACCCCTACAACCTAAAAGCTATCTAAATTCGATATTCTTGCTTAACAACGGAAGTAATTAAATCGATTTATTGACTATTTCCATCCTGCACGATCCATAATTTTCACCGCATTAGCCAAATTAGGACCATATTTAGCCACACTGGTAACATCAGACTTGAAACTGCCAAAACTAGCCAATACAGGATCTAACGCAATGCCTTCAACAACAGGATATTCATTATTTCCTTGAGCGAAAAATCTTTGGGCGCTAGGACTAACTAAATATTCTAAGAATCTTACAGCACCAGCTCTGTTAGGGGCGTTTTTAAGTACCCCACCACCACTGATATTGGCATGGGCACCTCTACCTTTTTGATTTGGGAAGAAAACCCCTACTTTATTGAAAATAGCTTTTTTCTGGGGATCGTTGGATGCTCCATAAGCCGCTAAATAGTAAGTATTGGCTACTGCTAAATCTGCAATTCCTGCCGCCACTGCTTCAATCTGATCGCGATCGCCTCCTTGGGGGGGACGAGCCATATTAGCTACAATTCCTCGACACCACTCTTCCGTTTTTTGTTGCCCATTAATAGCAATTAACCAAGCAACTAAAGATTGATTATAAATATTACTAGAGGAGCGAATAGCAATTTTTTTACGCCATTTAGAATTAGCTAAATCCTCATAAGTAGATAACTGACTAGGATTAACTTTGCTCTTGTTGTACATAATTACCCTAATACGCTTACTAAAACCAAACCAATTATTATTAGGATCTCGAAAATAAGAAGGTATTTTTTGAGTTAAAACCGAAGAAGATACAGGACTAAAAACCCCTGCTTGTTGTGCCTGCCATAAATTACCCGCATCAGCAGTCAAGAATATATCGGCTTTGGAGTTTCTGCCCTCACTTCTAATTCTTTCTAAGAGTTGTTCTGCTTTTCCCTCTACTAAGTTAACTTTAATACCTGTTTGTTTTTCAAAATCAGTGTAGAGTCTTTTGTCTGTGTTGTAGTGACGAGAAGAATAAAGGTTAATTTGTTTTGCTTGAGCAGAGGAACTTTTAATTCCAGTTAATTCACCTAGTGCTATCGCTCCAATAGTGGCACTTGTGCCTAAAAAAACTCTTCTGGTAATTTTACTCATTTTCTACTTTTGTATATTTTTATACTTTAAATTTTTTGCTAACTGAAAATCTATTTTAACAGTATTGCAAATTAATGGCACTAAGTTTTTAATATTAAATTTCTGTTGACGCAACTAACTCAACCTGAGTTCAGAATAAATTTTCATCTATGAGTGTCATCAGCACGAGTCAACCGAGCAGAAGATCTCTTCAAAATCATTTAGTTTTATAGCAAATTAAATACGATCATCTTTTTGTAAAGGAGTTTGAGATGCGACCGGGTTTTAATTATCTATCAAATCTTTAATCATTTTTATTTTCTCTCTCTTTTCTCTAAAAGTTTTGTCTTTGTTGATTTCCTTATTATTGAAAAAAACCAGAAACCTACCTTTATCAGATATTCTTAAATTGAGATGAAATTAATACATATTTTCGTTACAGTTTGATCGTCTCTTTATCAAAAAGAAGTCAGGAAACGCCATCCTGAGAAATAAAACTTGTCGATGAGGGTAAGGGGGAAACTGCTTCAGCCAAAGTAAATTTACCATCTAAAATCCACTGCTTTAAGGTTTCTGCTACCTGACGAGAAAGATAAAGACTAGCAACTGAAGCTACTTTAACTATTTGTCCTTCAATTTTGATTTTACCCTGTTTAAGTTGGGCATAATTGACTAAACCAAAGCTAGGACGAACTCGGCGAGGAATAGAAAAGTCCATCACGGGAGCATAAATATCTTTATCTTCTACTGCACAATTTTCAATGATTTTTTCATTCAACACAGGAAAAGGGATTCCAACTCCTAACATTAAGGATGCTCCATAGTTTTTAAAGTAGCAACCTCTTACCCATTTGCGATCCATTTTTTTTGCATCTCCCACTAATGCCAAAGTGGAAGCAGGCCCGATAGGAGTGCCATTAGGGCTTCTTTTCTGTAAGGGAAAATGTTGAGTCCCTTCCCACGTTATCATACCTTCTGCACCCCCTAAAAATATTTTTGTACCAATACCGATCGCTTCTAAGTAGGGATCATTTAAAAGTGGTGACAAAGCCCCGATATTAGAATAAACCGCATTACCTAAACGAGGCAACAAAGGTCCTAAATAAGTATATAAGATGCGATCGCCTCCATTCACCCCCACAATAAAATTTTGATACAAATTGCGAGGATTATATAAATAAAACTGATTTATGGAGTTAATATTAATGGTTGCATCAAAAGAAGCACGGGGATAACAATCAGTAACCTGTCCGATGGCTTTAACAGAAACAGAATTTCCAGCAATGAGGCTTTCAATCACATGAGCCCCTCCCTTTTCAGGAATAACGGTATTTTCCGCATCATTCACATCAGGCAAAGCCGTTGCCCCTAAATAAAGATCCACTGCCCCAAAACCAGCATAGGCAGGAACACCATCTAACCAACAATGACGTATTTTCATAGGGGGATCTGTATGACCAAGATTTAAAATTGCCCCCGAAGATTCCATCGGTTCAAAAGTACCAGTACAGATAACATCGACTTTTTCATAAGTTTTCTTTATACCTATTTTCTTGACTTTCGCCTTTAATTCTTCGATGGTGCAAACCTTTGCTTTTTTCTGTAGTATTTTTTCGTTAATTTCGTTAATAGTACGCATTGTTTAGGTGTAGAGTTTTTGCTGTCGGGTTTTAGGTCTGTGATTTTAGATGATAATTACTAATTCCTCATTGAAATATTATACTAAGATCAACATAATAAAAGCTCGAATAGATTTGACATACCGCTAATGGAAACGCCAAACCAAGAAAATCATAGTAGTATTCCCATTAAAGGTTTTGTGGCATCAAAACAAAGTTATCTGTTTAATGTTCTAAAAAAACATCAGTTTAGTGGTGAATTACAGTTGGTACATCCGGGAAAAGAACAATGGCGATTTTATCTTTATATGGGTAGATTAATTTGTGCTACAGGAGGAAATCACTCCGTCAGGCGTTGGCGTCGTAATTTAGCGGCTTTTCTTCCAGAAGTGGCTTCAGATCAAGTCTTTTTAGAGCAGGAAATTAAGTCTATATCTTCGGAAAAAGTTAAGTTTTGTTGGGAATATGAGTTGGTGCGCCATTGGCTTTTAGAGGGCAAAGTTAGTCGGGATGGCGTTATTAAAATGGTGAATAATATCCTGATCGAGATTTTTTTTGATCTCAATCAAACCATTGAAATAAGTTTTTTCCTTAATAGTAAGGTACATATTCCCCTTGAGGAGCAAATTTTTCTCCTTGATGCTAGTCAAGTTATCGTACCCGCATGGCAACAATGGCAACAATGGGTTAACCTCAGATTGGGCGATCGCAGTCCCAATAAAGCTCCTATAATACGTTCTGCAAAACAATTACAGGCAAAAACATCACCAAAAACCTATGAGATTTTTCAAAAACTATTTAATGGCAGGAACACTCTAAGGGATTTAGCGGTACAATTTAAACGAGATTTACCTCAGTTTAGTAGTTCTTTACTACCTTATATCCAACAAGGCTATATTGATTTAGTCTCTGTGGCTGATTTACCAGCACCAATTTCCCCAGTTACAGAAGTCCAAGAAGCGGAAACAAGAACACCATTAATTGCTTGTATCGATGATAGTCCTTTAATTTGCGAAACCATGAATATTATTCTCAAAAAAGCAGGATATAGATTTTTGGGTATTACAGAACCCTTAAAGGCGATCGCCAAAATTTTAGCCTCAAAACCAGATATGATCTTCTTAGACTTAGTAATGCCTGATACGAATGGTTATGAAATTTGTGCCAGTTTACGGAAATTATCTTTCTTTCGTAATACTCCCATTATAGTTTTAACCTCTAATGACGGCATGATTGAAAGGGTGAGAAGTAAAATAATTGGTGCTTCCGATTTCATGGCTAAACCAATTAATCCAGAAGAAGTATTAGTCATCGTCAATAAACATTTATCTCTCCTCGAAAATTAATGGTAAAAATATGAATTATGATATTTTGATAGTTGATGATATTGTCAATAATATTCAGTTATTAAAAAAAATTTTTGCCACTCAAGGTTATCATATTCGTCAAGCTATTAATGGCTCTCATGCCCTAGAAGAAATCGCCAAAAAAAAACCAGATTTGATTCTTTTAGATATAAATATGCCGGGGATTAATGGTTATCAAGTTTGTGAAATTATCAAGTCTAATTCTATAACCAAAGAAATTCCAATTATTTTTCTTAGTGGGTGCGATCGTTCAGATGACAAGATTAGAGCTTTTAACTTAGGTGGGTCAGACTACATTACAAAACCATTTTACCCCGAAGAAGTTTTAATTAGAACCAAAAATCAGTTGACAATTCAAGAACAAAAAAAACAACTAATTAATCAAAATCTTTCCCTTCAAAAAGAAATAGAAAAAAGGAAAAAAGCAGAGACATCCCTACGCCAAGCCAATAAAAAATTAGAAGAATTAGCAATCATTGATGATCTAACAAAAGTTTCTAATCGTCGTCATTTCAATCAATATTTATCTCAACAATGGCAACAAATGAAAAGAGAACAAAAACCCCTTTCTCTCATAATTTGTGATATAGATCACTTTAAACTCTATAACGATACCTATGGTCATCAAAAAGGAGATGAATGTTTGCGTTGTGTTGCTCAAGTATTATCACTTAGTACAAAAAGAAAAACAGACTTACTAGCCCGTTATGGCGGAGAAGAATTTGCCATTATTCTACCCTACTCTTCTTGGCAAGGGGCATTACATTTAGGAAAATCCGTTTGTAATCAAGTTTTAGGAGCAAAAATTCCTCACGAAACCTCGAATACATCTGAATATGTAACCCTAAGTGTCGGGGCAAGTTGTACCATTCCCGATCAAAAAAATAACCCTGATGATTTATTAAAAAATGCAGACAAAGCCTTATATCAGTCAAAAACAAAGGGACGAAACCAAGTTAATGTTCTTTTAGGATAACTCCATTGAAGTAAAAATTATTTCTCACAAATAGATGACTTCTATCATACTTACAGCAGTTTTCAGATCAATGAACTAATGTACGACAAGGAGTGGACGTAACTGGATTCGAACCAGTGACCCCATCGATGTCAACGATGTACTCTAACCAACTGAGCTATACGTCCTAGCAATATAACATTATACTCAGGAACTATAGATAATGCAAGTAAAAAAGGAAAAAAGGAAATTATCCATAGAATATTAGGATTAAGCACAATCATTTGTTAGAATAACAAGGAAAATTTAAAGATCAATTAACAGTCTTTGAGTCAATCACTAGAAATTCCAAAACTTGATACTCTGGCACAAGAATTAGCGGCTATCCAGCAAACTGGCTCAAAAAAAATAGCCCTTTTAGGTTCTCGTCATGTGCCAATTACTCATCAACATTTAATCGAAATGATGAGTTATGCCCTCGTGTTAGAAGGAAACAGAATCATTACCTCTGGGGCGGCAGGTACTAATTCCGCAGCTATAAAAGGGGCAATGCGCGCTGATCCGAATCTGCTCACTGTTATTCTACCCCAAAGTCTAGCTCGTCAACCTAGAGAATCTCAGGAACAGTTAAAACAAGTAATTCATCTTGTAGAAAATCCTGACTATGATAATCTTTCTTTAGGGGAAGCCAGTGCTATTTGCAATCGAGATATTATCTCTCGTTGTCAACAATTAATATGCTTTGCTTTTCATGATAGTCACACTCTCATTCAAACTTGTAAAGAAGCAGATGAACAACGAAAAGTTGTGACTCGATTTTATTTTGACTAAGGGGGTTAATGATTATAAAGCAAGAGGCTCAAGACAATTTTTTGTCTTGTCTCAAGCTGTATGGGCTTGTTTATGAAGATAGAAGAAATACAAATTTATCAATTATCAATTCCCTTTATTCGTCCTTTTCAATTTAGTAATGGTGAATTGTATAGTCATGATTGCTTAATTGTTGCGGTTAAAAGTGAGGGAATAATTGGTTGGGGGGAATGTCCTGTATTTCCTATTCCTTGTTACACTTATGAAACAATTGCTACAGCGTCTCATATTCTCAAAGATTTTCTTATTCCTCAACTCCTCGGCAAAAGTATTGATTCTCCTGTGGCACTGAGTAAAGTATTTTCTCGTGTTCGTGGTCATAATATGGCTAAGTCTTGTTTAGATGATGCTATTTGGGATTTATTAGCGAAAGCCAATTCTATGTCATTATCTCAATTCTTGGGGGGAGAGAAGAAACGGATTCAGGTGGGGGTTAGTGTTTCAATGCAAGATAATTTGAGTTACTTATTACAACGCATAGACGATTATCTCCAACAAGGTTATCAAAGAATTAAGTTAAAAATAGCCCCTAATTATGCCATCGAACCTTTAAAAACTATTCGGGAAAAATATTCTTATTTGACGTTAATGGCGGATGCTAATTCGTCTTTTTCTCTTAATGATATAGACTCACTAAAAGTCTTAGATGAGTTCAATTTGTTGATGATTGAACAACCTTTAGCTTACGATGATTTATTAGATCATGCTTATTTACAAACTTTAATTAAAACTCCTATCTGTCTTGATGAAAGTATTAATAGCTTACATGATACACGAGTTGCGATCGCACTTCAAGCTGGGAAAATAATTAACCTTAAACCCTCAAGAGTAGGAGGTATTAGTCATGCTTTACAAATTCATGATCTATGCCAGAAAGCAGAAATTCAATTATGGTGTGGAGGTATGCTAGAATCAGGCATTGGTAGGGCAACAAACTTACATTTAGCCAGTCTTAGTAATTTTACTCTTCCTGCGGATATTTCAGCCACTAACCGCTATTTTCATGAAGATATAATTCATCAGGTTTTTTCTCTTAACAGTTCTGATTCTACTATTGATGTACCCCAAGGATTTGGTATCGGGGTTGACATCAATCAAAAAAGTTTTAGTAAATTTGTACAGGCTTGTGATACTTATGGTTAAAAGTTGCTGAAAAATCTATTTTGATAAAAATTTAGTGGGGATTAGAGTAAATAAACTAATAATTTTTTCTTGTTCTCTATACTCAGAAAATCGTATTTGTTTTAACTCTTCTTCTTCCAAAATGATACGGTAATTAAAGACTTTATAAAAGGTCATTAAATTTGGATAGCTAGGAGATATTTTTTCCCACACTGTTTCCCTCATAAGATTTAATTTTTTCTCAGTTTTTAATCCTATTTCTTCCTCTAAACCTCTATATGCACCCTGGAGAGAATTTTCTCCTCCCTTTATTTTTTCGGTAATAAAATTTTGTTCTCTTCTTCTTACTATTCCAGTTAAAAATATTTGCTTATCTTCAATCAGTTGAAAATAATTATTTCCTAAATTAAAAATAACTTCGATCGCACTTACTTTCATAAGTCTAACTAGCTTTCCTTGAATTAATTTTAATTGTGATTCTCCTTCTTTTATTTCTTGATATAATTCTTCAATCGTTTTGTTTCCTTGCTCATGGTTCCATTGATTTATGTCAATATTATTTGTTTTTAAAACACTATTTAAGTCATCTAAATTATCTATTTTTAATTGATCATTCATAGTATAGGGATTCTTTTGGTGATAGAATAAAGAGAGTTATTTAATATTAATTATTTAAGAGTAATTATAAACCTTATGATAATAATAAAAAGCCAAAAAAGTATAAAATTGACAAATAAAATTTGACTATCTTTTTCTGCAAATACTAGAATTACTAATAATTATAAAAATAACACTTTAGGGAATTTTTAGGAAAATTTAAAGTAAAAAATAATTGTTTAAAATTCATTAAAATTGATTTAGTATTACTAAAATATTGTTATGGGAATAATCATTGCTGGTGAAAGAAGTGGAGTCGGTAAAACAACAATTACTTTAGCGTTATTGTCATGGTTAACTCGTCTAGGGAAGTCTATACAATCTTTTAAAGTGGGTCCTGATTATATTGATCCTATGTTTCACACTGCAATTACCGGTAAATCGTGTCGTAATCTTGATCCAATTTTAACCTCCCCAGACTATGTTAAATGGTGCTTTGATTATTATACTCAGGATAAAGATATTGCCATTGTTGAAGGCGTAATGGGTTTATTTGATGGAGTTCCTAACTCTCAGAATGCACATTATGGTAGCACAGCCTATATTGCTAAACTATTAAATTTATCTGTAATTTTAACTCTTGATTGTAGTAAAATAAGCTCAAGTATAAGTGCGATCGCATCTGGATATATAAATTTTGATCCAGAAGTGAAAATAGTAGGAGTAATTCTAAATAAAGTTGCCAGTGAAAAACATTTATCTTTATTAAAAGTGGGACTAGAAAAACTAAATATTCCTATCATGGGGGTATGGTTTAAGCATCAAAAAATCGAGTTGCCATCAAGACACTTAGGTTTAATTCCCACAGAAGAAGTAACTCAACATCAGCAAATATTTCAGCAGTTAGGTGAATTGGCAAAACAAAATATTAATTGGCAACTATTAAATCAGTATTTATATAGTGATAAATTAACAAAAAAAGTTAATTATTTTTTATTTAAAAATAATAATAAATACCCTCTCAAAATCGCCATTGCTAAAGACAAAAGTTTTAATTTTTACTATCAAGATAATTTGGATATATTAAAATATTTAGGTATCGAATTAATTGAAGTTAGTCCTTTAGAAGATAAAAATTTACCATCAGACATTCATGGCATTTATTTAGGAGGAGGATTTCCAGAAATATTTGCATCTCAGTTATCCGAAAATAAATCCTTTCAAACGAGTATTAAAAAGAAAATTGAAAATGGTATTCCTACTTATGCCGAGTGTGGTGGAATGATGTATTTATCGGCAGGAATTGAAGATTTTAGAGGAGATAAATGGGAAATGGTGGGTATTTTACCTCATTTTACTGTTATGAGTAATAAATTAACTATCGGTTTTAGACAAGTAAAAACTCTAATTGCCAATGATTTTATCAATATTAATCAAACATTAATGGGTCACGAATTTCATCGAGCAGTAGATAGTTTTCAACCAACACCCTATCAGATAGATAAATCATCTGCTCCCATGTTGGAACTCAAAGACTATTATACTCAGAAAATTATTTCCTATCAAGGATGGCAAAGATACAATGTTTTTGGTTCTTATTTACACCTTCATTTTGGCGAGTTAATACCTCAATTAGAAACATTTTTACAGGGTTGTTTAAGTTGGCGAGATAGAGCAAAAAATAGATTATAACGTTAATAAATTAAGCTATAATTTTCAGTTGAGATTGGGAATGGGGAATAGTAATAATATTTTGAGTGTTAAATACTTAGAGTGATTTAATTATGTGTTATGTCGCGATTAAGCAACCTCTAAATTATAAATAGTTTTTCCTGTTAACTTCCCATTACTTTATCATGAAAAACTCGACCATTATTATTATAAGAATAGTGGCTATTATGATTTAGAGAATGATGATTATTGTTAGAAGGGGTAATATTTTCTGATGGTAGATAATAACTTTGTTTTTGCAGTGCTTCTAAATTAAAACGATAACCCACATTTCTAACTGTTTGAATTACATTTGGTTGGCGAGGGTCTAATTCTATCTTTTTCCTCAATGATAACACATGAGTGTCAATAGTTCTTTGATTTTCGATCGCCTCTGGCCATGCTTTTCTCAATAATTCCGAGCGACTGAGGGGAATTCCCTGTGCCTGAGAAAGAACATATAAAAGACTAAATTCTTGGGGTGTTAAATCGATAAATTGTCCTCGAAACTCTACTCTTCTTTGTACTAAATCTATTTTTAAATCACCAAAATCAAGACTTAAAGGAGCGTTATTAGTCCGAAAACGACGCAATAAGGATTCGACTCTAGCTAAAAACTCTTGCATTCCAAAAGGTTTTTTCAGATAATCATCAGCCCCTGCTTTTAATCCTTTCACAACATCTTTTTCTGTGGTTTGTGCTGACAACATCAGAATTAAGGGTTGGTGACACTGACATAACCATTGACAAAACTCAAATCCGTCGCCGTCGGGTAAATCTGAATCTAAAACAACTAAAGTTGGTGATTGATTAGCTAAATTTTGTTTTGCCTGTTGAATACTTCCACACTGGTTGATTATATAGCCGACTTGCTGTAAATGCCATCCTAAGAGCGATCGCAAATGAGGATTACCTTCTATAATTGCTATACAAACCACTTTTACCCATCCATTAACTAAATTTGATAACTAAGCATAATCAATCTATTGTCAGGATACTGTTACATAGAATACTTATTTTCTATCAGCACGTTAGTACAAAGAAACATAATAAGTAGTTTTTTAGCAAAACAAAAAGCCCCTACAAATAATGTGGGACTATACAACACCTAAGTTGAAAATAAAATCTTTAGTAGTAGAAATTTGTCAAGTATAAACTTTTATACTAATTGTCTAATAATTAAACAAAAATATATCTTAATTGATTTTTATCCTTCTAATTCCTATCAAAAAATCTAAAAATAATAATAGTGACTTAACAGTAAAATTCACTTTTATCCAACAACGTTTCACCATGCCCCGGTATCCAACTTACCCAAACACCAGGAGCCTTTTCACACAACAATAAAGCCTCTTCTTCTGCATAGGGATTTGGTGCTTGATTTAATTTAACCCACGAATCCCGATTATAGGTAATTAAACAAACAGGATTCCAGCCCAAAAGATTATCCGCCCTAACATCATCATGAATAGCAAGGGATTTCTCTTTACTTGTACTTAGATGATTTAATCCAACAGAACAATTAATCGATCTTACTTGAACAGACATAGGTTTTTCTCCATCAATGTAACCTATAACATTCAGTTATTAACAATTAATCGTCAGAATTAAGAAAGCACTACTTTAAACAATAGAAAATAATTCATCAAGTTTTAATTAATTGCCATAACTGAAAAATTATCTTATGTTGACAACAAACAAAAAATCAAAATCTGTATATTATGATACAGAAACATCAGGCAGTAAGGTGATGATTGTTATCAAAAATTAACATTTAATGACGTATTTTATCTGCTGTAAAAATTATTTTGCTTTCCAAGTGCCTCCATAACGATAAAAAGAATTGTCTTTTGCTAAGATATTCCAACAATTAGGACAAACTTGATACCATTTATTACTCTCATCATATTGAATGCGATAACGAAGATTAACTAATTGATTACAGTAATCACAACTTTTTAGTTTTTTTATTTTAGCCATTTACTCTAGTGAAATAGATTTTAATTAGGAATGAAGAATTAAGAGCTAGTTTCCCCTCCCTAATCTCCCAACACCCTAACTTCTGACTCCTGACTCCCAACTATTACCTATTACCTCTCTCCCACAATCCAAAGTTTTTGCGATACTCTTAACCTATCCTTAAATCAATTTATTTTGATATGAGACTATAATATATCAAGACAGAGAATAATTGAAACCTCTCAAATTATCTATATTCAAAAGAAAAAGAGTATTGATAGTTTATCAACTACAAAAAATATAACAATATTATTTGATTGGTTAATAATATGCGCATTGGTATTAATGGCTTTGGCAGAATTGGTAGATTAGCATTAAGGGCTGGTTGGGGTAATCCAAACCTTGAATTTGTCCATATTAACGAACTAAAAGGGGGTGTTGAAACGGCCGCTCATTTGTTGGAATTTGACTCGGTGCATGGACGTTGGCATAAATCCCCTACCATAGAACATGAGAAAATATGTATTGATAGTCAATATATTTCTTTCAGCAGTTATGCTACCCCTCAAGAAGTACCTTGGCAAGATTTGGGGGTGGATTTAGTCATCGAAAGTTCAGGTAAATTTCGTACCCCAGAAACCCTTAACTCCTACTTTGAAAATGGTGTGAAAAAAGTTGTTGTTGCCGCACCAGTGAAGGAAAATGCTCTTAATGTTGTAGTAGGAGTAAATGATTATCTCTACAATCCTGAAAAACATCATCTTTTAACTGCCGCTTCTTGTACTACAAACTGTTTAGCCCCTGTGGTAAAAGTAATTCATGAGGGTTTAGGTATCAAACACGGGGTTATCACTACTATTCACGATGTCACCAATACTCAAACCGTTGTGGATGCACCTCATAAAGATTTGAGAAGGGCGAGGTCTTGTTTACAATCTCTTATTCCTACCACTACGGGGTCAGCAACTGCGATCGTACTTATTTATCCTGAGTTACAAGGAAAATTAAACGGCATAGCCGTCAGAGTGCCGATGTTAAATGCTTCCTTAACGGATTGTGTTTTTGAAGTCAATCGTAAAACTACCGTAGTTGAAGTTAATCAACTATTGAAAGAAGCCTCAGAAACCGCCCCTTTAAAAGGCATTTTAGGTTATGAAGAACGCCCATTGGTTTCAATAGATTACAAAGACGATGCGCGATCGAGTATTATCGATGCCCTTTCCACCATGGTAATTGATGACACCCAAGTGAAGATTTTAGCTTGGTATGACAACGAATGGGGTTATTCAAATCGTCTTATTGAATTAGTTAATAAAATAGCAAATTAACTGAGTTCGGAGTTCGGGGTTCGGAGTTCGGAGTTAAATTAAATATATATTGACAAAAAACTATTATAAATTCGTTTTCTCTTAATTATTAACTCAAGTTTAATAGATATTGTTATAAAAAATTAACTCATACTTTTATATCTTCGTAAATCTCCTAATTTTTATTTCTGAAAACTTAAATAACAATCATATTTACTTATGAAAAATTATGGATAATAATATAAAGAATTATGCCCTCGTAACCTCCGCCTATTGGGGTTATACCGTCACTGATGGGGCATTAAGAATGTTGGTTTTACTACACTTTAATAAACTCGGTTTTACTCCCATAGAAATTGCTTTCTTATTCCTTTTTTATGAAATTTTTGGCATTGTCACTAACTTTTTAGGAGGTTGGATTGGCTCACAATTTGGCTTAAGATTAACCCTTTATGGTGGTATTGGTTTACAGATTTTTGCCCTAGTTATGTTAGGTTTAATTAATCCGAATTGGGCAATTTGGTTTCAGGTTACTTACGTCATGACATCCCAAGCCTTTTCAGGAATTGCAAAGGATTTGACGAAGATGAGTTCAAAAAGTGCCGTGCGTTTAGTTGTGCCTAAAGAAGCAGAATCAAAGCTATTTAAGTGGGTAGCAATCCTTACTGGTTCAAAAAATGCGTTAAAAGGAATTGGCTTTTTTGTGGGGGCAACTTTACTACAATTATTCGGTTTTGAAAAGGCATTATTTTATCAAGCGGCGGTTTTATTTATCATCTTTTTAAGTGGTAGGTTTTTACCGAAAAATTTGGGCAAAATTAAAGCAAAGGTTAAATTTAAACAGTTATTTTCTAAGAGTAAAGCCATTAATATTTTATCCGCCGCCAGATTTTTTTTATTTGGTGCAAGAGATATATGGTTTGTCGTTGCTTTACCCGTATTTTTTCGCACAGAATTGGGTTGGAGTTTTATCCAAGTAGGTACTTATATGGCTTGTTGGGTAATTGGTTACGGTATCGTACAATCTTTGTCTCCAATAATTCTAAGACAAAATCAAGAAGGCAAAGCCCCTCAAGGAAAAACTATCCAAATTTGGACTTCTATTTTAACTATTATACCAGCCGCGATCGCACTTGCATTTATGGCAGGTTTTCCGCCCCAGATTGTGATTACAGGAGGTTTAATTATCTTTGGAATCGTCTTTGCCTTTAACTCGGCGGTGCATTCTTATCTAGTGTTAGCCTATACAGAAGATGATGACGTTGCCTTAAACGTAGGCTTTTATTATATGGCAAACTCTGGAGGGCGTTTACTTGGTACAATTACCTCTGGTATCGTTTACCAAACTATGGGTATTGAAGGTTGTTTATGGTTTTCCAGTGTATTTGTCTTGGTTGCGGCTTTAGTCTCGACAAAATTGCCTCCAGTTAGAGCTTTAGATAGTGGGAATGAATTAACACATGAGACGTAAAAAGAAGCAAAGGGCAATTAATGATTAAAAACTCCTGACTCCTTTCTTAAAGTAATAATTAAAATTCGATGCCGGGTTGTGCTTTAATTCCTTGCTCTTTAAATGGGTGTTTAATTAACTTCATTTCTGTTACTAAATCAGCCATTTCTATCAGCTCTTTTTTTGCACCTCTTCCTGTTAAGATAACATGACTATCTTGAGGTTTTTGTTGTAAAGTTTTTAACACTTCTTCTAAGTTTAAATAATCTAATTTTAGAGCAATATTAATCTCATCTAATAATACTAATTTATAGTCAGGATTTAAGATAAATTCTATAGCTTTTTCCCATGCTTTATTTGCCATAAAAATATCTTTTTCTCGATCTTGAGTTTCCCATGTAAAGCCTTCTCCCATAGCATAAAACTCTAATTGCCCAGACCATTTTTCTAATACTTCTTTCTCGGCAGGTTCCCACGCTCCTTTAATAAACTGTATAATAGCAACCTTATAACCATGACCTAAACTGCGCATTACCATACCCAAAGCCGCCGTTGTTTTTCCTTTTCCATCTCCTGTATTGACAATAATTAAACCTTTTTCTGATTTCATATTTGCTAACCGTTTATCTTGAATTTCTTTACGGCGTTGCATCTTTTTTTTATAATCTTCTGTGGTAATTGAGTTATTCATTAGATTCTTTTAAATGTTTTACTTTTTGCTTCTTCTAGGTGGTTGTAGTGTTGATGATAAGTTAATAGAAAATAAAGCCTATAACTGCTGTTAATTTTGAAATATTATAACTTATCTTTCCCCGAACAAACCTGCCACCTAAAACCCGAAACCTGCCCTTATCCGATATTTTAAGAGCTGAAGTTAATTATTTTTAATTGTCCAAAAAGGAAACTGTTGACTAGGATTAATTTTCACCCCTTCAATATTGCTATGGAAAAAAGCATAATCTTTATTTTGCCAAAGGGGTATATAAGGAATTTCCTCCGCTAAAATATTCTGAATTTCGGCAAATATTGCCTTTCTTTTAGCTAAATCCTCTTCTTGCCTTTGTTGATCAATTAATTCATTCATTTTCTCACTGTAGAAAAAAGAGCCTTGAGTTTGCGCTCCTCCTTCCAAACATCCTTCTGTTTCATTACCTTGCACACATTGCAAAAAAGGTTGGATATAGTTATCTGCATCGAGAAAATCAGGATACCAGTCACCTAAAAAACTGGAATAAATCCCTTTGCCAAGATTACTAAAAGCAGTAGCACTTTCTACCCCACTAGGTACAAACTGGATTATACCCTCTAATTGTTGGTCTGCGATCGCTTTTAAGGTAGAAGCAACCCCACTACGGGTTTTAGACGCAGAAGGATACCAAACTTCAACAACTGCAGGATTTGATGGAGAATAACCTGCCTCTGTTAATAATTGTTTAGCCTGTTGAATATTATCATTTTCATTCTCTGTCTGAAAAACAGGTTGATAAGAGTCAAATACCGTAGGGATTAAACTATATAAAGGTTCAGATTGTCCCTGTAAAACCCTTTCAATCATTAAACTACGATTCATTAAAAGTGCGATCGCTTTTCTAACGTTTAACTGATCTAAAGGAGGTTGATTACGATTTAATACCATATAACTTACCACAGTACCAGAACCTTCAATCACATTAAAAGCACCATTTTCGGACTCTTTTAACAAAGTGGTAATTTGTTCAGGAGCAAAAGTTTGATAAGCCACATCAATGGCATTAGTTAAAAAGCTATTGTATAAATTGGCAGAATTTCCCGCATAAATTTGAATATCAATACCCTTATTAACAGGTTTTTCTCCCCAATAATTCTCAAATATTTCCAAACTGACAGAATCGCTATTAAAAGCACTTAATTTATAGGGGCCAGTACCAATTAATTCGCTAGGCTTAAATTCCCCTTCACCAATGGTATAATTTTGGGGGGAAACAGCACACGCCCCGGGAAATGCTAACAAAGCAGTGAAAGCAGAAAAAGGTTTATAAAGAGTAATTGTTAATTCATACTCTCCCGTTACTTGAATTTCTCTGATAGTATCACTCAATAGAAATGATGGTTTACCACCATT
Source organism: Cyanobacterium sp. Dongsha4 (assembly GCF_036345015.1). Classification (NCBI taxonomy): domain Bacteria; kingdom Bacillati; phylum Cyanobacteriota; class Cyanophyceae; order Chroococcales; family Geminocystaceae; genus Cyanobacterium; species Cyanobacterium sp. DS4. The sequence continues at coordinate 4,137,167 of NZ_CP084098.1, read as the reverse complement.
TTGCATAAACCTATCTAAAGAAAATTTCATGCCCTCTGCATTAAAAGGCGTGTCGTCGTGGAATGTAACGCCCTGTCTCAAGGGAATTTTATAAACTAAACCATCGTCGCTAATAGTAGGCATAGCTTCAGCTAACAAGGGTACTAATTCTGTCGTCCCTAGTTTATATGTGTAAAGACTCTCCGCTATATTGTAAATAAGATTTAATCCTGCTGTTTCATAACTGTCTGCAGGGTCTAAAGTTCTCGCTTTTAAGGTTGTACCGATACTAATTCTACCATTCTCCGAGGCTGAACCATTGGAAGTATTCTGATTACTAGGATTTCCACTACACGCAATTATCAAACTGCAACAAATTAATCCTAAACCGATATACTTCAATAATTTTTTTATTTGTACCATGCTTAATTTTAGACAATTCAAAAATAAATCTTCTCAAATTAATCAATAATAACCTGAGTTCGACACGAAGAAAAATTAGGAGGTTAAGAGAAGGAGAATATAACCAAAATAAATAGAAAAGTTAATTAAAGTTACTAAATTACCAAAAAAATTGACTTAATTTATCATAGTTTTCCTTTAATTCCCACTATTATTTATCATTAAATGTCGTGCCAAATGCCAAGAGTGCGACCACGAAGTGAGGTTGTGCGATCGCATCTATCATCTTTTTGGGGAAAACACTACAATTGAACAACCCAAAGAAAAAGCTCTTCCTTTTACAATAAAAAATAAAGATTATAAACAAGGAAACCATTATCTTATTCCTTTACGTCTCTTGATAAGAAAAAATATAAATATCATTGTATCTTGTATAAATTTATGAGAATTTCTAAGTCTATTGGTCAATTTGCCTCCCATTTAACAGCTATTATCGTGGGAGTTGCTCTGACATTTTCAGGAATGAGTCATTTAAGTGCCCAAACGTTGGTTAACGATGGAATAGTTGCACAAATTCCTACCACCATCACAGAAGATAGTTTTGTAGCACGAGCAGTAGAAAAAACAGGTAATTCAGTCGTACGTATCGATACAGAAAAAACAGTAACAAGGTCGTTTGATCCTTTTTTCGATGATCCCTTTTTCCGTCAATTTTTCGGCGATCAATTTCGTAATACCGTTCCCAGAGAAAGAGTTGTGACGGGATTAGGTTCTGGCTTTATCATTGATAATAATGGAGTAATTTTGACTAATGCTCATGTGGTAAGTGGAGCAGATAGGGTCACAGTCACTCTCAAAGATGGGCGCAGTTTTCAAGGAGAAGTTAAAGGTGCTGATGAGGTAACAGATTTAGCGGTGGTAAAAATTAATTCTCAAGGGCAAAGTTTACCTGTAGCATCTTTAGGTAATTCTGATCAAGTTAAAGTAGGAGATTGGGCGATCGCAGTTGGAAACCCTGTTGGTTTGGATAATACCGTAACTTTAGGGATTATTAGTACCTTAAATCGTCCTTCTTCAGAAGTGGGTATTCTCGATAAAAGAATTGATTTCTTGCAAACCGATGCCGCCATTAACCCCGGTAATTCAGGAGGCCCCCTTTTAAATGCCCAAGGAGAAGTCATAGGTATTAACACAGCTATTCGTGCTGATGCCATGGGAATTGGATTTGCCATCCCCATTAATAAGGCTAAACAGTTACAGGGAACATTAGTGGCAGGAAAAGAAGTACCTCATCCTTATGTCGGTATTCAGATGGTAAATATTACCCCAGAATTAGCCAGAAAAAATAATCAAGATCCCAATACGACTTTTTTAATTCCCGAAGTAGAAGGAGTTTTAGTCATGAGAGTTCTACCAAACACCCCTGCAGAAGCTGGAGGAATGCGTCGAGGAGATGTCATCATCAAAGTGGATAATCAAGCCATCAAAGATGCTAACCAATTACAAAAATTGGTAGAAAACACCAGTATTAATCAAAGTCTTCGTTTTACCGTCATTCGTAATCAACAACAATTACAATTGAGCTTAAAAACAGCACAAATGAGAACTCAGCAATAAATTAATACCTGAGTTGGGAGTGTCTGATGGTGTTAGGGGATTTTTAAAAGTGGGTAGGGGTTGAATATATTCAACCTCTAGGTCGTGGAAGTCAGTAACTAATACTTCAAGTTGGAAAATTGACTATCCATTGATTCAGCATAAAAGAAATTACAGGTTTTATTCATATCCCTAAATTTTTGCTCTGAACTCAAGTAATTTAAGGTTTAATATTAGCAACAACTTTGCTTTTTATTAATAATTTTATTTTCTTGATAAAAACTTCCTTTAGTTATTTTGGGATCACGTTTAATATCACTATTACAATTAAAATTTTGAGCCTTTTCTAAAGAAATTTCTTCTAAAGGATTAATACCTATTATGGATGAAGAATAAGGACTATTTTCTTGGGTCATAATCTGAAAAGTTTTATCACAAACCGCCATTCTTTCTCCTCTGTAAAAAGTATGTCCATCATCGTCTTCAACTTTTTTCCAAGGACCTTTATAAATAATTGCTTGATTTCTTTCTAAACACTCTCCCTCTTTACCTTTATAAGCTCTAACTGTTAATGAGCGAAATTCGATGCCATTAATTACTTGCCAAGGAGAATCTTGTCTTGTTAGTATTTCGATGCCATAAAATCCTGCTTCTGCAAACATTTCTAAAAATAAATCTTCTCTAAAAGCACCAGCAATACATCCACTCCATAATTCAGGATCATTGATAATTTCTGGAGGCAAATCTTCATCACAAACTATATCTGAAATAACTGCTCTACCACCTTTTTTTAACACTCGATAAATTTCTGCAAACAATTGTTTTTTATCTTCTGTTTTGACCAAATTTAAAACACAGTTAGAAATCACAACATCAATAGAATTATCTTTAATTAAAGTTTCTTCTTGACGGAGGCGATCGCACTCTGCTTCAAAGTTTCTTAATTGTGATAAATTCTGAATAGGATGAAGGTTTAAATAAGATTCAATTTTGTTTAAAGGTAACTGTAAATCTTGAATTTTTCCTTTCATAAAAGCAGTATTATTATAGCCAATTTTATGAGCTATTTCTGATTGATATTTTTGAGCTAAACTTAACATCTCATCATTAAAATCTACCCCGATTACTCGTCCATTTTTTCCTACTTTCTGAGCGATAATATAACAGTTTTTCCCTGCTCCTGAACCTAAATCTAAAACCGTTTCTCCTAAATTAACATAACGAGTAGGATCGCCACACCCATAATCTTTCGTGATAATTTCTTCAGGAATAACAGCTAAATAAGATTGATCATAATCTGTTGGACAGCATAAACTAGGTTGATGTTCTTTTGCTCCTAACTCATATCTTTCTAGTACAGAATTTTCTACATTATAACTCATGATTTATGGTAATTTTATCAATATTTTTACTATCTTTAGTATAAACTTAAATATATCAAAAAAAATAAAAATAAGATTAATTTAAAACAAGATATTAAGCTAACAATTAATACTAAAACTGATATATTATAATGGTGTAAAATTAAAAATTATCAACAAATAACCCTCAGTGTCTTTTATGGATGAGATACCCGTTGCCCAAAGAAAAATTAATACTACGCCTCAGAATAAGCCTTTCCCATTTAGTATTTTCTTGGTTTTGGGAAGTGCAATCATTACCATGTCTCTTTTTTGGTTATTTTCTCAAACTCAATCATCTCAATCTCAGCAACAAGATACCCCGTCAGTAACCGCCTCAGAAACAATCCCAGAAAATATAGCCACTACTGAAAATAATCCTTCTTCGTCAGATACGGTTAAAATACCAGAAAACATCCTCGGACATTTAGGCTATAAACAAGCACCTGTGAGCGAGTTAAAATCTATTACAGCCGATGGTAGAATCAAGTTGAGAGCAAAAGCCGCAGAGAAATTTTTACAAATGCAGTCTGATGCGAGGAGAAATGGTATTATCTTGGTAGCTATTTCAGGATTCAGAACCATTGATGAGCAAGAATATCTATTTTTCAATATCAAAGAACAAAGAAAACAGGAAACCTCAAAACGGGCCGAAGTAAGTGCGCCTCCGGGTTATAGTGAACATCATACTGGTTATGCGGTAGATATTGGAGATGGAAATGCTCCTGCAACAAATCTAAACACTAATTTTGAACAAACAGCCGCTTTTCGTTGGTTAGAAGCTAATGCGGCGAAATATAGCTTTGAGTTATCTTTTCCTGAAGATAATTTACAAGGAATTAGTTATGAGCCTTGGCATTGGCGCTTTGTAGGGGATACCCATAGCTTAGAAACCTTTTATAAAGCCCGTGAATTAAAGACTAATTTACAACCGCAAATGTAAGTCTTCCAAAAAATTTTAGATCTAACGATAGTAATAATTGTTACATTAAATCTAGTCAAAACTATACTCACATAAAAAAGTATTATGAGTCATTTAATTGCGATCGCCTATGATGATATATTCAAGGCAGAAGAAGTAAGACTAACCCTCGCAAAACTACAAAGAGAACATTTAATCGAATTAGAGGATGCGGCAGTAGTAGTCAAAAATGCAGAAGGAAAAGTCAAACTTAAACAAGCCATTAACTTAACCGCCGCAGGGGCAACCAGTGGAGGTTTTTGGGGTTTATTAATTGGAACATTATTCTTAGTGCCTTTATTTGGTGCGGCGGTAGGTGCGGCAACAGGTGCGATCGGTGGTGCATTGAGTGACATTGGTGTAGATGATGAATTTATGCGTGAATTAGGGGAAACTTTATGCCCCGATACCTCTGCATTATTTATCTTGATAAAAAAAGTCACTCCAGATAAGGTTTTAGATGAAGTAAGTAAATATGGTGGCAAGATTCTTCGTACTTCTCTCAGTAAAGATGATGAAGAACAATTACAAGAAGTATTAAATAATCGTGGGGTTTTACCCTTAGATGAGTCCGCAATGTCGTAAACGATAAAAGGGCAAAGTTAAAAGGGCAAGGGGCAAAGGTAGATAGTTGATAATTAAGAATTAAAAACCCCGTTCACGACTGAAGGGAGTGTAAGAGCCTTCGGTGCAAACTCTCCGAACTCAGAACCCCGAACCCCGTACCGCTTTGCGGAACGAGCGCAGCGAACTCTCGTCTTCCCTACCCTGCCCCAAACACCCTACTCATTGACAAAATTACAAGGAATAATTAATAATATAGTTATTCCTCATTTCTCATTTCCGGGTGCACCCTGCACCCCCTCTTCATCAATAATCAGGGTAGCCATAGACATCAATTAGCCTAAAACTACCAATTCACCATCAATTATGAGTTGTCGAAAATAGGAATTAAATTAATTAACTATGGTAAGGTGTGCAGTTGACTGATAAGATAACAAACAATAGCAAGATTACTGATATAAGTAAAATTAGTTTCACATATAAGAGGAAAATATGACTCAAGATAGAGTAGTTATTATCGGAGTTGCTGGTGACTCTGGTTGCGGTAAATCCACTTTTTTACGTCGTTTAGAAGATTTATTCGGAAAAGAATTTATGACCGTTATCTGTCTTGACGACTACCATAGTTTAGATCGTAAAGGGAGAAAAGAAGCAGGTGTTACTGCACTTGATCCAAAAGCGAATAACTTTGATCTTATGGCAGAACAAATTGCCGCTTTAAAAAATGGTCAAGCTATTGATAAACCTATTTATAATCATGAAACTGGAGAAATTGATCCTCCCGAAAGAATTGAACCTAACAAGGTAATTGTAATTGAAGGTTTACATCCTTTCTATGATGAGAGAGTCAGAGATTTAGTTGACTTCGGTGTATATTTAGACATCAGTGAAGAAGTTAAAATCCAATGGAAAATTCAGCGTGATATGGCTGAAAGAGGTCATACTTATGAAGATGTTTTGGCTTCCATTAATGCTAGAAAACCTGACTTTACTGCCTATATTGAACCTCAAAAACAATATGCAGACATCGTTATTCAGGTGTTACCAACTCAGTTAATTGAAGAGAAAGAAGGTAAGATTTTACGAGTACGTTTAATTGAAAAAGAAGGTATTGAACACTTCGAGCCTACTTATTTATTCGATGAAGGTTCAACCATTGATTGGCGCCCCTGCGGACGTAAATTAACCTGTGCTTATCCCGGATTGAAGATGTATTATGGTCCTGATAACTACATGGGTAATGAAGTTTCTATTTTAGAGATTGATGGTCAATTTGATAATCTCGAAGAAATTATTTATGTTGAAAGTCATTTAAGCAGAACAGGTACTAAATACTACGGTGAAATGACAGAACTACTATTAAAACATAAAGACTATCCCGGTTCTAATAATGGTACTGGTTTATTCCAAGTTTTGGTTGGTTTAAAAATGCGTGAAACCTACGAAAAGTTAACTGGTAGTGCTACTTTCTCCACAGAAGAAGAAGTTGCTCAAGTCTAATCAATGTTTTGACAATTCGATGATTAATTGGGGGTTAAGCCCCCTTTTTTATTGCAGGGCTGTTTCAAAGTAAGTTGTTTAAAATCTTGGGGTGTTAAGAGATTAGGGGAATTTTTGTCTTGTAGATTTTAAGTAATAATAAAGAATCTTGAAATAATCAATTATTCTTGCTAAATAACTGAGATAAAATACTTAAAATTTCATAATTGATTTAACTACCGTTAGAGCCGAATAACTAACTCCTGCTGTGCCTTCTCCCGGATGGGTTGAGTCTCCTACTAACCAAAGGTTTTTAATAGGGGTGCGATTAGCAAAGCCAAAGGGGCCAAAAGTATTGATTCTTTGACCAATTCCGCCAACAATTCCTTTTTCTCTAGCTGTATAATTAGCAAAAGTTACGGGAGTTGCACTTTCTTGATGAATAATGGTTTCGGGAGTAAGATTAAAATATTCTGCCAAACGTGCGATCGCATCTTGAGTATAATTAAGTTTGAGAGCTTGATATTCTGCTTGAGAAATATTCCACCAACGATTAACATCGGTAAAAGAAGAAGCGATAATGGTTGCTTTGCCTTCAGGGGCTCTACCATCTCCGGGTTTACTGACAGAGACAAACAAAGAATTAATTTCCCCGATTTCCCCTTCATAATCATATAAAAACTGTAAATGGGGAGGGCAATTAGAAGGAATGGCGGACTCATCAACTCCCAAATACACCACAAAAGCACCAGATGCAGGAGGTAATTTTTTCACCCTTTGGGCATAACCACGGGAAATATTTTCTGTCATTGTTACTAAGTTATTTACTGTGACATTACCGATGACATAATCTGCTTTTTCTTCTTTTATTTCCCCAGTCTTGAGATTTTTTACCCTTATTCCCACCGCTTTACCTCTTTCCGTATGAATTTTATCCACTTTGTGCCTCATTAGCAGTTTTCCGCCATGTTTATTTAAACCTTCTTCGAGGCGATCGCACAACACTTGCATACTACCCTGAAGATGGTATAATCCTTGAGGCTCTTGAGAAACAGATAAAGCAGTAGCCGCATACAATAAAGCCGTTTCCTCTGTATCCACTTGAGAATATAACTTTAACTGCATATCAAGGAAAGTTTTTAACCTTTTATCATGGGCTAAACCCAGTAATCTTAAAGCATCAGCTACCGTCATAAAAGTAAAAGGTGCAGTGATAAAAGTATCTAATCTTATCGCTTGTAATAATTGAGCTAAATCCCAGAGACTGCGAGGAGGTAAAATAGGATCACGGGCTTGAAAACGCCAACTAGCTTCAAACAAAATTCTCATTAACTCCCAAAATCTTCCACTATCAGGAAAATGCCCTTCTCTTTCCATCTTCCACTTCTCCTGATTTCTCCATACCATAATCGGTTGTTTCTCTTGGGGTAAAAAAACAGCACAGGCAGGATCGCAATTTGTAGCGAAGGGTAAATCTACTCCCAACTCTTGAAACACTCGATGATGAATTCCCCCTGCTTCTAAACCCGCTACTTGAGTCGCCCCCACATCAAAGATAAAACCTTTACGCTTAAAAGTAGAGGCACAACCACCAGAAACAATGGCTTGATCATAAATAGTTACGTCATAACCATAACGAGCTAGTAATGCACCTGCGGTTAATCCTCCAATTCCTGCACCGACAACAATAACTTTCTCTTTATGCCCCATAGTTGAGTTTATTCGAATATACCCTTACTTAACAAATCTTAACATAACTTAATTTATTTAGGATATGTCATGGAGCTTAGGGCAAATTCGTTTTATCTCTTATTCAATACGTAGAGCAGTGGAAAGCAGATTATTGATAATAGGGTAGCTCATTATATACGGGCTTACCGATAAAGAAATGAAAATTATAAGGAGACAGTAGTACACAATCATAATAATTTGATGTATCATAACATATCTGATCTTGTGCTATCTTGCACAAAGTACATAATCCTACTACTTTTGATACAAAAACAAAATAAACAACAAACTTAGTCAATGCTCGATCGCACCTAAGATGATTAAAATAATAACTCAACTATCTTGAGATAAAATTATGGTTTAATAGTTAAAGCAAAAGATAAAGTCATGTATTCAAGTGCATTTATTTTTGAACCCGGAGAATATGATGAACAGTTTTATTTTTTGGACAATCAAATACATGAAGCGGCCGCATCAGTGAATGGCTTTCTAGGAAGAGAATCATGGGAGTCTGTTGATGGAAAAAGAAAGAATGCTATATATTATTGGGAAAATATGGACGCACTCAAAGAATTTTCCAGACATCCAAAACACATTGAAGCTAAACGTCAATACACTAAATGGTATAAAGGATTTCATGTTGTTATTTCTGAAGTTCAGCACTCTTATGGAGATGGTAAATTAGAACATATTACCCCTAATAATAGAGCAAAAAATAGTTAACAGAAAAATTTGGTATTTCTGCTTCTTGCTAGACTGCTCTACATAAAAATCAAAAATGAGGTCAATTATCTTTTTTGCTAGTATTTTTATTCTTTATCTCCGACTTTTTTTAACTTTCGTACAAGTTTTGGGATTTTGGCATGAGCATCTTCTACAGATTTTTTGTGTCGGGCATCTCCAAACTCTTGAATACTGGCATTGCTGAATTAAGCTGATGTTAAAGTGGTCTTAGTTGTCAAGTTATGAGTTGATGCTTACTATTAAATTAAAAAACAAAAGTCAAAAACCTTAGAACACTATGGAAGGCAAAAAAACTTTTATTTTACGGGCAAAAGAAATTGCAGACAGTATCCAAACTTTTTCTCACCCTTGGAACTCAAAATCTGAAATCTCTGGAGTCTATCTTGGACGTACAGTTGGATTAAAGCGTACTGGAGTTAATTTTGCGAGGATTGCCCCCGGTAAGGAGTCTTTTGTTTATCATTCCCACTATCGGGAGGAAGAATGGATTTATATTTTATCAGGTAGGGGTATTGCAGAAATTGACGGCGAGGAATTTGAAGTGGGTTCAGGAGATTTTATGGGATTCCCTACTCCTTCTGTCGCTCATCATCTCAGAAATATAGGGGATGAAGATTTAGTGTATTTAGTGGGGGGAGAAAATTTGGAAGTAGAAGTTGCGGAGTTTCCACATCTGAAAAAACGGATGCTCCGTCGTGGAGATTCAGTGGAGATTTATGATACTTCTGATGCTAAACCCTTTGGCGTATTAGATGAATAAATATGTATTAAAACTACTAAGGAAAGCCTCTATCGTCGAGTGTGTGCTGTGTAGCAAAACCCAGAATGATAAAACTTTATCTCCCTATTACACTTAATATTGCAATTGGTTCTAGGTTCAAGGTTTTGCCAATTTTGTTAGAATGAAAGGATTGTCGATAAAAAGATGTGATAGAAGGTTATTAAATGAGTGACAAAGTGAAGATAATTAGTGATAATCGTCAGGCAAGATATTTATATGAGATTTTAGAGACTTATGAGGCTGGGGTTCAATTAGTGGGTACGGAAGTTAAGTCTATTAGAGCGGGAAGAGTCAATTTGAGAGATGGTTATGCTTTAATTCGCAATGGGGAGGCATGGTTAACTAATGTGCATATTTCCCCTTATGATACCACTGGTAAATACTTTAATCATGAACCAAAGCGCGATCGCAAATTATTATTACACAAAAAAGAAATTAATAAGCTAATTGGTGCATTACAGGAGAAAGGTTTAACTTTAGTTCCGTTAAAGATGTATTTAAGAGGAGAATGGGTTAAAGTTAGTTTAGGGCTAGGTAAAGGGAAAAAACTTCATGATAAAAGAGAAACCATTAAACGTAGGGAAGATCAAAGAGAAATGCAAAGGGCATTGAAAAGATTTTAGATATTCCTGTTTAAATTTTGTTTTCAATCTTGATGTTTCCCCTTAACCCTATAGATTCCATCATTTTAACTAATCTATGAAAGAAGATCCTCAAGATAAATTAGACAAATTTCAACTATCTCTTTATCTAATGCCATTATTGGGACCTATTTGGTCTTTAGTCAATTTAAACTATAAATCTAATTTAGAGCAGAAAGAAAGAAAAACCGCTCGTTTATCTTTAAGGTGGGGATTAGTTTGGCTGATGGTTTATGGTAGTTTATGGGTCGGAGGCAATATCACTTCTGATATTTGGGCGGTGCGTTTACTATACTTAAATGGAGTTGTAACAACTATCTATTTTCTGATGTGCTTTATTCTTATTTCTGGTGTTTGGACACAAAAGTCGAAAAGATAAAGGTTGAAACAGTTACTCCTTAAGAATTTATTTCTCCCTCTACTCTAAACTCGTCTCCCTCTCTCCCCATCCTCTTTTGTCCTTACTTATTTCCTCTTTGCTCTGCCTAAACTACAGCCTAAAACCTAAGCAAATCCACAATTACTAATGTCGAACTGAGGTTATTCAACAATATGTGGCAATATAAAACTCCCGGTATTCCAGATGAATTATTCGATCGCCTCCCCGGTATTCCTATGACAAAAAGAGAGGTAAGATTACTAATTTTATCTGGGTTAAGATTAGAAGAAAAATCAGTTATTTGGGATATAGGTGCAGGTACGGGGACAATTTCCATTGAAATAGGCTTGTTATGCCCAAATACAAAAATTATCGCCATAGAAAGAGACCCAGAAGTAGCAGGTTTAATACGGCAAAATTGTCGGCGTTTTGAGGTAGAAAATGTGGAAGTAGTGGAAGGAAATGCTCCAGATTGTTTCGATACCTTACCAAAAAAACCCGATCGCATCTGTATTGGTGGTGGCAAATCAATCAAAAATATTTTAACTTCTTGTTGGGGCTATTTACCTGAAGCAGGAAGATTAGTGGCAACGGCGAGTAATTTAGAAAACCTTTATCAAATTTCTGAGGGATTAGCCGAATTAAGGGCTTGTAATATTGAGGTAGTTCAATCTTCTATTAATAGATTAGAAAAAAGAGGATTAAGTCAAGTTTTTGCTGCGATCGCACCTATTTTTATTCTCAGTGGAGAAAAGATTAGTTAGTCCTAACAAACATAAAAAAGGACAACGATACTGGGATAAAATTAAAACTGTTATTCTTGTAAATCATTAATAAGGAGTTAATTATGTGGGCTAGTGCCATTACAGCCTATTTTCACTATTTAAGTATCGGAGTTATTTTTGCATCCTTGGCGATCGAATTTTTGACCCTCAAAGAAAAATTAACCACGAAAGAAGCATGGCGTATAGTTTGGGCAGACAGTGCCTATGGTGCGGCCGCAGTAGTCATCTTAATCACTGGAATCTTAAGAGTTTTATATTTTGCGAAAGATACCGCTTACTATATGCACCAACCCGTATTTTGGGCAAAAATAGCCCTTTATTTCATTGTTGGTACAGTATCTTTATACCCCACCATCTCTTTTATCCTTTGGGTTAAATCTTTACTAGAAGATAAAGCCCCCGAAATAAGTCTTAACAAATATAAAATATTAAAAGGAATTATTGCCTTTGAGTTAGTAGGATTTACTTTAATTCCCTTAATGGCTTCCATGATGGCAAGGGGAATCGGCTCAGAATGGTTTTCTTAAACCTGACTATTAATATTACCTGAGTTCGGGATAAATTTTCATCTATCAGTGATGGCGAAAAGCTCAAGGGGCAAGGGGCAAAAGGCAAAGGGCAAAAGGTAAAGTTAAATAGTTGATAATTAAGAATTAAGAATTAAAAACCCCGTTCACGACCGAAGGCAGTGTAAGAGCCGGGGGTGCAAACTCTCACTCTAACAATGCCCAAAGTTGATTTTAATTTCCATTTGGCAAGAGGTTTATTTTGATCAAAATGACAACTTAACTCCATCTTTGCTGATTGGTTAGTGGTGTAGGCAGCAGGGCTGTTTCAAAGTAGAAATACAAAAACGCTAAAACTATTGCCAGTAAAAGAATATAGGGTTTTAGAGCTTTGAGGATTAAGAAGTAGTTAAAAATGTTGAGATTATCAATTTATAACCATAAACCATTAAAAACTATTGCAAGAGTGCCTATTCCCTACCTGAGTTCGATGAAAAAAGTATCGAAAAATAAAGCGCCCTCGAGTTATCATCGAGCCAATTTTGGAATAAAAAATTATTAAATTTAGGAAAAACTCATTTAAAATCAATTTATTCAGCTTTTTTGTCAATAATTATTACTTTTAACTCCGAACTCCGAACTCCGAACTCAGATATTTCCTGCCTTAACCAAAAAATTTTAGAATGAAACAGCCCTGGTGTAGGCAGGGGGTTTAAGCCCCTTGTTTATACTCTCCGAATCTATTAATCAATGAAAAGATAAAAAATGAGAAAATATTGAGAAAAATTTACAATATTGAAAAAATATTAACTTTTATAAAGTTTTAGCAATAATCTAAAAAAATATTAAAGAAATATAGTTACTTAGCTGTTATTAATTTGTAATTGAACCTAGAAAATTGTATAGAAAAAAACATATTATATTTTTTATTCTTGTTAAGAATAATTGAATAATATAAGAGAAAAATATAACCGTCAGAGATCTGAATCAAGATAAACTATCCTATAGCAACTATTTCAACAGAATAAAGAGAATTTTTACTACAGAGAAATAATATGTAAAAAAATATAACAGACTTATTAATTTCAGCATTTTTTCTGTTAAATAAATATAATCTTTCACAAATAAAAAGATTTTTTTTGATGAGTTAATAAGCAAATATAGTTTATAATAATAAGTAAGGAAACATAAATTATTAACCAAATATTTTGCGAGGTAAAAAAGTATGGTTCACCTTACAGACAAACCTACAGACCACGCTAGAGAAGAATTTTTAACTCAACCCTGGCAAGGATTCAAAACGGGTAAATGGACAAAAGAAGTTAATGTTCGAGATTTTATTCAGAAAAACTATACTCCCTACACTGGCGATGAATCTTTTTTAACAGATGCGACACCCTGCACTAATAACCTTTGGACAGAAGTAAAACTATTGATGAAAGAAGAGCGGGAAAAAGGTATTTTAGACACAGAAACCAAAATCCCCTCCACTATCACCGCCTATCCTGCAGGTTATGTCAATAAAGATTTAGAAAAAATCGTTGGTTTACAAACCGATAAACCTTTGAAACGGTCTATTATGCCCTTTGGTGGCATCAGAGTCGTAGAAGGTTCATTAAAAGCCTATGGTTATGATATTGATCCCGAAACCCGTGATATATTCACTAAGTATCGTAAAACCCATAATGATGGTGTCTTTTCTGCTTACACTACCGAAATGAGAAAAGCCCGTAAATCAGGAATTATAACTGGTTTGCCTGATGCTTATGGTAGAGGAAGGATTATCGGTGATTATCGTCGAGTGGCTTTATATGGCGTTGATTTGCTGATTCAAGATAAACAAAGTCAATTAGTTTCCCTCGAATATGATTTCATGGATGAAGATACCATTCGTTTAAGAGAGGAAATTACTGAGCAGATTAAAGCCTTAAATGAATTGAAGGAAATGGCACAAAGCTACGGTTTTGACATCTCTAAACCTGCTACTACCGCCCAAGAAGCTATCCAATGGACTTATTTTGGCTATTTAGCGGCGATTAAGGAACAAAATGGTGCGGCGATGTCTCTCGGTCGTACTTCTACTTTCCTTGATATTTACATAGTCAGAGATTTGGCAAAAGGCTTAATAACTGAAACTGAAGCCCAAGAATTGATCGATCAATTTGTAATCAAATTGCGTATGGTTCGTTTTCTACGCGCACCAGAATACAATCAGCTTTTCTCTGGAGATCCAGTTTGGGTTACGGAAGTAATTGGCGGTATGGGTGAAGATGGTCGTCCTTTAGTTACTAAAAACAGTTTCCGTTTCTTGCATACATTGTATAATTTAGGTCCTGCCCCTGAACCGAATTTAACGGTTTTATGGTCAGAAAAATTACCCATCGCATTTAAACGTTATTGTGCTAAAGTTTCCATTGACTCTAGTTCTATTCAATACGAAAATGATGATTTGATGCGCCCTGAATACGGGGATGATTATGGTATTGCTTGTTGCGTTTCGGCTATGAAAATCGGTAAACAGATGCAGTTTTTCGGAGCACGGGTAAATCTAGCCAAAGCCTTACTTTATGCTATCAATGGCGGTAAAGATGAAAACACGGGAATGCAGGTTGCACCACCCTATGCACCCATAACAGGCGATTACCTTGATTATGAGGAAGTAACCGCTAAGTTTGATTTATTGGTGACATGGTTAGCTAAACTCTACGTTAACACCCTCAATGTGATCCACTATATGCACGATAAGTATAGTTATGAACGCATTGAAATGGCATTACATGACCGTGACGTTTATCGGACAATGGCTTGTGGTATGGCTGGTTTGTCTGTGGTAGCGGATGCTTTATCAGCTATTAAATATAGTCGAGTGAAAGTAATTCGTAATGAACAAGGTTTAGCGGTAGATTATGAAGTAGAGGGAGATTATCCCAAATTTGGTAATAACGACGATCGCGCTGATGAGATTGCGGTAAACTTAGTTAGTGATTTTATGAACAAAGTGCGCCGTAACAAAGCCTATCGTAATGCAACTCCCACTCAATCCATTTTGACTATTACTTCCAATGTAGTCTATGGCAAGAAAACAGGTAGCACTCCCGATGGACGTAAAGCAGGTGAACCATTTGCCCCCGGTGCGAATCCCATGCACGGCAGAGATACTAAAGGTGCGATCGCATCTATGGCTTCCATTGCTAAGTTACCCTATGAAGATGCGCAAGACGGTATTTCCTATACTTTCTCCATCATTCCCGACGCATTGGGTAAAACTCCTGAAGCGAGAATCAATAACCTTGCAGGGATGTTAGATGGTTATTTCCACGACACAGGACATCATATCAATGTTAACGTATTTAACCGAGAAACTCTCCTTGATGCGATGGATCATCCTGAACAATATCCTCAATTAACCATTCGTGTGTCAGGTTACGCTGTTAACTTCATTAAACTAACCCGTGAACAGCAATTAGACGTAATTAACCGTACTTTCCATAAACAAATGTAATGATTTAGTTGATAGCTTTTGCTTTAGGTGACGGCAAAGGGTAAGGGCAAAGGTAATTATTAGTTTTTCCCTAACACCCCAACACCCTAAGCCCCTACTTCCCCCAATTCCTCAACACCCTAAGCCCTGAACTAGATAAAATCACAACTAGCTTCAAGGGCTTTTGCCAATAAACCCATATACTTACGATTATCGATAATATAAGAACCAAATCTTTCTAAATGAGGGTTTTGCATCTGAGCATCAAACAGAATAAAATTTCTTTGTCTTAGATGTTCCACTAATTTTACCATTGCTACCTTTGAAGCATCTGGTATATGATAAAACATTGATTCTCCAATAAATGCCCCTCTAATTACAATGCCGAGAATTCCCCCTGCCAGTTTTCCATCTTGCCAAGTTTCAAAGCTATAAGCCCATCCTGCTTTATTTAATTCTAGGTAAATTTGAATTAATTCTGGTGAAATCCATGTGGTTTCTCTTTGCGCACAACCACAACATACTCCTAAAAAATCTTGATTAATGGCTACGGAAAAGCGATTTTGATTGATTACCCTCCGTAAGGATTTGGGATAGCGAAATTGATTATCAAGAGGGATTAAGGCTCTTTGATTGCTAGAATACCATCCTAGTTGTTGTTTATCATCCGCCATTAAAAAATTACCGTGGGCATATCCCTGAATGATGGAGGGAACATCGATCATGTGCACAACCAAATGTATATAATTTCTATTAAAGAAGGAAACATATACTAATATTTAATCATGTCTCAACCAATTCCACCTATTGTTTTACCTCCTGTGGAAAATCCACAACAAGAGCGCACTTGGTTAAAAAAATCTTTACATCAATGGCTAGATAATGAATTCATCCCTGAGTTAGTTAATGAAACCATTGCTAATCGTGCCGCTCAAATTTTTATCCGCCATCGTTTAGAGGGAGAAAATGACCTTGGTTCATTAGTTATTGCTATTGTTACGGAAATGCAATCTTTTGATTTTCAGAAAAGTTTTTATAGTGAGTTTGCGATCGCAAATGCAGTAAGTGATATTATCTTACAAAGTTTAGGTATAGATACTTGTTGTGGCAATAGTCAAAATATTTGATGCAATAGCAATTAGCAATTAGTTATGAATCGTCTTATGTTAATAAACATCGATCAAATTTAAAATAAAAATCAATTCTTGTTAAGAAAGTATCTATATTAACTCTTTTGTCCTTTGCCTGTACCCTGTTTCTCAATTTTATGAATAAGTCTAATAAATAAATTATACTGAAAATATATTTGCGAAAACGGTCAGTATAATTATGTTGAAATTCGCCGATTATGTTTTAACGATTCATGAGAGTTTACTGAATTTTGAGGCAGAAAAACAAGAAACTTATGAAAATATTGAAGACTTGCGAGAATTTCTGTCAGAAACAGATACCACTATTGAAGAAATTTGGGATAACTTGACGGAAACAACGGAATCATTACTTAATGAAATGACGAATCTTGAAGATAATTTTACTAATGAAGTTGAAAAAATGTTAACGGAATTAGATGATTTAGAGGTTAAAATAGAGGATTTTATTACGGAAAATGAAGAGATAACTGTTGAAATTAAAGAAGATATTATTAACCTAGCAGAAAAAATAAATAGTAATGGTCAAGATATTGTTGAAGAGTTAGAAGAATTTGAGGAAACAGTTAATTTATTTAATGAAAATGTCAAAGAAATAGAACCTTCTTTAACAAAAAATCTGATTAATACCCACCGTTTTCTTGAAGAAATTATATTAAGAGCTATAAGTAATTATCAAGAAGTTATAGATAAAGAATCAGAAAATTTTGTTCGTTTTTATGATGACTATTTGAATAACTTTATTGAAGAAAATATTGCAGAAATTCCCTCTACTTTAGATAACATTCTTTCAACCATAATGGATGTGAGTGAAGAAAATCAGGAAATAATAGAAGAAGCCACGGAAACTTTAATGACGTTATATAGCTCAGATTCTGGGGAAATCAGCGAGGAGTATCAAAATTTATTTAATTTAATAGAAGAAAAACTCCTAGAATGTTTGAATAATTATCAAGAAAAAATAGGAGATCGCAACCAAGAAATAGAAGAAAAACTAGAAGAATCTATGGAAATCTATAAAAACAGTAATGAAAATGCAGAATCATTAATGAGCATTTTTGAGAAATTAGTGAATTAAATAGTTGCTGAAAAGTTTTTAGTGGGAGCATCTCGCTCCCTTAAGAAATCTGAGATTAAAAATTATATTTCAAACTAAAATACAGACCATCATCTTGAATATTATTACCCCTATCTACCAAATCAATTAAAGGTGGTGCATAATCAATACGAAGATTTAAACCATCTATCGGTTGCCAAATCAAACCTAAACCCAAAGCTGCAATAAACCGCTCATCAGCCTGAAAATTAGGATTTTCTGGGGCATTCCACACCGAACCCATATCAAAAAATGGGGCTAATTGAAACACAGGAAGCAATTCATCATTTTTGACAAGAGTAATACGATCTTCGATAGAAAAACGAAAACCATTATCCCCTGCCCTTACGTTTTGACGATAACCCCGCACTGATTGCCCCCCACCAATAACAAACTGCTCTGAAGGAAGTAAAGGACTGTCACTCAATTGTAAATCTGCTTGAATAATTAATAAATTATCAGGGTTAATTAATTGTACTCTTTGTACTTGTCCTAACCATGCAAAGAAATAACCATCAGGATCATTTGGTCGGCTCGAAGTGGTAACATCTAATAAACCTACCCCTAAGCGAAACTGCGATCGCACCCCCCAAGCCCCCGTTGGCTCACGTTTAACATAATCTTGACCAAAAGAAACCACATTAGTGCGACTAATACCATCTTCATCAGGACCAAAACCGAAAGGAGTAGGACCTTGAAAAGTAAAAGTTTGTCCATTACGGTAACTCATACCCACAGATAGAGCAAATTCTTCTCTCGGATTACGTAAAATCGGTTGACGATAACTAATTTCATAAAATTGACTCTCACCACTAATGTCTAACTCCTGAAAATCTCCCTCTACCACAGTATTTTCTTGAAGAGACACCCTTGCTTGTAAAGTACCATTCATTGGGTTAAGAGGTACAGAGTAATTAAAATCAAGATTATATGTACCAGTCCAATCCTCCAAACGAGGGCGATAAGAAACAGCAAAACTATCCCCCAAACCAAATACATTTCCATAACCCAAATTAAACGTCATTTGAGTGCCGCCAATACTTGGAGGAGAATAATTATCAATACCCACAGTACCAAAAAAGGGATTAGCTTCTGTTACCCTTATATCTAAAATACTTTGTCTTTCACCACTACCCTTGCGCAAACTAGCTTCTATATTATCGATTAAAGGATCAACTTTTAATAAACGCAATTGGTCTTCTAACTTACCACTATTAAGAGGAGTTTGTGTACCTAATCCAATTCTTTCTCTGACGTAATTTTCCAGTCTTTGCGCCCCTTCAATATTAATTTCCTCTATTTGTCCTTCTTCCACTCGAATAATCGCTACATTATCAGGAGTAATATTTTCCAAAACTGCCCTAGTGGTGATATAACCATTGTTGAGATAAAGAGCCGTAATTTCATTACTGACATCTTCTAATTGTTTTAGGGTTAAATCACTATTTTTATAAGGTTCAATAATTCCTTTAATTTCTTCTTCAAAAATAGTATTATTAACGACTTTTATCTCACTAATTTTTAATTTTTCTTCTAAACTTTGAGCAATGTAAAAACTATTATGATTAGGATAATCTTGAGCATAAGCTATATTTTTATCTAAAAATACTCCCAATAATAGAATAGAATTAAGAGTTAAAAAAAACTTTAATAAATTAACTTTATCCATAATTTTTATTGATTTTTAATAAGTATAAAAGATATTTTGATTAGATTATAACGACAAAATTGACAAAAAATAATAATTTTTGTTATCAGCAAAATTGCTCGGTTTTTTTAAGTAGTAGATAATAAATAAAAATATTCAAGAGTTTAACATCTCAAACCTCTCCACTCATGAAAACCACAACACACCTAACAGAAAAATATAATTTAATTACTAATTGTTTGTTAATTTACTTTTACCAAGGATTACCAATCATCGTAAAAGGAGCCCAATAAAAGGGATGAGAAAAATCTTCGGGAAAACGAGAAGTATCAGGTAAATCTTCTAAAGAAATATCTAAATTAGGAGTAACAATCGTATTACCATCACTGGTTTTATAAACCTTGCCCTTCAACATATCTAATTGTGCTTGGCGTAAGGCTTCTGTTTTGGTAGTGGTATTTTTTAATTTACTATAGAAATCAGTCATTAATGCAAGTGTACCAGTATCACTGACTTGCCAAACGCTACCCAATGCGGTTTTAACTCCTGCTTGTACCGCTAAACCTGCAAATCCTAATTCTGCAATCTCATTACCAAAAGCAGTTTCACAGGCACTTAATACCATTAAATCGACTAAGGGATTATCCAAGCCCAAACGACGCATTTCCGTAATATTTAAACGAGAGTCATACAATTGTAAAAAACTGTCATCTGTTTCAGATGGGTTAAAATCTCCATGGGTACCAAAATGAACAATTCCAAAGGCTTGGCTATTTAAGTTACTTCTTACTTGTTCGAGAGTAAAATTCTCATTGAGGTATTCTTGATAATTTGCAGGGGTTTCTCCTGTCCAAACCTTACGAATACTCGGCAATTCTAAACGAGCGGCCGGTAAAGGCACAACACTATCATCAGCAAATTCTGATGCCCCCATTGCCAATAAACTTAAATCTTTAATAGGGCGATAACGGTTATCATTCAGATTTAAACTAGGTGCTAAACCGCTACTATATCTTTCCACTAAAAATTGTTGATTTTCTTTATCATATAAAGCGGCAACAGGAATAAAGCGCATATCCGTTGGCAAAATAAACAGAAGATTAGAAATTTCCCTCGCCTCTAATTCTTTTTCCAGAGGTTTAATTAACCAATCATACATATCACTAGCGTAGGGCTTATAACCATCATCAAGAGCAAAAACATCGGAAGTTGTCGCCCATAAATTGCCTGCGGTTTCAACTACTTGTTTACGGTTAACTGGTACGACTATTCTTAAAGGTTTTTCATCTTTGGTGACTACTAATATATCTAATTGGTCTTCATCTGTTGGTTGTATATTAAGACTAGGTTGTAAACTAGCCTGATTAATATTGACTCGACTATATTCTTGAGTGTTGGTGGCTTCTCTTCTAGCAAATTCTGCGTCTAAATCTTGAGGTTGATAACCTTTTGGCGTGAAACTAACATAAATTAAAGCAGGTTTTTCCGCCGCTTCTCTTTCTATGGCGGTTAAGATTTCTTTTGCTTGATCAATAGTAGCAATGGGAATAGGGGGAGATGAAAGGGCAATTTCAGGAGTTGGGGTTATAGGAGTTTCTTGAACTACTTGCGTATTGTTTATAAATGAGGGTAAGTTATTTAGAAGTCTTAGGGTTAAATTACCTTCGGTTGTGGTTATGAAATATTCTCCTCGCCCTAGGGTAAATCGACCATTAGTAATAAGTCCAGCCGTACCATTTTCACTAGCATCACCGATAATAAAGGGTAAACGACTATCTTCTCTGATTTCATTTTCTAAATTCCCCGGAAATAAATCAATAGTCACAGCCCCGCCACTTCCACCACTGGTATTAATACTTGTACCGCTTTCGATTCCTGTGGCTTGAAAGTTGCCAAGGGTTGTTATCTCCACATCTCCTCCTTGTTGTGGGTTTGACGTGTTAATGGTGCTAACTTGTATGTCACTGTTAGCGTTTAGGGTTACATCTCCTCCTTCAGTGTTGATATTTTCTGTGGTAATGGTTTGAGCGGAAATATTCAGGCTACTACCACCACTGTTAATGTCTCCACTACGAAAAGAATCGGGGGTATTAAAGGAAATATTTGTTCCTATTTGTAAGTCACTATTGAAAATTTGACTATTATTAGTAGAAACAGAATTACCATCAAGGATTAATAAACTGCTATTAGTTTCGAGATTATTGAGAATTTGAGAAGAGCCGATCGCACCTTCTATGAAAATATTACTACCATTAGCATTGAGGGTTAAATCGTGATTCCCGTCAATTGTACCGAAAATATCAATATCTGCTGAACCACGAGCCGAATTGGTGCTAAGAATAATATCATCACCCAAAATCACATTATCATCGATAGTGATAGCATTGCCCTGAGTCGTAATATTAGCATTTAAAGTAGTAGTTGTTCCTGAACCTTCAATAGTGACAGAAGCGTTACCATTACCATTAATGTTCTCATTTACGTTAATTTCACTAGCTCTGAGAGTTAAAGGATCACGAATTACTAGAGCTTGGTTAACATCAATTCTACCACTTCTTTCTGTACCGATAATTATATTTTCAAAGCCTTCTACTTGTCCCAAATTACGAATATTGAAAGATAGTAAATCACTTCTATTTATGGAGTTATCTATAATAGTAGTGCGATCGCTGTTATTTTGAATAGTTAAATCGCCACCGTTACCTATGATTTGACTATTAGGTAAAAAATTAACACTACTAAAACTCTCTAGGGTTAAATCTCTATTATCAGAGGCTTCGAGATTATTAAAATTAAGATTTCCCCTTATACTTGTTAAGGTTGTGTCAAGTAAAGTATTAACCTTACCTGTATATGTTTGCCCTTCTATGGTACGAATACTGCTATTATTCGCAGGAGTATTAATATTGATATTAGTTATCGGGCTAGTTACAATTAAACGATTTAAACTGGCAACTCCCCCAATTAAATCACTGCCCAAGCCATCTCCAAAATTAACATTATTAGCCGTAACGGTTAAGTTATTATTTTCTCCTGTTTGACTATTGACTGTATTAGCAAAATTGATATTATTACCCGAAAGTGCGATCGCATCTCCTACTATTACTTCATCTCCATAAGTTTGATTTCCTGTGGTAGTTACATCCCCGTTTAACTGGGTTAAACCTGACTCATCAGTGGTTAAACTATTAGTATTGACTGAATTTAATTGAGTTTCTCCCGATACATTTAAAGTTAAATCTCCTAATGGTTGATTATTGCCTATGGCTTGATTAAAACTAGCACTATTTGCCGTAACCGTTAAGTTATTATTCTCTCCTGTTTCACTATTCACCGCATTAGCAAAATCGATATTATTGCCCGAAAGTGCGATTTGATTATCGGCTAGAGTTACATTGCCGTTATAATCTTGATTTCCAATAGTCTTAATAGTAGAATCACCAAAGAAAGATTGACCTTGAATAATTAAAGGATTGGAATTATTAATTAAAGTTAAATTCCCATTAGTAGTTAAAGATTCTCCCGTCACTTCTCCTCGTATCGTTATGGCTGTGCCATCAATAGTAATTATTCCTCCCAGAGTTTCGGGTAGTGGCTGAGGTGTAATATCTGGTTTGTTACTGACAATAAATCCTAAATCTACATTATTTCCTGTGATGTTTACTGCACCTGATGAAACAGTACCATAAGATGCGATCGCACCTATAACTACATCACCGTTAGTGGAAGTAATAGAAATATCTCCTGCTTCAGACGCAAAAGTCGGAGGTAATTGATTAATGCCAGTGGTGTTAACTATACCATCAATGTCAATATTCCCTGAAGCGTTAACAGAAATATCCCCTGCAGGTTGCCCCCCAATACGTGCGGTGGAAAGACCTAATTTGATATTAGTTTGATTATTTTCTTCTCCCGTAATTGTTACGCTATCATTGGCATTGATTCTTAATGAAGCTATATTAGGTGAGTCATCTGCCACTTTAATAACTAGAGCATCTAAATTATTAGTGTTAATTACAGTATCCCGTTGTAGAATTACAGGGTCATTATAGACTTGATCCCCAATAGTGTTAATACTATTTCCATCGGCTGGGGTATTAATATTGACGTTAGTTTGTCCATTCTCAACGATAAGACTTCCTAAACCTGCCACTGCACCGATGCGATCGTCTCCTGTACCATCTCCTAGATTTACTATATTACTATTAATACCAACATTTTGAGGTGTTGCCCCTTGGCGGTTTTGAATTCCCGTAGAAAAGGCGTTAATAACTTCAGTGGAAGTGGTATTTTCTGTAATATTGATGTTTAAATCAAAGGAATCGACACCACCATTAAAACTGGTATTATCCCCCGTAAATACAACGTTATCGTCAATAAAGACATTGCCATTATAAGTTTGATTTCCCGTAGTTGTGATATTGGAAACTGCTAAAAAAGGTACATCCGTGGGAATTGGTACATTTAAAACCGTAAAATTACTCAAACCTAAATCACCATCAACAATGAGAGATTGTCCCCGTATTTCTCCTAATACATAATTATTTGTACCATTGAGATTGATTGTACCTCCTTCTCCAGAGGCTACCCCCGCCAAAGAAGTAATAATTGCCCCTGTTAAGACATTATTTCCACTTAAACTTACTAACCCTGATGTATTTACTCCCGAAGTTGCGATCGCACCCACGAATACATTACCATTGTTAGTACTAGAAAGGCTCACATCTCCTGCATCTAAAGTAAAGACACCATTAAATTGAGAAGTAGTTTGTACAAAACCATTAATATCAATATTGCCTCCTGCATTTATAGTCACATCACCGCTAGTATTAGGTAAAGCCAAATCAATACCAACAGGAAAGGTATTAACATCGGCAGTTTCACCGACTATGATGACATTGCCCGTAGCATTGATAGTTAAAGACACAGGATTAATTACATTAGAATCAACTTGAATACTACTATCTACATTCAAATTATTAGCATTAATAGTCGTATCGTTCAATAAGAAGATAGTTTCGCCATTGGCAACTGTTGTATAATTCTGATCTCCTAAAGTGTTTATACTAAAAACATTTTCTTCCAATCCTGCCAGATTAATATTAATGAATATATCTTGGGCAGAACTGTTAAAATTATTTAAGCCAATAACTGCACCGATGCGATCTTCTCCTAAACCGTTACCATAGTTAATATTATTACCTGCGGTCACACTTAAATCATAAGGAATATCAAAAGAGTCAATATAAGCATTGAAAGTTACATTATTATTGGCATTTATTGCCGTATTTCTTCTTAAAACCACTGGGTTGTTATATACTAGGTCAACCTGAGCCACAATAGAATTAATATTATTCCCCGCTATACTATCAAGATTGATATTAAGATTGCTAACCCCTTCTCCTTCTGCCGTAGTAGTCAAACTTGACAACGGAAATATAGCTCCAACCCTATCATCTCCGATACCATTTCCAAAACTAATATCACCAATATCGTTAACATCACCAGTTACATCAAATGTTGTAATCGATAAAGTGCGAGGTATAGAATTAAGAGAATTAATAGTGCTATTAAAACTTATATCATTACCTCTCAAATTAACATCTGCTTGTAATGCCACAGGATTATTATAAATTTGGTCTAACGCTGTGGTAACATCACCATTTAATTGGGTTGTACCAGATTCACCAGTAGTCAGACTATTAGCATTAACTCCATTAAAAATACTTGTGTTTGTCGCATTAACAGTTAAATCCCCCACAATAGAAAATTCATTGAAAATAACATCATTAGCATCATTAATGGCGACATTTCTACCATTATTAAGAGTAACAGAAGCAAAATCACTCAAAAAATTGGAATTAATAGAAATATCTTTTTCACTGCCTATAGGAAAAATAGTTGTACCGCCATTGCCATTATTAAGAGAAAGAGTGTCAAAAGTAGTTAATCCCGCAGTAATAATTGCCCCATTATCAAATACCCCTACAGCATCATTATTGTTGATGGAATGAGCATTAACATTAATGTTTCCCCCTCCAATGGAATTAACTTGAGAGTTAGCCTGAATAGATATTCCCCTTGATGTGTTAGAAGAAGCATCCGTTAAACCATTTAATGCGATCGTACCCAGATTAGATATAATTCTTGTTAGGTTTGCCGAGTCATCTCCTCCTGTGAGGATACCAACATTACTATTTACTCCATTACCCTCGTGAATACCAACTAATTCGATATTACCTAAGCCTGTTGCTTCAACGATAACTCGATCATTTAATATATCTGGAGAAGTAATACCAATACCATGATTAAGTTCCCCACTAGCTTCTGCTGTGCCGACTAGATTTATATTACCATCTACGGTTTGAAGGGTTGTTTGTCCAACTAAATGAATACCAATATTGCTATTGCCTGTTCCAGCTTGTCCAGTTCCCCTTAAACTAATATTACCAGTGGCATCAGTAATTAAACTTGCATCTTGTAAATAGATTCCACTGTTTCTATCATTAGGATTAATCCCCTGATTCGCTACGCCTACAGCAGGAGTTGTCAAAGGACTTATACCCCCTCCGAGAACTATATCTCCGCCATTAGCGTTAATAACCGAAAGGTCTAAAATACCATCAATATTTACCCCTTGAATATCAATTGAACCGCCATTTAAGCCATCTCGATCGCTATTTAAGGTAATATTACCCCCATTAGTGATAATATCTGCACCATTATTAACCCGAATCGAACGATTAGCCCTTGCGGTAAAATCAACATCAGTATTAATCACATTAATATCTGCATTAATATCTATATCATTATTTGCCTCAAGGATGATATTTGCCGTTTGACTTCCTAAAACAGTGGCATTAATCGTTATGTCTTGACCTATAAAATCATTTATAGTAATTTCAGGCAAACTACCGTCAACTGTTGGCGGAATTAAAGGATCGTTTGGGTTACTTGGATCATTAGAAATTATAATGTTTTCAGGATCTAATAATAATGTACCTAAATTACCATTAACTGCGGAAGTGTCAACCTTTCCATTGAAAACGAGATTGTCTTTCCCCGAAACTTCCACAAAACCACCATTAAGAAACCCTTTAGCCTCAATAACTCCTGTAAAATAAGTATCTCCATCAGACCAAATAATTACTTCTCCGCCATCACCCTTGTCAAAAGCATTAGCTTCGATTTTGCTATCAGAATTAATTACTGTCAAAGAAGCATTAGGAATTGTGCCACTACCCTGAAAATCTCCCCCAATTTTTATTTCACCACCACCATTAACGCCACTAGCGGAAATTTGAGCATCAATCACCGCCACTTTATGCCCTAAAAGGGTAATTTCTCCCCCTAAATCTTGTGACGAAGTGCTTAACTCTCCCGAAACGATATTTAATCCAGATTCATTCGGAATTACAATCTCTGAAACTTCTACATTTTTAGTGTTCGGGTTAAGTGCAACTCCATCGGTTACAACTCCTGAATTTTTTGCCCCTGTTAATAAAGAAGGCAAATCTTGAGGGGTGAACCCTAGTAAATTTCCTTGCTCATCTACTGGTATATCAACTTCTAAGCTCAACAAACTACCTTCAGGGGTTATTTTTATCCTTGATGTGCCTTCAACTGCCTGTATATTAATTTTGCCGTTAGGCGTTTCTATTGTTCCCGTATTGATGACATTACTACCAATGAGCGTTAAATTTTGCCCTTCTGCTACGGCCAAATCTCCTGCGTTGATAATGCTACCGGGTTTATTCGTATTGAAGATAAAACTATTAGGATTTCCCGTTAAATTTTGATAATCATTATCTCCCACCGCATTAAACATTCCGTTTGCAAAACCAATTCCCGTTGCTGTCGTTGCGGTAAAATCAGCAGGTACATTTAAACTAGCACCTTCCCCAAAAACAATCCCGGCAGGATTCATCAGGAAGAGATTAGAGTTACCCCCTGTTACTTCTATTAAACCTTGGATATAAGAAGGATTCCCTCCAGTTACTCTAGTTAAAATATTTTGGATGTTGGGATTGGTTAAAAATGTGGCGATTTGTTGAGGAGTTAAACCAAATTCTTGAAAACTGTGAAAAAGATTTTTTCCATCCCTAGATAAAGTATTACCATCAATAGTTATTTGATTTCCGTCTCTGGTGACGATAGTGGCAGTGTTACCATCTATCTTAATTTCTTGGGCTTGTGCAGTGGGTAAATTACCAGCGAAAATTAAAGACAGTAACGAGATAAGCAAATGAGATTTTTTCCACATAGCAACACCTCAAATTTGAGACGGATATAGTTTTCATATAGGAATAAAGCCAAAGAATGTATTATCTTAAGCTATTTCAAGTCTATGTAGAGGATATTATCCCGTCAACACTGATGATAATAGTAAGTCTATTGAAACAAAAAAGATACTCTTACAATCTATATCCCATAATTTTCTCCGACAATCATTAAAAAATAATTAAATATTGTTTTTTCTTAATAGACACCAATACAGAATTAGAATTAAAATCAATTTCTATGGGGTAGGAGTTGATTTTTTTCACTATTGCCTGTTGCCTGACTTCTGCAAGAAATTTAATCACTACTTTTGACAGGGCGAAACGGATACAAAAAATTAAGCAAAGGATATAAGCCCCTAGATTGAATCCATAACTTACCACTGCCAGAGAAACGGCAAACTAAACCCTCTCCTCCTAAAATCCCAGTGCGTAAATTTCGGAAGGATAAACCGCCTATCATTTCCACATTATAGTTGAGTGTATCTTCAAATGCGACAATATAACCTGTGTCAACTACATAATTATTTTCTACGTCAATTTCTACGATAGCACCATAGGAACTAAACCAAATATCTCCCCTTCCTGTGGCTTTTAAGAGAAAGATTGATTCCCCACTAAAAAAACCTTTAAAACCCTGAAAGTTACTATTAATTTCTACATTTTTGCCAGAAGCAACAAAACCAGAAGACTGAATCATAAGTCCTTTACTACCATCTAAATGATAATATTGAATATCCCCCGGCACTCCGGGAGAAATATATAATTCTCCTTGACTACCTTGGGCGGTAAACTCATTTAAAAATAAAGATTCTCCTCCCAACATTCTGCCAAAACTTTGACCAAATCCCCCCTTCATTTTCGATTCCATTTTTATGGAAGAATCCATGGCCGCCATGCCTCCTGCTTCGACTATAGCAGTTTGATTAGGTTCAAGTTCTAAAACTAAAAAACCATAAGCAGGATTGTGTTCTATTCTATATTTAATTTCTGATTTATTTAACATAATTAGCAATTAATAATTAATAATTTAAAGGTGTCAGATTTCGATGAGTTTTTTTATTCTTAATTTTTTCTCATCTTTCAGGTAATCTTGAGCCAATCAATCTACCAAAATTGCCCGGATTGTGGGTTTGACAATACACTTTTCCTTGCCCAAAGAAACGACAAATTAAGCCTTCTCCTCCTAAAAATGCACCCAACCAGCTACTATTTACTTTTCCAATCCGAAAATCTAAACTTCTTTCAAAAGCGACGATATGCCCTGTGTCAACAATATACTCTCCATCAACATCAATTTCATATATAGCCCCAAAAGAGCTTAAAATTACCGCTCCATAACCCGTTATACTTAGCCAAAAAATGGATTCTCCAGAAAAGAAAGATTTAAAGCCTTGAAAACCTAAATCCATGTCAACGGTAGAGGCAGAAGCTAGATAAGAAGCGGATTGAACGATTAATTCTTGTCCTTGCATTTCATAAATTATAATATCCCCCATGAGAGAGGGGGCTAAAAATACTTCTCCTTGGGGTTGGTAACAACGAAAAACGCTAAGAAATAAGGATTCTCCTGCTAACATCCTTTTGAATCCTCCCATGATTCCTCCCCCTTTACCCTGTCTTAATGTGGTGCTGACATTGATAAAGTCACTCATGGCTATCATTGTACCTGCTTCGGCGATCAATTCTTCATTCTGCTCCATTGTAATTTTTGCGATCGGCGCAGCCGCACCTTTGGTGACCGCACTTTCTGGTTGTTGTAGAATTTGTATATCCATAAATTATCACCCGATTTCGGAGTTATTCGTTCTTAGTTCAGATTTTGGAGTTAAAATTAATAGATTTTGACAGAAATAGTAAGGAAATTGATTTTTTCTTGTTAATCGTTTTTAATAGTTAATATTCAGAAAATTGAATCGCTAAAACTGATACCTGCAATCTACCCTTATCCCATATGTTGGCATCGAAATAGAGTAATTATCGCACCTTGGGAGAGAGAAAACCCACTAAACCACTAACACTGCGAGACTGAAGATAAATCGCGCCTCTACCCGTAAGTTTATTGACAAAACCTTCTCCTGAAGTTAGAGAGGATAGAAGATTACCCGATAAAGCAATATTCATTTTAATTCCATCATCGTAAGCAACTAAGTGGTTATTATCAACGATAAAATCCCCATTAATTTCCCTACGGGTAATACCGCCATAACAACCGAATAAGACTCTACCTTTACCTGAAAAATGAAGTTTAAATAAGCCTTCCCCCGCAAACCAACTGGCGAAACCTGCCCATTTTACCCCCATTTTTGCCCCCGGAGTATGGGCAATATAAGCACTGGGTTGAAAACAGATAGATTTATTTTCTAGTTTGATTGCTTCAATGTCGCCTATCATAGATTGAGTTAAAACTAAATTCAGAGGGCGATTGGTGGGATTATAAAAAACATTGACAAACATCGATTCACCGCCCAAAAATTTGCGTATCAAAGCAGGAATCAACCCCCCTGAAAACTCGGTTTTCATGACAATATCTCCATCCATGCTTACCATTGCACCAGCTTCAGCAGTAATACGTTCTCTAGGTTCTAAAGTGACGAAAACTGCCGCAAAAGCAGGGCGATAACAAACTTTATATTTCACGGTGAAGTTACCTCTACAATTAGGCGGATAACGTTTTCATCATAGGTCAAGGTTCAGAAAATAATGGATTTTGTTAACAATTTGATAAATTAATAAGGATAACTAAATAAATTTGATTATGACTCAAGCACCGAAAATAATTGTTCTTGATGATGATCCTACGGGTTCTCAAACGGTTCATAGTTGTTTATTATTGATGAAGTGGGATATTGACACTTTAAGAGATGGTTTGCGTGATTCTTGCCCTATTTTCTTTATCCTCACTAACACCCGTGCTTTAACTCCTGAAAAAGCCCAACAAGTTACTCAAGAAGTTTGTCGTAATCTCAAAGATGCGATCGCACTTGAAAGAATACAAGAGTATTTGGTTGTAAGTCGATCGGATTCTACTCTTAGAGGACATTATCCCCTAGAAACCGACGTAATTGCCCAAGAATTAGGAGAATTTGACGCTCATTTCTTGATTCCTGCATTTTTTGAAGGAGGAAGAATTACCCGTGACTCCATTCACTATTTAATGATTGACGGTAAACCAACCCCCGTGCATGAAACCGAATTTGCTCAAGACTCTGTTTTCGGTTACAGTTATAGTTACTTGCCTGATTATGTAGAAGAAAAAACAAACGGTAAAATTAAAGCCCATCAAGTACAGAGATTTTTACTAGATGATATTAGAAATGATACAAAAAGCCGTCTGAGGGAATTAAAAGATAATCAATGTGTAGTGGTGGATGGAGAAAAACAATCAGACTTAGATCAACTTTCCACTGATATATTAACAGTAGCTCAAGAAGGGAAAAAATTTTTATTTCGTAGTGCCGCCAGTATTTTAACATCCCTTGCCCAATTGGGAGAGCAACCAGTGAAAGCAGAAGCGATGGCAGAGTATAAGCCCAATACTAATAATGGTGTAATTATAGTTGGTTCTCATGTCAAAAAGACAACTCAACAGTTAAAACAATTATTATCTCAACCCGAAATTGTTGGCATCGAAATTGATGTCAATTTATTAAAAGATGACTTGAAAAATAGAGAATCACTAATTAAATCTGCTTTAGATAAAGTTGAGACTATTCTTGAAGAAAATAAAACTCCAGTAGTTTACACCAGTCGCCAAGAATTAAGTTTTCCTGATATTGACACTCGCTTAGAGTTTGGGAAACAAGTATCCGCAGTGTTAATGGATATTGTGAGGGGATTACCTAAAGATATTGGCTTCCTCATTAGTAAAGGAGGTATTACTTCCAACGATGTTTTAAGTGATGGTTTAGCGTTAAAAGAAGCAAGATTATTAGGGCAAATTTTAGCTGGATGTTCTGTAATAATTACACCAGACAATCATCCTCTTTTTCCTAGTTTACCTGTTGTGTTATTCCCCGGTAATGTGGGGGATGAAAATGGTTTAGTTACCGTTTATCAAAGATTGAATAATGACAAAGACAAAAGCCATTAATAATTAATTAGCCGCAGGTAAAGCCTGATTATTAGCTACTAGTACAATGCTATTACCTTGATCAAAAGCCATTAATAATTAATTAGCCGCAGGTAAAGGGCAAAGAAAAGTCAAACCCCTCTGTGTCTCCCCTCAAAAGAAACCCCCTTTATCCTCTCTCTTGAGGGGGGAGGGCAAAGATAATTAATTAGTTTCTCCTTAACACTCCAATACCGCAATCCCTCAAGACTTAAATGTAAACTGACTTATTGAGAGAAATTAACAAGAAAGGATTGCCCATCAATTTCCCCATCTCCTACTAGATTGATAATCGAATTATTTGCACCATAGCGAATATTCATAAACCCACTGGCAGAAGCTGAACTAGAATTGGTTAATCTAATTTTTATATTCGTGCTATCTCTGTGGCTTTCTTGTCCTCCAAAAGAGATGCGATCGCCATTTTGTAATCCGAAAGAAATATCAGCTTGTCCTTGACTGTTAATTTGCACAGAAACAAAATTGAGTTGTTGATTTTGTCTTCCTTGAATATTAAGTAAACCTTGACCTCTTTGGATTAAATTTAAAGGACTATAATTAGTGACAGGAGGTAAACTAGCGTTTCTATTGCGAAAAATGATTGAAAATCCCTGAGAATCCAAATAACCTTTTCCTTCTAATAAAACAATATCATTGTCATTATGTTCAAGTAAAAGTACTCCACTAGCATTAGCCATACCTGAATTAGTAACTTGAATTCTTAACTGATTAGCATTTTGCCGAGATACTCTACCATCAAAATTAATAGTTTGATTATTATTCAAAATAATACTAACTTGACCATTCTGATTATTGGTGGAGTTAAACGAAACTGAACTAATTTTCGTCTGTTGTCTTCCTTCTAAAGTAAAAACTCCTTCTCCCCTGCTTATGAAATTCAGAGAATTCTCTCTAGCAATAACAGGCTTTTCCAGAAAAGAAATAATAGATAAGGGAGTTAATAAACTACTAAAAATTAGAAAAAAAGATAGGTATGAAAAACGGGATTTGATTAAATAACTAAATTTCATAAAATTAATTAACTGTTTAAACAAATATAATATCCTTATTAAAAGACGATATTTCCAAAATAAATGTTTCAGTCTCCCATTTTCTTGATATTGCTAATTTAAAACTTCCCCATCAAAAATTTTCACCCATAGTCTTTCTTCTCCTCGAATACCAGTGTAGAATAACAATTCTTCTAGTAAAGATAATGCCAATTTATTCAATTCATCGGGGGAAGACGCATAAATAGAAACCTTGGCACGACGATGATTCATCCGACGAAGAAAATGCGATCGAAATCTACTAAAATATTCAGAAAGACGAAAATTATTTTCTAAAGGCATTCCTTTATCTTCCATTTGTTGTGCCGCTACTAACAATTGACGAATAGGAAGCACAAATTTTTTGGCACATTTAACGGTAATGAGGGTTAAAGCCTTAACCTGTGCTAAGTTTAATGATTCTCTTGTGTAGCACTTACGCCAAGGATTACTGCAACGTAAACGCCACAAACTCAGACGATTTTTGATAATAGGATTTAATTCTAACTCTTTACCTATTGCTAACATATACTCTGAACCACCTAACTGTAGAGCCTCCAAAGCTAATAATAACAAATCTAGCTGTTGTTGTACTCTCATCATGCCACTAGGAGGAGGCAAAATTAAATCGGGAAGCGTCTTAAGGATGGTAATTTCTGATTTATCAGATTTTTCCTGATTAATCAATTCGGTGTTAGAGTCAGTCATTTAAAAATACAGATTAAATTAAATATATAAATTAAATTCTTTTAAACTATTTTATGGGAAAATAGTACTTATCTCATTTTAACTCCGAACTCCGAACTCCGAACTCAAATCATCTTCAATACCGTAGGTTTCCCTAATTAAATATAAAGGTCTTTGTTTCACTTCTTCATATATACGAGCAATATATTCTCCTATCACTCCCAGAGTAATTAATTGAATGCCCCCTAAAAACAAAATTGCCACAATGGTAGAAGCATAACCGGGTAAATCAACCCCTAAAATAATTGTTTTTAATACTAAGAAAAGACCGTATAAAAGAGAAATAAAAGATATAAATAAGCCAAAATAACTCCATACTTTCAAAGGAATTGAACTAAAAGAAGTAATCCCATCTAAAGCAAAATTCCACAATTTCCAATAGTTAAAGCTGGTTTTTCCTCCATAACGGGGGAGGCGATCGAAGTAAATTGCTGTTTGTTTATACCCTACCCAAGAAAATAATCCTTTCATAAAACGATTTCTTTCTGGTATTTTCCTTAAGGCTTTAACCACCTTTTCATCTAATAAACGATAATCCCCCGTATTCGCAGGAATAGGAATGGTGCTAATTTTACCAATCAAACTATAAAAATACTCCGCCGTTTTCCTTTTTATCCATGATTCTCCTTGACGAGTCTTTCTAACTGCATAAACAACATCATAGCCTTCTCGCCATTTTGCTAATAAATCAATAATTAATTCTGGAGGGTCTTGTAAATCAGCATCAATAGGAATTACAGTTTTGCCTTTAGTATAGTCTAATCCTGCACTCATCGCTATTTCTTTGCCAAAATTACGGGAAAGATTAATAATTTTAATTCTTTTATCCCGTTGATGAAATTCAACCAAACATTTCAATGTGTTATCTTTACTACCGTCATTAATACAAACTATTTCGTAATTGAGATTAAGGGTTTGTAAAACAGATTCTAAGCGAGAAAATAAGACAGGTAAATTCTCCTCCTCGTTATAGCAAGGAATTAATAGAGATAATTCTGGTTGAGATGACATAGTTTTGTCGTAGCTTGATTAAAAATGACATTTTTCAATTGGGGTATAATATCTTAAAGTGGACTCTATATAACCTGAGTTCTAAATAAGTTTATTGGTTTTGATAGCGGATTTAAAAAGAGGGAAGAAAGAAAAGTTATAATAATTTACGAAAAGCGTGTGTTCATCGATTTTCTTCTTTTTAATTTTTGAACTCATTCACTAGACATTAGAAAAAAAACCTAAAAACTGCTACCTGAAACTTAGCCTTATCCGATATTCTTAAACCGAACTGAGATTATATAAGTATCTTAATTTTTTAATTAAGTTAAGGAAAATGACTACAACCTTAAACATAAATTTTAATATTCCTCTGAAAAAAATTGCTGAATTTTGTCATAAATGGGAGATTGTAGAATTTGCTGTTTTTGGTTCTGTTTTAAGAGATGATTTTAATTCAGATAGTGATATTGATTGTTTAGTTAAATTTTCTGACAATTCTGATTGGAGCTTATTTGATCGTGTAAAAATGAAAGAAGAATTAGCCCTAACTTTAAACAGAAAAGTTGATTTAGTTAATCGAAAATCTATCGAAAATAGCGAAAACTGGCTACGGAAACAAGAGATTTTAAAAACTAACAAAGTCATTTATGTCAAAGAATAAGGATAAGGCTTATTTAATAGATATAATTAACGCCTGTCGCAAAATCATAAGATATAAAAGTGGTTTAGACAAAAAAGCATTTCTCAAAAATGATCAAGTCCAATCAGCTATTCTATATCAACTTTTAATTATTGGCGAAGCAGTCAAACGTCTATCTTTTGAATTAAGAAGCATACACCAAGAAATTCCTTGGTCTTTGATTGCGGGAATGCGAGATAATTTAATTCATGAATATGAAGAGACAAACTTAGATGAAGTTTGGAAAACATCAGATGTTGATATTCCTAATTTGTTAACTCTTCAAGAAATTTGTAACTCCTAACCCCTAATACCTCTCCTCACTTTTTACTTAGATATTCCCTCTAATTTCCTCTATTACTCCATCCCGAAGCACAACTTCCATATTTAGTTTTTGTAGAAGATTATCCCCAACTTGTACTTCAAAGAAACTTTCCATTTGAGCTTGTACTACTTCCTGTCCTAATTCTAGTAACTGCACTTGTTGCATTTGTTGTAAGAATTGGTTTTTTTGCTGTAGTAATTCGTTTTTCTTTTGATTAACTTGGCTTTGGATATTTTCTATCTGCTGGTTTGCCTGTAGGCTACCTTGTTTTCTAATTTCTGCGATCGCACTTTGACCTTGTTGATCTAACTGTAGCATTTGTTGATCAATTTGGTTAATTTGAGCTTGTAATTGTTTTTGTGCCTCATCTTGCCAAGCAGGGGTAACAATAACCTTAACATTGACAGGACGCTTTAAAACTAATTTTTGTAAGTCCATTGTAGCTAAAAATTTTCCTAAAAACTATTTTGTAAACATCGAATTAATCATATCCTGATAATGGTTAGTTATTACAGGACGTTTAATTTTTAGAGT
The DNA here is from genome assembly GCF_036345015.1 of Cyanobacterium sp. Dongsha4. Classification (NCBI taxonomy): domain Bacteria; kingdom Bacillati; phylum Cyanobacteriota; class Cyanophyceae; order Chroococcales; family Geminocystaceae; genus Cyanobacterium; species Cyanobacterium sp. DS4. The sequence continues at coordinate 4,101,129 of NZ_CP084098.1, read as the reverse complement.
TTGAGTCATCATCCCATTGTCTATGGAAAAAGGCTCTAAAATCAACTCAAAAACGCTAATACGGTCATCAATTCGGTATCCGGGTCTGTTTTTGACCTCACGGGCTAATTCTTGCTTATAAAGGCTTAAAACCCCACTACTGTAAAGGTCGCTTTTTTCAATTTCTGCTCGACTTGCCCCCACCGAAGGTAAGTTAAGAATACGATTTTGCTCTTCTCCCCATTGCTGTAACGCTTCCAAATTAGGCACAATCAACGCCCCTAAATATTTTTGATCTTGTCCTACAACCATAATTTGGTCAATATAAGGGCTACGCACACAAGCATCCTCAAGGGGTTGAGGTTCAATATTTTCCCCGTTACTCAAAACGATAGTATCCTTCGCTCTGCCTGTAATTACTAAGTCATTGTCAGGTGTTACCCAACCTAAATCACCACTGTCAAACCATCCTTCCTCGTCAATGGCTTTTGCTGTAGCTTCAGGATTTTTATAATATCCCTGCATAACCTGAGTGCCTCGGATAAAAACTAAACCTTTTTCGCCTTGAGGCAAAGTTTCACGGGTTTCAGGGTTGACGATTTTTATTTCTGTTTCGGGGATAGGTTGCCCTGATGCACCTACGATGTTACGAGTGATGCGACGGGCGTTAGTAACAGGGGAGGTTTCCGTTAAGCCATAGCCAACAATTAAGGGAATACCTACTATTTGGAAAAAGTTATCAATATGTTTCGCTAATGAACCACCACCGCTTACCCATGTCTGTACGCAACCGCCTACACCTTCTCGGACTTTAGTATAGACTAATTTATCTCCCAGTTTATGAACGGGTGATAGTAAGGTTGAGGTAATTTTTGCCGTTAGTTTTTCTCCACCACTAGGGTTTAAATGTTCTAAATCTAAGCCTTTTTCCATGCGTTTGGCTTTGATATATTTTTCAGAGGTAGTTAGGAAGAAATTGACTAATTTTTGCTGAGTTTTACTGCCGTCACGGAATTGTTTTTGCACACCCTCATAAATAGATTCCCATAAACGAGGCACTCCAATCATGTGATGGGGTTTAATTTTCTTCAAATCTTGCTTAAAGTAGCGAATATTAGTATAAATTAGAGTTGTTCCCCTTGAGAGTAAGAAATACTCCGCCGCTCTTTCGTAGGAATGCCAACTCGGTAAAATACTTAAGATGCGATCGCCTTTTTTTGGTTGTAAAATAGTGTCGAGATGACAGACTTGGTGTAATAAATTACGATGAGATAACATTACTCCTTTCGGTTTTCCTGTCGTGCCAGAAGTATAGATTAAAGTTGCTAAAGCGTCTTTTTCAACGGGAACAAAAATAAAAGGGCGTTGAGCTCCTAATTGGAGAAATTGAGAGAAATTATAAATAGTATGGGGATAATCCCGACTAACTTCCTCATCAGAGAGTAAAACCACAAATTTTAAAGAAAAATCATCTAATTCAGGTCTTAACTTTTCAAGACTAGCCACATCTTGAATAACTAACACCGAACTGTCACTATGTTCTAAGATATATAATAGCTCCTCACGATCTGCAAGAGGCGATCGCACCGCATCAGCACAACCATTAATAATAATACCTTGATCAGCAATTAACCAACGGGGACTATTATCAGCAAAAAGGGCAATTTTTTCACCAGATTTAATATCTAAAGACTGTAAAGCTGAAGCAAATTGTTTAATAGTTTTTGCCACATCTTCATAAGTTAACCTCACTTCTGGCTCACTATGAGGGTCAGATAAAGCAATTATATCACCGCAATAGCTAGGTAATAAATCCCACATTTCCCCCAGAGAATTGAGAGAAAAATAATCTGGAGTTACATTTTGATTCATAGTCATATTTATGAGCAATTATTAAAATTAGTTTGCAATTCGTTCATGATTAATATTAATTGCTATGATGAATCAAAAAAACTGATTTGCCTATGAATTGGTTAGATTTTCTGGAAAAATGGTCTCAGGAAGCACTAGAAATACTTTCATCTCTACAAAAAGAAGAGAATATTTCCTATTTAACTGAATCTGAATTAGAGTTTTTAACCACAAAAACCCTGTTCAAACCTCCAGCAACACCATCACAAATTGAAAACTTAGAAAATCGCTTAAAGAAAAAACTACCCCCTTCATATAAGGATTTTTTGAGAACTAGCAATGGTTGGGTACAATTAGCAATGGATGCGGAAGACGGTATATTATGGTCAACGGAAGAAGTTGATTGGTTAATAAAACAAGAACCTGAATTAGTGGAAACTTGGCATAATGGCACAAATAATTATGTATCTGATGAGAAGTATTTTGTTTACGGAGAGGAGCAAGATTGCATTTATTTGAGAACAGAATATTTATGTAGTGCTTTGGCTTTAAGCCCATTAATTGACTCAGCAATATATTTATTAAATCCCCAAGTAGTTACTGATGATGGAGAATGGGAAGCATGGTTTTTCGGCAATGAGTTACCCGGTGCAAATCGTTATCCTTCTTTTGCCCAAATGATGATTGCGGAAAAGGAGAGAGTTTTATATAGCCTGAAAGATAGTTGTGATTACCGCTATTGATTTTTAAAAAGGTAAAGGGCAAATAGTTGATAATTAATAATTAATAATTAATAACTTCTAACTCTTAACTCATTATTCATTACTTGTTTCTCCCTAATACCCTAACACCCTAGCACCTGAAACCTGAAACCTCTTTCATAACTCCGAACTCCGTTCACGACAGAAAGGAGTGTACGAGCGCAGCGAACTCCCCGAACTCTTACCCGATATTCTTAAACCGAACTGAGGTTACTTATTTCCCCCAATCCCCTTCGTTGATAAACTATCTATATCTATGATTATGCTTTATGAATAACTAAAATTTATGACTAAGTTTGTCTTTATCACGGGAGGGGTTGTCTCTAGTATCGGTAAAGGTATTGTTGCCGCTAGTTTAGGGCGCTTATTAAAATCTCGTGATTATTCTGTGTCTATTGTTAAATTAGATCCTTATATTAACGTCGATCCGGGTACAATGAGTCCTTATCAACATGGTGAGGTTTTTGTGACTGATGATGGTGCAGAAACTGATTTAGATTTAGGACATTATGAGCGTTTTACTGATACTTCTAGTTCGAGATTTAATAGTGTTACCACTGGCTCAATTTATCAGGCTGTAATCAATAAGGAAAGAAGAGGAATATATCAGGGGGCAACAGTACAAGTTATACCTCATATCACCAACGAAATTAAAGATAGAATCCATCGAGTAGCAAAAAATAATAGCCCAGATGTGGTAATCACCGAAATAGGTGGTACTGTTGGTGACATCGAATCTTTACCCTTTCTTGAAGCAATTCGTCAATTTCGCAAGGATGTAGGTAGGGATAATGTGATTTATATGCACGTTACTTTAATTCCGTGGATTCCCGCCGCAGGAGAGTTAAAGACAAAACCTACTCAGCACTCGGTGAAAGAATTACGCTCATTGGGCATTCAACCTGATGTTTTAGTTTGCCGTTGTCATCGCACTATTCCTAACCATATTAAAGATAAAATTGCTGAATTTTGTGATGTCCCTAGTAAAGCGGTGATTACTTCTTCCGATGCCAGTAGCATTTATGAAGTTCCTTTGATTTTGGAAAAAGAAGGGTTAGCAGAAGAGGTATTAAAATTATTAAATCTATCTAATCGCACCCCAGATTTAGGTAAATGGGAAGTTTTAGTGGAAAAGATGCGATCGCCTCTTCATAAGTTACAAATTGCGATTGTTGGTAAATACATACAATTAAGTGATGCTTATTTATCGGTAGTAGAAGCCTTAACTCATGCGGGGATTGACTCAGAAACAGAAGTGGAATTAACTTGGGTAGATGCGGAGAATATCGAAACGCAAGGGGCGGAAAAATATCTGAGTAATGCCGATGGTATTTTAGTACCGGGTGGCTTCGGAAATCGAGGAGTTGACGGTAAAGTCAAAGCCATTCAATATGCCAGAGAAAATAAAATTCCTTTCCTCGGCTTATGTTTAGGGATGCAATGTAGCGTTATCGAGTGGGCAAGGAATGTCGCCCATTTAGAAAAAGCAAATAGTGCCGAATTTGATGAAAATACCCCTGATGCAGTAATTAATTTATTGCCTGAGCAAGAAGATGTGGTGGATTTAGGCGGTACAATGCGCTTAGGAGTTTATCCCTGCCGTTTAGTGCCAGAAACCCTTGCTCATACCCTTTATCAAGATGAAGTCATTTACGAGCGTCATCGTCATCGCTATGAATTTAACAATGCTTACCGTAATCAATTCTTAGAAACTGGTTACAAAATAAGTGGAACTTCTCCCGATGGTAGATTAGTGGAAATTATTGAATTACCAAATCATCCTTTTTTCATCGCTTCTCAATTCCATCCAGAGTTCAAATCTCGCCCCAGTCAACCTCATCCTTTATTTTTAGGATTTATCAAGGCTTGTCTCACCATTAATAATTAACCTGAATGGGGTTCGGGGTTCGGAGTTCGGAGTTAAAAGTTAGAAGTTATTAATAATTAATAATTATTTACTATTCACTATTTACCCTTGCCCTTTTCTGAAAATAATCTGCGGAGTGAGGGTTTTTATGTAATAATTCTTAAAGAACTTTTAAGATTTGCTTTGACAAATTAAATCATGAGTGAAGCAGGTAAAGAAAAAACCCTAGCCGAACAAGCACCATCGAGCTACGAGTGTCGTTCTTGTGGATATACCTATGTGCCTTCTAAAGGTGATAGTAAAACCAATATCCCTCCGGGAACTCTATTCACGGACTTACCTAGTAACTGGCGATGTCCTGTGTGTGGTGCAAGTAGAACTGTATTTGTAAATATAGGTGCAATTGACGCTCCTTCAGGATTTGCGGAAAACCTAGATTATGGCTTTGGTGTTAATCGCTTAACTCCGGGGCAGAAAAATTTACTTATTTTTAGTGCTTTAGCTTTGGGAGTTTTATTTTTCCTTAGCTTATATGGATTGAACTAGATTTTTCTCTGATTAGTCCATTAATTTTTATTGTTGGGAATACAAATGAAATTATTTTTAAATAAATTAAAACCATTTTTAGTATCTATACTAATTGGCTTTTTGTGTGTAAGTTGTGCTTTTTTGCCTTCTCTTAGTTATAATCCTTGGCAATTAATCTCTTTGGATGCAGAATCGACTTTTGCAGATATAGACTTTACTAACGACTACAATCATGGTTGGTTAGTGGGTACAAGAGCAACTTTGTTTGAAACAAAAGATGGCGGTGATAATTGGCAACAAAAAATTATCGATTTAGGGGAAGAAAAAGTTAATTTCACTGGTGTTAGCTTTTATGACAATGAAGGTTGGATTACAGGTATGCCTTCTGTACTTCTCCATACAAACAATGGAGGAGAAACTTGGGAAAGAATACCTTTGAGTGAAAAATTACCCGGCTCTCCCTATGATATTACCGCTCTTGATGACCAAACTGCCGAGATGGTAACAAATTTAGGTGCTATTTACAAAACTACCGATGGTGGTAAGACTTGGAAAGCCCTAGTAGAAGGTGCAGTCGGTGTTGCCCGTAGTATTACCCGCTCTGAAGATGGAAAATATGTTGCAGTTAGTGCCAGAGGTAATTTCTATTCTACATGGCAACCGGGAGATACTGAATGGACTCCTCATCAACGTACATCTTCTCGACGCTTACAAAATATGGGTTTTCTTGATGGGGGCGATCGCCTCTGGTTGATTGCAAGAGGAGGACAAATACAATTCAGTCAACCTAATAATTTTGAGGAATGGGAAGAAGCAATTACTCCTGAATATGCTACCAGTTGGGGCTTTTTGGATTTAACCGTGCAAAATCAAGAACAAATTTGGTTAGCAGGGGGTAGTGGAAATCTCTTATTGAGTAAAGATAATGGACAATCTTGGTTCAAAGACAGAGAAATAGAGTCAGTACCATCAAACCTCTACAAAATTGTTTTTGTGGGTGAGAATAAAGGTTTTATTTTAGGAGAGCGTGGTGTTCTGTTAAAATATAATACTCAGAGTGCTGATGTTAGTCAATCAAGTGCTACTTAAGCTCTCAATGTTGTAAATTAGTTAACAATCAAAATTTAGGAGGCAAACTTTAACTATGGCTGGAACTACTGGTGAGCGTCCGTTTTCCGATATAGTAACCAGTGTACGCTATTGGGTTATCCATAGCATCACTATTCCTATGCTGTTTATTGCTGGTTGGTTATTTGTAAGTACTGGTTTAGCTTACGACGTTTTTGGCACTCCTCGCCCTGATGAGTATTTTACCCAAACCCGTCAAGAGTTACCCATTATTAATGATCGCTATGAAGCGAAAAATCAAATCGAACAATTTAATAAATAGTTAGTGAAGATTCATTAAAAAGGTAAATAAAATGACAAGTAATAATCCTAATCAACCTGTATCTTATCCTATTTTCACCGTAAGATGGTTAGCTGTACACACTTTAGCTGTGCCTAGTGTCTTCTTTATCGGTGCAATTACTGCAATGCAATTTATTCAACGATAGGAGTTTATTAATGGACAGAAATCAAAATCCAAACAGACAGCCAGTCGAATTAAACCGTACATCCCTTTATTTAGGGCTTTTACTTATTGCCGTACTTGGCGTGTTATTCTCTAGTTATTTCTTCAACTAAAAATTAATCAAAATTTAGGAGGTTTAGTCATGGGAGATGCAAGAATTCCCTTATGGATTGTGGGTACAGTTGCTGGTATGGGTGTTTTAGCTGTAGTAGCACTTTTCTTTTATGGTGCTTATGCAGGGCTAGGTTCTTCTTTATAATCTAATTTTAATTAAAATTAATTAGTTAGTTAATTTTCCAAATTAATCAATTTAGGGTAATTTTTTACTCAATAAGAATACATCTAAAAACTGCTCTGGATTAAATTCTAGGGTGGTTTTTACATTTTATATGGTAATGAGCGAGGAAAATAAGGGCTTAGGGTGTTGGGGAATTGGGGAGAAGTTCATTCTTACAATTGTTAATTAATTGCTTTTCTTTACCCTTTGCCTACTTTTAGTGACATCACTTTTTCATCAACTCCCAATTAATCATTTATCAGTCAATGCAGTTAGAACAATATTCTCTTAATTATGTGGTAAAAAGTTTTTTAATCAATTTAATTAAAGCCATTGATATTAATAATCTTCATTCTCAATTATCATTGTCTAATTTATCTCTTCAATTAAGCACAGATACTGATAGTTTTGTGTATAAAACTCCTATTTTTGAACAGTTGAAAATCAATTCTCCACAATTAAGAAGTTTATTGACTCAAAAATTGTTGATTTTGTTTGAAGAAAATTATAGTTATGGAGATTTTAAATTAAAAATTAATTCTTCCCATTGGTTAGAAATATCAGTGTGCGATCCCGAAGGTATCTACTGCACAGCACGCCTCTTAAATCAATGGTTAAATAATTTGAGTATAGTAACAAAAATCAATATAATAAAGCAGAAAAATAAGGTTGATAAAACAGAAAAAAAACCTAAATTTATTTACTATTATACTCATGCTCGTTGCTGTTCAATTTTAACATCTGCCCATAAACAAAATCTAATTCAACTCAATAATTTAGACTTTAAAATAAATAATTGGTATTGGCAAAAAACACAAGATATAAATTTCAATTCTCTTAATTTTTATAAAGGTTATGAATCTAAATTAATTAGAGAATTAGTAATTATTATTGATAAAATAGAAGCTAATAAAATAAATTATTTAACATCTTTAGAAAACTTAACTAACAAAATTTTAGATGTAGAAAAACATTGCCGAATTTGGGGAAAAGTATTAAAAAATAATAAAGATATTTCCTTAGCAAGACTTGCTTTAATTATGATAGCTTTAAAATATTATCAAACACTTATTCACGCCCAATTTTGTTTAGAATTGCCCTCAGAATTATAGAAATAAGTAATAAGTTAACCTCAGTTCGGTTTAAGAATATCGGATAAGAGTAGGTGTCAGGTGGCAGGTATTAGATGTCAGAGTTCGGAGAGTTCGCACCGAAGGCTCTTGTACTCCCTTCGGTCGTGAACGGGGCTTTTAATTTTTAATTCTTCGTTCTTAATTATCAACTATTTATCTTTGCCCTTTTGAAATCTATTCACTATTTTGTAACAATGTTTCAATTAAAATCTTGGCAAATATTCATTCTTGCTTTTCCCGTCATTGTAATTATTAGCTTTTTTTTCCTTGCCACAGGGTTACAAATTCACCAATGGGGCATTAACTGGATATGGGGAGTGTTTATCTTAATTTTTGTTTTGTGGCGTTGGTTGTTGGGAAAATGGACGAAAACATCCCATTCTGATTTTGATAACGTTATCGTACAGGCACAGGAGGAATTAAACAATACTTCTTCAGCTAAATTTTTCCCTCCTGATAATCAAGAAGTTATTACACGATTAGAAGAGGTATCCCAAGAAATTATCAAAAAAACGAGAAATGATGAGCCGATTTGGGTTGATCCTTCTTTATTTTTCCAAAGATGTCAGGAATTAGTAGAAGCGATCGCACAAATTTACCATCCAGAGGTAGAATATCCCCTTTTAAATATTTATATCCCTCAAGCCTACGGATTAATTCGCAACACCGTTGATGACGTGGATAAATGGATGAGTCAGCTATCTCCTGCATTGAACAAAATTACCGTTGCTCAAGGGTATCAAGCCTATCAAATATATAGACGTTTAGAACCTTCAGCTAGAAAAATATTACAGTTGTGGAATTGGGCGCAATGGTTAATTAACCCCATAACGGCGGCAACAAAATTAGCAAGTGAGCCTCTTAGCAATCAAGCAAATCAAGAGTTATTAGTTAATCTCAATCAGGCAGTCAGAGAAGTGGCTCTTAAAAATTTAGCCCGTCAATCCGCTTTATTATATGGAGGCGATAATTTACCTTTTACTAATTCATCCAATGGTAAGGATATTTTACCCCCTGCTAAAACCAAAACTTTACAAGCAATTTTATCTCAGGCACAACAACCTGAAACCATTGAGAGCAAACCTGTTAATATTTTATTAGTAGGTAGAACAGGAGCAGGAAAAAGCAGTTTAATCAATACCTTATTCAATGCCCACACTGCAGAAGTGGATATTTTGCCTAGCACCACAGAAATAAAAGCCTATCAATGGGAAGCCAACGGGGATACCCTCAATCTCCTTGACACCCCCGGTTATGAGCAAGTAAATCGCCCCGAATATCGTCAACAGGTGTTAGATTATGCCCATAGTGCCGACATTATTTTACTTTTAAATCCTGCCCTTGACCCTTCTTTGGAAATGGATCGAGATTTTTTGGTTAATTTACCCCAAGATTTACAGCAAATCCCAATTATTTCTATCATGACTCAAGTCGATCGCCTCCGTCCAGTGCGAGAATGGCAACCTCCTTATAATTGGCAAACGGGAGATAAAACTAAAGAAATTTCCATTCGGGAAGCATGGCAATATCGTCAAGAAAGTATTGGGCAATTCAGTGAAAAAATTATTCCCCTAGTAACTGCTAACTATGGAGAAAATCCACGACTACCTTGGAATGATGATATTTTAGCTTTAACTATTTTAGATGCGATCGCACCTGCAAAACAAGTAAGATTGGCAAGATTTTTCCGTAACCTAGAAGTAAAAAGTATTACCGCCGCCAAAATAATTGACAAATATACCTTTCAAATGGCAACCAGTCAAGGGTTAACAGCCCTACTGAAAAGTCCTGTATTGCAATTTATTTCTACTCTTAGCACAGGCTCACCTCGTCTAGCCTACTTATTAGCAGAAAAAATACCCATAGAACAATTACCTGTAGTGATTGGCAAATTACAACTAGCCTATGAGTTATTCAATTTACTAAACGATAATAACAGGCAAAATAAGCAATTTGATTTACTATCTTTGTGGACTTTAATCATTGATATGAAAGGTTTGCCTGAAGATGATGCTTGGGCTTTTGGTCATGCTTTAGTTGAATTTTGGACAAAAAATCTTAACTTTCAAACATTAGAAGAAAGATATAATTTTTACTATCAACAAATCTCCCTTAAATAACCTGAATTAACTTCAGTTCGCTTTAAGAATATTGGGTAAGTGTCAGATTGTTGGGGGATTGGGGAGAAACAATGAGTTAGAAGTTATTAATTATCAACTATTTACCTTTACCTTTGCCTTTTGCTTCTTACCCTTTGCCTACCCTAACCAATAATTTACGTGAGGAGAAGTAATAGAGCCATTTATTTCACAAACCATTGATGAGGAATTGTAAACAATCCTTGTAGGATATGTTCCTGTTTGACAATAATTGTCGCAATATATTCAGCTGAGTCATAAACATGAATACCACGTTCACACATCAGAAAGATTGAAAGAGAATACTTTCCTTTTAATAGGGGCAAATTCGGATAAGTTAATCTTATATTTCCTTTTCCTTCAGGGGTACTCTCAAGTACCACATCATCAACCCAGCTACAGCTACTTGTTATCACTCTTCCATCGGCAGTATAAATCGCCACAGCAATTGTTGGAGTTGGTAATTGTGGATCAAATTGAAAAGATGTCCGTATTTCTAGTGTACTAAAATTATTTATAGCTGTGAAGCGATTGCCTATAATACCATCACAAAAAACTTTAATATCGGTTAATTTAGCGTGTCCTTGTACTATACTTTTATTGATAGATGTTGGCGAATCTGTCGTAGTTTGTGATTGTTGATTCATCCAAGTTTCATATTCTGTAATTACTGATGAAGTAACCCCTTGTACCTGTACTTTGCCTCGATGAAGCCATATTGCTTCTTCACATAAAGCCTCTACCTGAAATAATGAATGAGAGCAAAAAATCAAGGTTACTCCTTCTTCTTTCAATTGAAAAATGCGATCGAAAGATTTACGAGCAAATGAACCATCTCCAACGGCAATAGCCTCGTCAATGACTAAAATATCAGGACGAATACTGGTTGCGATCGCAAAAGCTAAACGGACATACATACCACTAGAGTATGTTCGAACGGGTTGATCAATAAAAGAACCAATATCTGCAAAAGCGATAATATCTTCAAGTCTTGCAAAAGTTTCCTCCCGAGAAAGACCCAACAAAGCCGCATTGAGAAAGATGTTTTCTCTTCCAGTAAATCTTGAGCTAAAACCTGCCCCCAGTTCCAAAAGAGGTGCAATACGACCATTTATTTTTATCCTTCCCTTCGTTGGCGTGAGTATGCCACAAATAAGTTGTAAAAGAGTAGATTTTCCCGCTCCGTTTTGCCCGATAATGCCGATTGACTGACCAGAATATATATCTAAATCTAATTGACAAAGTGCATTAAAAGATTCTACTTTGTGAGGGCGAGGCCATAACAAATGAGAAATAAGAGCAAAAGGTGACTTATAAATTTCATAGGTCTTACTTACACCACGAGCACAAATAAGTCTTCGTTTAGACAACATCAGCAAATCCTCTTCGTAAACGATAATGGAGTAAAGCTCCTAACAAAGCAATTCCCATACAAGCGATTAACTCAACTCCCCACATTTCCCAACTAGGCCACATCCGAGAAAAAATTACCAGACGACTTTGCTCAATAATTAAAGTCAAAGGGTTTAAATATATAATTTTCTGAAATCTGATAGGAAGAGCTGAAACAGGATAAAAAATAGGGCTTAAAAATTGTAGCAGAGGAATAATCAGAGCAACGATGTGTCTTAAATCCCGAAAATAGACCCCAATAGCAGAACAACTCCAAGTGATACCTAATATTAACGGTATTAAAGGTAGCCAAATAACGGGAAGTACAAACCAAGTAAAGGTAAAGGTTGTAACACCAGATAGCAAACAAATTAAAAGTAAGAGCGTCATTAAGATAACACTAGAAAAAGCACTCGATATAAGCAATGCCCAAGCAAGAATTTCTGTTGGGAAACGAACTTTTTTCACTAAATTAGGTTGATCTAAAATTAACATTGGTGCTTGTACAATACATTCAGAAAACAATGAGAAGACAGCTAATCCAGTTAACATGAATAATGCAAAATTTAGGCCATTCCCATCATTTGCAGTCCAACGTAATCTTAAACCATACTGAAATACAACTACATATACCAATAATTGAAATAATGGGGTTATTAAACTCCAAGCAAAGCCTAATACCGAACCACGATACCTTATCTGTATCTGCCTAGATATAAAAAGTTGTAATAGCCATCTTTCACGCCATGGTATTAAATAAGAACGATAAAAACTAATTTTGATATTCATCTGATTTGTTATTATCCAATTTCTCGCTAAATCTCCTCAAAAAATTGACCTAGTATTTATTTTTCTTTGAAGTATCTAGTGTGTTATGACATCTAGGAGGACTAGCAAGATAATAACTAATTTTTAGGCTTAAATTAGGGGAATAACATGGATCATTAAGTAAAAGATTTCCCCAACGTTGGTTAAGTAATTCACTTTCTTGCAGAAATCTTTTAATCTTATCGACAGTCTTATCTGTCCCACGAGATGCAGATTGATGATGATACATTTCCGCAAATGGTGTCCATATGTTGCGATAACCAGCCTTACGTACCCTAAGACAAAAATCTATATCATTAAATCCCACAGGCAAAGATTCATCGAGACCATTTACTTCTTCAAAAACCTTTTTACGCACTACTTGACAAGCACCTGTGACGGCACTAAGCTCTTGCTGTATAGAAGCTCTCCCCATGTATCCCACCGCATCTCGTGACAAACCAACAAAAGCATGACCCGCTCTTCCGTGTAAACCTAAACCCAATATTACACCCCCATGTTGTAGCTTGTTATTTGGATACCATAATTTAGCACCAACAACTCCAACGTCTGATTGTTGAGCAAAAAACACCATCTCTTCAAGCCAATCAGGAGAGATAATTTCTATATCATTATTGAGAAGGCATATGAGTGTACCATTAGCTTCTTTGACGGCAAGATTATTTAAACGAGAATAGTTGAATGCTCTTTCGTCTCGAATAATGCGAATTCCTTTTTTTTGTATTTTTTCGAAGAAATTAAGTGTTTCAGTTTCTATACTGCCATTATCAACAATTATTATCTCGTAATTAGAATAAGTTGTTAGAGACCAGATTGAATCAATACAAGGTTTTAGTAAGTCAACTCTATCTCGAGTTGGAATTATGATAGAAACTAAAGGGTGAGGCTTTGAAAACTCCGGTTTGAGACGATGTGCACCGATAATTTTTGGGTGAGCATCTAATTTACCCGGTATATCATTCCTTTTTAGATAATCTGAGACACTTTTTAGGGCAGAGTTAAAAGCGTAAGGTTTAGCGAGAGGATCGGAAGATGTGCTATTAGGTGTTTTTCGCCAATGATATAACACAAAAGGAATATGAATAATATGCTCCCTTGGTAGGCGTTCAATACATCTCAATGCCAGATCATAATCCTGAGAACCCTCAAATCCTTGCCGAAAGCCTCCTATTTCAGTTAGTAAACTAAGACGATAACAAGACAGATGGGCAACAAGATTATGAGCTAACATGATTTCATGATTAAAATCACACTTGAAATATGGATTACAGCGCCTTCCTGTGAATGATAATTTATCATGATCCGTATAAATTAAACCTACTTGGGGATTTTTTATGATAGAGTCTGCCAAAAACCAAAGAGCTAATGGATGTAACATATCGTCATGATCCATTAGTGCCACAAATTCCCCTTTTGCTAAATCTAATGCTGAGTTACTTGCCGCAGAAATGTGACCATTAGTTGTGCGAAATACAACGTTGATACGTGAGTCAACTTCTTCATAATGACGCAATATATCTTTTACCCCAGAATCTTCTGAAGAGGCATCGTCAGCAATACATAATTGCCAGTAGGGATAAACTTGTTGTCTAATACTTTCAATTGCTTCTTTTAGGTGGACATTATTGGTATTATAAACAGGCATAATTATCGAAATAAGAGGGGTTTGATTCCATGAATTAATCTTATTTTTGTAATATGGATAATCTTTTGCTTTAATCTCATATTTATCAAGCCATATGTCGTACCATTTCTGAGGCATATCTCCATAATCAAATAACCAAATAAAAAACCCTTTCCAACCGTATAAATCAACTATTGAAGGCATTTGAGACAGGAGTTGCGGATTGTGAAAAACTTTTCTCAAATATTTTAAGATTTTACCCAAAGGTACTGAAAACAGATACAAATACCATGTTATTCTTCTAATTATGCTTATACTATTCTTCTTCAATATGTTTCCTCCGCAGAGTTTCTCCGTTTGTTAATACTAATGGTTTTCTTGAGCTGGATTACTTATGTTCCAATAACTAAAATTACACAAGTTATTATTTAGATTATTTAGTTGGAGCAAAAATATTACTTACCTGTAAAATATCACAAAGTAGTTTACCATACAGCTACATCATTTTTCTAGGTTATTATTTTTGTTTAGAAAAGAATGTCATCAGCAATTTTTCAACACTCATAATTAAAGTGGTTCTCTTACTTTGGATATGATAAATTATCCCTGAAAAAAGGGATCAGGTTTTAGGTTAAATTAAAATTGTTTATTTATAAGAATTACATTTTTGAGTTGAGCAAACCCTTGTTAGTTAAAGTTTATATTAATTATTTTATAAAATTTTGTCATACTCACACTCTGAAGAGTCATTCAAATTCTCAAATTCTGATCATGATGTTTTCTCTAATTCTTGGTTATTAACGGCTTGACTTATATAACACAATAGTTCTCATAAAATTTAGTTTACCTGTAGTGAATCAATCAGAAAATTTTGTTTTTAAGTATAAATTCTCTTAAGCAAAAATTGGTACAATGTTGATTACAAATAACAAATCATCAGGAGAATGAGTAGGATTAACCCTGAAAAGTTTGACTGGGAGAGGATAGAAAAAGCCTTACAAGTAGAGTCGGAATATGGCTATAAAAATATTCAAGGAAAACAGTATCGCTTCAGTGAATTTCTTTGTTTAACTTTTGGTGAAATTCCACCCGTCACAAATCTTCTGATAGCTTTTCGTTGGCAAGAAACCGCTAAAAAATTTGCTCGTTATTCTCATCTTACTACCGTTGAAAGGGAAGATTTAATTAGTCAAACCCTTAATTTGATTGGGGAGGTGAAAGAGATGATTGTTAATAAACCTTATTATCATCCTGTAGCACAAGAAATAAAACCTCTGGCAGTGGCTGAAGTAAAGCCTCCTTCTTCTAGTACCTCTGCTCCTCCTGTTACTCTTAAATTAGATGATCCTGTTACTTTACTCAAGGCTATTTCTGTTAGACAAGGGGAGTTGTTGAAAAAGTTGCAAATAGCTACTATTCGAGATCTGCTTTTCTATTATCCCAGAGATCATATTGATTATGGTCGCCAAGTAAATATTAAGGATTTGGTAGCAGGGGAAACCGTTACCATTGTGGGAAAAATCAAAAAATGTGACTGTTTCAGTAGTCCTAAAAATAAGAAGTTAACTATCTTTAGTCTTATTATTATCGATCGCACTGGAGAAGTCAAAATCAGTCGGTTTTTTGCAGGACATTTTTATAGTAATCGGGGATGGCAAGAAAAAATGAAGCGACAATTTCCCCGTAATGCTATCGTGGCGGCTTCGGGTTTGGTGAAACAGAATAAGTATGGTATCACTTTAGAGAATCCTGAGTTTGAGGTGCTAGACTCTCAGGGAGGAAATATTAATTCCCTCAAAATAGGTCGTTTACTGCCCATTTATCCCCTTACTGATGGTATTCCCGCCGATGTAATTCGCAATGGGGTGATGGAAGCGATGGTGGCTTTACCACAAATTAATGATCCTCTTCCCCCTATTCTTAAGCAACAATATGGTTTAATGGAATTGCAAGAGGCGATCGCACGGATTCATTACCCTGAAGATCAAGATCAATTATCCCATGCAAGGCGCAGATTAATCTTTGATGAATTTTTCTATCTGCAACTAGGATTTTTACAGCGAAGACAGGAACAAAAACAGAGCCGTCTAGCGGTGTCATTTACCCCTAATGGTAGGCTAATTGAGGAATTTAACAAAATTTTGCCTTTCAGCCTCACCAACGCTCAACAAAGAGTCATAGAAGAAATAATCCAAGACCTCCAGTCCCCTTCTCCCATGAATCGTTTAGTACAAGGAGATGTAGGGGCAGGTAAAACCATCGTTGCTGTATTTGCCATCTTAACTGCCTTACAATCAGGGTATCAAGGGGCATTAATGGCGCCTACAGAAGTATTAGCAGAACAACATTACCGTAAAATAGTAAGTTGGTTTAATATGCTTCATTTGCCTGTAGAATTGCTCACAGGTTCAACGAAAACCGCTAAACGTCGGGAAATCCATGCCCAACTCGAAAGCGGTGAATTACCCCTTTTAATCGGCACTCACGCCCTGATCCAAGATCCTGTACAATTCTGTAATCTGGGTTTAGTTGTCATCGATGAACAACATCGCTTCGGGGTGCAACAACGGGCAAAATTACTATCCAAAGGGCGATCGCCCCACGTTTTAAGTATGACCGCAACACCGATTCCCCGTACTCTTGCCTTAACCCTTCATGGTGACTTAGATGTGAGTCAAATTGATGAGTTACCCCCCGGCAGACAACCCATTCAAACAACGGTTTTAACAGGGAAACAACGCCCCCAAGCCTACGAATTAATTAAGCGAGAAGTGGCTCAAGGAAGACAGGCTTATGTGATTTTCCCTTTAATTGAAGAATCAGAAAAATTAGATGTCAAAGCTGCGATCGCAGAATATGAAAAGTTTAGCGAAAAAATCTTCCCTAATTTCAATGTTGGCTTATTACACGGAAGAATGTCATCAGCAGACAAAGATAAGGCTTTAAACGCCTTCAGAGATAACCATACCCAAATTATTGTTTCCACAACGGTGATAGAAGTGGGAGTAGATGTACCTAACGCTACGGTCATGTTAATCGAAAATGCGGAACGTTTTGGCTTATCCCAATTACATCAGTTAAGAGGGAGAGTGGGTAGAGGTAGTCATAAATCTTTCTGTTTGCTAGTTACAAGCAGTAAAACCCCTGATAGTATTCAACGCTTAAATGTCCTCGAACAATCTCAAGATGGTTTCTTTATATCCGAAATGGATTTAAGATTAAGAGGACCAGGTGAAGTATTAGGTAGTCGTCAATCGGGTTTGCCAGATTTTGCTCTCGCCAGTTTAGTGGAAGATCAAGAGGTGTTAGTATTGGCAAGGGAAGCGGCGGAAAAAATTTTGTTGCAGGATAAATATATGCAATGGGAGAATAGTCTTAAAGATGAGTTAGAAAGACGTTATCAAAAATTAATCGGCAGTGAAATTTTGACATAGGAATTAATAAAGGGCAAAGTTAAAAAGGCAATGGGCAAAGTTAAAAGGGCAAAGTTAAAAGGGCAAAGGGCAAGGGGCAAAGGGTAAATAGTTGATAATGAATAATCTCTAACTCCGAACTCCGAACTCCGAACTCCGAACCCCGAACTCCTAACTCATCTCCACTGCTCCTAGTAACTGCCAAGACAGAAATTAGTTACCTATTAGTTCTAACTCTTTCACATTTTGTTACAATAACGTATGATCAGTTTATAGTCTAATATCAACTGCTAAATGTCCATCATCAGAAATTTAGTGTCCAGAAAATGCTAAATTTTTAAAATCGATGTTGTTGGACGTGAATAGAAATCGACTCAACTATCAACCATTAGGATCAGATATATAAAGAAGTTTGCTGATTCTTCAATTTCTCTAACCATTTTATAGAAACACTTATTATGAAAAAAGACCTAAGTAAATATAGAAATATAGGCATTTTTGCCCACGTTGATGCGGGTAAAACTACAACCACAGAGAGAATTCTTAAGTTAACTGGTAAAATCCATAAATTAGGGGAAGTACACGAAGGAGCTGCTACCACAGACTTCATGGAACAGGAACAAGAAAGAGGGATTACAATTCAGTCCGCCGCTACATCTTGTTTTTGGAAAGATCACCAATTCAATATTATTGACACTCCTGGACACGTTGACTTTACCATCGAAGTATATCGCTCTTTAAAAGTACTTGATGGTGGTATCGGAGTATTTTGTGGTTCTGGTGGGGTTGAACCTCAGTCCGAAACAAACTGGCGTTATGCGAACGAATCTAAGGTTGCTCGTATTATTTATGTGAATAAATTAGATCGTACTGGGGCTAATTTTTACAATGTGGTTAAGCAGGTAGAAGACATTTTAGCCGCTAAACCTTTGGTTATGGTATTACCCATCGGTATTGAAACTGAATTTAAAGGGGTTGTGGATTTATTAACCCGTAAAGCATGGATTTGGGATGACTCTGGAGATCCAGAAAAATACGTCATTGAGGATGTTCCTGAAGATATGAAAGAAGACGTGGAGATGTACCGTGAACAGTTGATCGAAACTGCGGTAGAGCAAGACGACAGTTTAATGGAAAAATATCTTGAAGGTGAGGAAATTTCCATTGATGAAATTAAAAGTTGCATCCGTAAGGGTACAATGAATCTTTCTTTCTTCCCTACCTATTGTGGTTCTTCTTTCAAAAACAAAGGGGTTCAATTAGTATTGGATGCTGTGGTTGACTATTTACCCGCTCCTAATGAAGTTCCTCCTCAACCCATTGTTGACTTAGAAGGTAATGAAACTGGTGAGTTTGCTAAAGTTGATCCTGATGAATCTTTAAAAGCCTTAGCTTTCAAGATTATGGACGATCGCTATGGTGCTTTAACTTTCACCCGTATTTATTCTGGGGTGTTAGAAAAAGGTATGACGGTCCTAAATACTGCTACTGGTAAAACCGAGCGTATTGGTCGTTTGGTGGAAATGCACGCTAATAACCGTGAAGAAATCGATCGAGCCCAAGCAGGGGACATTGTGGCCATCATCGGGATGAAAAATGTGCAAACTGGTCACACTTTATGTGATCCTGATAATCCTGCAACTCTTGAACCAATGGTATTCCCTGATCCTGTGATTTCTATTGCCATTAAGCCGAAACAAAAAGGTGGTAACGAAAAAATGGGTCTTGCTCTTTCCAAAATGGTACAAGAAGATCCTTCTTTCTACGTTGAAACGGATCAAGAAAGCGGTGAAACCATTATCAAAGGGATGGGTGAATTACACCTTGATATTAAAGTCGATATTCTCAAACGTACTCACGGCGTAGAAGTAGAAGTTGGTAAGCCCCAAGTTGCTTATCGTGAATCTATTACCAAAGTTATCAACGATTCTTATACTCATAAGAAACAGTCTGGTGGTGCAGGTCAATTCGCTCGTATTGATTACACCATCGAACCAGGTGAACCCGGTAGTGGCTTCCAGTTTGAGTCTAAAGTAACTGGTGGTAATGTTCCTCGTGAATACTGGCCTGCGGTTAACAAAGGTTTTGAGTCTAGTATTGATAAAGGTGTCCTCGCTGGTTTCCCCTGTGTGGATTTGAAAGTTACCTTAACTGATGGTGCTTTCCACCCCGTTGACTCAAGTGCGATCGCATACGAAATTGCCGCCAGAGCAGGTTATCGTCAATCTTTACCCAAAGCAGGTCCTCAGTTACTAGAACCCATTATGAATGTGGATGTATTTACTCCTGAAGATCATGTGGGGGATGTTATTGGTGATCTTAACCGTCGTCGTGGTATGATTAAAAACCAAAACACTACTCCTATGGGTGTCAGAATCAAAGCTGAAGCTCCTTTAAGCGAAATGTTTGGTTATATCGGTGACTTAAGAACTATGACTTCTGGCCGTGGTCAATTCTCCATGGAATTTTCTCACTATTCACCTTGTCCTAGAAATGTTGCTGATGAGGTAATTAAAGAAGTTAAGGAAAGAGAATTAGCCGCAGCTAAGTAAGATTCGGGGTTCGGAGTTCGGGGTTCGGAGTTATGTTAGTCATGAGCAGGTGTCAAGTGAATGAAGAATTTATTTTCTCCCTATTCCCCACTCCCTACTCCCCTACTTTGAAAACCGCCCGACTCCCCACTCCCTTAGTTTGAAAACCTCCCCAGTGTATAAATGACAAAAATTGCCTATTTAGATTTAGAATTTAAGGACAAACAAGACGGGGATAATCGATATAAACAACCTACTGAATTGGCTTATGCGTGGTTTAGCAATAAAAAATATTTGAATTTTAAAACTTTTCATTTTGACTATAATCAAGACATAAAATTAGTTTTATCAGAGTTAAAGAAAGTTATTATAGACGCTACAAAAAAATATAATTTCGATACTTTGATATTTTGGGATTATCGTCAGGATTTGAAAATATTGGAACAGGCGGGAATTGACCTTAAAGTTTTTCAGATTGAGGATTTACAAAAAAATATTGCAGAAATAGTCAATAATAATCGCTTATCTCTAGTTTATGCAGATAAATTATTTAACCTTAGTGATGAGTTGATTAAAGAAACTAATTATTTAAAAAAGGAAAATCGTTTACCGTTAAAACTTCATACGGCGGTGGGGGATGCCACTCGTATTGCAATTATTCATCGGGAATTTTATAAGCAGAAGGAAAAGTACATTCATTTAATTCAAGAGTATTTTAGTCATAGTGAGTCAGAAAATAATCCTACTGAAAAACATCCTAAAAAAGAAGAATCTAAAAAAAGTATTTTACAAAATGTTCCTCTTAATTTAGAACAAATAAAAAGAATTAAAGAGGGTATTTTATTATTATTAAGTTTAGATAAATTAACGGAGGAAGAAAAACAATTAGAAGAAGATTTTATCAAGAAAAATAAAAACTATCGCTTGGTGAAAAAGCTAGAAGAAAATAACTATGATTTAGCTAATTTTGCTACTGAATTACTAAAAATTAATCGTTTTTTAAATCTTAACTTTAATATATCTTTAAAGGATTTGTATGAAATGGATTTAAGTCAATTGGTCAATAAATAAAATAATATTTAACGTTTTTTATAAAATTTTCAAAAAAAATGGATGAAAAAAATAAAGAATATAAGATAAAAGTTGCAGGAGAAATTATTAAACCGGGGCAAGTTAAGCAAATCGAAATTCCTGTGGCAAGATTGCCTACTCAAACTTTAATTTGTCTGCCTGTAACTGTGATTAATGGTTTAGAAAAAGGGGCGAGATTATGGGTTAATGCGGCAATTCATGGGGATGAAATTAATGGAGTAGAAATTATCCGTCAAGTAGCAAATCATGTCAATCCTCGGCTTTTAAAGGGTACTTTGATTACTGTACCCATTGTCAATGTATTTGGTTTTATCGAACAATCTCGCTATTTACCCGATCGCCGTGACTTAAATCGTTGCTTTCCGGGTTCTGAAACTGGCTCTTTAGCCTCTCGATTGGCGAATATTTTTATGAGGGAAGTGGTGGGCAAATGTACTCACGGGATTGATATTCATACGGCGGCGATTCATCGTATTAATTTACCGCAAATTAGGGGAAATTTAGATGATCCTGAGACAATGCGTATTGCTAAGGCTTTTAATAGTCCGATTATGATTCATGCTACAACCCGTGACGGTTCATTGCGACAGGCGGCAAGTTCTGAGGGTATTCCTACGTTACTTTATGAGGGGGGAGAGGCTTTAAGATTTGACCAAGATGCGATCGCAGTTGGGGTAAGAGGTATTTTTCGGGTGATGAAAACTTTAGGGATGTATGATAATCCTGTGGAAAATGGAAAAGATGAAGTGTCAGTGAGGGTTAACCAATCAAAATGGTTACGGGCATCTCAAAGTGGAATTTTTCAGTTGAGAACAAAATTAGGAGCGAGGGTAGAAAAAAAACAGTTGGTGGGTACGATTACGGATGCTTTTGGCAATAAAACCATTGCGGTGAAAAGTAATATTGAAGGTATTGTCATTTCTCATGTGCAAAATCCATTGGTCAATCAGGGAGATGCTTTAATTCATATTGCTATGACTCCCATTAACCCGAGTTAGGGGTTCAGAGTTATGAAAAAGGTATCAGGTATCAGGTATCAGGTGGCAGATGTTTTTGTTTTTTCTTATTTACCATTGCCCTTTAATCCTCACAACCCCAAATCATCTGTGTAGTGTAACTAAAACCTTAACTCCGTATTCTTGTTCAAAAATGGGCTTTTTATAGTCTAAATTCCATAATTCTAAAGCACAGTCGTCTCCAACAATGGTAGGATGTAAATGGAGATGTAACTGCTTATATTCTTCATCATATCTACATTCCAAGTCTTTAATCGCCCCTATTTGTCTTCGATCAAGTGCGATCGCAAGTCTTAATATCGCACTCAGTTGCTTAACCATTTTACGATGATTATCCGATAAAGAAGCATAACTTTCATGTTTACGTTTTGGCTTACTCTTACGATGATAACGGGCAATTTGAGCAATTAATTCAATTTCAATTTCACTAAAACCTAATAATTCAGCATTGCGAATCAAGTAATAAGAATGTTTATGATGGGCAGAATGGGATATGTATAAACCGCAATTATGCAAAATAGTGGCACTCCAGAGATATTCTCTTTCTAAGTCTCCCCAAGAATGCAGTTGACCTTTCATACTATCAAAAATATTTAAAGCAAAATCAGCTATTCTTTCAGCGTGGGGTAAGTCCACTTGATATTTATGGGCAATTTTATAAATGTTACGGGGGCGCACTTCCCCTTGATAAGCAAGACGATTTTCAATATATCCATGTTGCAACATCCAGTCAACTATAACGCCCTCTCTCAATGCTCTCTCACATACAGTCAATGAATCCACTTCCAACATTCTCATCGCCTCCACTAAAATAGTTGCACCTGCAATAATAATTTCCGCCCGACGCTCAGACATCCCTGTGATGGATACTCTTTCGTTGTAATCCATTTTGGTTAATTTAACGAGGATTTCTTCTATATCTTTTAAAGGCATTTTATAGCCATTCAAGGTTATGGGTTCAACACTATTGCCATCAAGGGCATGAATCATGGCGAGGGTTTCCGCAGTGCCAGATGTACCCACTAACATGACTTTTTCCCCTGTATGAAGAGCATTTCTAAATTCTTCCACAGGACGTTCTAACATCCCTTGAATATAAGCACTAAGTCGAATAAAATCTTTACTATTAATGGGGTCACTTTGAATAAAATCTTGAGTTAAACGTACAGCACCTACTTTTGTACTACTCAAAAATCTTGCTTCTTGGGCATCTCCTAAGATGATTTCTGTTGAACCACCACCAATATCGATTACAGCATGGACTTTTCCGCCAAAATCCATCCCAGACAACACTCCTAAATAAATTCTTCTTGCTTCTTCTTGCCCAGAAATTAAATCAACAGTAATCCCTAACTCATTTTCAACTCTTTGTAAAAATTCTCGTCCGTTGGGGGCTTCTCTTGTGGCACTGGTGGCAACTGCTATCAACTGATTAACTTTTAAACTCTTGGCTAAGTCGTTACAACGTTTTAAGGCTTCTAATGCTCTATTCATAGCACTATCAGTTAAATTTCCCGTATCCAAATCGCGATCGCCCAATCTTACGGTATCCTTTTCTTTAGCGATGATAGAAAAAGAAGGTATCTGAGCATTAATATGTACTACTACCATATGAATAGAATTAGTACCAATATCGATCGCACCTAAGATACAATCTTGTAAGGCTTTTTTCTGGACACTTTGATAAGATAACTGATTAGTATAAGTCATGACTTTGAGATGAGAGAGAGTCGATCGTCCGATTACAATTAATTCCTGATTATCTTATTGTTCATGATCCGTTATTTATTGTCAATTAAATAATGAAAGAGACTTATTTTTTTATCGCTTTAGGTGCAATTTTAGGGGCATTAAGTAGATATTATTTAACTTTATTCTGTCTCAATAAGTGGGGTAATAAATATAGTTATGGAACACTATTTGCTAATTTATCAGGATCTTTTTTAATAGGTTTTATTTCCACTATTATTTTTTACAAAATTATTTCTTTAGAATTACAACAATTTATTTTAATCGGCTTCCTTGGAGCATATACAACGTTTTCTTCTTATATTCTTGATACTTCAAATTTATATCGAGAAAAGAGATTTATAGATGCAATTTTCTATTGGATAGGGACACCTCTTATCGGTTTTATTTGTATCGAATTAGGTATTATATCAGCCAGAATTTATTATAGTTTAGGAGGTTAATGAGCAGGGTTATTTCAAAGTAAATCGGAAAATGTTGGGGTAGTAGGAAATTCGGGAAAAAATAATTATTAATCGATTGTGTAACGAAGCATCTTCGCTATTTTGTAGGCTCTGTAAATTGCTCATTACTAATTATAAATTAACCTTTTTTTAGTTATTTCAACTAATTTATTATTCCTAGAATTATGTAAAAAATCTAACTTCTCGACTTAATAGATAAAGTAATTTGAGCCAATTTAATGCCTATTTCAAGACAAAATAATCCTATAATTGGACTACCAACCCAATATAGCAAATCTCGATATATATTATTTAAGTTGACTGCGGTATTTAATTCATAGGTAGAAAAAGTTGTATAAGTTCCTAAAAATCCCGTTATTAATAGTAAAACTAATTCGGGATGTAAAGGATATTTTCTCGCCAGAATAGTAGATAAAAAACCCATAAGAAAACAGCCACTAATGTTTATCAAAAAAATGTCAATAGGGAATTTAGTTTCAAAATTTTGAAGTAACCACAAGCCTATATAATATCTACATAAAACTCCTGCGATCGCACCTAGAGAAATAATTATAGGAATGCGTATTTGTGGATTTTTAACCATATTATAATGACGATAAAGTTTTGTGAAAAGAAATTAATAAAAAATATAACACTTCATTTAACTGATATTAAATAGCTTTTATTGCATTAAAACCATAATATATAATCAAGCTGATTCTAAACAGATAAAAAACGCTAAAATTTAGAATTAGTGAATATATTTATTTATCGTGAAACAAAATATAAAAAGTCATGAATTAAGGAATTTATACAAAATTAGCACTTTTTTCTTAATAATAATATTACTTCTGGGGCTAAATCGTTACTATAGTTTTTTTGCATCCTATGATATGGGAATTTTCAATCAAATTTTTTGGAATAATTTACATGGAAATTTTTATCATAGCTCTCTTGCTTCTGGTATTTCCACTCATGTCACCAGTGGCGAATCTTTACCCTTAGTTGATGACAGTTACTTAGGTCATCATTTTAGCCCTAATCTATTACTATTTTTACCGCTATATTTTCTTTTCCCTTCCCCTGCCACTTTAGTAATCATACAATGTTTATTAATTACGGGGGCTGGAATTGTCCTTTATTTTCTGGCACGACAACACATAGCCCATTTTATCTCTTTATTAATTGTAGTCAGTTTTTACAGTGCGATCGCAATTTTTGTACCCACTTTATCCAACTTTGATAATATATCTCAACTGCCCATATTAGCTTTCAGTCTTCTCCTATGTTTGGAAAAAAATCGATGGGGTTTCGTCGCTTTATTTTCCTTATTGCTTTTGGGTGTAAGACAAGAAGCAGGATTAAATCTATTTGGAATAGGAATTTATTTAATTATCACCCGTCGCCATTGGATTCAAGGATTAATAATGGCTATTTTTTCCTTCATCTATATGATTTTTATTACTAACGTGATTATGCCCCAATTCACGAAAGATGTTGGGGAAAGATTCATGGTAGATAAATTCGGGCAGTATTTGCAGGATAATAACCCCTCCACCGTAGGAGTAATTTGGGGTATGGTAACTCAACCTTTATTAGTATTAAAAGAATTAATTTCTCCCTTTGATAATACCATCGAATATTTATTAGGACAATGGCTATCTTTAGGCTTAATACCAGCCCTTTCTCCTACTTCATGGATAATAACTTTTTTCCCTCTCCTTACTCCTTTACTTGGTCAAGGAAAATCTATTTTATCCCTAAATATTCGTTATGCTATGATGATTACCCCCGGACTATTTTACGGAACAATTTTATGGTGGCGAGGGCAATCTTTTGGCAATTTTTATCAAGATTTAAAAGCACTTCAACCGAGAAAATTAGGAGCAAGATTTAAAAGATTTTGGCTTAGTTGTATTGTTATCTCTTTACTATTAGGTTTTACCTCCAGTGCAACAGAATTAAGCCGTGCTTTTTATTTCATCATGCCAGATTCATTTCAACCCTTAGTATATGTATCCTTACCTCGTCAATGGCAACATTCCGCTTCTATTTATCAGCTTTTAAAGCAAATCCCTAAAGATGCCAGTGCGAGTGCAACTAATAATATTATTCCTCATCTGAGTGGTAGAGAGGCAATTATTCGCTTACCAATGATAGAGTTTTTAGACACAAGCCACCAACCTCAAACCGTTGACTATATTATCGCTGATTTATGGGAATTAGAACGTTATAGCGTTGTTTTTACCAAAGAAAAAGGATGGTTAGAAGCCATACAAGGGTTGATTAAAGAGGTAACAGAGAAAGAAGAATATAAGATTGTTGCTCAAAAAGATGAGGTAATTTTGTTAAAAAAACAAGCCAGTAGGAAAAGGGCAAGGGGCAAAGGTGAATAGTTGATAATTACTCATTACTCCCTGAAACCTGAAACCTTATCTCCCCAATACCCCAATACCCTAAACCCCAATCATCCTTTTTAACGGCTTATTATTTACCAATTCCTGCGGTTAAAACCTCATTACCCGATTCTGTCACTAAAACATCATCCTCAATTCTGACACCAATACCTTTCCAATAGTCGGGAATTTCGGGTTGCCCCTCGGCGGGGGTGATGTAAGGAGAAATATAGATACCGGGCTCAACAGTTACAATATGTCCTGCTTGAAATGTCGTCCAATTTTCCTTATCTTGTTTATAGTTGCCTACATCGTGAACATCTAATCCTAACCAATGCCCCGTGCGGTGCATATAAAAAGGCTCGTATTTTTTCTCCTCTATAATCTCTTTACTGTCTCCTTGTAACAGTTTCAATTCTTTTAAGCCCTCTACTAATACCTCCACTGCTTTATCATGGTATTGGTTATATGTATTACCCGGTTTCACCATTTCGATCGCAGCTAATTGGGCTTCTAAAACTAGCTGATAGATGTCTTTCTGGCGAGGGTCAAATTTGCCATCAACGGGAAAAGTACGGGTAATATCGCCATTATAATAGCCATAGGAACAACCTGCATCTATCAATAGCAAGTCTCCTGCTTCCATTCTGCGATTATTTTCAATGTAGTGCAAAATACAAGCATTTGCCCCAGAGGCAACAATAGAAGGATAAGCAACCCCGTCTCCTCCTAAACTTCTGAAAGTGTGTTCAATTTCCGCTTGAATTTCATACTCATATTTACCCGGTTGAGCAATTTCTTGGGCTTTTTTGTGGGCTTTGACTGAAATTTCTGTTGCCTTGCGAATCATCTCGATTTCTGCTGGACTTTTTATCATTCTCAAAGGATGTAAAACAAAATTACTATCTTCAATACCAGTGGGACCCGTACCCCTTTTAGGGTAAGATTCTGTTAGTTTTTGCCAATAGTGAATAATACGGGCATTAAAGTTTAAGTCTCTACCTAAATGATAATAAATGCGATCGCCACTAACTAAATATTTAGGTAATTTTTCATCTAACTCTTCGATGGAATAAACTGCATCAGCTCCATATAAATCTTTTGCCCCTTCCACTCCCACACGATAACCCGTCCAAATTTCCTTGGCTAAGTCTTTCGGTTGAACAAAAAGAATAAATTGATGTTCACTATGATTAGGTGCTAATACTGCAACAGCAGAAGACTCATTAAAACCAGTGAGATAATAAAAATCACTATCTTGACGGTAAACATATTCTACATCATTGTGCATCACCGCATAAGGAGCACTATTAAACACTGCTACACCTTTACCGATTGCGGACATCAATTTTTGCCGACGTTGTTTATATTCCAAAGGAGAAATCATCTTGAAAAGTTTGCCATATACATTGTTTTTAGAATTCTATCATTGACCATTACCAACTGAGTTCGCGCAATTGAGCAGTTATACTAAAAAAAGGTTTTAGGTTTCGGGTTTCGGGTGTTAGGGTTTGCGTTAATTAAACACTTTTACTCTCCCCTCTCTAAGAAGGATAAAGGGGATTTCTTTTAAGGGGAGACACAGAAGGGTTTGCCCCTTGCCCTTTGATTGTGCATGAGTGCCTGAGATAGCAAGAAGTCTGATGAATGAGAAGTTAAAGCATATTGAAAGCTAAAATCATCATAAAAAAAAGATACAGTAATGAGAAAAAGAAAAATAAATTGCTAAGATACTCAAGTATAAAGATCAGCTTAGAAACTATCCAGAGAAAAAATCGTCTCTGCCAAGTAAGCATAAAATTCTTATATTAATTATGTCAGAACAAAAATCTCTTTTAAACAAAATCAAAAAGTTAAGTGTTATCGGTGCAACAGTTGCTAGTTGTTGGTTAATTCAAACTACTAAAATATTAGCTTTACCTCAAGAAGTCATTTTAGAGAAACTTAAGCCTATACCTGTATTTACTATCGCTGACTCTCAAGGCGCACCATTAATTGCTTCCACAGATGATAATAGCAGAGTTGCAGGAGTTTTTATCAGCGAAAAAGATGCCAATTCTTTTGTTGAAAGGTTGAAAAAAGATAATCCTGATTTAGGAAAACAAGTGCAGGTTGTGCCTGTGTCTTTAGCAGAAGTTTATCAATTGTCGGAAAGAAATAGTCAACAACAAGATGGTGTACAATTTGCCTATGTGCCATCCTCTCAACAAATAGAACAAGCACAACAACTTAATAATCAATATCAAGGTGGAGTACCTTTGTTTGTAGCTAAGGCAGGGGAAGACCAAGGTTATTTAACTATTAAACAAAATGATCAAGAAGTTATACCTTTCTTTTTTGAGAAGCAACAAGTACAACAATTAGTGGAAAACTTCAAAAAAGCACAACCCGATTTAGCTAATTCTGTACAAATAGAGGTTGTTATTTTAGAAGGAATGTTGGATGCTATGAAGCAAGGGGATGACGAAATGTTGACGAGAATTGTTTTATGGCCTTCTAAAGAGTCTCTTGAGTTTTTACGCTCTAATACTCCTAAATAGAAAGGGCTTTTCGAGTTTAGGAAAATGGATGATAGGGGCTTGGAGTTTTAGGAAATGGGGGAAAAATTCCTTTTTTATTTTAACTCCTAACTCCTAATTCTATATTTTTGATGATACGTTGTGCTAATGTTCTTTCTGTAAAGGTTTTCGGGATAATATCATTAGCTCCGCTATTAAAGGCTTTTTCGAGAATTATTGGTTCTGTATGCTTTGTATAGTAAATTATTGGTAGTTGATACCATTGGGTATGAGTACGCAACATTTTACAAATTTCAATACCGTTAAGATAGGGCATTTCAATTTCTAATATTAATACATCAGGTGCGATCGCGCATAACACATCCCAGAATTGACGGGTATCATGGAGGGTTGTGATATTAAAACCCCAAGGCTGTAAATAAATAGGTAAAAGACGCAATAATTCTTCATCTTCATCAATAATCATGATTTTTCTTCCTTGGGCATACCTTTTCAAGGCTATTTGACAAAATTTAATGGCTTCTTGAGGAGTGACGGGTTTTTTTAGATAAAATGTGCCTCCTTTTTCTGCGATTAATAGTCTTTCTTCGGTGGATGTGCGATGAGAAAAGTTACGTTCGTAGCGATCGCCGATTATAATACTAGGAATAGGAGGAGTTTGCAGATTTAATTCTGTGATAAAGGCAAGATATTCTTCAACTAATTCTTGTTGCCATTGATTAAAAGCTATACTCATGATAACGACATCGGGAAACTGCTCTTTTTCTAAAGACTTAAACCATATTTTTACTGTTTCTAAATCTGTCATGGTAATGGTAATAATTCCTTTTTTTACGGCTTCTTGATTAAAAATTTTTTTAAATTGGACATCTTCACTGATTACTAAAACTAAAGAGCAATGGTCAATTATTTGATTGGTTAAATGGTTTAATTTCTCATCTTTTTGAGGATTGATTTGCCAAATTAAGTTATTTAAAATAGTCTCAAATTGTTTGATTTTATCTAGCTTTTTTTCTAAATTTTCTTTCAATAACTGCTCTAGTTGAGAAGCTAAATATGAGGCTTCATTAAAGCCAAATATACCTAAATTGCCTGATAATTTATGACAATTATCAATGGCTTTTTTAAGTTGATTTTTATTAATTTTTTGTTCCTTGATTTGGTTTAATGTAGTTTGTAAAATGTTTAATTGTTCCTCTCTTTTATCTTGATATTTTTCCCAAATATTATTTAGTGCGGTTAATTGTTGTAAGTGTTTTTCCTTTTCAATTTCTGAGGGAAATACGAGGGTGTTTTGTTCTGTTTTTATTTCTGTTTTCATGGGTTGAGATTTCAAACAATATCCTCTTCCTCTTATGGTGTCGATGGGATTTTCTGATAATCCTGCTTGTTTTAATTTCTGTCTTAAATAACGAAGATGCGATCGCACTGTTGCTTCTGAGGGATACTCAATAGAAGACCATAAATTTTCGATAATAGCTTCAATACTAAATACCTCATGGGGATGACGTAAAAATAATTCTAATAATTGATATTCTTTTGTGGTAAGTTGAATAGTATTACCCTGATAACTAACTTGACAAATACAGGGGTCTAAATATAGGCTTCCCCAATTTAATAAGGGAGAAGATTGATCATAACTTTGGCTACGTCGCAATAAAGCTCTAATT
Organism: Cyanobacterium sp. Dongsha4; assembly: GCF_036345015.1. Taxonomy (NCBI): domain Bacteria; kingdom Bacillati; phylum Cyanobacteriota; class Cyanophyceae; order Chroococcales; family Geminocystaceae; genus Cyanobacterium; species Cyanobacterium sp. DS4. Next base: position 4,070,349 of record NZ_CP084098.1, on the reverse strand, counting down.
CTCGCCATTAATTCTTCAATGTCAAAAGGCTTACAAAGATAATCATCAGCTCCGACATCAAGGGCGTAACTTTTTTCCTGACTACTATGACGGGCAGTAAGAATCATAATGGGCATATCATAGCCATAATGACGAATGCGTTTACACAAACTAATACCATCTAATTTAGGTAAACTCCAATCGAGAATAATCAGATCATAATTATAAGTAGAAACATAAGTCCACCCCTGTTGTCCATCCATCACTGCATCAATGGTATAGTTTTGGTTTTGGAGCGTTTTTTCTAAAATATCAATGAGAATTTCATCATCATCTACTAGCAAGATTCTCATAGAACAAATTTTCTCGTGATAATTACGGATATATAGGTTATAATTTTCGTGAGACAATACATAGTTATACAGAATTTAGCCATGTCTTATTTTAAATTCCACGACTTATCAAAGAAAACCGAAAGACTGCAAAAAGAAATTTCTGACTCTCAACCTTTATGGGGGGAAAATGGGGAAGATGAAGAAAAACAATTGCGTCAGGTTAAGAAAAAATGGCTAAGACAACAAAATCAAGAATTTCAAAAACTAAAGCATCAAGAGTCACAAAATCGCAGTATAAAAACGTTAGTCTCAACTTTGATTAGTATAGCACTGATTGCGATCGCACTTCCTTTTCTTCCAAAACTATGGCAAATAAGTGTTGAAACTGTTGCAGAGTTTTTACCCAAAGATAGCCAAACATCAGGCAAACCGAAAAAAGGGGGTTTTTTAGAGAAATTAAAAGCCATGCAGGATGAATATAAACACAAAGAGAAAATTAAACAATTAGTAAAAGTCTGTGAAAAAGACCCTCAAAAAACCTCTGAAGAATGTCAAACCATTGCCGAAATGTCCATAAATAACGACACAAAACCTAATAATGTCAATGATTATAATGATAACAACGGCAAAGTAACCATTGAGGATCAACTTTTAGAGAGTTTAGATAATATTGATCAATATAACAAGGATGTAAAAAAAGCGATCGAAATGAGCGAATAAATAAAATATTGCTGTCTATAGTGTTTCCCAAAGACTTATTTTTTATACATCATACCGGGTAATTGGGTAACGAATCCTTATAACGGTAATTAAACAAAAATTAAGCCCAAATAAACCCTAAACTTGCTTTGTATAAGCTAAATACTTCGACATTATCCTTCAACTCTAAAAAAAATGGGTCGCCTGAGACTCGAACTCAGGACCAATCGGTTAAAAGCCGAGTGCTCTACCACTGAGCTAGCGACCCTTTTGCCGTTTTTCACGACATTAACTAATATAACGAAGGATTCCAAAAATTGCAAGGGAATCGGTGAAAATTTTTTAGGGTTGTTATTTTTCTGTTGTTGTAATATCTTACAGATAGCAAAGAATATCAGGACTGATGAGATAAAAAAAGATGCTTAGTCGGGTTTGGAGTGCAACAATTTTTGGTATCGAGGGAGTGAAGGTAGGAGTTGAGGTGGATGTATCGGGAGGTTTACCAAAAACAACTGTAGTTGGTTTACCAGATACCGCCGTCCAAGAATCGAGAGAAAGAGTCAAAGCCGCTCTTAAAAATTCTGGTTTTGCTTTTCCCGTGAGACAAATAACGATTAATTTGAGTCCTGCGGATTTACGGAAAGAAGGACCGATTTTTGATTTACCCATTAGTATCGGTATTTTGGCCGCTTCAGAACAGGTTGATCCTACCTATTTAGAGGAGTTTTTATTTTTGGGGGAGGTTTCCCTTGATGGGAGCTTAAGAGCGATCGCAGGGGTATTACCAATGGCGGTAACGGCTTCTAAGTTAGGTTTTAAGGGTATTGTTGTGCCGAAAGATAACGCCCAAGAAGCGTCTGTGGTGGAGCAGATAGAAGTTTATGGTCTAAATAACATTAATGAGGTGGCAGATTTTTTACAAAATCCTTCTGCTTTTTCTCCGACTATTCCAGAACTTAATTTCGATGATAGTTTTCAACAAAGTAATTATAATTTGAGAGATGTTAAAGGACAACATCATGCTCGTCGAGCTTTGGAAATTGCGGCGGCAGGGGGGCATAATCTCATTTTTGTGGGACCTCCGGGGGCTGGAAAAACCATGTTAGCAAGGCGTATGGCTTCCATTCTCCCCCCTTTGAGCTTTTCGGAGGCTTTGGAGGTATCTCAGATTTATTCAGTGGCAGGATTGCTAAAAAATCAGGGTAAACTGATTCAAGAACGCCCTTTTCGTAGTCCTCATCACTCAGCTAGTGGAGTTGCTTTAGTGGGAGGTGGGTCTTTTCCAAAACCGGGGGAAATCTCATTGTCTCACAATGGTATCTTGTTTCTAGATGAGTTGACGGAATTCAAGCGTAGTGTTTTAGAATTTTTACGTCAACCCTTGGAAGATGGATTTGTGACCATTTCTCGTGCTCGTCAATCTGTTGCTTTTCCTGCTCAATTTACCTTAGTCGCTAGTACCAATCCCTGTCCTTGTCAACAATGGGGGTATAAAAATTAATAATATTTATTAAGGATTAATTTAGCAAGTTCTAATTGCTGTTCTTTGGACAGGTAATAGTCTAACAGACTCGAAAATCCTTGAGGGGTTTTAGGAATATTATCATGAGAATAAATATTAGAATTATCAGTAATTTTACTCATAAGAATATCTAAAGATATTCCCATATGATCCGCTATTACATCTAGGTTTTCCCTTGAAGGAGACGATATTTTATTAACCCATGAGCTAATTGTATAAGGGGCTACATTTAGCTTTTCTGCTAAACTTTTTTGAGTTCCTTCTCCCCTTAATTCTGTAATTAGTTTTTTTAATTTTTCCTTGTTTATTTCTGGCATTAAATTGTCAAAACTATTCGTTTCTATTTCCATTTTATTCCTTTTTTTCCTCTTTATTTACTTTTTATGGCTACAATATTAGTAGCTAATCATAATAATTAGTAGCTACTAATTACTAGATAGTATTTTAGTGATAATGCTGTAAAAACAAAAATCAGAGAGCATGGAAAGAAATGAGATTAATCAAGAAAGCAGTAGAGGACTATACAGATGCGATCGCATCCCTACCAAGTTCTTGCTGTAAATTACCGGGGGCAAAAGAATGTTGTGGGAACTGTCCTTGTTACAAAATCCGAGTTAATCAAGTAAGGAGAACTTTAATGATTAAGAAAATAGAAAGAATAGGATTAGCCGATAAAAATTGGGATTACTACAAAGTATGGGAACAAATTATTGGCTTATCGAACGAGATGGATGAATTAGCATTATTTGTTTGTGATAGCAAAGAATCATCTTTACAAACTGAAGATACCATCGTTCGCTATTTAAGTTCAATCATCAAAAAGGGGAAAAATATGATTAAAACTGTGGAGCAATTACAGATAAACAGAGAAAAAGCCGAAAAATTAATAGCATAAAGTTTCCTGAGTCTTAGAGCCAATTTTTTCAAACTCCAAGCTGGAAACTAAGCAAAGTCAATAAAACTACAGCATTATCAAAACTGTAATCATAATAGGAGTTTAACACAATGCACGGTCATAAATTAGAATCAACAAGATTCATTAACACTCTAATAGTTGATATTGAAAATCTAAAAAACTGGACAGGGGCAAAACAAAGAACCGTCATAACAATTAATAAAGGAGTCAGCTATGTCGAAGATTAAGTTACCTGCTCCTGATTTATCTGTCAATCCTAACCATATCTCTATCGGTGACACTGTAATCAAGAATAATCAAATTGGGTTAGTGACTGATATAGTACCCGTTAATGGTAGTAAAGTTCTACAGTTTTGGGTTAAATGGTGTGATTCCAGTGCTACTGTTCCTATTGCTGAGATTGCTAAAGATTTAGATAAAATCCCTTTTATTCCCTATAATTTCCATGATTTAGTTGCTACTAGGGTTAATGATGGTTTTATCCATTCTTTTATTTACCATGACAATCAAATTAAAGCACAAATAATTAAGGATTCTGGTTTACCTATTCTTTTCTCCCTTGAGCAATTACAGTCTAAACTTAATAGTCGTTCCTCACACCCCACTATCAATATTTATACTCTCACTATTGACCCTGCCTTACAACAGAGAGTTAAACTTAACCAAGATACTGTTGCTGATTATGCGATCGCACTATCTGAAGGAGAGGAATTTCCGCCTATTATTGTTTGGCGATGTATAGAAGGAAATGAGGAACAGGGAACAAGCAACAGTGAAACCTTATATTTGGTCGATGGTTTTCACCGAGTGGAGGCGGCGAAGTTAGCTAAAATTGATGAGTTACCTTTTACAGAAAAATCTGGTACTTATCGAGAAGCTATGCTTTATACCATCTCTGTTAATGCTGACCATGGACTCCGCCGTAATAATGCTGATAAGAGAAAGGCTGTTATGGCTCTACTTAATGACCCCGAATGGTCACAGCTAAGTACCAGAGAATTAGCAAAACTAGCTAAAGTCTCCCACCAATTAGTCCATAAGATGCGAATTGAAATAGCAGAGACGGAACGCCGCCAGAAAAATTTACAAAGCATTAAAGATTATGAAGAAGGGAAAGGGGAACGGGGAACAGGGAACATAGTAAATAATGATAGTAAATTCCAATATCCTGAAGATGCCATTAAATTTCTTGATGATGATTTAGAGCAAGAGGATGACACTTCTTCTTGTGCTGATAATGAATTGACTGAACCAGAATTAGACAGTAAGACTGATTTATTCTCTCCTTCAATTTCTGATACTGATATATCTGCTTTCAATCATCCTCAACTTATCCCCATTAGTAAAGATACTTACTCTTTATTATGCGACCGCTCTGTTATTGAAAAGTTAGAAGATTTTAGGTCAGAACATAAATTAAATAATTATCAGACGGCTATTAGTAAACTCATTAATTATTATCAGGAGAATAAAATGCAAAATCCAGAGTAAAAGAATACTTAATAATCTACTGCCTACAAGTTAATTTAGTTTTGAATGATTATATCGCTATATTATGGTGGAATTAAAGATTTTTCCTAGTCACTATAAAGGAGAACAAACTAGGCAAAATATCATTAAATTTCTCTCAGAAAATAATGGTAAAAATCCTGAACAAATAGCTCTTGCTATCAATAAATCTGTAGTACAAACTAAGCGACAACTATCTAAACTATTGTCTGTAGGGGCGATAGTAAAGAGAGATAATCTTTATTTTATTACCCCTAAAGCCCATAATGTAAATATTACAGACTATTGGTATTAATTCTCATTAATCTTTTTTCTCTTATATATAACGGAGTATAAACATTTATAACTATACGGGAGAAGGGTTGGGGAGAATACGATAGCGTAGGAATCACCCTTCTTCGTTCCCTATATTCTTCATTATCCTTTGAAAGTCATGATAAAAGCTGAATCAAAAACAGAATTAGTCAAACTCTTATGTGAACGTTACGGCATAACAGAAAATACCGTATATACCAGACTAAGAAAGTTAGAAATGAAGGAAACTAAACAGGATGGTATTCTCTTTCTTAGTGATGAACAGATACAAACCCTCGATGACCTTGACAACTACCTTAAAACTGATGATAAGGCTTCCATCGCTTCTTTTATTACTCAACAATGTACCGATGTTTTACCCTCAGAAGTCCAGAGTCCAGAATATCCCTCTAACCACTCCCCGTTTTCTCATTCTTTTACTTCCGATGGTACTGCTAATCAAATTACTCAATTAGTTGCGATCGCCCAACAGAAAGCAGGGGGGATATTAATAGCAGAGAGAGCATTAATAGCTAAATATCTTGCTAATCCTGATTTATTAGATGATGAACTGAAAGAACAAATAGCCCATTGGGATGAGAAGTGTTTACCTACTTCCGTAACAGCAGAAGAATTTGCTAATCATCTATTGTCTGAATTGAGTTAAATGTCCGTAAAAGCGAAAGAAAGCTATAGAAAGGAAGAATTAAAAAAAGTTAGCAATGCTCTACTAGCTTGTGAGTCACTATTAATTGTTGGGGAAAATGGGAGCGGTAAAACTTTCTTCTGTGAGCAATTGGCTGATGTCTTTTCTGCTTCTCATTATCCTTATTTAATAATCCCCATAGAGACAGTAAGACAGATAACGATAAAGGTATGTAGAAAACTAAACATAGATGAGGAAACGATAGAGGGTAAAAAGAAAACTATTATGATGATGCAGGAGGATATTATTGAACACTGCAAAACGAATCAGACTATTTTCCTTGTGGACGATGCTCACAGACAACCGCCAACTATCAGAATATGGCTAGAACGATTAATGAATGAAGCGAATTGTCCTGTCCTTCTCCTTGCTACCACACCACCAGCTAGAGATATATTCCTGAAATTACCGAGAATTGAACTAAATCCCCTTAAAGATAAATATATTAGACAAATAATGCAAGAAAAAGCTGAAGAACTAGGATTATCCCTCAAATCTGCTGACTATGCTAAACTACAAGCTAGTGCAGGAGGTAATCCTATGTTAGCAGAGAGGGTAGTAAAAGAGAAATACCTAGGCATCGAAAATACTGGTTTAGACCATACTCAGTGGATTGATGGTACACCTATATTAATGGCTTTCTTAATGTGTTTGGTAATCATTAGATTTATAGGATTAGGTCTTAATAATACCAGTCTTTATCTTCTTGGGGGCATTATCACTACTGCCATCGGTGTTAGTAGAATACTTATCTATAGTTTACCGAAGAAGGGTACTCGATTAGGTAAATAGAGGGGAACAGGGAACAGGGAACGGTGTAAATATTTACAGTAACTTTAGACTGTGGGGGTCTTTCAATAATCCATTAATAAACTTAAAATAGAGCGATCGCACTAATTTAACATCATTAAGACAATAATCAATTACCTGCTGATGTTTACCGTCTTGCCATAGTATGGGTGCTAGTTTACCGCTACCAGATTTAGCACCTAGTCCATTAGTTACAGCTAGATTGTTAAGGTTATAACCACCTTTGGTTTTTCCTCTTACATAATGTCTGGGCATTCCCACAGCTTCCCTTACCTCACAGAGTAAATCAAAATCTGTGTTAATCTTCATCCCATTACTTTTACACAGCATATCATCGAAACTAATGGAATTAAAACCAATGAGGCGATCGCACAAACAATATAATTTATAGAATTTACGGAAACATTCACTGTTCCCCGTTCCCTGTTCCCTGTTCCCTTGATAATTAACAAAAGCCTCATATTTTCCCCAAGGTAAAGGAATAATATAGTTTTTTCCTAAGACTGTAATTAAATCAAAATTACGCCATGTGCCTATCACTGAGATTCCCATGTTATTAAAATCTGACCAGTGAGAGCAGTAACTATAATTAGGGTTCATCGGCTCTTTAATATTACGGATTAAGTTGATTATTTCACAGTCATAAATTAATAGTTTTTCCATTTTTTATTCTCCTAAAATACATAATCTAAAAAGTTAATTCTTCTGATTTCTGCAATATCTAAATAATTACAAGTAAAGGATTTAAAAATAAGAGTTGTAACGTTTTTCTTAGCTAATAATTTATCCTTAAAGAATTGACCATTATTTAATTTACCATAATAATAATGATGTGGTTTTAAGTCTTTAATATTAGTAATTAACTGCATTTATTACCTCCTGATTATTTATTATTTAAAAACTTGTTAATTTCTGCTTTATATAACAAATCTCTGGCAAACTCTAAATTACTGGAATTAACATATAAATTAAATCCTCTATCTGCTATTCCTTCAGGAGCATCAATTATAAAATCATCAATTTTGATAAAACCTAATAATTGAATAATTGAACGTAATTTATACCATTCAAAAGATGAGACTAATTGCATTTATTACCTCCTCAATTAATTAATCAAAATCAATCATGTCAAACCAAAATTCTCCTTGTGCATCTTCGCTATCATTAATGTACTCATGAAGATAATCAGATGCTTCCTGTGGTGTCTGATTGTTGTTAAATAGATGCTTATAGCTACTATTATATTTATTTAAGATGCGTTCAGAGAAATATTTAGATAATCTTTGATTTACTTCTTTTTCCCATTTTAGATATTCCATTTATTACCTCCTAAATTAAGGGGATTTCTCCCCTATCAAACACTGTTCCCTGTTCCCTCTATTTTATCATTAAATAAGTAGATTTTTCGCCAAATTCAGCATATTTTAGAGCTTCGGTATCTCCATTTTTTACTGCTTCTTTAAGTGCTTTTTTATCTACTTCTACCGTTACTCTTTGGTATTGTTCAGGATATGTTTTAGCATCTTCTACCAATAATTTTAAGGGTGCGGTCGATGCTTTTCTGATGGAGAGATTAAACTTATTTGTTCTTAGTTTATTTACTCCTATTTTTTCTAAATGTTGTTTAAGATATTCTTGTAACCATTCTATAGTTTTCTCATCTTTTTTAACTAGATTTTGCAGTCTTTCAGCTTCTGCTTTTCTGATTTCTAACCATTTTTTACGAGATTGAATTAATGATAAAATAGAGTCAACTTTATTATTAAAATCATCTCTGGTCTGGTCTGCTTCGGCTAAAATTTTTAAGTATTCTAGGTGTAAATCAGCAGGGATTGCTATACCTTCTAAATTCTCTATGGTTTCCTCTAATTCACAAAGGCGATCGCTCAATTCATATAATTTCATGGTTTTTTCTCCTTAATTGTTGGTGATGATGGGGAACGGGGAACGGTGATTAATTCCCCGAAATTTGGTGTTAGAATTTCTCTTTAAGTTTGTTAATGAGACTAATCAACATTCTGTTAATGCTTAATAATTCTTGGTTAATCTCTTGGATAGATTCTGATGTACAGTAACCAATTCTTTGAGCAATAATTAATTGAGTCTCCAGTTCATTACAGCTTCCCTGAGCTATGTTTAAGAATCTGATATACTCTGCTGTAGTTCTGCGTCCATAACCTTCAGCTATATTACTACTGATACTTACGGCACTTCTTCTTATCTGACTGGTTAGACCATAAATTTCTTCTTTAGGGAATGATTGAGTTAATCTGTAACATTGTTCAGCAATATCAATTCCTTTTTTCCATACCCGAAGATCTTTATAATCATTTACACTGTTCCCTGTTGCCTGTTCCCTGTTCCCTTGTTTAGTTTCTGTCATTATTTTTTCTCCATAATGTTATGAGTAGAGGGATTTAACCCTCTATTTTTTTCTAAATTGAATAACCTAAATAATCTTTATGGACATAATCACTAACATCTAATTTCTGTAAAATAACTATGTCTTCGTTAAAATCAATAACTAAATATTGTTCTTCTGTACTACTATCGTAAATAACTTCACCTACTCTGAGATTAATATTAGGTAAACATTTTTCAATTACTGTTACTTTTGTGTTCATAAATTAATGCTCTCCAAATATCTTGATAGTCTAATTTTGCTTGTTTGATTGATTTGTAGATACACCGTAACTGTCTGGTATCTGCACAATTAAGGTCATAGTAATGAACAACTTTTAGTAGGTAATTGTATTTAAACCCATCGAGAAAACGTTGTAATCTTTCCTGTCTTTCTCTCTCTAATCTTCGCTGTAACCATTTACTACGTTTCATTGTTACCTCCAAGAGGGCGGTCAACCCTCTTTAAATCATTAATTACTTACCTTTTTTCCCTCCTTTAACACCGTTCCCTGTTCCCTGTTCCCTGTTCCCTTGTTTAGGTGATTCAATATGATTAGCATAGACAAATAATCTTGATTTTTTCTCTCCTTCATCGGTTTCCCATACACTCTGTTCTAACTTTCCTTGTACAATTACATAACTGCCTGAGTGTAAATAATTACCCACAAAAGATGCTTGATTACCCCAACATTCTACGGGTATCCATGATGTTTTTTCCTCCCCTTTAATAACCGTATTTACCGCTATTGAGAAGGTAACTTTTACCGCTTCTCCGTAGATATTCATCTCTGGTTCTTTACCTATATAACCAGCTATTGTCACAGAATTAATCATTCTTAATACTCCTTATTTCTTTTTTTGGTTTTATTTCACTTCGGTTCTATACTAAGGCTTTTTTCTCTCTCTTAGTCTTCCCTAAGCTATGTTTCTATTATAACTAATTTTATCGAAAATTGCTAATATTTTATTAACCATGTTTGATAATTTTATATTAAAATATAATAAAAGAAAGTAAAGTAAGAGGTACAATAATGGAAAATATTAAAGACACATCAACAGTAACAATAGTTGAGGATTATTCAGTATTAAAATTTAATTTGTTAGAAGATAAAGACATCGAACAGGCTCAATTTATTTTTTCTGCGATTCGGGAATATGTTAAGCGTCATTTACAAGAAAAAATAGATTACGGAACAATCCCTTATTGTGGTAATAAACCAGTTTTATTTAAGCCTGGTGCTGAAAAATTATGCAGATTATTTAAGTTACGTCCTACCTTTGATTTAGTTGATAAAATTATTGACTATCAATCTCCTTTATTTCATTATCATTTTCGTTGTAATCTCTATCGTTTTGGAGAATTAGTCGGTCAAGCTGATGGTTTAGCTTCTAGTAAAGAAAAGAAATTTGACCGTACCGATAAAAGAGGTGTTTATGATTATTCTGTAGTTAATACAATTATGAAAATGGCTCAGAAAAGAGCTTTGGTGGCGGCTGTCCTCATTGTCTGCGGTGCTTCTGAATATTTCACTCAAGATTTAGATGATTAGTGATAGATATAAGCTCTAAATCGTTAGGTAAGGGTAAGGAACAGGGAATACTTACCATAAAGAGTTATAATTAATTAGAAAGGGGAAGTTTCCCCTCAAAATAAAACCAAAAAAAGAAAAAAAGTACTTTTTAATGAACTTGTTTTCTATAGTTCTATGATAACATTTCTAATACTTCCTAGTTTTGGCTACCGTTTATTAATAGTTTGTTGATATTTGTTCAAAATTTTATGGTTAAGCGTAAATCAAGTAAAATCCTTCCTGATGAATATAGGGAAAAGGCGATCGCCAATGATGTTCCTATTCCTACAGTTTATGCTAGACTACAAAGGGGATGGGATTTAGAGAAAGCAGTATCGTCTCCGCCAAAGAAAAATGCTCGTATAATTGAAGCGAAAAGGGATGAAGGTTGGTTAGTTCCGTCCGAGCGTCCTCGTTTAAAACATTCTTATTCGACCAATATACCAGAAGATATTGAACCATTATTTAATGAAGCTCTTTCAGAGAGTGGACTAACAAGGAGTGAGTTTATCGCCCATGCCATTGAAGAATATCTGACAAAACTATGGAAAAGGTAGGGAACGGGGAACAGGGAACGGGGAACGGGGCAGGTGTAAATATTTACAAGGAGAAAAAATTATTGGTTCATCCTATTATTAAACAACGTAGGCAACGGCTATTAATTAAACGGAAAATGACCAAACGTTGGTTCAGTACAGGAGAACAGGGAATAGATAATGAGGAAAAGAGATTACAGTGATTTAATTAATTGGTGATGGTGGCAAGTAATGGGGAAATGTTTAAAGAATTGTGGTAATTCCTGCGATCGCTTCTTCCTTAACTGAAATAAAGGACAATTACAACTATAAGGGGTAACAGTATAATATTTCTCTAGTTTGCCCTGCACTATATAGATATTATGTCCTACTTGTTGATAAGGTAATTGATAGCTTTTAGCTTGGGTATAGAGTAAGAGAAACTCCGCATAATCTCTATAACTGATGATACCTGATAAATTAGTCCATAACCCATTAAACCATAGTTCTGTTTTGAGGTCTTGATAACGATAATTATAATGACTGCGGTCAAGGTAGCATAAGGCTTTATCGATGAGGTAATGAGTGAAATGCTGTGAAATTAACTGATATGATGGATTCATAAAAACTATTTTTCAAAAACTAATAGATGTGTTTCCCCCATTACGGGGGATTGTTATTATGGGGTGTAAATATTTACACTGTTCCCCATTCCCTTGTAACTAATATTCTTCAGGTAACATGAGGGTATAACCGATACCATTAAAGCAACAGTAAAATTTAAGGTTAGGAATAAACAAAGTACGCATCTTGAACAGTTGTGGTTCGTCTTTATCTGCCTGACAATATAAGTAATTATCTTTAACCGTCCAGACTTGAAAATCCCTCAGCAACTCATCATTGATTATTGTTTCAGTGGTGATCGCCTCTGCTATATGCTTAATAATCAAGGCTAAATGACGGTTATCTGCTAATAGTTCCTGAATACCGATAGTAATATGTAGCATAAGTTTCTCCTTTATCGCTTGGTAATTCCCCTCTTACGAGGGGTGTAAATATTTACACTGTTCCCTGTTCCCTGCTCCCCGTTCCCTTTTAAGAACAGGTATGATAGTAGTCTTGTTCTTCGAGGTATAGTTGATAGAGATGGTCTAAGTGTTCGTCTTCCTTAAAGTCCTGATACTCTGCTAAATCGTTAAAGCCGAAATAACCCAACAATGACCAAATATGCTTACAACAAACTTCGTTACTATTAAGAGCGATGGATTGATTGGCGTAATCGTTACAGTTACAAAAAATATAAGAATCATGGGGGATTAATAAGTATTCTGTTCCTTTGCCTTCATTGATAGCAGTGTAACTATGGTCGGGGTTGTCGATTATCTCTATATCTGCGGTTCTTTCCTTTCTGTTGAGGGCGATCGCTTCTCTTACTTCCGACGCTCTGACGGTGATGACTTCCCCAGATTTTAGATTAACTAAACAATGGTCAGGAGATTTTATGGTAATAGATTTAATCTCTTTACGTTCCAACCATGTGACAGCACAGATATTAGTAAAGTTATATAGAATATGCGACATTATAAAGTTTCCTTATTTCTTTTTTTGGTTTATTCCCCATGCTTTTAATGTCGTCAGGGGTTTGGACAAATAAAATTAAGCGATGATAGCTTTTTTATTATGTTTTGCTTTATTGCGTATTTTTGTTGCCCCGTAAGTTTCGGCTAAATCATCGATACCTTTATTAGAAGATTTACGGTAACGGCTTGGAGTGGTGGCAAAATACCAACATTTACGGGTAGCGTGCCATTTACAGTTAAGCTCTTTCAAGGCTTCTTTATGGGGTTTAGTGTCTCCATCAATCCAGACCCATAAACCGACTAAGTAAATATCAACATTATTCATTTGTAGGCTTAAGAGCCTATCGATAATGTCCATTAATGCGGTTTCAGTTTCATGATTATATTTATAGGTGTGGGTTTTACCTTCGCTGTCGGTGGTGGTTTCCCCGTCCAACTGTCTTAATATCTCCTCATACTGGCGATTAATGTCTTGCATGGTTGCAGTGTCTCCACCTAAGTCAGGATGATATTTCATCGCTAATTCTTTATAGAGTTTTTTAGCTTCCGCTACTGTTGAGCATTCTTTAAAGTAGTTCATGATTAGAGCCTTAATTTCTTTTTTTGGTTTATTTCCCTAGCTTTTAATGTCGTCAGAGGATTGGACAATTAGAGTTAAAAATTATCGTTATTGTATGGTTCTTGCCATCTCTGGTATTGTGGTTCTGGTTCTTCAAAGTTTCTGAAGTCGTCAACCCATATCGTTACTTCTTCATCGGCATAGTATGGGGGATAATAACAGCAATACAACTCCTCTAAATTATCTTCTTCTTCGTAATATTCCCCGTCGTCTTCTTCCACATCTACCCAGTGATCCATTACATAGTAGGAATAGGACACTATCATTCTCTATCCCCTCCATTATTTAACATAAAGTTCATAATACATAAATACTTATCTCTTTTTTTGGTTACTAATATTTTAACATATTTTTATTAGACATGGCTAATAAAATATTAGCAATTTATGATAATTTAAGTTATAATAAAGATATAAACCAAGAAAAGAAACAAGGTAACTTATGAGAACTGAACTAAACAATATTAAATCTTTGGAACGTGCTTTATCTGACTTAGATGCGATTGCCGTCTTATTGGCTGATGTAATGAATCGTTATCATCTCCCTAGTGATTTGGGGCGTTCTCAATACTATTTAGAATTTGTCATTGAGAGACTAGAGAATGAATTAGAAGAAATTAAATTTAATCAGTTTGTAGCTTAAATTATTGCCCCTGAAGGGGGCTTATCCTATGCAATACACTACTATTAATCAATTTCTTAAGCATAACCCTGATATTTTCTACGAATTTACTCCTAATAATTCCAATAGGGTTCAGCTTAAAATTACTCTTAAATGGTCTGACTCTAGACATAAACCTATTACCGACATACTTCGTTATCAAGGTAGATCATACGCTCTCCAGCCTACCCATAAAGGTAAAAATCTGACTATATTTATTTGGTAATTTCTCACACCGTCCGACAGGGCGGAATTACCAAGCGTTCGGACTCCCCACCAACACACCCCATAACCATAAAAACAACACTAACTATTTTTATCTCACTTACGCCCATCGGGTGGGGAAAAACAATCAATGGAGCGGTAAACTAACATCAAGCGTTTTCTTTCTTCACCAGTGAAACAGCGACAACAACAGGGTGGGGCGGTAGGTGGTAAAAAGAAAGCGATCGATTCTTTATCATTGTTCCCTGTTCCCTTTGAGGAGGCATTGACCAAAAAAAGGGGATTTCTCCCCCAATGAATTATTTAGCAACAGGCACTCTGACCAACCATTTATCGTTGCCTAGTGGGTTTAACAAGATATTTCCTGTTTTCCTTACCCATTTCCTTACAAATATCTCTGGTCTTCCTTCAAATTCTAGGTGCAGTAACCATTCTCCTCTTATGTGCGATCGCTTCAATGCCCATGATTGACACTGATAATATAGACTACTGCCGACAACTACTTTATAATAAACTTTAGATTTCATTTTGTTCATTTTCCTTATTTCTTTTTTTGGTTGATAAATATGCGGATTTAAGGCATCGCATCCAGCCCATTAACTAACTTAATGCGGGGTAATAGCTGTTAATTAATGTTTCGTCTCCTTCAATTACTAGCCTTACTTTTTTATTTTTGCTTCTCATTTTTAAGCTACCATCTGGCACATTACACGGAATACTCACACAATAACTATTCATCTCTGATACTTTTCTTACCAGTACTGACTCCCCTATCGCTTGACTCCATAAATATGCAAACTCTGACGGTAACTGCTTAAACCATACCTCGGCTACATATCCTGTATAACTGCGATCGCTCTCTCTCCAATAAAAATCGATAGCAGAAGAATTTTGTGCAATAACTGCAATCATCGGATAATCTACTTTTAATTGTTTAATCATTTTTTACTCCTAAATTTCAATAAAAATATCTATTACTTATTACTTATTACTGATTATTTAAAAAGGTATTTCAGAGTATGTTTCTCTTTCTTCATACTCTTTAAAAATTTTTTCTATATAGTTTTTCATCTCACTTACTTTCATTATTTCTCCTTGCCAATTAATAAAAGTACCGTTAAAAGCTACCTCTAATTCATCTAGGAGATTGTTTTCAAAATAGATTTCAATCTTCATAAACTGCAACATAATCTAG
This sequence comes from Cyanobacterium sp. Dongsha4, assembly GCF_036345015.1. Taxonomy (NCBI): domain Bacteria; kingdom Bacillati; phylum Cyanobacteriota; class Cyanophyceae; order Chroococcales; family Geminocystaceae; genus Cyanobacterium; species Cyanobacterium sp. DS4. The sequence goes on along the minus strand of NZ_CP084098.1, from coordinate 4,054,811 downwards.
TTACCTCAAATATTTTTTGTCGTTTTCTACACAGCGAAGGGAGTCAAGGGTGTTACCTTTTTCTTAGTGATAAATTTTCCTTAGATCGAACCAGTAAATTAGGATAAATACCAGTGAACTTTGATCGACAAAAAACAATTAAATTTAGAGCTTTAGAAAATGTTAGTTACAGTTTCTGTAATGGTTAGTAAAACTTGCTTGTAGCCTATTTGTTTAGATCTTCTTAGTAAGAAATTTTCCATTTTCACTCCCAGTGGGTTTGTATTTCACCAATGTATTTTATAAGACAAAAAAACAATCAAATTTCGCACTTTAGAAGACCTTAGTAAATACGGTACAGCTTAGTTGACTACCACCCTTTACCCCGTAGCTAAAATTGAGAAACCTGAAAAATTGCCCTCACCCAACTTTATGAATACTGCCCTCACCTAATTAATTAAGCGAAGGTGGGTCTATGAAAGCCCGTAGCCCTCACCAGTCTCTATGACAATAAATGACTAAACTTTGCTAAGACGGGCTGACCCCACCAGTTAACCATAAGTAACAGCAGGGGCGATCGCCAATAATAAAAAAAAAAGGGGACAACGCCCCAAGCAACTCAGAACGGCAGGGAAACCCACCAGCCACCACCAACTGCAACCAGCCCGAACGAAGCAGGAGGAACAACGCCACCCAACCAAACGCAACAAGGAACACCACAACCCAAGGCAAAGGCGAGAGAAGCCCAAGAACCAGAACCGCCGCCACAGAAACAAACCGAAGAAACAGGGGAAGGGGCAACCACCGCAGGACAAGCACCAGAGGGGAAAGAAAACAACACCCCCCCCGAAGAAGCCAAAGCCCGAACAAACCGCACCGAGCGCAACGCAAAAGCACGACGACCACCACCAACCACCCGAAACACACGGGCAGACGGCACAGCAGAACGGACAACCGAGTCAACCCCCGACGCACAACCGACAAACACAACGGACTCAGACCCCACCCCCGACAACACCAACGGCAACACAGCAGGAACGACCGACCGAGAACCAGAAAAACCGACCACCCCAGACCCCAAACCAGAACGCACGGGCAAAGGCAAAGCCAACAAAGACACAACACCAACCGCCGACGAGGACGGACGAAAGAACAATGTCTCTCTGGATGCACGGCGAACTAGCGAAGTCATAGGGCAAGAGGGGCAAATAAATAAATGGAGCATAGCGACCACCACAAAACTATAGCCCCTAGTAGCTTGTGTTAACCCTTGACGAGCGTTAATATAAATGGAGCATAGCGACCACCACTAAATGTTTCGCCGTGCTACAATGAGAAAGCCTGTCGGTAGTCAGTCTTCACCAGAGTGATTAAATTACTGTTCCCTGTTGACTATTCCTTGTTTTCCCGTAATGATTAATTCTCCTTCTGCGTATTGACCATCTAAATAATTAATTAAAACAGTAATAGGGACATTATTAATAATCACTAAACCCTTATCTTTATTAAGTAAAATTCCTTGTGGTGGAGCGGATAATTCCTCAATAAAATCAATGTATAAATAACCATAAACAAGAGCTAATGGTTTATTAATTCCTTTAAAGATAGAGGTAGTATAATCTTTATTTAAAGTTAGTCTTATTTCTTCTGTTGTTGTTTTCTTTCCTAAGTTTAAAATTAATTGTCTGTTATTCCATGCTAAATATCCACTAACAGTAATAATAATTGCTATTGCCCATGTTATAATGTTAGCAACATTTTTCTTGAGGGTAAATTTAGTATTTTTTATATTGTCTAAATATTCAGGATATAATAGTTTAGGATTATCTAAATAAAGTTTAATTAATTGTTTTTCTGTTATTAAGATACCAGTTGCTTTTTCCTGTGCTATTTTATCTAGTTTATAGGCTTGGATAGTATCATAACTGCACTTTTTACCAGTCTTCTCATAAACATAATTAGCAATTTTAGGATAAGAAGTAATCCCTTCCGCTTCCGCTTCTTTACAGAGTTTAAATACCTCTTTTCTCCGTTCTAATATTTTATAATTTCTCTGCATAATTTCCCCCTTCCCTTAATAAATAATAAGGTATTATAGAGGATGCGATCGCATCTTTTCCCATTCTAATCAAAGCAGAGAGAGGATGGAGATTAGCAATTTTATCTTCGGCAAAACGGAATTTAGAGGATACTTTTTTAACTTCAGTTTGGTCAACGGGGAGAACAATTTTAGTGGAGGAATTACCAATAACATCAGGGGATAAATGACGTTCAGATTGAGAAGCAACAACCAAACCTAAACCAAATTTACGACCATCAGCCATAATTCTGGACATAGCCGAGTAATCTTTTTTAGGCATTTCCTTCGCTTCATCAATAAAAATAAATGTCCTTAACCCTGTTCCCTGTTCCCCGTTCCCCGTTCCCTCTACATCACCCATTAGTTTATGAGAAACCATTAACTGCGAAGCAAAAGATTCACCTGCTATAGCACCAATATAATTAGGTAATTTGGAGAGGTCAAGGCGGAGAATACCACCGTTAGAGAGTAATGGTAATTGAGGACGGGAGAAAATACCATATTGAAAAGTAGGTTCTAACTTTAATTGTAATTTCTGAGCATCTTTATCCCCAGACTCAGCAAGAGATTTAATTTTATCCTCTAAATGAGAAAAATTAGGGGGAGAATTAGACCATGTAGAAATATCATTTTGTTGAATACCTGCATCTAAATATAATTCCTTGAGAATAAGTAATAGTTTACCCTCCTGTACAGAACCGAGATTAAGAGTTTGTTTGAGAATGTTAGTAACAATTAATGATTGAATATTACTACCGCCACCCTCTGGATCTGGATTGATAATTAAGGGATTAATACCATACTCACTAATCATATTTAGGGGAATATAACGCTCTCGGTCTATCTGCTGGTCTCCATGAAAATCAATTATGTAAATATTTACAGTCGGATAATGTCTATATAAATTAAGTGCGATCGCCTTTAATGTTTGAGTTTTACCAGAACCAGAAGCTCCGATGGTAACAATATGTTGATTAGGTAAGGTTTCAGGATTCCAGTAACAATTATCACCTAACTTTATTCCCTGTTGCCCATTCCCCGTTTCCTGTTCCCTTCTAATATTTAATTTTACTGGTGGCGTGTTCATTATTTCTTCCTTCTATAATCCCACGGTTTCTCGTAATTACCTGCCCATACTCCTATTCTGTTCCTCTTTGCGATTACCCCTGCTTTTTTTACTTTTCCCCATGTCGGACAATCATCTTTATAGCGTTCATAAGGGTAAACCATTCCTACTTTTACCTGTAACTCCTGTACTAACTGACCATTAGGCAAATATACCTCTGCTACACTCCTACCGTATCTATCTATTTCTGTAATATTAAGGGATACCTGATAATTATATTGTTGAAGAAGCGATCGCAAATAATCTCTGCTAGGGATACCTAAAGGTTGGGCTTTTTCAGGAGCATCAACACAGGCAAACCGAATCTTTAATTGAGTATTATCCTTAAAAACTCGGAAGGTGTCACCATCATAAATAGAATCAGGAATAACAGTATAATTGCTGTAAATATTTACACTGTTCCCTGTTCCCTGTTCCCCGTTCCCTTGTAAAACACTGTTGCCCGTTCTCTGTTCCCTATTCCCTGTTAAGCCTATAAAGAAAGAGAAAAAGAGGAGGATAAAGGGTAAGAATAAAGGATTAATATTCATGATAAAAAGAAGTGATAATCATTGGTATGAGGTATATTTTGGAAGTATTGCTGTGAACCTGTATAAAAAATGTCTAAAGCGTACTCTCTACCAGCTTCTAAAAACATTTTGTCAGTGTCTGGGTTCTTTTCCATAATTAGACCAGTCTCTACATCAGTAATGGTATAGTCATAATTTTCACCACTGTTCAGATAACCATAACCACCATCATTAACTAAATATTCTTTAGTAGTGAGAACAGAGAAAGTATAATGGTCACTCTCATCCCATGCGTCCACAAAATCTTCCATTAAAAGATTGTTAGGATAACCCCAAGAACCAATAGTTTGTAGTTTGAACCCTTCATTACTGACAGTAGAATAATTATAAGGATGCCATTCTCTCGGTTTATTATTGTAAAGAGCGACCCCATAACTACCTAATGAGTCTCCATCATCTGTTACCCTTAACTGTAAATTAGTATCTGTGGTATTAAGAGAATCAAAATACCAATTAAAGTCTGGCACATTATTATTATTGATTACCGCTAATGGATTACCACTACTATCTAACAATTCCATGTTAATTTTATCTGTATTGTTAACTATCTGGATTGCTAGAGAACCACCCTCATAAATTAGATCATAAATATGGGTAGAGGTATATTGGAAATCTTTAATATTGGTAATATCATATATTTGTTCATTACCGAGGTCATAATGGAAATTATCAACTAAATTGAAAGATAAATTGTAGTCAACATCTGTAGCAGTTTCTTGGTCAACCCTGACAATATAATTGCCTACCTCCAACAATTGTGATAAATTTTGGTCATAATAGCCTTCTGTTACCGATGCTATTTCAGTTAAGTTTTCATCATACAAAAATAAGTCAATATAGGAGTTACCTACTAATTTTTCTACAGTAAGATTATAAAATCCTCGTTCACCTATAGGTAAATGATAAAAGTTAGAACTAAAACCATAAACTGTTTGGGTTGTGTCTGGTATCTCTGTTATCCCCATTATGGGATTCTCTATGGTTAATTCTGTGTCATACCAACTTGACAAATAATAATCTCCAGCAGGAAAGAACTGAATATCTTTAGAACCGTATCCTACATTTTGATTATCGCTATTGGCAAAATAGATATTTCCACTTGTTGATGACCATTGAATAAACTGAGGTTCTGTCAAACTAAACCCATAATAAATATCTCCTGTTAACGATATTGTTATTTCTTCTGATGGCGCACTTAGCTGGTTCTGTTGTGCTTTTTCCCAATTAGTCAATACTTTTATAACTGATAAATTATAATTATCTACTTCTTCATTTCTATTATAAATATTGATGTCTAATATATAATCACCGGGGGATAGTGTTTGAGAAAAGTTCTCTTCTGATGTAACATTATAAGAACCATTAATATAATTATTATCAATAGAAAATAGTTCAATATCATAATCATCATCACCATTAATATTGAGGTTAAATTCTATCTCTTTTTCTTCTTCTATTCTGAGTAGATAATGACCGAAACCACTATCAGTTATCTCTGTTCCTAAATTAATAATTGGTATTGTTATCTGCGCTGTCTCTAACTGCCATTGTTGTACTCCATCATAATTATCGGTGTTGTACCATGTTGATAAATAGTAAGTACCGGGGTTAAGATTAACGACTAATTCTTCTTGTTGGTCAATACTGTAGCTACCTTTTATCCATTCTTCATTACTATCATAAATCTCTAAATCGTAGTCAGTACCAGTCTCCATGATTAAGGTAAATTGATAAAGACCCGTATGAGGGATAATTATCGGTTCATAATATAATCCTGTACCTGTAATATTAGTGAGAGGAGTATAACTATATTCTCCACTTATTTCTGGGGGCGGTGGTGGCGGTAAATTTTTCTTCGCTATATTAAAACTCTCATAATGTTCATCTGTAATGGTTGTTAAATCAATATTAATGGATTGTCCGATATTATTTTTTCCTGATAAATCAGTAATGACTATTTCATAATCTCCTTGTTGTAATTGCCAAACAAATACTTGTTCACCGTCTCCCATTTCTATCAGAGGATGGTACAATACATTACCTTCATTATCTTTTAATAAAACATCTACAAAAGCATTATTATTCTGGGTTATTTTAAATTCTCTATAGTTATTATCCGTGATAATTAAGGGAATAATTAATTGATTATAATAAGAATTAATATTAATATTTTGAGTTAATAATTCATCAATGCTAAGAGGATTAAAAGATTGTTTAGCGGATAAAGTAACAGGATTTATCTCTCCTTGATAGCTTTTATTATTATCAATAACACCGTTCCCTGTTCCCTGTTCCCCGTTCCCTTGCAAAAAAACACCGTTCCCTGTTCCCTGTTCCCCGTTCCCTTGCAAAAAAACACCGTTCCCTTGTAAAACAGAAACTAAAGCAAAATTATAATCAAATTGTAGGTCAGAATTAGAGAGTATTTGTATTTGATAATTACCTGCTTCTAACTCCCATAAATAAGTATAAATTCCCCCATATTCTTGGTCAAAAATAGGTACTTTAATTACCTGTCCATCTTTCCATAGTTTAATAGTAACATCATCAGAATTAATGGAGAATTGATATTTACCATTATCAGTTAGACTAAAATTAATGAAATCCTCTGTATCATTACCACCAATTATTTCTGACTGATTATTTACCCATGTGGACAGAAAAGGATTATTTCCTAAATTAGTGTAAAAGTCTGTGGGTAATATATCCAGAGTTCTGTAACTAAAAGTATATTGTAAGGGGCTTAATGGTCTTAGTTCTAGTCGATAATTACCTGAACTTAATTCTAAATTACTAAAGTCTGTTCCCTCATTACCAGACATAATTAAGATATTATCTCTGTAAATATTTACAGTTAAAGGGTTATTAGCAGAGAAGTCTAAGAAAACTCTCTGTAACTCCGTTAAAGTAAAGGTATAGGTATCAATACGGTCTATCAATGATTTAGATAATGATTGTAAAGAATCACTGAGTGCGATCGCAGTACCGATAGATGGTGCGGAAGTTCCTCTAGTTCTAGGCATAGTTTTATCTTCAATCAGTTACTTGTGTGTTCCGAAGTTCCCTATTGATAACTAACAGGCTCAAACTTAATCCCTTTCTTACAGATAGGAGTGTAATTAATTTGAGAGGAGTTAGGGTTAAAGTCCATTACTTTAGTTTCCCCTTGTTTAAGAGTCCATCGATAATTAGTATTGGGGAAGTCATAAGCAGTTTTCTGGAAAGGAGCTAAATTTAGTCGAGCGATACCACAGCTATTAGCTTTTAATTTAGTGATTCTAGTATTTCCCGTATAAATACCGTTACTGTCGTCCCACTCACCGTACCAGTAAACAGTGTGGGTCGAGTAAGGTTGAATCAATTGGGGATGGTAAAGATAAATAGCTTCTGGGGTGACAATAAAACTGATACTACCCGTACCATCTCCTGCATCCCATATTACTCCGTCAAGAATATAACTACCCCCCACCTGCTGACAACTAGGTTTTGGATAATTAGTTAAATCAGTATAATTAGTCCAATAGTACCAATAATCATTTTCTTTAAAATAAAGGTCTTGGTAATTACCAGAATTGAGGATAGGGTAACTATCAGTGTTACTCATCTTAATTAAGCCACACTGGTCTGCCGTTACCGTTCTGGTTTTTATATAGCCTGTCTGTTCTACTTTATACTCTGTTTCTGGGATTAAATCATTAAAATAAACTTTATTATCTTTAACCCCAATTACTGACTGAGCATAACTAGGCAAGGTCAGGAAAAGGAAAAATGGCAGAAGGAAAAGGGGAAAATACCATTCCCTATAAAGAAGTAAAAGTAACTTTTTCATCTCCCTACGGTTCTTGTTCCTACATTAGTTGGTGGTGCTACGCTTTGTGTTTGTGGTGTCTCTGCTTTTACCATTATCGGTATTTGGGCGGAGAGTATTAATAAAAGGAAAAGAGAAAGTTCTCTGCTCCCTTTCGGTAGTAATAAACTCATTTTTAATACTCCCCTTTATTTACTGTAAATTGTTTGCACTAGGATAACCGTCTGGTAAAAAGGTTTGACCTTTCTTACAAATTGGTCCGACTGCGTTAGGAATGGTTGCGGGTAATACTCCTAAAGATGCTCCTGTTTGTACATCTTTGATGGTCATTGTTCCAGCCGTATTATTATATTTATCGCTATGAGATATTCGGGCAATTCCACAGGTATTAGCTTTTACTTTACGGGTGGTGAAAATAGAATCAAAACTAACCTCATAATCACCAAAAGGAGTTAAACCAGTAATATAAACTCGGTCATCTGCATCTTTTTGTACTGTTCCTACTACGTTACCATTTAATACTCCATTAGTACATTTGAGAGAACCAGATAGGGGAACACTAGCCAAAAGGTAGTTTGTACCATTAAAAGTAATGCTATCAGTGGCAGGGTTTAAAGGAGTAGAAGTAGTCGAACTTAGTCTGATATAACCACATTCATTAGCTGATTTCTTAGATGTTTTCGGTACTCCCTCGTAAGTTACCTCTACCTGTTGATAAGAACCTAGACCGCTTAAGTAAATATCGTTATCATCCTCTATCACTGCAATCTGAGCTGAAACCGATGGAATAATTGAACCACAGACTAAACCTGCTAACATTAAACTAGAAAGTTTTTTCATAGTAATATAGGGGTTGTATATAAGAAAGTAAAAAAGCTAAACAATTATATATGATTTGTCCCCCTTGTTACTATCTTTTTCTTGTTTAGAGCAGGGCAACAGTTATTTCTCCTCTACATTCCCCATTTATTCTTCTACATCATCAAATACTATTTGATTAAGTTTTGTTAACTGCGTTCTCAATTTAGCCCAATTATTCCAGACAGTAGCTTTAGTGCGGTCGTATCCTGCTAATTCGCCCAAATAAGATTTACTATCGTAGTCTCCAAAACGGTAAGAGATTTTTATAATTTCCATTCTTTGTTTATCCCTTCTTCCTATTTCTTGAGAGACTTGGAAGTCTTTAGCTAGTTTATCAAGGTTAATTAACTCAATGGCTACTTTATCCCTAATTGCTTGTTTTAATTCTGTTTGGTCTCTTTTTAATTGTGCTACCTTTATCTGTAAATCACCGATAGCGATCGCTCTGGTCTGTGCTTGATTAGTACCACCACCCAAACTATTTTGTAGAAATGGTAAACCAATTAAATTAAGGGCATTATTAAGCAGATTAAGAGGATTGGTTAAGTCTCCTAATATTCTTTGGATGGGACCAGGGGGAGAAGGTTGTCTGATAGTATAAATATTACCGTTAGCATCTACTCTAGTCTCTGATACTCTATCAACATCGGAGAAAGCAGAATCGGACTGTAGATAATACTGTAGGAAAGGACTTAATTGATCCCAGAATATTGATTTTCTATTATTTGCCTGTGCTTCCGATATTTTTGTCTCTATTTCTTCGATTCTTTCATTAATTTCATTAACAGCAAAAGAGTTATTAATAGCAAGGGATTGTAATTGATTAGTACAGGAATTGGTAGCTTCGGCACAGGGTAATTCTCCCTTAAGTTCTTCCCAGACATCTTGATTGATTTTTCTGTCCACAATGTCATCTAATGCTGATAGTTCGAGTAAGGGATTTTCCTCTAACTCTAAAGGGTCTGTTATTAAGTTACCTTCTTCTTCTTCTACTTCCTCTATTTCTGGGGTTGACGGCAGTAAATTTTGGGCAATTGAGGGAACGGGCAACAGGGAATAGGGAACGGTGATAAAAGAAAGTAATAATAAGTGTAAATATTTACATCTATTTTTCATTATCTGGAACTAGAGTAATTTCTACTTTGATGGTATTATCTGTCTGATTTTCGTATTTAATCTTCTTAATCTGTCCTGAATAGGGGCTTTTAACTACCGCTATGGATGATAGTTTATCCTCAAGATTACTGATATTATCCGTTAATTGGGTTACTTTATACTCCTTATCTCTTACCTGCTGTTGATATTCCTGTTGTTGTCGGTTATAAGCTATTTGTGCTTGATTAGCTTCCTCAATACGAACGGTGGTATTAATGGAGTGGTTATATTCAAGGAGAGAACGGTCACTTTTTGCTTTCCTGAGTTTAGCGTTAGCTAGTTCTAGTTTAGCTCTAGCAGAATTTACCTTATCTTGTAGGTTTTGCAGTTCGATAATTCTATTTTCCTGTACCTGTTTTAGTTCGGCTTGGGTCAAGTCAAAGTTTGCCTGTTGTTTACTCAATTCCGATTGTTTCTGTCCTAATTTATATTTTTCATGTTCTATTACTTCAGGAGGTAAATTATTGATCATTGCTATACTAGCTGTCTTCTGTCCTTGTTTCTGTACCTCTTTTATTGCCTCCTCTACCTCAGTCTGTTGATGATTGACTTTCGCTTTTATACTGATGAATGGGTCATTCTCTAAAGCTAATGAATAAGCTCTTTGTGCTTGTACATACTCTAATTCTGCTGTCTCTACTTGTGCCTCCTCCTGAGCAAAATTAGCAGGTGGTAAATTCTGTATGGGTGGTGTAGGTATCGGTCTAATCGGTTCTAATACTTTACTACTCTTTATATTGTTTAATGCTAATTTCGTACTCCTTAACTGATTTTCTAAATTTTTTCTTAATAAGGTGCGGTCGCTGATTATATCTCCTTTCTTTATTATCTCCCCTTCCTTCACTTGTATATCTTCAGGACTGTAAATATTTACAGTAATCTTTAATCTTTTTGGTTGAGTGTCATCAAAGGTTAATGGTTCTTCAATTATGTTAGTGGTAGGAGTTAATGATTCTAACTTATTATTATTAGCAAGGATTGCAGGAACTGTAAATAAACTACATAAACTAGATAGTATAATTGTTTTCTTAATAATTTTTATCATCATAATCTTACCCTCAACAGAATGCAGAAATTAAAAGTAAGCGAGTTAAATCACTGTTCCCTGTTCCCCGTTCCCTGTTCCCTCACTTGTCTAATAATAATTGTACCTGTTCCACTATAATCTGTAAGATATTGTTTACAGTAATTTAATGGTGCAGAATTAATCTTAATAAATACTCTATCATCATTAGATGGTTGTAGGGTAATTGGGTTATAAATATCTGCTCTTTTAGGTAATATTAAATCTTCTCCATCTTCTATAATTAAGTTACCTGTTACATAAGTTCTACCGTTATCTTCATAGTTTATGTAGTCTATTATATCATCATCTTCTATGGTAATTTCTTTAATTATTTGTTCACTTGGTTTACCTTTCTTGATAATCATTTTAGATACTATAATATTAGATTCTTGAGAGTTGCCAATTCTATATAAATTACCCTCTAAATCTTTCCCTAAAAAATCATTAGCAGTTATTAATTCTACCACTTCAAATTTATCATTAATTCTCTCTTGAGTAATGCTATTATACCCTTGTATTTGAGCATATAAAACATACTCAGAAATATCCTGTTTTATTTGTTCTATAGCTCCTGAAGGTAACTTTAAAATAGTATTAAAAGTATTAGTAATAGAGCCTAAATTCGAGATATAAAGAGAAAGGATAAGTATAATAGTAAAAAATCCAATTAACCAATATTCAGCAGAGGAATTAGTGGATAATCTTAACCGAGGATTACCGGGTATAACTAATCGTGCTTGAGAGGGATAAAAAGCACATACCCCAGACTTAGTAAATACATCCCCAAACCACCCAACAAAGTAAGATAAACTAATTGTTTGCCAGAGGATAGGGTTTATTAAGGCTATGGGGGCTGTCACTAAAGTTATTATCCCTGTTATCAAAAATGAATGAGTTATACTTCTATGAGGGTATCTTTGTTCTATATATTTAGCAATAAAGGAAAATGGTGGTATTCGTCCCAATGTGCTGGTGGAGGTGTCACAATCGGGGAGTAAAGAAACCATAGAAGCAACGGCAAGATATAGAGGGTTAGAGGTAATTAATAACGATGTGGCAATGATACCTGTAAGACTATGACTAATACTTTTCATAACTGTTATTTGGGGAACAGGGAATTTAGATTTCCACACTCTTAAATATTCTCTCTGTTTATCCCTTATACTGAGAATCTTCTAATTGCTCGTATTGTATCCAATGATATTTCTTAATTTGTTCCATCTATAATGATTATAAATAGTTTTCTTTTTTTTATTTTTTCTTACTAAATTAATACAAAATATAGCAATGAGGTTAACCTTTAAAAAATATTTACTATATTCTTTTTTTTCTATTATATTATTTTCTTTAGTTTTGTCTATAGATAAATCATCTCCTAGCTTTGTTTATGCTGAGGAAATTAGTTTTTTTCGTGCCTCTCCCCGTTTAGCAAGAACACATACTACCTTCACTTTACCTAATGTTATTTCAACCTATATTTTGGAAATTGAAATACCTCAAAATGCAATAAATTCCTTGCAAAAAATTGTTATTAATCAGCAAACAAATATGGAAACTATAGATTTTTTCCCAGACCAAACAAAGGCTTTTATCATTAATAATAATCAACAAAAAATTAATGTTAAAGCAATAAATAATCTTAGTGACAATAAAAATGAACTTATTATTGAATTAGAACCGAGTATTCCATCAGGAAATACACTAAAACTAGAAGTAAAAGCTCGTAATCCTCTTTATGGGGGTATTTATCAATTTGGTGTTACAGCATATCCTCAAGGGAATAATCCTCGTAGTTTATATCTGGGTATTGCAAGATTTCATTTTGACCAACCGGGGGGAAGATTTTAACGATTCATTAAATTAATGATTGATATTAAGATTTTTTCTTCCTGTAAATATTTACACCATTCCTTTTGCCATAAATATAAAATTAATATTGATTGATCTACTTTTATATTAAATCAAAAATAAATTGCGACAATTGTGATACTTGAGTAAAAATGTAATCTGCATTAGTATTTTGATTGACTTTTGTTAACCCCCATGTGGCGTACACAGATAAAATTCCTGCCTGACTAGATGCAATCATATCATCTTCTTGATCTCCTATATAAATAACAGAATTTGCCTCACCTGATAATTGTTGTATAGCCTTATATAATGGCTCAGGATGTGGTTTATGATAAAATGTGTCATGATATGCAACTACATTATCTATATGCCACATCCAATAATTAATTACTTTTAAACAATAATTTTTAGGACTTGAGGTCACAATCCCTATTTTTAGATTATTTGACTTTAAATTATACAATAATTCATTGATACCGTTATAAGGTAATAATTGGGGGATTAAATCATACACTTTAGACCATTCTCTATTTTTACGATAAATTTCTGCCTGTCGAGAATCAATTAATGTTTGGTCAAGGTCAAATAAAACTGTTTTGATCATATTAAAAGAGATAAAACTATTTATGAAACTACAATATATTTTTTATTTTCTTCTGAATATTGCCATGCCATTCCCTCTGGGTCTTTATCTTTACTCCATTTCATGAGATGTTGATTTCCCTTCTTCTTATTGTTACTAATAGCTGAAGAAGATACTCCTAATCTTCGGGCTAATTGTATTCCTGTTAATGGAGTTATTGCTAATTCTTGATTTTCTTCAAAAGTAATTAATAATTGTTTTTCATTATCTATTTCTTGAGTAGTTTGTTGCGATAATTTAATCTGTTCTATTAATTGGTTTAAATCATTTTTATCAGTAATAGGAATTGCTTTTCCTTCGGCAATTAATTTTTCATTTCCTCTTGATTGTGTATTTTTATGTTCTAATGAATGATTGATACAGGCTAAAATTTTATTTTGTTCTAAACTAAATCTGACGGTGTGCATAGTGCCACCTTTAACATCTGTTTCAATTACTATTATTGCTTTACTTAATGCACTTTGTAATCTGTCTCTTTCCACAAAATTATTACGATATATTGGATGTCCATAAGGGTATTCGCTAATTAAACAACCACCAGACTCTAGTATTTCCCCTGCTAGTTTTTTATTTTCCACTGGATAGATGGTTTGCAATCCGTGAGCTAATACTGCAATGGTTTTACCACCACCTTTTAAACATCCTTTATGACCTACTGTATCACATCCTAATGCTAAACCACTAACAATAACAAAACCTTCTTCTGCCAGTGTTTTTCCTATTCTATATCCTACTTCTTTACCATAATGACTAGCTTGTCTTGTACCGATTATAGCTATAGAATTATCTGGGTGAATACAATCAATATTTCCCTTAACATATATGACAGTGGGGGGATTATTAATTGTTTTGAGAGTATCAGGAAATTGAGAGTCAAGATAAGTAATTACATGAATATCTTTTTCCTCATGTTCTATTAATAATTTTCTAGCTCGATTATAAGCATCGTCTATTTCTTGTTGACTAATATTTAATATTTTATTTATCGTTTTATAATATTTTGTTAATATCTCATGTAATATTGTCTGTCCTTGCCAATTATCACCATATTTATTGATAATATCTATTATTGTTTTATTACCTATTCCTTTGATTTGTTTAACGGCTAATAAATCTATTTTATTCACTTCGTAACTCATTGTTTTCTCCATTCTTATTTTAATCAATAAAGGTTATGTTTTCTTAGGAAGTTGTCTGAGCTAAAGATAGACAAAATACATTATTAACCCCTGTATTATTCAGTAGAATTGCACAGGCTTTTAATGAATTTCCTGTCGTACTAACATCATCTAAAACTAATATATTTTTATTATAAATTAATTCTTTTTTTACTACTTCTATTGAGTTCATATGGACTGTTATATCACGACAACCACCATAAGATAATTTATCAATAGTTCTCACTCTTTGTAAGCAGTCCACAAAAAGTAAATCACACTGTACCGCTACTATTTCCGCCACTATCGCGATACCACTTTTACTTGTTTTATGGGCTTCATGGGAAGGAACATAAGTAATAATAGAAATATCATAATTAAGCTCATTTTCTATATAGTTGATAACCTGATTTTTGAAAAAACGAATTGCTTCTCCTCTACTTTTTTTCAAATTTAGTATCTGTTGACTCCAGTGGTCAAAATTAGGATTATTCCCTCTACGATAAGGATGGTATGTTCCAATACTCTCAAAACTCTGGAAAGCTCTATTTGTTGCTAACATCTTTTTCCCTGTTAATCCTTACAATTTATAGATTAAAGAAATTAAATATAGCATTCCTATTTTTCATGCGAACCACAAAAAACTTAGTAAAAAAGACGATCCATCTATCACTAAAGCAATAAATGCGATCGCCTCTTATCCGTATTTTGTTCATTGAAAGAATAGTGATTGCTCTGTACTATACCTAGAGCGAGGCGTTAAGTCTTATTTATTTAACCTCGCTAAACCACAAACGAGGAGGATTAAAGTTTCCATTAATTCCACTACCTAAAAAGATAGCGATTTTCTATAGCTGGTAAACAAAAAGGTTTTGCGGATATAGGTTTCCATTAATTCCACTACCTAAAAAGATAGCGATAGAAGCAGTTTCCTACGACTGCGATCACCTCGGAGTACCTGAGTTTCCATTAATTCCACTACCTAAAAAGATAGCGATATGTGGACAGTGGAGATACTGTACAAATTGCAGCTCCTGGCTTGTGTTTCCATTAATTCCACTACCTAAAAAGATAGCGATTCACCATAAACTTCTTTAGCCACCTTATCATAGGCTTGAGGTTTCCATTAATTCCACTACCTAAAAAGATAGCGATAACATACTTCCACCTAAATCTAGTTGAAGAAGCAGTTTCCATTAATTCCACTACCTAAAAAGATAGCGATACTAATGCTTGGAAAAATGGTGACAAATGGGATAGTGCCATCTGCTTGTTTCCATTAATTCCACTACCTAAAAAGATAGCGATGTTTACGTTCAAAGCTCAGTAAGAAGAAATCAATCTAGGTTTCCATTAATTCCACTACCTAAAAAGATAGCGATTACTGGTACAAGACTACTTGCCCAGTGACGGGGCTAGAAGGGTTTTGGTTTCCATTAATTCCACTACCTAAAAAGATAGCGATGCTTCCATCAAAAAGAATTGGACGATCCGTGTTCCCAAAAAGTTTCCATTAATTCCACTACCTAAAAAGATAGCGATCAAACGCATTCATACCAAAGGTGTCAAAGACCAAGTCGCTAAGTTTCCATTAATTCCACTACCTAAAAAGATAGCGATGGTTATGGAGTTGCATTAGTAGAGAAAAGAGGTAGAGGTTTCCATTAATTCCACTACCTAAAAAGATAGCGATAGTTCCATCCAGTTAATGTATTGTCTCTATTGCTAATTAGAGTCGTTTCCATTAATTCCACTACCTAAAAAGATAGCGATAGCCCCATCTGACCTAAAGGTCTTCAGTATAAAAGGAGTGTTTCCATTAATTCCACTACCTAAAAAGATAGCGATTAGAGAGGACTACATTGTCTTTGCAGTGCGATCACCTTCTACTGTTTCCATTAATTCCACTACCTAAAAAGATAGCGATTAGCCCGACAATGGTATAAACACCACGTGGCTAGTAACTAGTTTCCATTAATTCCACTACCTAAAAAGATAGCGATTTTTAGGAAGACAACACGGCGATGGATTCATTTTAATGGGGTTTCCATTAATTCCACTACCTAAAAAGATAGCGATTTGACTACAAGCAAGAAGACGATTTAACGGCTAAAGCTATGTTTCCATTAATTCCACTACCTAAAAAGATAGCGATCGTCGTCTACTCTTCGGGCTTCCTCCAAGTTAGCAAAGCGTGTTTCCATTAATTCCACTACCTAAAAAGATAGCGATGCAAACTTGTTTATCTTTATCAACCCCTGTAAAACAGTTTCCATTAATTCCACTACCTAAAAAGATAGCGATGTTGTTTGTCACGGTACAGAGACAGGGAAGGTAGTTGTTTCCATTAATTCCACTACCTAAAAAGATAGCGATTGTAGCGAACAGGGATTGATTCCATTTGGTGATTTCCACCTGTTTCCATTAATTCCACTACCTAAAAAGATAGCGATTTTCTAAATAAGTTTGTAAACTATTTTTATCGTCTATAAAGGTCATGTTTCCATTAATTCCACTACCTAAAAAGATAGCGATCCAACTAGGCCAGTTCGCTCTAGCATATACAGAGAAGAATATTGAGTTTCCATTAATTCCACTACCTAAAAAGATAGCGATAGTTATATTCTAACCCTTTACCCTGTTTGATGTCTAGCGACGGTTTGCGAACCTTCGCTAAATTTTCTTCAGATTGCTTTTCCTTTACTTTGATGTACATAGTTAAAAGTCTTACCTAGTATGGTATCGAGGCTCACAGTGCATCTACTTAATTTGAGGTCATTTTGGTTGAGGGTCGCAGTTATATGATGGTTGATTTAGGCGGATTTGTCAGTTCCGAACCTTGTCCCCATATCTCCACTTGTTTAAGAGTATGAGCAGATATTGGATAAAATCTTAAATTGTCTTCTTCTTGTTTAAAAACTTTTTTTAATCTTTTTCTCAATTCTTTATATTGTTTTAGATTTAACACGCATTCAAAAACACTATACTGTACCCTTGAGCCATATCCTGTCAGAATATCTGCAATTTTTTTGCGTCGTTTATCATCGGGAATATCATAGGCGATAAGATAAAATAACATCAGCGAATTTGATAGGGTTGATAACCAATAATCGGATTATAAACAAATTCTTTGTAACGTTTAACTTGTCTCATCAACAAATCCCAACGGGGTTGTTTGGTTTCCTTTCCTGTGTTCACCAATTCCTCCATTCTTTGTAAAAAACTACTCAGAAACTTTTTTCTACCATTATTATTAAGATAGCAACCGCCATTTTTATAGGTGAAATCATCTATCCCATTAATTAAATTTCTATTAATTACATAAAGTACCAAAGAATCTATAAGGGGCGATCGAAACTCCTCCATTAAATCTGATGCTAAGGTAGCATGACGTTGATTGTCTTGATGTAAACAGGCATAATAGGGATCTAAATTTTGCAGTTCAATTAAGGTCAATAAATGATTCCAGAGAATCTGATAACCGAAACTTAGCATGGCATTAACAGGATTACCGGGAGGGCGACGACTACGGGCAAAAAATATAAAATCAGGGTTATTAATACACTGTCCAAATACAGAGAAATAAGTACTTGCTCCAGCACCCTCATAACCAATTATTTTTTCAATACTGTCAGCATAATTAATTTTATCAATAAGGTAATTAAGGATGTTAAAACATTGACTGAAATCGTAATGACCTCTTAATTTCTGTCTTCTTTGTAAGATAACTTTTTGATTAATTAATTTTGTTTTAATGATCGCTCTAGCAGTGATTAATTTATCAGAAAAACTTAACTGTTGTTGGTAGCGAGATAGTTGACGATAACCTCTTTCAATAGCAATGGCACGACCATAACAATAACCCATACGAGAAAGATAAACAATAGGAATATTACGCCACAAACAAACTCTAATAGCCTGGGTAGTAATCTGAGATTTCCCAAAAATAAGGATTTGTTCTAACAAAGGTAATTGGACTTTATTTATAATGTTATTACCTCGTTTAACTATAAGTAAATCCTTTTGTAAATAGAGATAACAACCTTGAACGGAAACATAAAGAGTATTCATTTATCTTCGTATTTTTTCTGGAGAATATTATTAATTTTATTAAGTTTAATCGCACCAGTTTTTAAGTCTTGATATGAATAATCTAAAAATTTATTTGCGGAAGATTTTAATAACAATGCCGTAATCAAATCAAATGCTATTGTTACAGCTAAACTGTAAATACTAACATCAATAGTATTTGTAATTACAGAGGTTAATCCCAGAGGAGCAATTAATAATAAAGATAGAGTAATTAAACCATAAAAAAATGCAACGGTAATACTTTTGATGAGACTTCCTTCACAAGAAATTGACATGATAATAAATTAATTATTATTAACTAACGATACCTCCATCACCAATAGTAAATAACTATAAAATAAATTTGTTTTAATTCTATTAATTTAATGCGAACATCAAAATCTTACTTTTTTATTAACAAATACTACTATTTGCAAAGATATTGAAACAAAAAGATTATTTAGATAAAACAATATTAATTTTTTTGTGATTCGCTTAAAAATAGCAAACAGAGAAAAATTAATAGGATAAGTTAATGGTAATGAAGCTAAGGAATAAGCCAATATGGTGATTTATACAGCAATTAC
Organism: Cyanobacterium sp. Dongsha4; assembly: GCF_036345015.1. Classification (NCBI taxonomy): domain Bacteria; kingdom Bacillati; phylum Cyanobacteriota; class Cyanophyceae; order Chroococcales; family Geminocystaceae; genus Cyanobacterium; species Cyanobacterium sp. DS4. The sequence goes on along the minus strand of NZ_CP084098.1, from coordinate 4,035,858 downwards.
TTTTTCACCAGTACAAGGATTTATCGAAAAGTCTCGTAAACTGCGTGACTTATACGGTGCATCATTAATTCTTTCCTACTTGAGTAAGAAAATTGTTGATGAGGCGATTAATCAAAACTGTGAGATAATTTCCCCTGGATTACCGAATTTAGCAAAAGGAATGCCCAACCGCATTTTGATTAAAGGAGATTTTCCTCAAGATTTGGTAAAACAAACTTTATTTCATTCATGGAAAAAGATTCTCTGGGAGTGTAAACAATGGATTGAAACTCACGTGTCTGATGTTTATACTTGGGATCGAGATTGGGAAATGTGGGCTACTCATACATGGGAGTTTTTCTGGGGGCAAGGTGATTCTATTAGTTCCGCTATTGAAGACTTAGAAAATCGTAAGTTATCCCGTGATTGGGTCGGTATTAACTGGATTGGGGAAAGTTCGAGTTTGACGGGGACAGATGCGATCGCATTTAACTTTTTAGGTGCTGGACATCGTAATCCCAAAACATTAAACTATGAACGGGAAAAAGAAGTAATCGATAATTTTTATACTAAATTATCAGCAGTTTTAGAAAGGAGTACAGAGGAAGCCACAGAGGGAAAAGTTTTAGACTTAAATGAGCGTTTAAGCATTCCTGAATTAGTGAAAAGATTAATTACTTTACCTAATACTGGAATTCCTCAAAAATTTCCTAAAAATGATATACCTTTTGTGGAAAAATTCACGGAATTAACCAGAAAACCAGAGCCAGAGAATAATATTACTGGACAATGGACGGGTTGGTTTATGGGGGATGGTGACAAAGTAGGGGATCATCTAAAATCTTTACTTGCTCAACCTAATGAGGAACAAAAAATCAAAGACTTTAGTAATGCAATGCGTCAATGGGGTGAGGATTTTAGTAATAATTTTCCCTCAGATTTAGGTAGAATAATTTATGCAGGAGGTGATGATTTTTTAGGGGTTATTTACAACAAAAATCACCGTAAAAATCCACAAGATTTGCGACAAGATGCTCTCCAATGGCTATTAACTCTCAAAAAACAATGGGAAAAACACGAGCAAAAGATTAATTTAAGTGTCGGTTTTGTCTGGGTAGCAGGAAGTGTACCGCAACGGGATGTTTTACAGCATTGTCGAGAGGCGGAAAAAGTCTCAAAAAATAAAGGGCGCGATCGAGTTACTATTCGTATTGTTTTTAATAGTGGACAATATGTACAGTGGACAACTCCTTGGGATAATTTAGGTATCTTATTCGATTATCAAGATAGGGATAAGAAGCAAAATTGGACTCATATTTATAATGATTTAGCCCAATTAAAAGCTCGTCATGGTATTAGATTAACGGAAGGAAAACAAGTAACTAATGATTATTTATTAGCTAAAAGTTTAATTGATATTTACTTTGATAATCAAGGAGAAGAAATTTTTAAAAAGAGAAAACATATTGTCGGAGATAATGATTCTTTAGCTTTTAAAATTTGGGTTAATAATTTAGTAGAAGTAGGATGGCAATTATGCAGTTAAAAATTAGTAGTAAACTCTTTAGAGTTTGAGAAAAAAGGCTAAAGCCTTTACTACAAACCATTTTAAAAGTAAAATAATTATGTTCAAATATTTAATCACAATTAAGCCTTTAGGGTTTTTATATGGTAGTGCAGGAGGGTTTTTATCTCCTGAGAATTTAGTAGGGCGATCGCGTTCAAAATTTCCGCCAGATCCTGCAACACTGTCAGGTTTATTCTTCAGTACTCATTATAATGATAAAAAGTATAAAGAAGAAGAATTAAGGGAAAATTTGCACATAGCAGGAGCATTTTGGGCAAAAGAAAATCAATATCAATTTTTCTATGTACCAATTCCTTGGACAAAAATTATTGATGAAAAAACAACTGATGAATGGTTAATAAAAAATAATAAATGGTGCAGAGAAAAACCTGATTTAACTCCTGAATATAGTTGGGTAAAAATTAATCAATGGAATTTATCCGCTCAGGTAATTAAAGGGAATAAAAGTATTGAGAAAAATCCTTGGAAGTATGTCTCAGTTTTACATCCAAAAATGAAAAAAGATGAACGACATACGGAAGAAGGAGGGTTATTCTTAGAGAATGCAGTACAGATGGAAGATGATGTTTGTCTCGTTTATTTATCAACCCACGAATTACCCGATGGTTGGTATCGTTTCGGAGGGGAAAATCATCTCGTAGAAATTAACACTATCCCTATTAGTGAAAATAATCCCATCCTAAAATTACTGCAACAGCCGATCACCAAAACCTTTGCTTTAATTACATCAGCAGTATGGGGAACTAATCGCTTATCTTTCCGTTATCCACAATCTGAATCTTTCCCAAAAGTTGATAAAATCCTCACTGATAAAGCTATACCCTACCGTTATCGTGCAGGGGGGAGAATGGGGCGAGGACGCTATGGAGTAAGTGCTGGTAGTGTTTATGTTTTATCAGAATCCATGAATAAATCATGGTGGGATTGGGATGAAAATTGGTTTCCCAATGAAGGCTACTCCCTGAAAAAAGTTGGTAGTGGTTTATGTTTACCTTTAGAAATTAATGGAGTGAATTAACAATGTATAAAAAGGCTTACGGTATTATTGAAACTCTTGCACCTGTTCATGTTGGGGCTACAGCAGGAGAGGAAAGCGGTAATTTAAACCTTATTTTTCGAGATCAATTTACTCTCACAGGGGTTATACCGGGTAGCTCGATTCGGGGACGTTTTCGCTCGGAAATGTTTTTGATAAAAGGTGATAATGATACGAATAAATGGTATGGACACGATGCAGACTCAGGAGTAACCGATTCAACAACGGAATCGCTCATCAAATTTGAATACGCATCTATTGTTTGGCTTCCTGTATTTTGTCCAGGACAACCAATAGTCTGGGTCAGTTGTCCTAAACTATTAAAACGTTATAAACGTATCACGGGGATAGATGATGATATACCTAAAGTGTATAGTGGTTCATCTGTATTGAAACCGTTAACAGTAGAAAATAAACCAACTTTATTCTTTAACTTCGGCTTTCTTACTATAGATCACCCAAACAAGAATTTAAAAACATGGTTTGCTAATGGGGAAGAATTACCTGCGGTGGTGGTAGCCGATGATGAAATTGCCATGATTCACGATATGGCTTTATATCGTCAAAGTCGGGTGCGTTTGGATGAAAATGAGAAAAAAGCGGTAAAAGGTGCTTTCTTTAATACTGAAGCTCTTCCAGAGGGTACACAGATGATTTTTCCGGTAGCAATAAAAAAAGATGAGGAAGATTGGAAGCCTTTTGAAGATAATTCAACTAAAGGAGAGATTTATCTAGGCGGTTTAGAGTCTATTGGTTTTGGACATTGTGCCATCGAAATAAAAGGAATTTGATCATCCCAAAGGAATAAATTCGATTCCCCTATGATTCTTTAATAAAAGGGGAAATTATTGATTTAATTTAACTTACATTATTTTGGAGTTTAAAAAATATGGCTTGGCAGTCTTACAATTTAGATCGAGTAGCTAATGATTTAGTGTTGAGATATAGAGGCAGTGATGCTCTTAATCAAAGTTATAAAATGCGTATGACTGTTGCTTACGGTTTAGAGCGTTTTTGGGGTGAGCAATTTCGCTTACAGGGTATTCGTGGCAGTGAACAAAAGGCTAATTATTGGCGTGATACTTGGCAAAAGTTAGTAGAAATTATGGCAAACGCCGGAGTTGATTTACCTAATGATAACATCGACCCTAATAATACTCAACAAATTCAAGTTATGGCTGATAGACTATGGAGTTTTGACCAAGAACAACGAAAAGTAGTGATCGCTGTTTTAACTCAATTAACGGAGTCGATGGTGTGGTGGACACAACGCTATAAATAAAATCAGACTAAGTAATAGTTAATATTGCAAAAAAATATTCAAGGAGAAAAAGATGGTTAGAGATGCTTATGAACGTGTACCATTAATGTTTAGATCTCAAATTGATAGTAGATGTCAAATTCAAAGATTAGTACCCAAAGCTAAGATACAAGATGGAGAAATATGGGCAGATGAATGGTTAGATTCTGTTACTGATTCTCAGGATTATCAATTTAGTTCACAAGTACAAACTAAGTCCTATCAATTTACATGGCGATTTATTACTAATAGTGGACAAGATGACGGGGTGATTCGTCCTGTAATTGGAGCAAAGGGTTTTCCCTACTTCCCTGGTTCGAGTATGAAAGGTGCTTTTTGGCGTAGTTGCCCGAAAAAGAAACGCCCTATATACTGTGGTTATGAGGAAAATGGGGAAAGTCACCCTGGTATTTTACGCTTTCATGGTGGTTATCCCGACAAGGAATGGATGTCAGAAGAATTAGTGGATGTGGTTCATCCCCAAGAAGGTTGGCAAATTAAGGGTTATGATAATCATTCGGCTTTTATTCAAATCTCCCTCTATCAACCTCAATTTACCTTTGGTATCTCCTCAAACAAAACTTTAAATGAGGAAGAATGGCAAGAAATTTGGCAAATTTGGGAAGATGCGATCGCACAGGGGTTAGGTACAAGGGTAAGTGCAGGATATGGGCAAGTAAAATTAGATAATCGTGATGAACTAAACTCTATTATCAGTGTCAATCTGAAAGGACAAGGATTAGCTTCTCAGTTAATTAGCAAAGAAGGGGAATTTCGAGTAAATATGTTTAAAGCGGCTTTGAGAGGGCATACGATGAGATTACTAGGTGGTGTTACCACAGCCGAAATTGCAGAAAAACTGACTAAAAAATTATGGGGTGGTTTTGATGGAAGGAATGGAGCAATAGTGGGTGAATTAGGAATCGTTTTTAATCCTATTGATTTAGAGATGAATAACTTTACTTATACTCCAGCTCGTAATTCTTTTGATATGCCTATTTATAAATTAGAACATGGTGTTCTCGATATTTTAGCAATGGGTAAAATTAAGGATAAGAGAAAAGAACATTTACATAAGTTCTTAACTAAAATACTCCAATTTAGCCTTTTGTTAGGTGGTTTTGGGAAATCGTGGCGAAGAATTGATCATCGATTATTTTACAGTGATTATCTTGACAATGGAAATAAACCAATGATTGGTTGTCATTGGGAATTTATTAAATCATCCACTAAATTATTTATTCCCATCAATGAATTAAGTGATGTTACTAAATTTCTTGACGGTGTTTATAGAAATATGCAGAATTGGGTAGAAAAAGCTAGTAAAGAAGAATTAAACGCAAATGGTGCTAACTGGCGAGAATCTTTCAAAAAAGATAACGTGCAAGTATGGGGAAGAATTGCTGAAAATCGTTTTGAGAGTGAGGCTATTTATTATTTCCATGATCAAGATTATGGTATCAAACAATCAAATTTAACAGGAAGAATGGGAAGAGTTGGCAGAATTATTCATCGAATGTACCCTAGAAGAGTCAAACAAGAAGATAAAAGAATTTTACCTACTAAACAATATGTAGAATTATTAACTATTTTTCCTGATAACAGTGACATAACAAATAATTTTTTAAACTTTTTAGGCTCAAATGCCAGTGCGTTTCAACGTCTGTGGTAATTTTAAATAATAAAAATAAGATAATTATGACAACAATATTAATATCATTTGTTGGTACACAAGATCCCTACTCCCCAAAAAATCAGCAAGATGGATCAATTATTACCTTAACAAAATATCTATTAAATACTCAAGAAAATATCAAAAAAGTTATTTTACTTTACACTCAAGATTTAGACACTAATGCGGAATTAACAAAAGATGTATTGCAAACTGAATATGGTATTTTAGAGATAGAAATAATAGCTGTAAATAAAGAACTATCTAAAGATCCAATTAATTTTTCTTTAGCTATTAATGAAGCAAAAAAAGGCTTAAATATTGCGGATCAATATTGGCAATTAGGAGATATTTTAGCTTTAAATGCTTCTTCGGGTACACCAGTGATGAAATCAGCGTGGGCAATTCTTCAAAGTGCTGGTTATGCCCCTCATAGTAATGTTTGGCAAGTTCGTAACCCTGATACCATCAACACAGGACAGGAACCAGTTTTTACGACAAATGTCAATACATTAAAAGAGGAATTTGATCGAAAAATTATTATTCAGCAAATCAATAATTATAATTATAGTGGTGCATCATTAACATTAGAACAAAGCTCCTTATTTTCAAAAAAAGTTGATGATTTATTAATTTATGGAAAGCAAAGATTAGCTTTTAATTTTAATCAAGCATACAGTCAAATTTCTCATTATCAAGAAGATGATATAAAAAGTTTTACTACTGATATTATTCCTTTAAGACAAAATAATGTAGTTGCTTTATTAAAAGAAGTTTATTTTAAAGCCTGTATTAAATTAGAACAGAAAGAATATTCTGATTTTTTAATTTGGTTGTTTGCTTTTCAAGAAAATTTATTACAATATTTAATGAGAAGAAAATTTTTAAATAAATCTCAGTGGGAGAATAGTAAATGGAAGGCAGTTGAGTTAGAAATTATTGAGAAAATTAAAGTATTTGATAACGATAAATTATACAAGCATTTACAAAAGAATCATGTTAATTTTAAGTATCTTAATCGTCCAATGATGATGGATATAATTAAGTATGATACTGACTTTTCTAACTTCTTACAAAATATAAATTTTATAGAAAAGTATGCTTCAGAAAGAAATAATCATATTCATCATTTACAAGGAGTGGAAGAAATTAAAGAACAAGAAAAATTAACAAAGTCAATGTTAGATATTTTAAAATTAATCAGCAAAATACCAGAGACTAATCCTTTTAAAGTTGTCAATACAAAAATTTTTGAATTATTATGATATGTCACTTTTTAATCGGTGTTCCCGCTTCTGGTAAATCAACTTTTGCTCAACTTTTAGCCCAAACTGGTAACTATCAAATTATCTCTACGGATACCATCAGAAAAGAACTTTATGGAGATGAAATTGTACAGGGTAATTGGTTAGAAATTGAAGCTGAAGTTCTTAAACAAATAAAAAATACGATTACACTTAATAAAGGGATTATTTATGATGCCACCAACGCTCAAAGAGCATGGAGAATGGACTTATTGTCAAAAATAGAGAAGCAAATCGGTAAAATTCATTGGTTAGCATGGTATCTCAATTTAGATCTTAAAATTGCTCAAAAATGGAATAGTCAGCGTGATCGCACCGTGCCTGATAATATAATAGAGAGGATGAATGATTCATTACAGCAATTTCCGCCCCATGTAGCCGAAGGTTTTATTAATATTGTAGAAATTAAACAACCCCAACAGTACAATTTATCGTTTATTGAAGAAAAATTAAATGGTTTAGAACGTTCTATAATTAATAGAGAGAATCGTACTAAAATAGAAAATATTACCCCCCATCGTTATTCTAAATTATTAGATTTTGACAGGTTAATGCACCTAATATCTTTGTTAATCGCTTATCCTGAGTTGGGAAATTTAGAATATGCCTATCCCGATATTTTAGAGCAAATATTTGGTAATCCTGTTACCTTTGATGATTCTCTTAGTGAAATTAGTGCCGTTATGGCAAAATTAAAAGGTAATATTTATGCTGATAAATTAGCTATTGAAAAAGATTTACAATTTCTTATTAATTATGGATTAATCAAACATAATATTACAGAACCTAAGTATGAATTATCCCTGACAGAAATGAATGATAATTTAGATGGTATTATTACTCATTATGCTTCTGATAAATACACTTTTGAGAGAATTTTAAACACAATTAAGACTATTGCGGATTATCCTTTTCTTCCCAATGTTGAAGCAGATTTTCTCAATCAATTATATCCTGATGAGCAAAATATAAAAGATAGTAGCAAATCAAATCTTTCTGGACATTTAACTAATTTAACCTGTACGTTGATTTCACTGGAAAAATGTCCTGATAAACACCTAAAAGCAAGACGAGATTTACTTAGAAAAGATATTCAATTTATTCTCAAACCTTATCAAATTTTACCTAAAACTATGCGTAATGGTTATTTCCTCGGCACTGGTATCCTTTCTGAAAGAGAATTAGTTGAGACATTTCGTCTCCTGCAAACCCAAACCAAAAATATTGATGATCCTTTAGCTCTTAACCTTTATCATAAGTTTGAGCAGAAAATGAAATGGGCTAATTTTGATGACCATTATAGTTATCCTGTTAGAGCGATCGCCAATCACTCCATGATTGATACTGAATCTTTAGACTCCACAACACTAAGTAATCAAACTCAGAGAATACAGGAAATTATTGAACAGGGAAAATTAGTACAACTAAATAAATTTGCTAATCGTGGTAGTTACGAAGGAGAAGAAAAAGGTGCTTTTTGTGGATGGTTATTACAGATAGTTTTTTATAATTTTGCATGGTATGTAGGATTTGAGCAGAAGGGAGGAGAAAAAGATAAATTATTTCGTTTTGAAAGGTTAGACAGACTTTATATTCAACAGGAAATGGATACAACTAGAAGTATCACAGAGCAGAAAAAAGCATTAAAAAAATTAACTAAATTATTATCAGCTAGTTATGGTATTCATCTGGGGAATAGTGTTGAACAGCAAAAGTTATTTTTAAGCAGTAATAAAGAAGATAAACAAAAAGTACAGGAAACAGTTGAATTATGGTTTAGTGAAAAAATATTTAGTTTTGTTGCAGAAGGTACAAAAAGGTTTCCTAGTCAACAAATGAAAATGACAAAACCCCCCCGCTTATTATCGAATAGTAATTCATCATTATTTAGCTTGAGTAAAAGTAAAGACAAACAAAAACCTTATCGTTTTCAGGTTACATTACCTCAATGGTCACTAGATGAATTTGATTTCATTCGCTGGATATTAGGATTTGGTGGTGAAGTGAAAGTACATAAACCTAAAATACTACAGAAAAAAATTATTACACTTTCAAGTAATACTATAAATGTCTATCAAAAACAAAATATTGATTCTGAACTGTAAATATTTACACGCTTAATAATTTCTGTGCTATACCTTCATCGACAGAGAGTTACAGTAGCAGAATATTAATCATTAGTGTCTATTTCATAAACAACTTCCTCAATCGTAGTTTTTGTATATTTGACTGATTTGATTTTTTTGTCTTTAATATTTAGATCTATATCTTTTGCCAAGTTAGTTTGAATATTTTTTTTGACTAATTTACCTTTATTACTGCTATTTTTGGTCATCTCTATTTCGGTTTTCGGAGAATCTTTTTTGACTAAATTAGAAGATTTTTGGTTAGGTTTGGTCGTTTTGGAGGCAGAGGATTGATCGATCGCATCCGCCTTTGTATCAATAGTATAAACGGGACTAGCATAACTATCATTATTACCGTTAAATTTTGTAGTTACAGGGTGGTAAGTGTGAGTATATTTACTACCAAAAAGACTGCTCCAAACATATGAGATAATGTTAAAAATAAAGCATAGGACAAAAAATCCTAATACAAACGTTAAAACAAATTGCCAGTACGTTACAAGTAATCCTACTACAAACAATGCAATAATCACATATAAACATCCTGCACAGCCATTCTCATTTTGATTACTCATAATTTACCTTTGCCCGTGTATGTTAAATTTGCTGGTTAATTAACGGTACAGATTAATTATTTACCTGACATTTACTAATTTAAGGTGAAACTTATCAACTAACAACTCTCTCATGCGAACAACAAAACAAGTTAAAAACTGAAGGAGGAGAAACTTGCACCTAGAGATCTTAATAATTTCGGTGCGATCAAAAAGTTTATTATTTTGAGATAATGATGAGTATTTTGTCATTCGCTTCAAAAAGACAGACACTCAGTTAAATAACAATTAAATTAGACAATGTAATCAGAAATTAATTATATCCATCCTTAAAAGGTTCGTCTCTAGTTCCATTATCTTCGATTGTTGTAATTGATACTGAGAGAGAAAATGACAATATCTTATCTTTCTGCACCGATTAGCTTAAGAGACAAATTCACTCAATTTTTACTCTGGGAAGAAAAACAAAACTATATTAAATTCCAATGGAAACAAGATCCAAAATTAGCATACAATTTCAGAAAATATAGCTCTATCTTACATAATTTAGATGAAAACCAATGGTTTATATATTGGCTTAACAATATTGAACAAAATCCTCTAGCAAAATATCATTTAACCGCATATCTTGAGTATAACTGTTATTGGGTAGTTAGAAAATTCTTAGAAAGACAAAATATTTATTTAAACAAACTTTCTGATACTGAGAAATATATCAAAACCTTTAATATTCTTAGAGATAACACAATTAACACTGCAAAACTTCTTAGAGAATTTAGTAAATTTAACCCTAGCTACTCTCATATCAAAACCTATAGTCAACGATGGCTTTATAACTTAATTAGAGATGGTATTTATCAAGAATATGGAATTGGTAAATATACTTATTGGGGTTTATTAAAAAATACTAGCAAAACTAATCTTCAACTAGCCTTAACTAATCAAGGTAACTCTCAAAAAGAAATTCAATCTTTCTTATTATTATGGCAATGTTTTAAAGAAATATATAATGCCAATAGACAAACACAAAAATCCGATAAAATTGCTCAACCTACTTCTGAAATTATTATCAAAATAATTGGTCTTTATCATAGTTTAATTAAAATTGATTCTGATGAGGAATATCTAAATATAAATGGTACTGTTTTCCCACAAGTTATGGATCAATGTTATCAAGCCCTTATTGCCTATGAAAAAATTAAACGCCCTTGTGCTTATGCTTATAATCTGCCTCTACAATCAGAAATGGAAGAAAATGAAAATATTAATAAATTAACGTTAGAACAAATTTTATTTCAACAACAGAGAAAAGAATATAATAATAATCAGAATGGTGACTTATTCAGTTTATGGGATAAACAACAATTAAATTTAATTTTAGTCAACACTATCCAAAATATTAATGAAAGTGACCCTGAAAAAACAAAATTATTAGCTTTATATTATGGTTTAGGTTTAAAACAAACTTATATTTCCCAATTATTCAATATCCGCCAAGATAAAATATCAAAACAAAAAGGAAAAATTACCGAAAAAATATTACAAATTTTTGTCCAAGAAATTAATCATGAGTTAGGAAATAAGTTTATAACTTGTCCTCAACTGAATAAAGTCAGTAAAATTATTGAAGTTTGGTTAAGCCAATATTATCAAAAACCTTTCTATACAAAATTACAAAAACTGTTTCTTAATTTAACTGTCTCTCAAAAACAATTACTAAAATTAGCTTATGGTGGTGATTATTCAATAAATAAAAGTAATATTGGTCTATCAAGAAAAGAAATAGCCATTCGTTTTCAACAACATCAAACAGAAATTGACCATCAATTAGAAATAATTAAAACAATTCTACAAATCGGTTTAGTTAAGTACATAAAAAAAGATTACAACATTAACATTAATTATGACCACAAACAAATTATCAATTTAGTCGAAAAATGGTTACTCGAACTTCCGTATAGTATGCTCTGTTAGTTAATCATTAATTACTCTATAACTATTATTGTAAAATATGGAAATTATTATTTGCGGTGTGTCTGAAGTTAATGACTATATTGATGATGTGGATGCAGTTATCTCCATTATGAATCCTGCTTGGCGTATTTATGCTCCATTATCCATTGAAGAAAAACAAGAGGACAATTACCACAGTGTTTTAAAATTAGATTTTGATGATGTATGGTCAGAAATTGCTGAAGCTGGTGACGAAATAGTGACGGAAGACATAATCTATCAAGTTTTCGATTTTGCTGATAACTTTCAAGAAAAATACAAGGGAGAAGGCACTCTCTTAATCCACTGTCATGAGGGGATAAGTCGCTCTACTGGTATGGCTTTGTCTATTCTTACTCATCTTACTGGAGATATTGAAGGTGCGATCGAGCTTATTAATGATGTACGTCCTCAAGCTATGCCGAATATAGAAATTATCCGCCTTACCGATGAGATATTGAAGTTAAACGGTGAATTAGTGCAGAAAGTATTTGAGGAATATTATTAAACGCATAATTTTCTAATTCTTTACTGATATATAAGTGGAAGATAAATTCACTATTTTAAGTAACTATGGATAATATCAGAGAAATGAGAGACTATCTTTATAACGAATTATGCAACCTTGAATCCAAAGACAAACATAATCGAGATTTAATGAGGAGAAAAACTTATCAACTTAATTTACTGTTGGAAATGTTAGACAATTTTGAGGAAGAATTAACCCGATATGAATTGATGAATAATACCCAACTTAAATTAAATCATATTGAAACTCAGGAATATCCCTTATAAAAAAGATGAAGCTAATATGGAGTAATTATGGTAAATTCTCACAAGCAACCCCATCTTTATCTTGGTCTAGTTTGTAGGGGTCACTGGGGAAAGCATCGAGGACTCTCTGAGCTTCTTCCTGAGTTTTAAAATCAGAGCAATTACAATCAGTTTTCACACATTCTGGTAATTCCTTTTCTGGTTTGTCAGAGTCTGATGGTTTTTTACTTTCTTCGGCAAAGATAGGACTAACAAATAAAGTAATGAGTAATAAAGTAGTAATAAATAGTTTAATCATGGGGTTAGTGTAAATATTTACAGCATTAGTAATGATAAACTGAAATCAATAGCATAACCTAAAGTCTCAATTAAAACCCTGAACAACCCATGACTATTTTATATGAAGATGAATATATTATTTGTGACGATGATGCTTTAACTATTCTCTATTACTATTTTCCTTTTGGAGATAAGCGTATTCCCTACAAAAAAATAAATCAGGTTAGCACACAAGAAATGACATGGTGGACTGGTAAAACGAGAATATGGGGCGGTTCGTTAAGCTATTGGCTAAACTTAGACCTTAAACGTCCATGGAAAGATAAATTAATCATTATTGATGAGGGAGAGTTAACAAAACCTGTTATTACCCCTGACGATGTCGACCAAGTGTACCAAATTCTTGTTACCAAAACATCTAGTTAAAATTCACTATTTCATAAGGTGTTTAACTAACGGTTAATGACTGTCCATTATTTTTTGCCGACAATTTTAGTAAAAATGGTACTGCCTGTTTTACCCATTCGTTAATCGGGGTATAATACTTTGCTTCATCCCCAAAACAAATATCTAACATATCCGTATGAATAATACCGGGATTAAGAGCAACCGTTGCCATACCAGACGGTAATTCCTGAGCTAATGCTTGGGTTAATCCTTCTATTGCCCATTTAGACGCACAATAGGGTGCTACTTCGGGAGAGATTGATCGCCCCCAACCAGAACTAAAATTAACAATAACCCCTTGTTTTTGCTTGAGCATTAAAGGTACAACAAAACGAATAACATTAGCCGTACCCTTGATATTGACATCGATAAGATAGGAAAAATCTTCAGCACTAATCTCCCATAACGGAGCAGGATAATTAATAATCGCCGCATTATTAATAACTAAGTCTGGAACATTAACAAAAGATTCTACCCATGCTTTTACCTGTTCATTATCCGCTACATCAACAACCTTAAAATAATGTTGAGGATATTGTTGCTGTAAAAGTTCAATGGCATCTTGAGAACGGGAACAACCGATAATAGTATGACCGAGACTGATAAACTTCTCTGTTAAAGCTCTCCCTAATCCTTTACTCACTCCTGTAATAACTATTGTTTTTGTCATATTATAATAATCAGGTACAGATAGAATATTCTACCCTACTGTAAATATTTACAGTGCTAAACTAAAATTATTCTTATCATTATCAATCACCATGAAAATCGATAAGTGCGATCGCTGTCAGTTTTATAGTAATAGCTCTCACATAGTCTGTGCTGTCCATCCTTCTGGGGTAGAGAATGATTGTCTTGATTATCGGTTAGACCCTACCTATATCTTTGAAGGACAGTGGTGTCCAGATGGTTATGTTTATTATGATGATGAACTGATTAAACTACCAGATAAACCAAACAAAGAGAGACAGTTATGGTTATTGGATAATCACCCTGCTTTTACTGGTGTCTGCGGAAACTGCGGTTATCATTATCCTTCACAATCTACATCATGGGATTGTCCTGAGTGTGGCACAGTCTATGAATAAATGGCACAATTTTTACAAACTATTGTTAGGTTACTGTCTGATTATCGCTACTTTACTGATTATTGACCATTATTTCCTCACTGATAACCCAACCTCTACAGAACTCTGCATCATCGGTAATGAAATTACAACTATATCTGAATGCTATGATGTTATGCTTAATGGCTTATGAAAAAATGATTTCCCTGCATAAATAAAGATTTGGACACTGATATATCAGTAGAGAACTCTAAATATATTATTCCAACAATAATTGAAAAAAATGGACAGTAAAATACCTAAACCAGATAAAGATAATTTACTAATAGTAAATGAACTGAAAAAAATTACCCAGAAATTAAATGATATTCAATCATATCTAATCGAGAATAATAGATTAAATCCCCAAACCAAACTTTTACACGGTAATTTAATTTTAATATCTATTGTACTAATTACAGGATTAGGAATAAATTTTTATCTCTATAAACAACAATTAAAACAATACCAAAAACTAGAAGAATTAAATAAGCTACAAGGTCAAATATTGGAACAATTAAACAGTTCTGAACAATATGAATATCAGGTTGTTTCTCCCTCTGATTATATTTTTGAGGAAGAAATGAATAATTATGGCATACAGGGATGGAAAACTGCTGAATGTCGTAGAGCAACCAGTGGCTCATACAGTGTTTCTGCTAGTTATGAATGTATTATGATTCGTAAAAGATAAGGAGTAAAATGGATATAAACGATACTCAATTAACCATTAATCAGCTACAAAATCAACTAAAGTTAACTTTAGATAATCCCTCATCTGTAAAGTTACAGATAAAGCAGATTAACCTAATTCAAAAGCAATTAAAAGCAATAAAAAAAGAGGTTAATTTACAAATAAAACAAATCAATCAAACTGCATCTCAGTCAACCCCTGATAGTTTAATTTCTGTGGGATTAGATTTATTCGGGAAAAGGAGATTAGCTGGTCAAATTAGACAATCTACAAGGAAGGCAATTCAAGCAGAAAAAATTAGTTTGAGACAACCTTATATCAATCTAAAAGATTATATAGATGCAGTAATTTTAGAGGGGGATAAACTTAAACTAAAAGCAGAAGAATTTTTAGCTAATTATTAGGAGATAATCATGAAAAAAAGTAACTACCATTTACTTAGAAATATTTATAACAATAGCAAAGTTTCACTGGTTGCAGGTTTATCATTCCCTCCCATAGCTAGTTTATTCTCTCTACTTGTAACAAATAGTAACGAACAGTAATTAATAGAATCTAATCAAAGTATAATCATTTATATTACTGAATTGTTAATAGTTATGAGTAAGAGAGTTTATATTACCCTGTCAGACAAAGTTTATGAGAATCTTGTGCAAGAAGCAAAATCTCAGGGAAGAACCACAGCTAATCTTGCCTCTTATCTGGTAGGGAAAGGAATTGAGTCATTACAGAAATCAGCTTAAGCAATTTTATCGACTACTTCATAAATTGCCAATCCGTCACTGATAAATAATTAGAACATTAATCCTAAAATCCATGAGAAGCGATCGCTATCTAAAAATCATTCTCACAGTCATTGCTATTAGTTTGGTGATGATTGTGATTGAGTTAGCTACCCCTGTTAATGCTAACAACTCTGTTATCGATGTCAATATCCGTCAGGTTAACGGTAGAACCATTTATGGCGGTGTTCCCGTAGAAATTACTAAATGAGGTTAATTATGTTCAACTCGTATGTAGAAAAAATAAAAAATTGTATTAACTTTACCAATAGTTTTTTTGCAGAAGACCAAGAAGCTCTAAAGAAAGATTATTGTGATAAGTTAGCAAAAGTCTTAGAACTAACTGTTAATTTAATAAAAAAATACGATACTGCCAAAACTCATAAATTCTATTTTCAAGCCGAATCAAATCATTATTTATATGTCATTTTACTAATGAATAATGAGGGAGAAGCGAAATGGCAAATAGATTCTAGTAGTAACCCCAAAAGTTTTGAAGAAAGTCTTACTACAGAAGAATTGGTTAATTGTTGTTGGAGAAATCAAGTGAATATACAAAATTTTATTACCAAAATATTTGAATATCTTACTCAAATGATAGAAAAGAAAGAAAGCTATATTAAACAAAAAAAAAATAAATATAATTCAGAAATTAATTGTTTAAATGAAGCCATTGAGAACCTACAAGAATTAATTGATACTGATATTCCAGAGGAGATTAGAAATAAATAATGAAAATATCGGAACGTTCAGCTCAAATATGGTCAATTCTTGCTTTATCTGCCCATAACCGTCAAATGCTCACCTATAAGATGGTTTATCAGTTAACAGGTATGGCAATCTCTGGACTCGGTAAATGTTTAGAACCAATACAGTCTTATTGTTTACTGAATAACTTACCGCCCCTAACAATTTTGGTGGTTAATCAAAATACTGGTTTACCCGGTGTTGGTTTCATTGCTACTGATAATATCCCCAAAACTCTGTTAGATGTTTTTAGCTACGACTGGTTAAATCATGGTTCACCTACTCCCGAACAACTGGAAGAAGCTGTTAAACAACTACCCTCTAATAATAACCCCGATGCTAAAGATTCACTATGAAGCAACCTAACTTATTAACATCAGGAATAAGGGATAACCATAATAGGGGTTCAGTAGCTGATTTTCTCCGCAGTAACCTTTACTCTGGCTCTCTACTGTCGATTGTCTCTGCTTACTTTACTATCTATGCCTTTGAGAAGTTAGAACAGGAATTATCAGAGATTAAGGAGTTGAATTTTCTCTTTGGCGAACCCACCTTTATAAAGTCTGTTAATGATACTGCTCAATTACAGTCCTTTAAAATAGAAGATGACCAGATAAAATTAGAGACTAAATTACAGCAGAATAGTATTGCTAAACGCTGTGAACAATGGATAAAAGAAAAGGTTAATATTCGTTCTATTATACAGTCTAATTTACTGCACGGTAAACTCTACCATATCATTAATGGTAATAAAGAATCAGCTATTTTAGGTAGTTCTAATTTCACTGTTAAGGGATTAGGATTAGCAGAAAATAATAGTAATATAGAATTAAATTTAGTAGTTGATAGTGATAGAGATAGACAAGATTTAAAGTTCTGGTTTGATGAGGTTTGGAATAACCCAGAGTTAGTAAAAGATGTTAAACAAGAGGTTATTAATTATCTCCAACAATTATATCAGGATAATCCCCCTAGTTTCATTTATTATAAAACTTTATATCATCTTTTCTTCAGAGATTTATTAAACCAAGAAAAGGGTGATCGACTATTACAACAACAGCATTTATTGGATACTAAAATATGGTCAATGTTGTTTGATTTCCAGAAAGATGGGGTAAAAGGAGTAATCAATAAAATATTGACCTATAACGGTTGTATCCTTGCTGATAGTGTAGGTTTAGGGAAGACGTTTGAGGCATTAGCAGTTATAAAATACTTTGAGTTATTAAATTATAGAATACTGGTATTATGTCCTAAGAAATTAAGAGAAAACTGGACAATTTATCAGGCACAAA
This sequence comes from Cyanobacterium sp. Dongsha4, assembly GCF_036345015.1. Taxonomy (NCBI): domain Bacteria; kingdom Bacillati; phylum Cyanobacteriota; class Cyanophyceae; order Chroococcales; family Geminocystaceae; genus Cyanobacterium; species Cyanobacterium sp. DS4. The sequence continues at coordinate 4,018,183 of NZ_CP084098.1, read as the reverse complement.
ATAATAGTGAACTTAATATATTATTAGAAGATAGATTTAATTATACGGTGCTTTCTCATACTGATTTAAGTAGAGATAATGGTAAAGTAGGGGATATTGATTTAGCTACTATTAATTGGGGTAATTATGATTTAATTGTAATAGATGAATCCCATAACTTTAGGAATAATACTAAGGGAAAAAAAGATGAAGACGGCAACATCATAAAGAAAAGTAGATATGAAAGACTGTTAGATGATGTCATAAAATCAGGGATAAAAAGCAAAGTTTTATTATTATCTGCTACTCCTGTCAATAATAACCTCAAAGACTTAAAGAACCAATTAGACTTAATCTCTGAAGGTAAAGAATCAGCTTTTAGTGAGACATTAGGGATTAGTAACATTAAACAGGTATTAACCAATGCCCAAACTAAGTTTAAACAGTGGGCAACAAAAGATAATCGTAGCAATAATGAATTACTAGAGAGTCTTAGTTCTGCTTTCTTTACTCTTTTAGATGGTTTAACTATTGCCCGTTCCCGTAAACATATAGAACAGTATTACCCCGAAGTAGTGGATAATTTAGGTGGTTTTCCTGAGAGATTAAAACCATTATCAGTATTTTATCGCATTGACTTAGATGATAATTTCCTTGACTATGAAGATATATATAACGAAATCTCTAAGTATAAATTATCTTTGTTTACCCCTTCTAGTTATGTTTTAGAAGATTATAAATCATTGTATGAAGGTAAGGTTATTCAACGTAATTTTACCCAAGAAAATAGGGAATATTATCTAATCGGAATGATGAGGGTAAATTTCCTTAAAAGATTAGAGAGTTCTATTTATTCTTTTAAATTAACCTTAGAGAGAACTATAGCTAAAATTGAGGAATTAATAAAAATAATTAAGGAATTTAAGCAGTATAAACAAGATATAATTTACACTCAAGATGAAGAAATAAGGAATATTATTAATGATGATGATGAGTTTGCTGATGCCTTTCAGGTCGGTCAAAAGATTAATTATCATTTAGTTCACCTTGATATTGAGAAATGGTTAAATGAATTAATAAAGGATAAAAAGCAACTAAATAAATTATATTTACAAGCTCAGGCAATAGATAATAATAGGGATGCTAAACTAGCAGAATTAAAGGAGTTAATTAAAGAAAAAGTAAATAATCCTACCATTAATAAATTAGGTAAACCTAACCGTAAAATAATAGTATTTACTGCTTTTGCTGATACCGCAACTTATCTCTATGACTCCCTTAAAACATGGGCTAAAAATGAATTAAATATTAATCTTGCTCTTGTTACTGGTAGCAATAAGAATAAGACTACTCTAGGAGAAACTAAATTTGAGCATATCCTGACTAATTTTGCCCCTTATGCTAAGAAACGGGATAAAATACCATCTTTACCCCAACATGAAGAAATAGACTTATTAATCGCCACTGACTGCATCTCTGAAGGTCAAAACCTCCAAGACTGCGATTATTTAATTAACTATGATATACACTGGAATCCTGTAAGAATTATACAGAGATTTGGAAGGATTGACAGGATTGGTAGTCCTAACAGTGCAGTACAGTTAGTTAATTTCTGGATTACCCAAGACTTTGACCAGTACATTAATTTGAGGGATAGGGTCGAGTCAAGGATGGCATTAATGGATTTGACGGCAACAGGGGAGGATAATCTTTTAGATGAAGAATTGATTAAGAAAGACTTAAATTATAGGGATAATCAATTACTACGGTTACAAGAAGAAGTGTTAGACCTTGAGGATTTCAATGATTCCATCTCCCTCAATGAGTTTAGTTTAGAAGATTTTAGAACAGATTTACTAAACTATATTCAAGAAAATAGGAAGGCATTAGAAGAAGCTCCTCTCGGACTTTATGCTGTTGTGCCACCATTACCCGAACATTCTGTTATTAAACCCGGGGTAATCTTCTGTCTTCAGCAGAAAGGGGATACGAAGGATAATCAAGAAGTTAATCCTTTATAACCCTATTATTTAGTCTATGTCAGGGAAGATAGGACAGTACGTTATAGTTTTGCCCAACCGAAGCAAATCCTTGATATTTACCGTTTACTCTGTAGTAATCAATCATCTGTTTATCAGGAATTAGCTGATTTGTTCAGCACTGAAACAGAGCAAGGGGAAAACCTAACTCTCTATAACCAATTACTACACTCTGCTGTTGAGTCTGTCACCCGTACCTTTCAGCAGAGAACGGTAGCTACTCTTTTCTCTAGTAAACAAGGTAAATTACCATCTGCTAACCAGAAGATTACTAAAACTACTGATTTTGAGTTAATCACATGGTTAGTAATTAAAAGCAATACTGCTTAATTATTCTTCCCTGTAAATATTTACACCGTTCCCTGTTCCCTACCCTCACCAATATCTCTAATTTCTATTACTAACTATGCCTAAAAATAACATTGATTTAAAGTCCAATATTCTTGACTCCCTCTCTCTCTTTTCTGCTAAAGATACTGTAGATGCGATCGCACCGTTTTATCAAACATTAGGGTATTCTACAGAGCTTAATGTAGAGTTAGATAATGCTTCGCCCACTGATTTCTTGATGATGATTAATCAGGATAAAATAGACAGTAAAAGATTATTATTAGATGAGTGGCAATCAGTAGATTATCTCTTTCAGTTAACAGAAGAGCAAATTAAACAAATATCTGATATTCCTCAGTTTAATATAGATTATATTAATTCTTATTTATTCCTTACTATTACCCTCAAAAAAGATTATTATTCCCGTACTCAATTATCTAGTATTACCAGAGAGATTAATAAACTTTCTGCTATTCCTATTATGTTAACCTTTAGACATGGTAATAGTTTAACTCTAGCTATTATTGACCGTCGCCCTAACCAGAAAGATAATGATAAAGATGTTTTGCAAAAGATAACCTTAATTAAGGATATAAATTTTGTTAGCCCTCATAGAGCGCATTTAGAGATACTAAATGATTTTGCTTTATCCACTATAATAAAGAATAATAAACCAGAAAATTTTGATGATTTACATTTGGCATGGCGTAAAGTATTAGATACTTCTGCTCTTAATAAACAATTTTATAGAGAGATTGCTAATTGGTATTTTTGGGCAGTAAAAACTGTTAATTTCCCTAGTATAATAGAAGATAAAACGGTTAATAATGCTACTAATATTATTAGATTAATTACTAGACTAATCTTTGTCTGGTTTCTCAAGGAAAAAGGGCTTATTCCTAATACTCTATTTAATGTTAACTCAGTAACTAAGATAGTGCGACCGCTCGAAGATAAGGAGTCAACATATTATAAAGCAATATTACAGAATCTATTTTTTGCTACCTTAAACACAGAGATAAAACCCGATAATAGACAGTTTAATGATAGCCCCAACAGTTACCGTTATCAGGATTATTTTGAGGATACTAAGCAATTCCTTGAGTTAACCACTAATATCCCTTTCCTGAATGGTGGTTTATTTGAATGTCTTGATAAAGAAATGCTTATTGATGGTTTCTCTGAAGCTGTGGACAATCCCCTAACAGTTCCTAATAAACTATTCTTCGGCGGTGAGGAATCGATTGACCTTAGTAAAGTTTATGGTAGTAAGAAAAGAAATAGAGAGAAGGTAAGGGGTATCATCAATATCTTCAATGATTACAAATTTACTATTGATGAAAATACACCGATAGATGAGGAGATTGCCCTTGACCCTGAGTTATTGGGTAAAGTATTCGAGAATCTCTTAGCTGAGTATAATCCTGAGACTGAGACAACCGCTAGAAAACAAACTGGTTCTTTCTATACTCCTAGAGAAATCGTTAACTATATGGTAGATGAGAGCATCATTGCTTACCTTAAACAACAATTATTAAATGATAGTAGCGGTTATGTAGAACTTGGTAGTAATCAAACTAATCTTTTCGGGAATGAGCATAATCAACAGCAAACTTTACAGACTAAGGTAGAGGATAACCCATTTATCGGTAAAGAGGATGAGTTAGAGTCTAGTTTAAGGGAATTACTATCTTTCTCTGAGATTAATCCTTTTACCCCTGATATTTCCCAGAAGTTAATTACTGCTATTGATAGTCTCAAAATCCTTGACCCTGCTTGTGGTTCTGGTGCTTTTCCTATGGGTATCCTCCAAAAGCTGGTTCATATCCTCTCTAAACTTGACCCTCATAATGAACAATGGCGTAATCAACAAAAGGAGAGGGCGATCGCACCTGTACAAAAAGATATTAAAACAGCCCAGAATATTGGTGATGAGGAGGCTCGTAGTCTAGCAATAGAAAAATTAAAGACTAGGTTACAGCAGATAGAAGATGAATTTAACAATAATGAACAGGATTATCCCCGTAAACTATTTCTCATTGAGAACTGTATTTATGGTGTTGACATTCAACCTATTGCAGTACAAATCTCTAAACTACGCTTCTTTATCTCCCTCATAGTAGAACAGAAGGTTAATGATAATTTAGAGAATAGGGGTATTCTCCCTCTCCCTAACCTCGAAACTAAGTTTGTCTCTGCTAATACCCTCATCGGTGTTGATAATCAAAAAACCCTTAGAACTAACGAAGTTGAGAAAAAAGAAGCTGAGTTAAAGAAGGTAAGGCATAACTACTTCTCTGCTAATAATCCCCAAGATAAGCAACGCTGTAAACAACAAGACCAACAACTCAGAACAGAGATTACAACTTTACTCAAAGAAACTGGTCTGACAGGTGCGATCGCAGATACTCTGGCTAGATGGAATCCCTATGACCAGAATGTTAGCTCTGACTTCTTTGATAGTGAGTGGATGTTCGGGGTAACAGGCTTTGATATTGTTATTGGTAATCCCCCTTATGTACGTCAGGAAGCAATTAAATACTTAAAACCAATTCTTCAGAAACAGTATAATTGCTATACTGGAGTAGCTGATTTATACGTTTATTTCTATGAGCAAGGGTTAAAATTACTAAGAAATAATGGTTATTTGACCTACATTACTCCTAATAAATATTTTAGGGCAGGTTATGGACAAAAACTAAGACAATATCTTACTCAAAATAGCCAAATAGAGATATTAATAGATTTTGGGGATGCTAATGTGTTTGAAGCAACTACTTACCCTAGCATTATCTTATTTAAGAAACAAAATAATAGTGATAATCAGGATATTAAAGTTTTAAATTGGGATGAAAATAACTCATTAAATGATTTCAAAGTAGTCTATGAAAAAGATAAGTTTTTAGTACCACAAAAATCATTAACGGCTGATGGTTGGCGGTTAGAATCTTCTCAAATATTAAACCTCTTAGATAAACTGAAAAGTACAGGAATACCTTTAGGAGAATATGTTAATGGTAGATTTTATTATGGTATTAAAACAGGATTTAATGAGGCTTTTATTGTCGATCGAGAAACAAGAGATAAATTAATTAATGAGCATCCCTCATCAGCAGAAGTATTAAAACCCTTAATTAGAGGTAGAGATGTAAAACGATGGATTATAAATTTTGCCGAACAATATTTAATTAAAATTGAATCATCAGAAAATAAAAAACATCCTTGGAGTGATAAACCAGAAAAAGAAGCCGAAAAGATTTTTGGTCAAACTTATCCTGCTATTTATAAGAGATTTCATCAGTATAGATATAATTTAATAAGAAGAAATAATAAGGGTAAATATTTTTGGGAATTACACTCATGTACCTACTGGGATAAATATAATTTACCTAAAATACTTTATCAAGAAATTGCAACTTATCAGGCTTTTGCTTGGGATGATAACAACTATATTTCTAATAACAAAACATTTTTTATTTATGATTCTAATTTATATCTTTTAGGGTTATTAAATTCTCGAATAGTTTGGTTTTTTCTTCATTATACAGCATCAAAATTACAAGGAGGAGCTTACGCCATGCAAACTCCTTATATTTCACAAATACCAATACCTAAAGGTACGGAAGAACAGAAAAGAGAGATAGAAACTTTGGTGCATAAATGTTTAGAGAATAAAGGAGTTAATGTGCAAAAATATGAAGAAAAAATTGATGAAATAATCTCAAAATTATATGCCTTAACGATCAAGGAAATAATGATTGTTCACTCACCTTTTTAAACATCGATTAATACGAAATTATTTACTTTATAAAAATTATAATTATGATTAAACAAATTCAATCCTCAGCTGTTCAAAAAGAACTTTCTATTAGAAGTGAAACGGTACAAAGAATATATAATTTTTATATAAATAATCTATTTTATGTTAATAGAAGATACCAAAGAAAATTAGTTTGGACTATTGAAGAAAAAAGAGCATTTATTGATTCAATATTGAAGGGTTTTCCCGTACCTATAATTTTATTAGCTCAAACAGAAAAAAATAAAATATCAGTCTTTGAAATTATAGATGGAATGCAAAGATTAAATGCTGTCACGGCGTTTATAGAAGGCGAATTTGATATAGAAGATAAATATTTTGATTTAGAAACAATGGTAGAATCAAAATCACTTCTTGATCAAGAAAAATTAACACAAAAAACTCCTATTCTTAATAGACATTACTGTGAAATAATAGGTAGTTATGTTCTGCCATTATCTGTTTATTCTTTTGATGATAATGAAAAAGTTGATGAAATTTTTAGACGAATTAATTCTAATGGTAAACATTTATCTAGACAAGAGTTGAGGTCTGCTGGCTCCACTTCTAAATTTGCTGATCTAGTAAGAAAAATTGCTAATGAAATTAGAACTGATACATCAGCTTCAGACATTCTTCTTCTTAATAACATGAAACAAATTAGTATTACTAATAAACAATTGGAATATGGGATTAATGTAGATGATATTTTTTGGGTAAAAAATAGAATTTTAACCAAAGAAATGTTAAGAGAATCCAAAGATGAAGAAATTATTGCTGATGTTCTTGCTTATATGTTATTACAGGATATACCATTAAGTAACTCTACAAGGCTGGATGATTATTATGGATTTAGAGAAGATAATGAACATCAAAAAGAAATAGAATCTTCTTTAACTATAAAACAACCAGAATTAATTCAGAAACAATTTATTAAAGTTTATGATCAAATTCGTCAAATTTTAGTGGTTTCTCAAAAAAATTTTCGTGAACTTATCTGTGATAGAAATTTAACATCTATGGTACGTCAATTTCAAGTAATTTTCTTAAGTTTTTATGATTTATTAATTAAAAAAAATCAGGAAATTAGTAACTATGATAAATTAATTTCTGAACTAAACAGTATCACTAAAGAAATGACAATTACTACGGGAAAAACTTGGGCTTTTCAAAATAAACAACGTAATATAAATAAAATAAAAGGAATAATACAAGATTGTTTTAAACAAAAAGATACGATTGATCCTGCAATTGATTCATGGCTGACTGAATTTGAGACTTTATTAACTCAATCAACAACAGAACAATCTTTATATGATTTTAAGCAAGGTTTTACTGAATTAAATGAAGGAAAACAATTTAATCAAGATAATTTTGACAAAATAATTAAAACATTGACGGCAATGGCAAATCATTCACCGAATGCAACTGGTTATGTTTGCGTAGGAATAGCTGATAATGATAAAACAGCCAAGAAAATATATGATCTATACAATGTAGATTTTGTTGAATATAAAAATTTTAAGATAACAGGAATAACACATGAAGCTGAGAGATTACAAGGTAATCTTGATAATTTTTATCGTTGGATAATTCAGTTAATTAAATTACAACCAATAAACCAAACCACCAAAGATACTATAGGTAGAGAAATTAAGGTAATTAATTATAAAAATAAAAGTGTTATTATTTTTTCTTTAAAAGGAGGAAAAGAACCTACATCATATAATGATAAATTTTATCAGCGTATTGGTTCAAACGTAAATGAAATTAAAGTTAGCGAATATGTAGAATTATTTCGACGTTTTAGTAAAGAGTAAAAATTTATATTTTCCTTATTCTGATGAGTCTAATAATAATGATGATAAATCTATACCTATTTGTAAATATATTCAATTTATTTTAAAGGATACAAAAAAATGACTATTTGGAAACCAGAACCCAAAATAATACGACAAACATTACCGAATCAACCAATTATTTTATATCGTGGTTTTACAGAATTAATTGATAGAGAGAATATTATTGAAGGTAAAAGTTGGGTTCAAATTTCTTGGTATCCTTATCCTACTATTACTGTTAAATTTGTCTATAAAAGTGAAGAAGACATAAATTTAAAAGACGTTGAATTAAAGCTAACTGAGCTAATTCCTCAAGCTAGGATGAGTGTTCATTTATCAAAATATATTCATTATTGCGGTAGTAAAAAAACAGAATTGTTTGGCTATTTAACTAAACCTTTTAGACAGGGAATAACAGATAATTTATCATCAGTTACTTTCCATATAACTAATTTTTTTTGGTTTAATATCTCTAACATTTTTGATTATGAATATGATCAAAATGGTAATGAAATTGAAATCCAACGAGAAGGTTGGTTAATGTTTGATGGTCAATTTATATTTGATTACGATAATTGGCACTTTGTATTAGCCACTTTAGATGAAAATGGTGAACTAGAAGAAAAACTAGAAGCACAAGGTGGTTATGGAGTTACTCATATTTGTAAACTAGAACGTTCTGATGAACAAGCATTTAATTTAGATGAAGCCAATAAAATGATTGATGCTTTTGTTTATTATTTATCATTTGTTAGGGGAATTTGGGTATCTCCTTTATTGATTTATGGTTGGGATGCAGAAGGAAATAAAATCTTAGAAGAATGGTCAACTCCTAAAATTAAAGCTGATTCATGGCAATCTCTTAGTTATTGTTGGACAACCAGTGATACAACAGAAATGGTTATTATTTTTCCTAAATTTATGAAGAAATGGGAAGATGAAAATTGGAAAGAGACGATTCAAAATGCTATTCAATGGTATGTCGAAAGCTATAAGCACAGCAACGGATACAATACATCTATTATTTTAATACAATCAGCTTTAGAAAAATTAGCTTGGACATACTTAAAAACTAATCAATGTGTTAATTCCGAGGATTTTAATGGATTAAAAGCTTCTGGACAAATTAGGCTTTTATTAAAATTTCTTAATATTCCATTAGAACCAGTAGATAAATATTTAGAAATAAATAAAAAAGCAAAAGAGTTAAATTGGATGGATAGTATAAAGGCAATTACTGAAATTAGAAATGCTATTATTCATCCCCCTAGTAAAAATAATAAAAATAATAAAATTACATCTGAACAAATTTTAACTGAAGTTTTTCAAATAAGCCATTATTATTTACAGCAGTGTTTACTGAAAATTTTTGAATATCCTTACATTTAAAATAATATAATTTATACTTTCTATGAAAAAACATATTCCATCTATAACAACTTATTTACAAGGTTCTAAATTATATCTTGATGACTTGGCTGAGATTATTAATTTTCTTAAAGAAAATCAAATATGCTGTAAGATTTTTATTGATGAATATGAATTAGAATTAGATGAAATAAATGATATTCTTTCAATAACAGAAAAAGAAAAATTTAATAGATTAGAAATAAAACCAGAAAAATTGTTTCAGGACAAATCTTTAAACTTAACAATAGATAAGTATGGTATTTCTATTTTTCATGAAGATGATCCTCTTTTAACAGGAATAATAGAGAAAATAAAAAAAATTACGGAGAAAAGAGTCACTTTTATGGAGAAATATAACCAATATAATCTTTTCTTTTCTATAATTATATTATTTATCTATTTCCTCTTATTTTATTTTTTACCTGATACTCAATATTTACTTTTGATATTTTTTATTATATCTATGGTAATAAATTTAAGTTATCTATACAGTCTATATATTTTTTTTAACAAGCAAAAAGTCGTATTTATAGCCAAAAAATATAATGAAGTTGATAATTATTTTAAAAGGCATATAGATCAGATAAGAACAGGACTAATTACTTCAATTATTGGGGTTACAATAGGTTCACTTATAACCAGTTTTATTAGGATAAAATTTGGATTTTTATAAAATAGCATTACTCAGAGTATAGAGGATAGTAACCCTCCTCTTTGCGGATACCGTAGCAGAGCCGTAGGGGGTTTTATTATCTTTAATTATAATCTATTAGGTTAAATTAGTTGATCTTTATTCTGATACATAGCCTACAACTAATGAGTTAAAAAATATGAAATTAATATTAAAATCTAGTTGCACCATTTCTAATCGTGGATCACATTCTGACTATGATGATTTAATGATACGCTCAATGGAAACCAATATTTTTCTCGACATATCTGATACTCTCAGTGATGATGAATATTATGGGAGAGAAGATGAAGGTATATTAGAAATTGGGAAAATCATATCTAACCGTGTTGATTTAAGATACTTTCAAACGGATTTATGGGAATTAGCTGATGACAAAAATCCTGATTTAGAGGAACTGATTGCCTACTTTTTCTATGATGAAGGACAAAAATTTTTAGAAGATATTTTTGCTGACAGTATTTATTACATTGACCAAGTTGTTATTAAACCAAAATATCGTGGTTATGATTACGGATTATATGCCTTAGCCTTATTATTGGAATCTATATTATTGGAATCTATCACCAATGTTCAGGTAGTTGCGTGTCATCCGCATCCTATTAATATAAATAATATTAAACCAGTTGGTAGGTGTATTGAAGAAGAAGATCGTCCTAAGATAAAAAAAGCTCAACAATTATTAAAGAGGTATTGGTCAAAATTAGGCTTAAATAACTATAGTGAAAAACATAATATTTTATGGGGCGTCAATTGGGTAATGCCCAAATGGATTAGAGAAAAACTATTTCCATCAATACTAGAAAGTCAACAAAAAGAAGATTTAATACCAAATATATTACAAATGGATGAAGATAATTTTTTAAAGGATGAAGATAATTTAATTATGACACAAGATAACATATGCAAAGATTTTAATGATTTTTTAGATTGTTGTAAAGAGTATAAAATTGACTATGAATGGAATAACTTTGATTCATTTATCATGCTATATTATCAGACAAATGACGAGACATTAACATGGATAGAAAAGTTAGATAAAAATGATAAAAATGAGTTAAAAAAGTTAATAAATAAAAATGGTGAGAGTATGTTTGATGAGCAAAAATTTGACATTTTACTTTTAGCTAAAGATTTTGCTATTAGTGATGACCCTAACAAAAGACTCAATTATTGTTGTACAGTTCAATATGAATTTGATGCAAGATTCGATAGTTATCCTTCATTAAAAGTAAATATCAATATTAATGTAAATGCAATTTCTAATAAATATTTAAAACTGCCAGAAGATGATCAATTAGAAAGTTATCAAAGTTATTTATTTGATCTTGCTAATGATGAAATAGACAATAACTATGCTTTCTATAATATTAATCAATATTCAGGTTCTACTTCTATTGACTATAAATTAATTGATTAATTAATCATTTACTATTAGTCTGTTCTCAATAATTCAAACAATAAAGTAGATAAATGAATAAAGAAAACAGTAAATGTAATTACTGTGACGGTAAAAGATACATAGAGATTAGGGATTGTACGGGGGAAATCCAGAGAGAAGAAACCTGTGTTTTCTGTAACGGTACAGAAGAAAATTAAAGAAGAAATAATTTATAAATGCGATCGCACCTAAGATGATAAAAATAATAGATAGAAAGCGTGGAATTATGGTGGAAAATTTACTCTACATCACGCTCCTCTATTTTCTGCATTTACTACATCGCTTCGTTCTGATTAATTATTTGCTGATAAAGTTGCTTTGATGAATGCTTCCTCAGAATATTTTTAGTGTTAGACAAGAATTTTAGCTTTTAGTATTGAGAAAATCAGATATATTGAGAAATGCGAAAGTTGGAATAGAAATTGATATTTATTGCAGAATATTAAAAGTATTAACTATTATTACAAATAATATTTTGCATTATAAACAAATATTAAATATTGAAATATATGAGTAAAAATCTTATTATTTTATAATAAAAAATCTGTTTTAAAATTATTACTAAATGGTATATTAGTTATATATTGTTTAATACAAATTCAGGTTGAAAATTAATATCATGATATTTCTAAAGAAAATCACACTCTTTTTATTGACAGTTACCGTTGTTTATATTACTACAACTGTCTCTGCTTTTGCTATGCCGTTAAATGAATCTTTTCCCTATGGAAAAACAAACATTAGCCAACAGGTAATAACATTAAGTAACAATCAAGTAAAAGAACATATTATTTTGCAAAAGCGAGTTTGTCGTTATATTGATGGACAGAAAAGATGTTGGGATGAATAGCTTTTTCTTGATATAAGAAGATATTTTATTTTATACCAATTATCTTTTTCAACTAATTAATTAAAGTTCTTACTTGAAAAAAATTAGAGAAATAAATTAAATGTTGTTCTTATAAAGAGTTGGTATAATTACTTTTATATCACCCATTCATCCTGTTCCTGACAATAAATTTGATCATGAGGGCGATCATTGCTGTTAAACTTTATTGGGTTTATATTTCAGGGATACCAAGGAAAAAGGGTAAAGGCTTTGCTTAACCTTCTTTATCAGAACATAGACTGCGATCGCACAGCACCACCGAAGGTGATCGCATCTAGTGTAATAAATGATTTTCTCCCTTTATGGGGGAAACTATTTGAATGAAAGATGAGATTGAGATCGCACTATTTTTGCTTTGTCCACTAATTCGTAAGAAAAAAGCCCTAAAATAGACACAGACTTAGGGATGATCAAATGAGTAGATATACCAAAGATTGGAGAGAAATAGCTACAGCAGTCAAACAAAAAGCCGATTGGAAGTGTAGTCAATGCGGTACAGACTTCAAAAATAAATCAAGTAGAGGTCGCTCTCTGCAAGTGCATCACTGGAACAGAATACCAGAAGATAACAGACCAGAAAATTTAGTAGCTCTTTGTAATACCTGTCATTTAAAATATCATCGTGGCGGTAAAAGTAATATTCTTATCGGTCAATTATCTCTTAATCTCTAAATGAAACACTTAAACATCATTATCTCTGTTATCTTTATCTTTGTTTTTAGTCTGGTAATGTTCGCATCGTCCCTTGTTTACGAACCCGTACAAGCAACAGATAATCAATACTATGAATATCGAGCATTACATAACAGAGATGGTATCGGCAAATATTATCTTGGTAGGGAAATAGCGAAGGTGATGGGGCATCAAGAATTTCTCTGGTTAGAGCGTCCGAGTAGAGAAGCAGAAGAACAACCCAGTAAAGTCATTGAAGCATTAAATCTCAGTCCTGACGATACCATAGCAGATATTGGGGCAGGTTCGGGGTATTTCAGTTTTCGCCTTGCCCAAAAAGTTTCTCAAGGATTGGTTTATGCGGTGGATGTGCAACCTGAGATGATTGATATTATTGATTTCCTTGTCAAAGAATCTCCTGATTTACCCGTTTTACCCGTGTTGGGTAGCGAAACCTCCCCTAATTTACCTCCAGAATCCATTAACTTTGCCCTGATGGTGGATACTTACCATGAATTTAATCATCCTAGAGAAATGATGGAAGGGATAGTAAAAGCCCTTAAACCACAAGGAAAAGTTGTCTTAGTAGAGTATCGTAAAGAAAATCCCTTGATTATGATTAAAGGGGTACATAAAATGAGTGAGAAACAGGTAAAGAAGGAAATGGAAGCGGTAGGTTTAAAATGGGTCACAACCGCCGAATTTTTACCTCAACAACATTATTTAGTATTTGAGAAATCATGAGTAATAATCAAAGTTTTGAGGAAAAATACCCCAACCTTAGCGATTTTGTGTACTATCAAGGAAAAATAGAAATTGGTTATGATGAAAATACTGGCTCTTTTGTTATGGCTTACGATGAAGGAGGAACAGTTTATATTGGTGAAGATGAGTATGAGACTATGGAGGATGCCTTAGCTGATTTAGAAGCTGGAATCACCCAATATTTAGAAGAAAACGGAATTGATTTGAAAGCATAAATGTCAATTAATCAGAAAGAATTAGTAAAGCGTATTGCCAAAAAAATTAATCAAAAAGATGAGGTTGTGGAGGAAATTGTTAACGCTACCTTAGAAGAAGTATATGAGTGCTTAAAAGCTCAAGAAAGTGTTAATTTAAGAAACTTTGGCACATTTTACATTCAAGGAAAAAGGGATAGTACAGTGTTTAAATTCAATCCTTCTCAACGCCTACGAAAATTATTTGGTTGGTCATCTACTTATAAAGGAGATATATAAAACTTCTGGAATATAATCAAACTATAAGAAATAAAGAGTAACAGATGATTGAACTATATTATTGGGCAACCCCTAACGGACATAAAATAACCATCTTTTTAGAAGAAGCTAATCTTGATTACAAAATTATTCCTGTCAATATTGCCAAAGGAGAGCAATTTAACCCAGATTTCCTCAAAATATCTCCTAATAATCGTATTCCTGCCATTATCGACACTGAACCCACTGATAAGGGGGAATCCATTAGTATATTTGAGTCTGGGGCAATTTTACTCTATTTAGCACAGAAAACAGGTCAATTTCTATCTTCTGATATTAGACAATATACTAAAACTTTAGAGTGGTTATTCTGGCAGGTAGGCGGACTTGGACCAATGGCAGGGCAAAACCATCACTTTGGTTTATACGCTCCCGAAAAAATACCCTATGCAGTAGATCGCTATGTGAAAGAAACTAATCGATTATATGGGGTATTGAATAAACAATTAGAAGGAAAAGATTATATTGTAGGGGATTATTCCATTGCTGATATGGCTTGTTATCCTTGGATAGTACCTTATGCTAATCAACAACAGGATATAACAGAATTTCCCCATTTAGAAGCATGGTTTAAACGCATGGGAGAAAGAGAAGCGGTCATGAGAGCGTACAAAATAGCAGAACAATTTAAACAACCAACCGTTACTGAAGAAAGCCGAAGTATCCTCTTTGGACAAACAGCATCAATTATTGATTAATAAGAGAAGTATTTAATCATTTTTAGATGAGGGATATTAGCTTCTAAAAATTCATCACTGATAATGGTATAACCAGATTTTAAATAGAAATTAAGAGATTGTTTTTGAGCGTTAAGCCAGACAGAATTTAATTGATTCTCTCTTGCTACTAACTCTAAATTATGTAGAATAATTTGACCATAACCCTTATTTCTAAAAGATGGTAAAACCGCTAACCTTCCTATTTTTCCTTGTTGTTCTAAATCAATTCTTCCTGTGCCAATATAATGATTGTTAAGTTTTAAAAGTAGATGAATACAAACTGAATCTCTATCATCTAATTCTAAAGTTTCAGGAACATTTTGCTCAAGAACAAAAACACGATAACGAATTAAATTACACTCTTTTTTTAACTGTTGATAATCACCAATAATAATCTCTGGTTGCATAATTGAAGGAATAATATTCGGCTCTCTTACTGTGAATATGTAAATTATTCGTTTAGGTAGGGAACAGGGAACAGGGAACAGAGAATTATTTAATAATAATAGATAAAATTTTAATTTTGGTATCACCTGACACCTGCCACCTTCTACCTGAAACCTTTTTTAACTGATAATTTATCATAACTACTGTAGAAGAACCTAATATTCTATATATAAGTTATCAGATAATAGTGATGAAAAAGGTTATAGTCTTTGGTAGTATCAACATGGATTTAGCGGTCACTGTTCCTTATTTACCGTCTAGGGGTGAAACCTTAACAGGTAATAATTTTAATCTTAGCGGTGGTGGTAAAGGTGCTAATCAGGCGATCGCCCTCTCTCGTTTAGGAATAAATACAGAGTTAGTAGGCAGGGTAGGAAATGATGAGTTCGGCAAACAATTAAAAGAAACCTTAACGGATAATAAAGTAAACCATGACCACGTTATTGTTGATGATGACCACCCTACAGGAGTCGCAGTCATTACCATAGAAGCATCGGGAGATAATCAAATTATTGTGGTATCTGGTGCTAACGGTGCAGTTAATGAACAGGATTTAGCTAACCTTGAGTCTCTTTTACCCTCTGCTAGTTATTTATTATTACAATTAGAAATTCCTGTTTGGATAATTAAAGAAGCGATCGCCCTTGCCAAGAAATATAATGTAGCAGTAATATTAGACCCTGCACCAGCAGTAACATTAGGAGAAGATATTTATACAGGATTAGAGATAATTACACCTAATCTAATCGAAGCTAGTCAATTAGTAGGATACGAGGTAAATAACTCAGAAACAGCCCAGAAAGCAGGTGATTGGTTCTTAGATAGAGGAGTAAAAACAGTAATTATCACAATGGGAGAAAAAGGAGTATATTGTGTCACCAAAGAACAGAAATATTGGGTGAGTACACCATCAGTAACAGTGGTGGACACAGTAGGAGCAGGAGATGCTTTTAATGCGGGGCTAACAACAGCGTTAATAGAAGGTCACTCATTACCAATAGCAATACAATGGGGAGTGATTAACGGTAGTTTATCCGTTACCAAGTCAGGGGCGCAATCAGCTTTTGCTCATCGCCATGAATTTGACCAAGCACTCTTTGCAATATGAGTTAAACCTTGAGATTCTCTAAATCTTGGGGTAAACTAATTTTTGCATCCCCCTTAACTGTATTTTGACCTGTTTCCTACTGCTTAATTGCTTCAAACAGAGATTAATCATACTAACAGGACGATTAATGATATGACTGAGTTGTTTGATAGTTAATCCTTGAGGATGTTGGTTAATTACACCCAATAACTGCTCACTCGTAGTTAAGCCACCACGAGCTTCTATAAATATTAAATTCATTTCCTCACACACAAATTTTGAATAATTATTAAGCTATTATAGTGTAAGAAAAAGACTAAGGTAAGTTTTCTAAGTCGTTTAAATCCTTAAATCTTCCACTAGCCTGTTTATTTAATTTAAGATGTTTTAAGCTAATTAAATTGACATCAATATCATCAATTTTTGTAACCAATCTTTCTGCAAAACAATCTGTAAATGTTACCCCTGAAATAGTGGTTAATATTTCTAGTCTTAAAGGTGGTACACCCATCCTAATAATTTTATTTTCTTGCAAAAAAAGTTCAGGGGATAAATCAGGTAAATTAAACCCAAATTCTTTTAATACTTCTACTATTTTTTCGGCATTATCTGGATTAATTGCTATCCAAATATCCATATCTCCTGTCGAACGAGGATAACCATAATAGGTAACAGCATAACCACCTATCAGCAGATATTCAACTTGTTTTAAGTTCAGCAATTTCAAAAAATCTTTGAAGTCTAGCGGTAGTTGCATCTTTGCCATAATTAATTACTCTCATCATTTCTAATGCTCTTAATCTATCGTCTGGTTTAGTATTTAACCAATAAATTTTTTCGTCTGTTTCATCTGTTAAATTGGTGATAGCTATTACTGATTTATTTATTCTTTCCATTATTATAGATTATTTTTATTTTTTGTCCTTATTATAACAGAATAATACCCTTTTCTAATAGTTTTATTTAAGCAATTTTAATCTTGTGTATATTGAGTAATTTTATTGTTAATTCCTTTGGGCTTATTGATTTGCTTTTTAATTAACACTTCATTATTCTAATGATTTAAAGAAGTAGAAACAATAAAAAACATTTGCCCATATTGCATAAATAGACAGAATAACACTGATAGTTAATTGTAACGAATTACACTTAAAATAATGGATAAATTAATTACACAAATAGCTAGTCTCGGTGTACCAGGGTTAATTCTCTTATTCCTAATGTTCTTTTCTGGTTATGCAGGGGCGGCGGCGATTACTACTGCTTTAGCTACTTTAGGTGGTCCAATGGGAATGTTAGGGGGGATAGGAGTATTATTACTGTTAACTAAAATATCTGAAGGAATAGCAGAATATGGGTTTGAGAATATTGCAAAGGGAGTGGTGAGGGAGATGAGAGATAAAGGAAAAACAAAATTAGAGATAGTGATTGAAATAGAGCAGTTCCCTCTTATTTCTGCGGAGTTAAAACAAAAGTTAATCAAATTTGTCAAAGAATATTTCTAAATTCTGCATAAATCAGAAAAATGACACTGATATATAAGTAAGAACTTAGGAGATAATTTATGACTGGACAAATTCCTGATACTTTCATTTATAACGAAGACAAATTCGAGTTAGTCTATCTAAAAGGTGGAGACTTAATTACTCCCCAAGATTATGGCATGAATCCTCAAATGCTTCACACAGCTTGTTATCGTGGTTTTTATTCAACTTACGAAATTAAAGACAATCAATTATTATTACAAAAAATGGTAGTGGGGGAAATAACAGGACAATATCCTGAGATTAATGGAGTAGAACCTAAACAACAAGATTATGGAGTTTATTATGAAAACCTTAGTTTACTTACTGATTTTACGGGAGTAATCAGGATTGCTAAAGAATTAATAAATGAACTGTATATTCACATGGGTTATCAAAAGGGAACAGCATACAAAACATTATTAGAATTAAAATTTCAGCATGGAAGTTTAATTAATGTCAAAGACTTATCAAAGCAAAATAGAAGAAAAGAAGGAGCGTTTAAGAAAACCACAGAAAAGACTTCTCCTTTAAATATGATCAATAATAGCTTTGACCTCACTTTTGATGACTTATTTGAAGAAAATTAATAGAAATTATTATTTTTTCTCTCATCACTAGGGCTGTAAATATTTACACCTTCTTCTATGTCCTATTCTCTCATTAAACACAAACCGCTTATCCATAATGATGAATAAAATAGTAACGATAATAACCTTTATAGCATCGAGCAGTTTATTAATTAACCGACTCAAGGCACAAGAAAAATATCCTCATAAAGAAAATGTTGTTGCACAAACAATTATTAAACAATTTCCAGCTACTTATTTTACTACCTATGATTGTACTGTTGTAATGACTACCGATGAAATAACGGAACTACCTTGTAATTATTTAGCTATTACTGTTGGCGATAATATTATTAATTATCACTATGGTTTAAGGAATGATGAAGACAAATTATATAGTGTTAGTTATGGATTGCCTGTAGAATTTCCTAACAATGTTTTTTTAATAATGATGGACTTAAAAGGAAAAGAACCCTTGATCTTTGAGGCTAGAGGAGATTGCCAAAAACAAAGAATTAGTAATAATATCGATAAACTCACCTGTCAAGCACTAGCGATTGATGGTTCTACAATAAATGGGGAGGTATTAGTGCCTAGTTTTAATCTTCAAGAAATTATCAGAGAATTACAATGAAACTAATAGAGAAAATTAACTTTCAGACAGTTCAGATAATTGTTGTTTTAATTGGTGGCGTACTGGTAGCCTCTCCCTTTATTGTCAGAATAATAGAGCGATCGCATTATCAATCATTAGCTAAGGAGATAGTAGATTATATAGAAGGAATAAGAGAGCAAGGAAACTGTCAGGTCAATATTCAACAAGGGGAGATTAGCTCAAACTGTGCAGATGCTTTTACATTACCTGAACACATAGTTATTGATAAACCTCTAAAATTAAGCTACAACAACAAAATATTATTGGCAGATGAATTACTAATTATTAGTTCTCGTAATTATCCTGAACAATACTGTATAGGATTTAATGGACTCTTAACTAGGGCTGGTTACTACGATGGACGATGTAATAATTTAGAAAATGATAGATAGAATTACTCCGACCTTGCAAAACTAATTGTACTTGCGGGGATAACATTATTTCCGTCAGCTACACCTGTAATGTGTCCATAGAGAAATATTCTTGCTAGACGATTATTTGCAGTATTATCTGCAAGACAAAAACGGAATCCTCCTTTTCCCCCTGATGTTCCACCATAGACGGTAGTGCCACTAGGCCAAGCAGTCAATTCCTGATTACAAGCAACAGTAGTGGGTGCAGTTTCGTTAACACTGGTTAGACCATCTACAATAGTTGTGTATTGCGTATCCCATGCACTTGTTTGTCCTGTCTGTAGAACCGCATTGCCTGAACTATCATACTCTTGTCTTTTTAGAAGACCTGGCTTTAAATATACATTTGTTCCAGTGCTAATATCATCAAAACCATAGAGTACAGTACTATCATCGGGCATTGTCAGCTTTAAACAATGAGCGGAGTCAACACTAGCACTAGGACATCCTGTAGAACCTACAGCGACTGCGGTAACAGCTTTTGCTTCTTTAATTTCATCTTGTATATAAGCTATAGCTTTAGCTATCGTGGCACTACGCACAGTTTTAGATTCAACATTTTGATTTGCCCTCAAAATATTAACAAAACCACTAGCCGCAAAAGTTAGAACGATACCACTAATAACGAGAGCAACAATTAATTCGATTAATGACAGACCCTTCTCCGAGTTATTTCTTAACCCTATTAGTAGCTGAAGAATAATACGCTTATCCATCTTTTGAATGATTACTTTCTTTAATTATCATTCTAACATTTCAGAAGTTATTGAATCAGATTGTTGTTCCCATGCTCTTTCTTGTTGGTCTATCTGTTTCACTAATGCTTCGTCAGGGTCTTCACAAAAACTAAAGAATGGTATTACACAGAGAAGTGTATTGAAAATTAACTTAAGACTGAACATTGTGGGAAACTAAGAGTAAATAGCTATTATCGACTATAACAGAAGAAGAAAATCAACAGAGATTAACTGTAAATATCTCGTTCCCTGTTCCTATATCTTAAGGATAATATCTTGAATCTTCCCGTCCTTAACAATAATTTTAGATACTAATTTATGGTAAATTTCTTTACGCTGTTCTGGTAGTAAAGAATCCCAAAAACCGAAGGAAGAAAAGATAGATTTTAAATATTCCTGATTTTCTTTGACACTTAAATCCTGATTATTCTGATTAAATTCTAGTTCTTTAATTTGTGCTTCCAGTTTATCGATAGCTTCATCAATAGCTGGATTTTTAGGTAAAGATTTGAGAGTGGTAATTTGTTGTAGTAGTTCAATAATTTGGGGATTAATAATTTTAGTCGTAGTAGTAGATAATTTAGTTAATTCTCTGTATTTTTGTCTGAAAATATCAATAAGAGAACTTTCAACTACATCCATTCTAATCATTTTTTTATTATTACAATTACCAGTCCGACAGTTATAACATTGATAATAATAATTGTGTCCTAACTGAGGATTAGTATGGTTACGAAAAGACTTTAAAGCTCTCATAGAAAATTGACAAGAACTACAGTAAATTAAGCCAGATAGAGGATAATTAGCAATTTTACCAAAACCCCTAACTTTACGATTATGGGCAATAATATCGCAAATTTCTTGATACTCTAAGTCAGTTAGGATAGGAGGATGATTATTATAAATAATCACAGTTTCTTTTGTTTTATTACGGTGAAAATAGGCTAAATGTCCTCGTATCATAGGGTTATGAAAAAATACATCTAAACCAGCTTTTGAAAAACTTAAAGAATATTTATCTTGTTTAGTACTTAATCTCTGAAGTCCAAAATAAATATTTAATCTCGTTAAACATCCGTGTAAAGATTTCTCATCCAAAAAATAATCAATTACTAAACGAGCAATAGTAAATTTAGAATATTCTTTTTTATCATGAATATTACAGAGAAAAGGAATATCGTCTATAAAACAATTATTGTCAACTACACGATAACCCAAAGGAACAGAATGCACTTTATGTTGTTTACGGAAATATTCATAACCGTGTCGAGTTCTCTCTGAATTTAAGTCAGATTCATTCTGTGCGATCGCACCGAGCATATTTAGAGTAAGTTTGCCAGAAGCGGTCGAAAAATCAGTCTTCTGATCAAGAGCAATAAGTTGAACACCATACTGTTCAAGAATAGTAAAAGTCTTAATTTGATCCGCCAAACTTCGAGTTAATCGATCCAAGCGGGTAATAATTATTTCCGTGATAAGTCCTTCTTGAATATCTTGTAATAATTGTTGATACTGTACTCTTTTACTCTTTCGACCTGAGTCAATATCAAAATAGACCTTTTCTACCCTTTGAGATTTAATTCTTTCTATTTGTTGCTCTAAAGCATGACTATTGACTGCTTGTTCTTTTGTACTGACCCGACAATATCCCACTCTCATCTAAATATTTACATATCCTCAAAATGTATTATTATGTTATTGTACACTTATCCCTGTCCCTGTGGATATTATGGTGATACTATTCAACCTTGTTCTTGTTCTACCCGTCAAAGAGAGCAATATTGGGCAAAATTATCTGGACCTCTGCTCGATCGCATCGACTTACAAGTTGTAGTGAGTCGTCTCAAGCCTGAAGAAATGACCCAGCAAAAAACAGGAGAAGACTCAGGGATAGTTAAAGAAAGAGTAGCAAAAGCAAGAGTAAAAGCTCAAAATCGTTTTCATAATGCTAAAATTTCTTGTAATGCACAGATGCGATCGCAACATTTAAGAGAATTCTGTTCTCTCGATGAAACAAGTCGAAATCTATTGGAAAATGCCATTAGAAAACTAGGTTTATCTGCTAGGGCGATGGATAGAATTCTTAAAGTCTCTCGCACCATTGCCGATTTAGCAGGAGAAAATGAGATAAAACCCCCTCATATTGCCGAAGCTATTCAGTATCGAACCATTGACAGAATGCAATAGCAGGTTTCAGGAGAAAGAAGAAAATCAATTAAGATAAATTTAAGATATATTTATTGTCAATTGGGCAGGGGGAATATGTGGAATAGAATTCGTGACTTTATTAGAGTATTTTTCGCAAAATCAAGAAAAATTGAAGACGAACCCATAAATAAAGTTAGTTTGATTGTAATTATTATCATCGATTTATTTATACTGGGTAATGTTTTCTATGGTTTAGATGATATTAGTCGCTGGCCTTTATCTCCTGCTCAGGCTTATCCTTGTTATCAATCTTGGCAAAATTATCAAGAAGACTCTTCCTCTCCGGATAAGTATCAATTCATTCGGGATTTTATTGGTGAAAATCAAAACCCATCCTCTTTTAACTCTGTCGAGGAAAATCATTTAGGAAAAGTATCTCCCCTGTGTTTACAGTATGAAAGTTTAACTCAGGCTTTAAATAATAAAATCAATCAGGATATTGTTAGAAGAATTGATGAAAAAAATACTCAAATTAGACTATTAGAAGATAAAAATAAACAAATTCGCCAACAATACGACTCTACTTTACTCGAAGAAATTGCGGGGCAACCCAGAGAATTATCTATCAATGAAATTGAGGCAAAAACAGCTAAAGAAGAATTAGCTAAGAATCAAAATAATATTAATTTGTTAACTGGAGAAATTAATACACTTAAAAAAGAATTATTAACTAAAAATGAATCGGTTATTTTTTTGAATTTTGTCAATTCTCAGGACAAATTTAGTCAAATTAAGAGCAGTTGGGAAAGAGCTAATTTTTGGTATCCAACAATAAAATTACTATGGCAAATGGTATTTTTAGTACCTTTAATTATCATTAGTTTGTTAATTCATAAGTGGTCAGATAATAAGGGTTATGGGTTAGTTTCTTTAATGAGTTGGCATTTGTTGGTTATTTTTTTTATTCCCTTACTGATTAAATTATTTGAGTTTTTACAAATTGGATTTATTTTTGAGTCCTTATTAAATATAATTACAATTCTTTTTGGCGGTTTACTCTTTTTAGTTTCTTATTTATATATATTTATTATTCCCTTAGTAGGCTTTTTATTAATTAAGTTTTTTCAAAAATTTGTTTTCAACCCTTACACTCAAGCTAGTAAAAGAGTGGAAAAGTCGAGGTGTTTGAGATGTGGGAAAAAAATTCATCATGACACTGCCTATTGTCCTCATTGTGGTTTTTATCAATATCAAGAATGTAGTAATTGTCATAATTTAACTTATAAATATTTATCCTATTGTTATCATTGTGGCACTAAGCAAAACAACTAAACTTAAAAGTAAAAACAGTAATTTCTATTAATTTTATTTGAGAGAAAAATCATGATTTCATCGTTAAAAATAACGGTTTTAGTGGAAAATACTGCAGGGAGGCGAGGTTTATTGGGTGAACATGGACTTTCTTTTTTGATAGAGGCGGATAACTCTCGAATCCTTTTTGATACTGGTCAAGGGATGACTTTAATTCACAATGGAGATATATTAGGAGTCTCTCTGAATAATTTAGATGCGATCGCATTTTTGTGGCATGAATTAAAATCCATTGATTGTAGAGATTGTAGAGTCGGTACTATTTTTGAGATTGAATCTATAGGGAAATAGTTTAATTCCCTCTCTCTCGCCATTCATCAAAATTTCTTTCCAAAGCATATTGAAAACTCTTAGAAACTAAATAAATCTGCGGTTTTATCTTTTCTTGTTCTGGAAAAATCACCTCCGCATAAATTTGAGTATCATCAAAGTTAGATTTACCCAATATCATCTGATAGCGATCACTGTTTTTTAGGGTTATAGTGATAGTAGGAGAGTTGTTGTTAATGCCATATTCCTTTCTTTGTTCATCTGTTGCTAATAATTCTATTTTTTTTGTAGCACTGGGAAAAAGATTCAGTAAAAATGCGATCGCAGCATCACTCGCTTTAGTATTTTCCGGTTGTTTCATCATCCAAGATAGTGGCTCATTACCAGTTTTTTCAAAAGCTATCAATTGACCATTTGTTTTAATCTCTAAGGCTTGTATTTCCTCAGTTTTAAAAGGAAAAATAGACGGAATACTATCCTCTTGTTTACCAACGGGAGAAATATTAAAACCATCTTTCCTGATTTCCGTTAAAAACACCAACCCCATTAAACTAAATGCAGTGATAAACAAAATTATTGTATTGCGATTTAACTTCATCTCCTTTTCTTTTTGCCAGAGCGTGATGTTTGTAGCTTGTTAAAATAGGTTATTTTAACCAAAGATTTGTAAAACAAAATAGAGGTTAGGTAAACAATCATGGTAAATATTAACATAGTTAGTAAATCAGTTTTTTATTTCATCATTGAAAATAAATCCCGTGCAAGTCTTTAAGGAAATTATCGCCCGTTGGTGGTCAGAATTTACATTACAAACTAAATTAATGGCGATCGCTACTTTAGTAGTATCCTTGTTTATGAGTAGTATAACTTTTTGGGCTGTCAACTCCATTCAACAAGATGCTCAAATGAATGACACTCGTTTTGGCAGAGATTTAGGATTGCTTTTAGCCAGTAATGTCGCCCCCCTATTAGCAGAAGAAGACTTAACCCAAGTCGCTAGATTTTCAGGGAGATTTTTTCATAGCACTTCCAGCGTTCGTTATATCATCTACAGTAATAAAGAAGGGGAAATAATTTTTGGCATACCTTTTTCTCAACAAGAAGTAAAAAACTCATTTACTCTCCAACGCAAACTACAATTACCAGAAGAATATAACCCCACTGTTAATATCCCCGTTGTTAGACAACACCTTACCCCTGATGGAAAAGTAACCGATGTTTTCGTACCCATTTCTAACGACAATGAATATTTAGGGGTTTTAGCCATTGGAATTAATCCCAATCCCACCGTTGTAGCGTCTTCTAATCTAACCAGAGATGTTACTATTGCAGTATTTATCTCCATTTGGGCAATGGTAATCTTAGGAGGAGTATTCAACGCTCTAACCATAACTCAACCCATTAAAGAATTACTTATGGGGGTAAAAAACATCGCCGCAGGAAACTTTAAACAGAGAATAGATTTACCCCTTGGAGGAGAATTAGGGGAATTAATCCTTAGCTTTAACGATATGGCGGAGAGACTGGAAAAATATGAAGAACAAAACATTGAAGAATTAACCGCCGAAAAGGCTAAATTAGAAACCCTTGTGGCTACTATTGCTGATGGTGCAATTTTACTCGACTCACAGTTAAAACTTGTATTAGTTAATCCTACCGCCAGAAAAATGTTTGGTTGGGAAGAAACCCACATTCTGGGGGAAAATCTTTTAGAATACCTCCCTCAAGAAGTTACTCAACAACTGCAACAACCCCTAGAAAATATCTCCTATGGAGAGCATCCCGAAGAAGAAAACAATAATAATAGTATCCTGCCCACTAGGGGAGAATTTACCGTTACGATTACCAAACCTCAACATCACACTTTTCGCATTCTCTTAACCCAAGTATTAGACCAAAATAGGGAAAATATTAAGGGTATAGTCATGACAGTACAAGACATTACCAGAGAAGTGGAATTAAATGAAGCAAAAAGCCAATTTATTAGCAATGTATCCCATGAATTGAGGACTCCCTTATTCAATATCAAATCTTTCATTGAAACTCTTTTTGAATACGGAGATGATTTAACAGAAAGTGAAAAACTAGAATTTTTACAAACTGCCAATCATGAAACAGACAGACTAACGCGCTTAGTTAATGATGTTTTAGACCTATCACGGCTTGAATCTTCCCGTAGCTATCAATTTAATTCCCTTGATTTAGCTCAACCCATCGAACAAACCTTAAGAACATATCAACTCAATGCCAAAGATAAAAATATTGAACTTGTTCAAGAAGTAGAAGCCGATTTACCATCTATTTGGGGACATTATGATCTTTTACTACAAGTATTTACCAATTTGGTGGGCAATGCCCTTAAATTTACCCCAGAAGGCGGAAAAGTCACAGTAAGGGCTTACGGAGTTAAAGGAGACCCAGAAAATAATCATGATATAACTCATGTTAGGGTTGAAGTCGCAGATACAGGGATTGGTATTGCACCTGAAGATCAAGAAGCAATATTCGATCGCTTCTTTAGAGTAGAAAACAGAGTTCACACCTTAGAAGGGACAGGTTTAGGCTTATCCATCGTCAAAAACATCACGGAAAAACATAATAGCCGTATTCATTTAATCAGTGAGGTGGGAGCAGGTACAACTTTTTGGTTTGATTTATTGATTTATCAACCAGAAACAAAATTGAATAATCACCTAGAAGAAGAATTAAAAACTCTTACTAACTGACGTTACCCACTTATTCATGTGTTAAGTTTTAGTGGGTTTCTGGTTTCAGATTTCAGGTTTCAGGAAATAATAAAGCCGCAGTTTCAATTCCTGCCAACATCGCAGAAGGAAAAGGGAGAAATTATTTGGGTGATTATATCCGTCATCTTTCTATTGCAAATGGCTCACTCAAAGAACTCGAAACTCATTTGATGATTATAGGACGATTAGGCTATCTTAAAGAGCAAAAATTAAAAGTTACTTTAAACCTGACACCTGATACCTGACACCTATCCTTAACCGAACTGAGGTTAATTAATGAAAAACTTATTAAAAGGGTATATTATCTAAATTTTTACCATCTATTTCCCCTTCATCAAAACTGTAATCATCGGCATCTTCGTTGGATTGATAACTATTTAAACTAACGACATTATCGGGATTATGAGGAGGGTTACTACCCGAAAGAGGATAAATATGGGAAAGAGTTAACTCGGCGACTTTTTCTTTATAATTTTGCCTCTCTACTAAATCCATTTTTAAACGCCCCGTTACCACTACTTCATTACCTTCTATGTAATTTTTTTCTACATCCAAAGCTAAATTACCCCACGCTACAACTTTTAAGGTATTAGGAGGACTATTGGGCGATATATTTTCAAATTCTACCATCATTTCTGCGATCGCCAACTGATTGTCCTGAGTATATCGTAATTGAGGACTACGGACAATTTTTCCCATTAAAACACAGCTATTCATAAATGTATCTCTATTTCTGCTAGTTAACTATCTTTATTTTGCCACAATCTTTCTCGAATAGTAGTTTAAAAATACTAATATTAACCTGAACTTGATGTAAAAATATTGATGTTTAAGGGAAAAGCCCCATAAAAATTGATTACAAGTTGATTCAAGTTAGATAAATTTTCTCCTGATAATCGTCACTCTTAGGAAAAGACTAGAATAAAATGCGATCGAATCTTTCGCTCAAACTGATTTCAATATAATACTTTATCTAGTATTTATCTCTCCTTAGCACAGTGGTTTTTCTCCGTTAATTTTGATTTTTTGAAAACGTAAAATATTGCCGAGGGTTTGACTCTAAATTTCTTGGTGCGTTGTTTTGCTAATTTATTTTAACTCTTTGATTTGTGCTTGGTAGAGATGTGCTAATATAGCATTTCTATAAGAAAATATAATTATCAAACATTAAAAAAAATATTATGAAAGAGAATTTACCTATAATTTATATCTCTATTTTATTGGGCTTATTATTAATAGTTGCTATCCTTTTATTTAGACAAATCATTAAAACTAGGCGAACAGAATCTCGCTTTTCCAAGCTACAAAATAAACTCCAAAATCAAAAAGGAACTGCCCAAGAATACTACGAATTAGCAGGAATTTACTTAGATAAAAAACTATTTGTACAAGCAGTACAATTATTGCAAAGAGGTTTAAAAAGCGATGAAGGAATAGAGCCTGAGAATAAGGCATTGATGTATAATGCTTTAGGTTTTGCCTATTTTTCTCAAGAACAATATGATATTGCTATTCGTAACTATAAAGAGGCAATTAAATTATATCCTGAATATACTATAGCTTTAAATAATTTAGGAAACGTTTACGAGAAAAAACAGTTAATTACTCAGGCATTTGAGTGTTATAAAAAAACCCTTGAATTTGATCCTAAAAATATGGTAGCAACGAAAAGAGTCCAATCTCTTGAAAAACGTCTGGTAGTGAACTAAAGATTATATAATTACTATTTTATTCAACTTAATTCTTGATAAAAACTATTAGAGTTCATCTAAATCTTAGCTCTGAAAATATCCAGTATTAACGAAGAAAAGGAAGACGGATTAGGAGTTAAGAGTTTTTTATTATCAATCATTCACTCACTGCCCTTTTCCCTAACCTCACCATTATCTTTTATTCTCTTACTAAGTTTTAAATGTATATTAAAGACATTGGTGAACATCAACTATTATCAATCGTAAATCAGTATTGTGACCAAACCATTAATGGTGATGATGGGGCAATCATACCTTTTGATAGTGATAAAAACTTAGTCGTTACCACTGATATTTTAGTCGAAAATGTTCATTTCAGCGATCGCACTACGCCTCCAGAATCGGTTGGTTATCGTGGTGTAACTGCTAACTTGTCAGATATAGCCGCCATGGGGGGAATGCCAATAGGTATTACCGTAGGTTTATCCCTCAGAGGTGACACAGAAATTAATTGGGTAGAAAAACTTTATCAGGGAATGAAAAAATGTTTAACCCCATATCACATCAATATTCTTGGCGGAGATATAACTAAATCTGACACTAACACTATCTCCATTACAGCCTTGGGAAAAGTTTCTCCGTCTCAGGGTATCTATCGTCATCAAGCACAAGTGGGCGATGTCATTTTAGTAACAGGTAATCATGGATTGTCAAGGGCAGGGTTAGAAATCCTCCTCTATCCCGAAAAATATAGTCATATACCCTCTCAAATTAGAGAAAAGGTCATTTTTGCCCATCAATACCCGAAACCTCGCTTAGAGGTAATAAAATACTTACATGAACTATGTCAATGTGGTTATCCCATTGCAGGAATGGATAGTAGTGACGGATTAGCCGATGCTATTATACAAATATGCCATCAAAGTAAAGTAGGGGCAAGACTCGATCGCACCTCAATTATCATCGACGAAGCAATTTCAACTATTATCGACAGAAAAACAGCCTTTGAGTGGGTGCTTTATGGAGGAGAAGATTTTGAATTAGTATTATGTTTACCCTTAAACTTAGCAAGGAAAATTCAGCAAAAATTCGGAGAAGAATGTCAAATTATTGGTCAAATAACATCATCATTAGAAATGCAAATAATTGATCAACAAAATAGCAATTTACAACTCCCACTAAATCAGAAAAAAACTTTCCAGCATTTTTAGTTATACTAATTTATAGCTTAATGTACCTGATTAGCTTATTATTAAATAATATAAGTATTGTTATTAATATAGTCCATCTACTCCCCGTAATCTTTGAGCGTTAATCAAATCATGATTAAAATTTTAGTAGTCGATGATAATCACACACCCAGAGAAGTGATCAGCGAAGCACTGAAACAATTTAATATTCAAGTAACCGAAGCATCCAATGGGGTAGAGGCAACCAAAATCATTGAGAAAGAAAAATTCAACCTCGTAATTACTGATGTAGTTATGCCTGAAATGAATGGCTATGAATTATGTCGTTGGATAAAGAGTAATCCCGGAACAGAAAAAGTCCCTGTAATCATTTGCTCTACAAAAGGAGAAGAATTTGATATTCACTGGGCAACCAAACAAGGGGCTGATGCTTATATTATCAAGCCTTTTAAAACGATGGAACTATTAAAAACCATCAAATATTTACTCAAGCATAATGTAGGATAAAAATACCTTTTGGAAAATAAAGCTAAAATGTAATTTCCATAATTTAAAATCAATTTTTTTCTCTTTTCTCTCTTTACTGAACTTATAGAAAAAAGTCTAATCAGGAATTAACAAAGATAAATCAACAAATATAAACTAATAAAAATAAGCCTCGTTTTGGTTAAGTTTGACAAAAAATTATTGACAATCAATTGATTGAATTTTTGTACATTTTAACTATAAGTCCTAAATCCCAAATCCCTAACAAATCATTACCATTATGCCATTATGACAGATACCAATGTAATTGTAATCGGTGGAGGTTTAGCTGGTACAGAAGCCACATGGCAAATAGCCCAAGCTGGTGTGCCTGTAACCCTTTACGAAATGCGCCCCGTAAAAAATAGCCCTGCTCATCATAGCTCAGAATTAGCAGAATTAGTTTGTAGTAATTCCTTTGGTGCGGATGCCGTTGATCGAGCCGCAGGTTTATTACATGAAGAATTACGCCGTCTTAACTCCATTATCATTCAAACCGCAGACGAACATAAAGTTCCTGCAGGAGGAGCATTAGCAGTGGATAGAGGAGTGTTCAGTTCAAATTTGACTCAAACCCTTGCCAATCATCCTCTAATTACCTTAGAACGCTCGGAAATTAAAGAAATTCCTAGGGATAGTATTGTGGTGTTAGCTACAGGTCCTTTAACCAGTGATAGTCTTGCTCAACAACTACAAGATTTAACAGGAATGGATTACCTGAACTTTTTTGATGCGGCAAGTCCCATTATTGTCGGGGAGTCTATTAACAGGGATATAGCGTTTTTAGCTTCTCGTTACGACAAAGGAGAAGCGGCCTATCTCAACTGCCCGATGGATAAAGAGCAGTACCTGCATTTTTGGCAAGAATTATGTAGAGCAGAACAAGCAGAATTGAAAGACTTTGAGCGAGAAAGTGCTAACTTTTTTGAAGGCTGTTTACCCATAGAGGAATTAGCACAACGGGGAGAAGATACCATGAGATATGGTCCTCTTAAGCCCATTGGTTTATTTGATTCTCGGTTGGGGGACTTCAAAGCTCCTGAAAATAAAGCTAAAAGACCCTATGCCGTTGTACAACTTAGACAAGAAGACAAGGCAGGACAACTCTGGAATATGGTAGGATTTCAAACTAATTTACGTTGGGGAGAGCAGAAACGGGTATTTCGCTTAATTCCGGGGTTGGAAAATGCTGAATTTGTCCGCATGGGGGTCATGCACAAAAACACTTTTCTCAATGCACCTCAACTCTTAAAACCCACCTTACAATTTAAGTATCGAGATACCTTATTAGCCGCAGGACAATTAATCGGTACGGAAGGTTACACCGCCGCCGCCGCAGGAGGATGGTTAGCTGGTACGAATG
The DNA here is from genome assembly GCF_036345015.1 of Cyanobacterium sp. Dongsha4. NCBI lineage: Bacteria > Bacillati > Cyanobacteriota > Cyanophyceae > Chroococcales > Geminocystaceae > Cyanobacterium > Cyanobacterium sp. DS4. The sequence goes on along the minus strand of NZ_CP084098.1, from coordinate 3,986,360 downwards.
CGGCGAGAATTGCTTTAAATCAATGTCCGATTACTCTTCCTAATGTCACCATGATGGGAGCTTTAATGGATTTTATTAGTACTGCTGATGCGAAACACTTTCAGCCCATGCCTCCTAACTTTGGTATTTTGCCCAATCTTCCCCAGAAAATTCGCAATAAACGAGAACGTTATCAAGCCTATGCAAGTCGTTCTTTAGAAGCGGTACGGAGTTCGGGGTTAGGAGTTAGGAGTTAGGGGTTTTTAATTCTTAATTATCAACTATTGACCTTCGCCCCTTGCCCTTCTAACTTTGCCCTTTTCTTAATTTCTAATTGAATCACCGTTTCCCAAACTGGTATATTGTAACTAAAGGTTAGGATGTCTCGAATGCTAAAGCTAACCTAGTTTATTGTTATTTTTATTGTTAATTATTGATTATGACCTCACCTTTTACTCCTGAAGAAATCGCCTCCGAAGGTATTAAACCAGCAGAATATGAAGATATTGTTAATCGTTTAGGCAGACACCCCAACAAAGCCGAGTTAGGAATGTTTGGCGTAATGTGGTCAGAGCATTGTTGCTATAAAAACTCGAAACCCTTACTCTCCCAATTTCCTACAGAGGGCGATCGCATCTTAGTTGGACCGGGAGAAAATGCAGGGGTTGTGGACTTTGGTAATGGTTTACGGGTTGCCTTTAAAATTGAATCCCATAATCACCCAAGCGCGATCGAACCTTTTCAGGGGGCGGCTACAGGGGTAGGAGGTATATTAAGAGACATCTTTACTATGGGGGCAAGACCGATCGCCCTTCTTAACTCTCTACGATTCGGAAACCTTGATAATGCCCATACTAAGCGTATTTTTAAAGGGGTTGTAGAGGGTATATCACATTACGGTAATTGCGTTGGCGTACCCACTATTGGAGGTGAAGTTTACTTTAACAGTGCTTATCGGGGCAATCCCCTCGTTAATGCAATGGCGATCGGACTTATGGAAACCGATGAAATCGTCAAAGCTGGGGCTTCTGGGGTAGGTAATCCCGTGTTATACGTTGGCTCAACCACTGGTAGAGACGGCATGGGAGGGGCAAGTTTTGCTAGTGCGGAATTAACCGATGAATCTATGGACGATCGCCCCGCAGTACAAGTAGGAGATCCTTTTCTGGAAAAATCCTTAATTGAAGCCTGTTTAGAAGCCTTTAAAACGGGGGCGGTTGTTTCTGCACAGGATATGGGAGCGGCAGGGATCACTTGTTCTACCTCTGAAATGGCGGCAAAAGGCGGTTTAGGCATTGAGTTAGACTTAGACAAAATCCCTGCACGGGAAACGGGTATGATTCCTTACGAGTATCTCCTCTCCGAATCTCAGGAAAGAATGTTATTTGTTGCCCAAAAAGGACGGGAACAGGAATTAATTGATATATTTGAAAGATGGGGACTCCATGCGGTTGTCGCAGGAGAGGTGATCGCAGATCCCATTGTCAGAATTTTCCATCAAGGTGCGATCGCCGCCGAAGTGCCTTGTACAGCTTTAGCGGATAATACTCCCGTTTACCATCGAGAATTGATGAGCGAAGCCCCTGCATACGCCCAAAAAGCATGGGCTTGGCATGAGTCATTATTGCCTGAATGCTCGAAAGAAGGAGTAAAAGGTCAAAAATGGGGTGAAATCCTTTTAAGCCTCCTTGATAGCCCTTCTATCGCCTCTAAACGATGGATTTATCGTCAATACGACTACCAAGTGCAGAACAATACTGTTATGCTCCCCGGTGGTGCAGATGCGTCTATTATTCGGGTGCGCCCTGTCAATGGTAAACCTGAGTTAGCCACTACGGGTATCGCTGCCACCACTGATTGTAATTCCCGTTATACCTATCTTGATCCCTATTTAGGGGCAAAATTAGCCGTTGCTGAAGCCGCCCGTAATCTCTCTTGTGTGGGTGCAGATGCGATCGCAATTACTGATAATTTGAACTTTGGTAGCCCTGAAAAACCCGTTGGTTATTGGCAATTACACCACGCCTGTCGAGGCATTTCCGAGGCTTGTGAAGAGTTTAAAACCCCTGTTACAGGTGGAAATGTATCTCTCTATAACGAAACCGTTGACAGCGAAGGTAATCCCCAACCTATTTATCCTACTCCTGTGATTGGTATGGTGGGTTTAATCCCAGACATTAACCATATTTGTGGACAAGGATGGCAAAATGAGGGTGATATTATCTACTTATTAGGTAAATTTAACCCCAGTTTAGGTGCGTCGGAGTATTTAGAGGTTATTCATGGCACTGTGGCAGGAAAACCCCCAGAATTAGATTATGAGTTAGAAAAAGCGGTGCAATCAGTCTGTTGTGAGGGGATTCGCTCGGATTTAGTCAAATCTGCCCATGATTGTGCGGAGGGAGGTATTGCCACTGCTTTAGCGGAATGTTGTATCAGTGGAAAATTAGGTTGTGATGTCACCCTCGAAATGGGAGATAATCGCCTTGATACTATGCTATTCGGAGAGTTAGCCAGTTTAATTATCGTTTCTGTATCTGCTGACAATCAAGAGCAATGGGAAGCCCAATTAACGGCAAAATTAGGCAATAATTGGCAAAAAATCGGAGTTGTTAAGGGTAATTCTCTGGTTATTAACAATCCTGAACAAAATCTCATTACCCTCGATGTTAATAATTTAACTGATACTTGGGGAGGTGCGATCGAACGTCGTTTGTAATAGACTTTTAAATTTAGGGGTTGAATAATCTTTACCCCTTTTTCTATTTAGATATTTAAAAATTTCTTAATTGCCATTGGTTTATAATTAATTTTTGTACAGGTGCGATCGCACTATTTAATTCATAATTACGCCGTAAAGGATTACGATTAAAAGCCTCTTGCTCTTGTTTTATCATTGCAATATCTTGCTCTACCAATCCATCTAATAAACCCTTTGCCGCATTAAATAAACTATTTTTGACAAAACGACGAAACCACACAGGTAACTTATGTAAACGCCAAAAAGCCTGTAAAGAAGTAAAATGAATAAGATAAGCCTTAGTCGTAGTTTCATCAATGGGGCAGAATAAACAATAAATTTTGAAATCTTCCCCTAAACTCGAACTCCAATGAGGATAGACATAGCTTACCCTTAAAGGTTCAGGATGTAAACGTCTTAGGGCAGGAAAAAATAATTGAGAAACAGACCATATTTTGTCAATACGATAATAACTTTGAGCATTATATAAAACATCTATGCGTTGAGAAGTTGTCTCAATTTCCTTTAAATTCGCTTCCGCCCATGCCTGATAATTGTCATGTAAATGCCCATGATACATATCCATTAAATTTTCAATTAAATAAGAAAAATGTCCGGGGCAGTCAATAGTGGTTACACTAGCAATATAGTTGAGATGCTCCCACTCAGGCAAACCCATAGGCTTAATTTTTTCCGAGTCACCATCACCTAAAAACAACCAAATAAAACCATCTAATTCTTGTACGGGATAAGCCTTTAACTTACAATTGGGCAACCGTTGATTTTCCTGTAAATAAGGTACAAAAGAACATTTCCCCTCCTCATTAAACCGCCAACCATGATAAGCACATTCAATATCATCACCTACTACCACACCATCACTTAACTTTACCTGACGATGGGGACAACGGTCTTCTAAAGCCTTAATTTTTCCTTGAGCGTTACGAAAAATTACAATATTTTCATACCAAAGAGTCACACAATAGGGTTTATCCGTTACTTCCACACTTCTAGCAACCACATACCAATGATTAGGATTAACTCCGCAAGTACGAATATTTGGCTTAACTTCTAGTTGTCCCATACAGTATTGAATATTAAATTATTATCTTTAATTCTCTTACAAATATTATCGGAAAATCTCAGTAATTCTCCTTAAAATCCCAAGAAGGAGTTAGAAGTTAAGGGATTTGGGTATTAGGGGATTAGGGGGATTTTTGCCTTACAGATTTTAACTAATAATAAAAAATCTTGAAGCAATCAATTAATTATTTTAAATTATCAAAACTCATCACTTATTACTCGTTAATCATTACTCCCTCTTAACTAAAAATTTTAGAATGAAACAGCCCTGCTGTGAGGGCTGGGGTGAGGGGGGATAAAGGGGGGTTTTTTTAAGGGGAGACACAGAGCGGTTTGTCTCTTGCCCTTTTAACTTTACTCCTTGCCTTTCATAAATATCTATGAGTGACATCCACAACCACTATGACCGCATCCTTCTCCTTCCTTGTGTCCTTCTGCACAAGCTGTTGAACAATAATAGTGTCCGTCTCTGGAAATTGCTTGACTAATATCAACTATACATAAACAAGAAGGACAGGCACATTTCATTTGAGTTACTGTAGTGGTAGTCATAATCAAAATTCTCCTATTTGTGAATATCTGAATATAAATTCAGTAGTTGCTTAATAATTAGACTAACACAAAATATGATTGCCTGTTCATTTATTAAGATATTTTACAAATAACCATAAAATTTAGGTATATTTCAGAGAGTAATGATTCATTACAAGATCTGGGAATAGGGGAAAAAGAAAAATACAATAGAGATATATAGGGCTAATAGTGAGGTAAATAAGTATGTATGACAAGATATTGGTATCTCTCGATCGCTCCCCCATAGCACAAAGTGTATTTGAAACTGCTTTATATTTAGGGAAAAATTGTCACTCCCAACTCAATTTCCTTCATGTGTTGTCTCAGGAAACCACAGAAACTCCCCTCAGTTTTGCTCCTTATTCTTTTACTTACGACACGGAAATAATTAAAGAATTACAGCATCAATGGGAGAAATATAAACAAGAGTCGATCGAAATGTTGCAATATTGGACAAATCAAGCAAAAGATCAAGGGCTAAAGGCGGAATTTAAGCAAATTTATGGGCATCCGGGTACTATTATTTGTCAAGAGGCTCAAGAATGGGGTGCAAATCTAATTGTTATGGGTAGGAGAGGACATTCTACCGTAAGCGAATTATTATTAGGCAGTGTCAGTAGCTATGTTATTCATCGCAGTCATTGTGCAGTACATTTAGTACAGTTTTAGATATTGGAAGGTTTGGAGTAGTGAATAGAAATAGGGAGGTTTCAGGTAGCAGGTAACAGGTTTAAGAATCTCAAACATTGATTCCAAATGTCAAAGGTTTTACATAAACAATTCAAATGTCCCTCATTGACGCCCTTGTACGCCCATGCTTCAATAGACTCTTGTACAAGAATAAAGAAGAAAATCAATAAACATCACATCTATTTCTTGTCAACTCTTTAACCCGACACCTGACACCTAAAACCAATCATGTATTCTATTTTTGCGTAACATCAGTTATTCACTATTCATCTTTGCCCTTTTTACTTTGTCCTTTACCTTTGATTGTTAATTGTTAATTGCTAATTGAAATATTGATGGTAAATTATTAAAAGAGTAACGATAAAATAACTAACTCAGTCAATTTAGTAACAAGGATTCACGGGTGGAAAAAGGAACATTAGTTGAATTTAAAGTAAATGGCGATCGCCGCTTAGGTGTCATTGAAAAACCAGAAGGGAAAAAAGACTGGATAGCCATAGATGAAAACGGCAATTCCCATAAAGTTAGACCCCAAAAAGTAGATTTTTTAGTAGAAGGAGAATCCTTTAAATATACCGATATACCCCGATTTGTTAAACAAGTAACCCCTCATTTAGATGCTTCTAGCTTGGAAATTGCTTGGGAGTTATTGATTGAAGAAGCAACTCCTGTTACTCCGGCTGAATTAGCAACTCTCATTTTTGAGGAGGAAACACCAGTTTTCCGTTATGCCGCCCATTTACTTTTATCTGATGACAAGATTTATTTTAAGAAAAAAGGGGATGTTTATGAACCTCGTCCTCAAACTCAGGTAGAAGAAATTAAACATCAAATTGAAATTGAGATACAAAAAAAACTAGAAAAAGAAATATTCGCCCAAAAAATTCAACAAGCGTTGTCAGGAGAAAAAGTCCATTGGCAAGATTCGGAGTTAACTCGACTAAATTTTCTCGAAAAATATGTCCTACAACCTGAAAATCCCCCCAAACAGGCATTAGACATATTAGAATCTTTAGGTAAACAGAAAACTCCTGAATCATCACTACAATTACTGATAGACTTGCAACTATGGAGTAAACACGAAAATATCTTTTTACGTCGTAGTTCTTACCCCAATGATTTCCCTCAACAGGTATATGAAGTGGCCCATTCAATCCTCGATCGCATCTTCACTAAAGAATTTATCGATAAAGATAGTCAACGCCTTGACTTAACCCATCATAAAATTTACACCATTGATGATGAAAGCACCACCGAAATTGACGACGGTATCAGTTTAGAGTTTTTAGATAACGGTTTAGCCCGTCTTTGGATACATATAGCTGATCCCACCCGTTTAATTAATCCCGATGATCCCTTAGACTTAGAAGCAAGAAGACGTAGCACAAGTTTATATTTGCCCACAGGCATGGTGCCAATGTTCCCCTCAGAATTAGCTACAGGCCCTATGAGCTTAGTACAAGGTCAAATTTGCCCTGCATTAAGTTTTGGAGTGGTTTTAGACGAAGAGGGGGCGGTTAAGGAGTACGAAATTCATTCTACCCTAGTCAAACCTACTTATCGCCTTACTTACCACGATGTCGATGAGATGTTAACCCTTAATATTCAGGGAGAAGAAGAAATCATCCGTATTGCCCAAGAAGCCAAGAAAAGGGAACAATGGCGCAAGAATAACGGTTCTGTAATGATTTCCATGCCAGAAGCCATTATCAAAGTGAAAAACGAAGAAGAAGTTTCCATCGAACTGTTAGAAATGTCTCGATCGCGCCTTGTGGTAGCTGAGATGATGATTTTAGCAGGAGAAGTGGCAGGAAAATATTGTCAAGAGCATAATATTCCCGTGCCATTTAGGGGACAACCTCAACCAGAATTACCCCCAGAAGAAGAGCTAATTTTACTTCCTCCCGGACCCGTGAGATCCTGTGCTTTACGGCGTTGTATGCCCAAGAGTGAAACGGGTTTAACCCCTTCTCGTCATGCTAGTTTAGGCTTAGAAACCTATACTCAAGTAACATCCCCCATCCGCCGATATACCGACTTGCTCTCCCATTTCCAAATCAAAGCTCACTTGCGAGGAGAAGAATTACCCTTTGAAAGAGATAAAATGCAACAGATAATTTATGAGGTGGTTTCCACTTCCTCTGAGGCTTCTTTTGTGGAGAGACAAACTAACCGCTATTGGAGTTTACAATACTTTTTACAACATAGTGGAGAAGTCTGGCATGGCTTAGTATTACGTTGGTTAAGAGAAGATGACGGACTAGCCTTAATTTTGTTAGAAGAATTAGGATTAGAATTTGCCCATAGATTCGATCGCAATGTAAAATTAGGAGAACAACTACAGTTAGAGGTCTCATTTTGTGATCCTCAACGAGATGAGATTCGTTTTCGAGAAGCAGTTTTCAATTAGGAAAAGTTAAAAGAGTGATAGGCGAAGGGCAAGAGGCAAAGGTAAATAGTTGATAATTAATAACTCTGAACTCCGAACCCCGAAGCCCAACACCCTAACGTTACTTAGACAAAAATTAAGCCCAAATAAACCCTAAACTTGCTTTGTATAAGCTAAATACTTCCACGTTATCTTTTAACCATTGAAAAAAGCGAAAAGACACTGCTGTCCGAAACGCCTCTAAACCTTCTGCAAAAGTCTTTAAGGGTTTATTCCCCCATTGTCTCCTTAACCCTCCTGTCAAACGATGCCATTGAATAAAAGTATAAGCACAAAATACCAATATCAAATGTCTCATTACACTTCTTTTATTTCTCACTTGGTATTCTGATAAACCTAACCATCTAATTTTTCCAATAAATTAGTATTGTTGCCATAACCACCATCCATTAAAATTATTTCAGGACAATAATCTCGGTTTAAACATTTTTCAATTAGATTAAAGGCAATTTCAGGTTTTTTTGAAATTGTGGGTCGTCTTTTCCTTCTGGGAAATTTTCCGCTTTTTCATATAATTCAACATCTAGGGGAAAACTCCTGACTCCATCATAAATATGAGTAGTGACTTGGATGAATTTACAGACTAATTATGATTTAGCGGTAAATAAACCACAAGAAAGAAAAGAAGCTCTTATAAGTTAAATATTAAAAGGCAATAAATCAGGGCATATAAAAATATCAAAAATGAATTTTATGAAACAAGAATACGATTTTTACCATGCAGAGCAAGGTAAGTTTTATCACCCTAATAGTAAGTTTAATTTGCCCATTTATTTAGATTCCAATGCGAAATAATTTATCACTAATTTAGCAGATAAAAAGAATGTGAATATTTTTTCAATATTAGTCAATGAATGGTTAAGAAATAATATCAATTTTCTAAAAACTATTGATATTTAAAATTTATCGATTTCTTTGAGCCATTATATTTATGTTATGACTAATTTTTTCAAGTTTAAACTTAGTGAATGTTAACATGAAGTATAGAGTAAATAATTTGTGGATTTCTCCGGAGGAATTATCTGATTCATCTGGAATAGAAACAGAACATATTTATCTAATCAGAGAAAGATTATCTCCGCTCAAAGTAATATCCAATAAAACTGTAAAACATTTTGAAAAAAAAAAATTAATCATAAAAGTTATTTTTCCATTATCGTTGATAACTTTATTGTTTATTTGTCTTCAGATACATCCACTTGTTGTTATCGTCAGCTATATTTTATTATGGTTTGTTTTTCCACTTATTTATGGTAGTAAAAGTTTTTTGAATAATTTAAAAACTACTACAAAGATAGTCTCTAAATATCAAAACTTTTATAAACTCTATATTCAAGTACAAAATTTTAATACTTTAGTTGACACTATTAATGTTATCAATATATCTGAAGAATCAGGAGGTTCTAATAAATTGGAAGATAAAGATAAAGTTTACTCAACTTTAAAAACTCTCAGGGCAGATTTAATTTTAGCTTTAAACATTGAAAGAAACTTTCGTGAGAATCCGAATTTTAGCTTTAATGAGTTTGAAATTAACAACATTGAAACATCATTATTTAATATACAAGAAGAATATAATAAGTATGGAAAAACATTGAGTCAAGCGATACAAATATCTATAAATGTTGCTGAGGAAATGCAAAAGTTAAATAGATATAAATAACAATAAATGTTTATCAAAAATAATGTATTCGCAGAATGGTAATGTTAGCCAAATCCAAATAATTGACTATCACGATTAATTACTCATTAAAATTATCAATAAATTATGATGCCCACTAATCTAATCGCATTCCCACTCATCTAGGTCTAATTTTGTTAGAGGAATTTCTTGAACCTATGAATATTACTCAAGTAGCTTTAGCCAGTCATTTGAATATTCCAGTGCAAAGAATCAATGAAATTATTAGGGGAAAACGTGGTATTATTCCAAAAAATGAGAATTGCTATATATTATCGATCGCCTATCGTTAGAAAATCATTTGCTCCAAAAATAGCCTCATAATGACGATAAAATTTCATTTCCAAAATATTATAAAATGGATCTTGTAAAAAAAAGGTTTTATGTTCTGTAATTTCACCTTTAAATCTGAGTTTTGGTTGTTGATATAATTGTAAATCTTTTTCTTGACATCTATGTAGTAAATCATTCCAATGGGATTCTTCCATAAAAATAATACCAAAGTGACGGGGATAAATACTAGGGGGCGGTACTAAAGTTTCTTTGGTGGTATGTCCTACTAATTGATGTCCATAAAAATTGAAAATAACAGCGTGTTGATTTTCTCTGCCAATATCACAACCTAAAATATCACCATAAAATTTTTTGGCAGTGTTAATATCATTGATTGGTATAGCTAGATGAAAAAGATATTTATTCATATTTTTTGATTGTTTTAAATAACATTAAAAGCTGTTCCTTCTAGGATAAAATTAGGGTAATCTTGCAATATGGCATTTTTCTCGGTTTCACCCACAAATAAGTAAGTACCTAAAAGTTCGGAGTTTTGAAAACGATAAATGGAATTACCTTGATTACTGCTTGGGGGAATAACATGAAAAGCAGTGCCTTCGAGAATAAAATTAGGATAGTTGTCTAATATATTATTTTTCTCTTGCTCTCCTACAAATAGATATGTCCCTGCAATGTTTTGATTACGAAAGCGATAAATAGTTAGTAAGTCTTCATCGGCGGTTTCACTTACATTAAAAGCTAACCCTTCTAATTGAAATTGAGGATAATTACGCCCTATATTTCTTACCTCTTCCTCTCCAGCATATAAGTAAGTTCCGGGGCGATCGAGGTTTTGCAGACGATATATAGGTATATCCATTAATATAGATAAATCATCTGTGGTTTGATTCGTTTCGCCTTCATTACCGATGTTGTTTTCCTCTATGGGATTTTCCGTTTCATTATTTTCGGTGGGAGAAGTAAGAATTCCTGTGGCTAAATTGGGATCATCTGTGGCTAAATCGAGTTTAATATTTACATCACTAATGGTTACTTTACTTTTAACAATATCATCGGCCAGATCTTGATCTAAGTTCCCAATAAAACTGATGTCATAAGTGCCAGAAGGTAAAAATAAAGAATAACCTCCCGTGGAAAAATTAACAGTCTCGATGCGATCGCCTGTATCTATATTTTCTGCAAGAATACGAACATTAGCAATACCCTCCCCAAGACTATAAAAATTGTCGTCAATTACCTCTTCGGTGTAAATTACCCCCGTTAAAAAAGCACCATCCTTCTTACTGTAGGCAAAATTTTGAGTAGTCATCACCGCATTATAATCTCTACCATTAAGAGAAAAAATGCCTTCTAAAGAAGCAATCCCCACTTCTTGAAACTCATCTCTCATTAAACTGACACGATGACCTCGATTGGGATAATTTTCATCCACAAAAAGGTTGGTATAGTTATCAATTACAAACTCATTAAAATCTAAATCTCCCGTTGTACCTTTCCATGCAATATTTTCTCCACTCCCCCAAGGGGCAATAAATTCATATCCTGCCCTTGCCATACGTTGTTGCGAAGTAGTGTTATCTATACCCGTATGACTAAAAATATCATTAGCTAACATCCAACTACTATGATTATAAGCCGAGTCGATAAGATAATAATTGAACGCTAAGGGTTGCTTAGGAGTTAGAGTAATTAGACTATTCGGAGACACTCCCTCATTCAACTGTCCATTTAAAAGGCGATCGGCTTCTTGTTGAGGATTTGCCCTTGCTACATTGATTAACTCTAACATTAATTGGTCAATGGCACTGGGTTCTCTTTTCTCCATTTTTGTACTAACTGAAGTTATATGTTTATTTCTATGATAAGCCGATTTTCATAATCATAGGAAAAAACCTCATAGCTAAGAGCCGATACCTGACATTTTGAAATTAATCATTAATTCGATTGTTACCTTATCAGTTATTAAGAGAAGTTGATTTTTTCTGGAATATTAATTATACTGTTAGGGGTAATTAAAACCATTACGGGGCTATAACTCAGTTGGTAGAGTGTCACAATGGCATTGTGAAAGTCAGCGGTTCGAATCCGCTTAGCTCCATATTTCTTTTAATCTTTATTAAGTTATAGAATAGTATAAGTGGTTCTTAGTTCAATTCCGTATAGTTTGTTTCAATATCTTTATATTTTTTGCTAAAAATCGTTGATCTTATCCACTGAAGACAAAAACTTCATTTACAATATTGATATTATTGCTAACAATTTAGAGCTATAACTTAATATTCTCCTGATCACCATGACTCAAACTCCTATTTCTTCTGCTTCTAAAGAAAAACTCAAAACAGCCTTAGTAAGTCCAGATTATTTCAATCCCTTCGGAAATAAGCTAATTCAAGCAGGTTACATTGATAAGGAAGATTTAAAAAGGGCGTTGGTACAAGTGAGAAATACTAAACAACCTTTGGTTAAAGTCCTAGAACAAATTACCCATAAGGCTTTGTCTCCTGAGTTAGTACGACAGTACAAACAACATCAACTTTTTGAGTTAAAAATCCTTTATGGGGTTGATTGTGTTGACCCAGAGTCGGAAGAAATAGCGGCGGATCAAATGACCGATTTAATCGAGTCTATTATGGGAGTTCAGGTTTGTCGTCGTCATAAACTTTTACCCTTGCGTCGCCTTGAAGGTGAACCGCCTGTAATTGTGATTGCTATGGTTAATCCTGATGATTTACAGGCGTTAGATGATGTCAAAAAAATATTACGAGCAAAAGGTCTTGGCTTACAAAGAATTGTTATTACCGAAGAAGATTTTGATAAGTTAATTAATAAGTTTTATGAAGAAGATAAGCAAAGACAAAAAAGGGAAGAGGAGTTAAAAGAAAGGCAAAAATTAGATCAGTTAGGGGATGTTAGCGATATTGTCGATGACTTGGATCAGGATTTAGATGAAGCTGAAGACGAAAATCCAGATGGTGATTTGACTTCTAATGATGCTAATCAAGCTCCTATTATCAAGTTAGTTAATAAAATTCTCATCAAGGCTTTACAAGAGGGAGCATCAGATATTCATGTTGAACCCCAAGAAACCAGAATGAGGGTGCGTTTACGCAAAGACGGGGTTTTAAGGGAATATTTTACTCTGCCTAAACATATTACAACTGCGGTGGTAGCTCGTTTCAAAATTATGGCTGAGTTGGATATTGCGGAACGGCGTTTACCTCAAGATGGCAAGATTCGTCGGGTGTTTCAGGGAAGAAATGTGGATTTTCGGGTCAACTGTTTGCCCAGTCGTTATGGTGAAAAGGTCTGTTTAAGGATTTTAGATAATTCGGCTACTCAATTAGGTTTAGACTTTTTAATCTCTGATGAGGAAACATTGGCAAAAGTTAGAGATATTGCTAGTCGTCCTTTTGGTTTAATTCTGGTTACAGGTCCTACGGGTTCGGGTAAATCCACAACTCTCTATTCTGTTTTGGCGGAAAGAAATGATCCGGGGGTAAACATCAGCACTGCAGAAGACCCCATTGAATATGCTTTGGAAGGAATCACTCAGGTGCAGGTAATCCGAGAAAAAGGTATGGATTTTGCTTCGATTCTTCGGGCTTTCCTCAGACAAGACCCTGATATTATTCTGGTGGGGGAAACACGGGACGCTGAAACGGCAAAAACTGCGATCGAAGCCGCTTTGACTGGACACTTGGTTTTAACCACTCTACATACTAATGATGCCGCAGGTGCGATCGCACGTTTGGATGAAATGGGGGTTGAACCCTTTATGATTTCTGGTGCATTGTTAGGAGTTTTAGCACAAAGATTAATGCGAAGAGTTTGTAGTGAGTGTAAAGTTGCCTATACACCTAGTAAAGAAGAATTAGCCCGTTTTGGTTTGTCTGTATCTGGGGAAGAATCTGTGACTTTTTATAAAGCCAATACCTTGTCAGGAGAAGTCCTACAACAAGCCCAAGCTAATGGCACGGTGTGCCAAAAATGTGGTGGTGGTGGCTATAAAGGGCGTGTGGGTGTTTATGAGTTTATGGTGATGAGTGAAGAGTTACAAAAACTAATTAACCGAGGGGCAACCACTGATATGATTAAAGAAAAGGCTGTTGAAGAAGGAATGGTAACGATTTTAGCCTATAGTTTAAATTTAGTTCGTCAAGGTCATACTACCCTAGAAGAAGTTGAAAGGGTAACATTTACTGATTCTGGTTTGGAAGCGGAATTAAAAGCTAAACGAAAATCATCTTTAACCTGTAGTGGCTGTGGAGCAGAATTACAACAGGAATGGTTAGATTGCCCTTATTGTATGACTCCTCGCTTCAGTGAGTAGATTTTAAAAGAGCAATAATTGGAGTTCGGAGTTCAGAGTTCGGAGATTGGGGAGGTAGGGGCTTAGGATATTGGGGTATTAGGGGATTAGAGGGAAATTAATTAAACACTCTTGCCTCTTACCTATTACTCATTCCCTGTCTTAACCAGATATTCTTATATCGAACTGAGGTGATTTTAAATAATCATGCTATAATTCGTTAACTTTAAGAATTAGTCGGGCTTTTTCTGTTTAAATTTATGGTCTAATTTTTCTTAAATTTACAGTAAAAATATGTTTATCTTTCCCTAGAAAAAATGCCTCAAATTTTAGTTATTGATGATGATCCAACGATACAAATTTTGTTAAAAAGAGCTTTTTCTTCTAGTGGTTACAGTGTTCAAATAGCCGGAGATGGACAACAAGGAGTTGAGTTAGCAGAAAAAATTAAACCAGCTTTAATTATTTGTGATTGGCTAATGCCTAAATTATCAGGTTTAGAAGTATGTCAATTTGTCAAAAAAAATCCCCTATTAAATACTACATTTTTTGTCTTGATGACTTCTCGTGTTTCTGTGGAAGATAGAGTTCAAGGATTAGATGTAGGAGCTGATGATTTTATTTGTAAGCCTATTGATTTGCAAGAGTTAAAAGCGAGGGTAAGGGCTGGTTTAAGATTACATCAATTAAGTAAAGATTTAGAAATTCAAAAACAACTTTTAGAAACAGAATTGAATGAAGCCGCCGAATATGTTTCTTCTTTATTACCAGATTTTTTAGATACTAAAAATACCCTAATTAATTATATATTTATTCCTTCTTTGCATTTGGGAGGAGATATTTTTGATTACTTTTTTTTAGATGAGCAACATTTAGTTTTTTATTTATTAGATATTTCTGGACATGGATTAAAAGCGGCATTGCCTTCTATTTCTATTTTAAATTTACTTCGTTCTCGTCGCTTAGGAATATTAAATTATTATTCTCCCTGTGAAGTTTTATATCACCTCAATAATAACTTTCAAATGACGGAAAAAAATGATAAATATTTTACTATTTGGTATGGTGTTTTAAATGTTAAAACAGGTAATCTAACTTATTGTAGTGCAGGTCATCCTCCTTGCGTTTTGTTAGTAGAAAATAATCAAAAAAAAATGAACCCAATTTGTCTGAAAACTCTTGGTTTACCCATCGGAATGTTTCCTAATATTACTTATCAAAATGCTTCAATTAATGTTGGTTCTTTGGCAAATTTGTACTTGTTTAGTGATGGTATTTATGAAGTAAAAAATGAGCAAAGAGATATATTAGGGTTAGACAATTTTGTTGAATTGTTGTGTCAATTTAATAATGAGTTAAATCCCATTTTAAATTTTTTAAAAACTTATCACAACTCATCTCATTTTTCGGATGATTTATCTATTATTCATTTGAAATATTCTCAACAAGGTTTATCTAATTAATCTTAAATTGACCTTAAAAATATTGAATAAGGGTAGGTATCAAGCATCTGGTAGCAGATTTGAATAAAAATTAAGAGCGGTGTTTCCATATATTTTTGTTTGTAATAAATCAAGGTTTTGTTTTTGCTTAACAACTGATTTTTTAGGGTCATATTCTACTGCTATTTGTCCATTTTCTGCTAGTAATTCGTATTCTAAGATTAGGTCTAAAACACTATTATATATGTCTAATTCATAAGGAGGATCGAAGTAAATACAATCAAATTTTTTCCCCTGTAAATTTTTTAGTCTATTTAAAACATCGCCTCTTAAAACTCTAAAATTTTGGTCATTAGTAGCTACTTTTCGCCAGTTTTCTCGGATAATTTGACAAGCAGAAGAAGATTTTTCGATTCCTACAACTTCTTTTACTCCTCGACATAGGGCTTCCGCCCCCATTGTACCATTTCCTGCACACAAATCCAGCCAAGTTGCATCTAAGATGCGATCGCACCAAATATTAAATAATGCTTCTCTCACTTTTGCGGTGGTAGGGCGAGTATCCCTTCCTGACAAGGTTTTAATTTCTCTGTTACCATAAATACGCATCTTTTACCTATCAAATATTCCTGAATCCTTATAACTCATAACCAGTAAGGCGTTAATGATGGCGGCGGCCACCGTAGAGCCTCCTTTATTACCTTTGATTTGCATTTGAGGAATACTTAATTGAGATAGATATTCTTTTGATTCCAACACATTTACAAATCCCACAGGCACACCAATAACTAAAGCAGGTTGAATTTTTTGTTCCTCAATCTGTTTACATAAAGCTATTAAAGCAGTTGGAGCATTTCCGATTACATAAACAGCACTAGGGTAATCAAGGCAACATTTTAATAAACCCGTTTCTGTGAGAGTTTGACCAGATTCGGGCGTTTTAGCCTGTTTTACTGCTACAATAATTTGATTTTGGTGAGTTTTCCTTACCATATTCTTAATACCTTCTTTTACCATACTCACATCAGTGACAATGGGAGTTTTATTTTGTAAGGCGAGTATGGCTGTATTAATGGCGTTGTTACTACAGTAAAATAAATTTAGGTAGTCAAAATCTGCTGTAGTATGAATAATGCGGCGGACAATATTATACTCCTTTGCAGACAAGTCATGATTGCCAATTATGTTATCAATAATAGCAAAACTTTTTTCGATAATAGGATTACTTAATTCAGTCAAAATAATCTTAGTTACTTACTTTTATACTAGCCCAATTTTGTTCTCTAATAAAATTAGTCATATCAGTAAATTTTCTTAATTCCCACTGGCTTAATTTAAAAGCAGGAAGGCTTTTTGATACTAATTGATCATTTGTTTTTGTGATTACTAATTCTACTTGCTCTCGGTCAATATTGTCCTCTACTTTGTCAAAATAGCCGAGGGTAATATGTCCTACAAAATCATATTGTTGCTCAATTCCTAATTTAATAATTTGCTCGTTTTGATAAATCAATTGTCTTAGTTTAATGATAGGATTATAACTATCTTCTGTTGGTGCTAAACAAACTGCGATCGCACGAGGAAATATAGATAAGCCTAAGACTTCTAATTCTAAGGTATTAATTTCGGGATTTAATTGGGCATATTCGTGAAAAATTTTATCAATTTCTGATATTAGTAAATGATCAAAATTTGGATTTTCTTTCACTGCATTAGTATAGCTAGTATCCCAAATTAAATCTGCTATGGTTAAATGAAAACTTGGTGGCGGTACTGGTAAAAATAAATTCTCTGGTAATTCCTGAGTAATTTGAGTTTGAATTTCTTGTAAATAACTATAAAATTTCTTGTTATTAGCTTCTTCCTTCTCAGGAGGGGTAATGACGCTAAAACCAGGAAAATCTACGGCTTTACCTTCCACAAACTTGGGCGATGATTGAATATTTTTAACTTGTTGTTTGTAGTTGCTAGGGAGAGTCATTTGCACAACTCTGTTTATATAATCTTGATAATTGCCATCCATAATTTTTATATTTCTCTGATCGAAAAATTAACAATCTTATTTTATTGAAATATTTTATATAAATTATATTATAAAATTAATTGGTTTTTTCTGTCAATAAATTGATATATCAACTAAGTTTGAACTATTCAAAAAGATAACTAATAAAAATAATAATCAACTATTAAAAAATTAATAAAAGATAGCTTATAGCTTTTAAATAAACATAAATTCAAACTTACAATTAATAATTTATTTTGGTTCTTCTACAATGGTTATGATAAATTAAAGGCAAGAGGCAAAAGTATTTAATTAACTTCTCCCTAACACCCCAACCCCATAAGCCCCCACTCCCTTAATACCTGCAACCTGAAAGCTGAAACCTCACACCTAATCTTATCCGATATTCTTAAGCCGAATTGAGGTTATTCATAGGTAAACTTTTCAATAATTGTTTGATGTTGAGGAAAAATTTTTAGCAAGTCTTCTTTTTTACCAAGGGTAAAATCATTAAAATCAAAACCCGGAGCAACAGTACAACCAATTAAACTATATGAATTAGGTTGACTCACCGCCGCCGCAAACCAACTATTTTGAGGAATTACTAATTGCAAAACTTCATTTTCTTCGGGGTTATTTCCCAGTTTTATTAGTTGATAATCTCCTTGTGAGTTAATAATATGAACATCCAAACTTGAGCCAGAATAAAAGTGAAAAATCTCATCACTCTTGAGAAGATGCAAAGCGGAAAACTCGTCATTAAGGAGAAGATAATAAATTGCGGTACTAGCATTTCTTGCACCGTTATATTTAGCTAAAAAGTTATCATTATTAACCATGTCTAAACAACGGTAATTTTCTCGATAGTATCCTCCTTCTGGGTGTTTTTGAAGGTCTAGTTTTTCGATCCAATATTGAGCATTTTTGATCATAATACAATAATTCAAATCATTATTTGACAACAAGTTAATTAATTAAAAGTTTAGTGTTAGGGATAAAATAATTACCAATTTTTGATGATTAATTCCTAATTCATTAAAAACCTCTTGTTTTTTTCTTTTTAGTAGTTGATGGGCTTAATTTTCCTGTTTCAATCCAGAGAATATGTTTTTGAATTAAATCAGACAGTTTGTAATTTTCAACAATAGTTTGTCTAGCTTTCTCTCTAATTTTGGCCATTAAATCCTGATGAGATAAAGCATATTCCACTTTATCGGCGATTTTGTCAGGTTCAAAAAAAGGTACTAATAAACCATTATAATTATCTACAATTATTTCTTTAACAGGTTGAGTATCAGAAGCAACTACCACGCAACCGGTTGCCATTGCCTCTAACATTGACCATGATAATACAAAAGGACGAGTTAAATAAATATGGGCAGAGGAGGCTTGTAAAACCTTCAGATATTCACTGTAGGGAAGTAAACCAGTAAAGGAGACTTTGGTTAAGTCAAGAGGGAATTTTGTTAACATCAAATCTCGATAGTTTTGCCCCTCTGGTAGTTGTTTTCCGTAGGCTACCCTATTTTGCCCAACAATAACAAAATGAGTCTGAGGACGACGTTTTTGTAAAATATAAATAGTTTCTATTAATTGGGGAAATCCTCGATAAGGCTCCATTCCTCTGGCTACATAAGTCACTATTTCCGTTTTATTGCTCAAGTCTAAGTTAAGGCTAGGAATCACTAACTTATTGTCGGCATTAGGTTGAAAATAGTCTGTGTCAACACCGTCATGTAAAACGGTTATTTTGTCGTGATATTCCGTTGGAAATTGTTGTTTTTGCCATTGAGTGGGAGATAAGCCTCGATCGCAGCTATATAAATCAATTAGAATAGGAGTATTCTTTACCCTAATTCTAGCTTGATCATCAGCAGTTAAAGGTTCATTGGGGTCAAAATCAGCATCTGTGCCAATGGCGTGGTAAAACCATTCAAAATAAGCCAAAAATAAGGCACGGGGAAAAATATCCTTCACAAATAAAGTTGAGCCCCAACCAGAATGCCCATATATAATATCAGGGTAAAACCCTTTTTGTTTTAAATTAATTAAAGCACGATAAACAGCTTGACCTTGTAAAACAGCATTTTCAATGGGGCGCACATAATGATGAGTTTCTGGCTTTGCCTCCCTAGAAGGTTGATAAATAATTTTTGTGACTCCTTCTATTGCCCCCTCCTTTTTCTTGGTGAGAAAGAAAACATCATAGAGAGGATTTTTGCCTAAAAGTTGCCCCAAGTGACGAAATTGAGCGGGAAAATTAGGATGAATAAATAGTATTGTTTTTCTTATTTCTGACATCTATTCCGTTTTATGAGTAAATTTATCTGACAATTTAAGTTTTTTAAGAAAATATGAGTACAAATACTCATGACAAAAACAGTTAAATAGATAAAAATCTATTTTATAACTAAAAAATTAGTTATCTTAAAGTAAAAACTCTTGTAATTGTTAAAATATTATATATTTGCAATTTTTATCAAAAATATTTAATCTCAAAATATGTCTTTCTACTATGATGAATTTAAGGAGAAAGAATGTAGTAATAGATACAAGAAAGTTCGTTTGAGATCAGAGAAGTTAATTTGAGTGTTCAAGCATACTAGAGGTTGTTATTATGGAGTTAATTATTTGTTTTTTAGCTGTCATTTCCGCTTTCACTGCCTTAATTGTTAGTGTAGTGGGATTGATAAATGCGCCCACCCCCATTCTCTTAGCTATTTTAGTGGCGGGGATGATGTTAACCCAAAAATCGATTAATAAATTTACTGAGCCTACAGTTAATTTTACAGAAGAAAAGGAAAAAAATAGAATTGAAAAGGTAGAGCTTAACTCCTCTGAGAATGGGGAGGAAAAAACTGTTCAATCAATGATTTATAGAGGCTCTAATTATAGCCGAAATTCTACTTTAGATAAGTTATTTAGCTTCAAAAATAAGGGTGTAACTCAATATCGTGGGGCGAAAATTAACCATAACGAGAAAGAGGTTGTTTGAGTTAATTAGATTTTGTCAGAGTCTGAAGAAGGGTTAAGGCAATGAATGGGCAAGGGGTAAAGGGCAAAAGTGTTTAATTAACTTCCCCTCAATAGCCCAATACCCTAACACTTGAAATCTGATACCATCAAGTTAACAATTGATTTTATAATGTTGCGTAACTTTTAGTTATTAATTGCTTCGATTTTACCCAAAAATTCCTGAGTTAATTTATAAAAAGCCTTTGAACCGTTACAATTGGGAGAAGCTAGAGTAACAGGAATAAATAAATCAACAGCTTTCGCAACGTTGACATCCATAGGAATATCCGATGCAAAGATTTTGTCTATGGTAAAGTCTTGTTTAACTCTTCTTTTTACTTGGTCATAGTATTTATCATAACGTCCAAATAAACCTGATTCGGATAAGATAAAGACAACACCTAATAGTTGTAATTTGAGGGGATTATCTTCTTGATGATTTTCTTTTAATCTTTTAATTCTTCTTTCTAATAGTTGTATCCCTACTAATGATAATGGTTCTGGTCTTGCTGGTAAAATATAAAAGTCACTAGCTGCGATCGCACTTCTTGTTAATAAATTATACCCCGGTGCGCAGTCCATGATGATAAAATCATAGTCATCTATGACCGGTTGAAGAATATTATGGATTAGGTTACGTTCAAAATTATTCCATACCCACTCAAAATCATTACGTTTATTTTCTTTTACTGCCTGTTGATGCAACATTTCCGAGACTAAATACTCATCATATAATTCAATATCTCCTGGCAACAAACTTAATTGGGGTAAATCGCATATAGAAGGAGTGATAATATCATGAATACTCAACTTAGCGTAAGGATTCGGTTGTACAACTAAATCAATCAAATAACTAAGAGTTTTACGTTTTTTACGTAATTTACCAAACTCATGGGGAGGTAATAAGCTGAGTGTGGCACTAATTTGAGCATCTAAATCTAATACTAATACCTTCTTACCAAAACCTTGTGCTAAACAAGTGGCTAAGTTGACGGTGAGAGTGGTTTTACCAACCCCACCTTTCATATTTACTGTACTGATAATATATCCCATAATTTTGAATGATAATCACCTTAAACTTTTTGCAAACTATCTTGTAACCATTGAATATATGCCATAGAAGAATTAACTATCGGTAAAGCAATAATTTCTGGCACATCATAGGAATGTAAATCTTGAATTCTGGCTGACAAAGTTGAAAAAAGTTGCTCATCAGTTTTGATTACTAATTGCCATTCAGCATCTTCACAAATTTCATTTTGCCAACGATAAACAGAAGTCACAGGATAAAAATTAACACATCCTGCTAACTTTTCTTCCACTAATATACGGGCAATTTTCTTCGCTTCGGTTTCATTACCTGTTGTCACAAGTATGACGATATAATTTTTCCGTTGCTCCATAATATATTTATCTTGAGTAAACTATTGTAATATCGCCCTTAGAATTGTTAATTTGGGGCAATCTTATCCCTAACTATTAATTATTTCCTATTCCTAATCCCCAAATATTTAATGATTAATTCTTAATAGATTAAAGATTTGCCCTTGCATCTTTCACCGCCAAAATAAAAGTAATCAAAGTTAAGGGAATACTTACAGCCAAAATGACAGTAGTGCTAGTTGTCCCTAATTGGGGTACACCAGAACTTAACTCAAATACACAACCAACAGATGCGATCGCGGCTATACAAGAAAGCAGTAAAAGCACACCGCTTTTAGGAGTCATATACATAAAAAATAGTTACCAGTTAATTGCATAAGATACATAACTGTTTTTAACACAAGAAAGGACAAATAAACAATTTAAACGATGTTAAATGTGGCTTCGATATGATTTCTCCTAAATGTTAGGGTTAAGGGAAACGATGCACTAGGCAATAGTAATAATAAATATTTTGATGTCTCAATTGTTGGCATAATTCCAGTACATTTTATACCATGATTAAGCAACGCCTTAAATATTAATTACGGTATAATCTGAGTTTGTGATTAAAATTTAAAGTTAAAACTTATTTCATGAGTAATATTTATACTGTAAAAATTCATAATGCAGGTCAATCTTATACAATACAAGTATCTGAAGACCAAAAAATATTAGATGTAGCACAACAGCAAAATATAGAACTTCCCTTTTCTTGTAGTGCGGGGGTTTGCACCACTTGTGCGGCAAAGATAATTACTGGAAAAGTTGAGCAAGGAGAAGGAATGGGGTTATCTCCTGAATTGCAAGAAGAAGGATATGCTTTATTATGTGTATCTTATCCCCGTTCTGATTTAGAATTAGAAGCAGGTAAAGAAGACGAAGTTTATGATCGTCAATTTGGACAAGGATAGAAAAGGGCGGCATTGGGCAAAGGGCAAAGGTAAATAGTTGATAACTCCTAACCCCTAACTCCTAACTCCTAACTCCTAACTTGTTTCTCCCTAACACCCCAATACCCTAAGCCCCTATTCCATTTATTTAGGGTGTCTTTTTTTCCATGCTTCGAGCAGAATTAAAACTACGGCAAAAATTAGAGGCAATAGATAGTAAACAAATCTGTAAGCAATTAAGCCTCCCAACATTTGAGGTGCGCTTATGGATTCTGGTCTTAAATATAGCATCACTGTTTCAAATACTCCTAATCCTCCCGGCACGGTGCTAATTAAACCTGCGGTTAAAGCGACAATATAAATACCAAAAAAACCGATATATGTCATGGAAAGATTTGGAGGCAATAATAGGTAAAGCACTAAGGCGGCTAATCCCCAATCTAAACCAGCAACAATGATTGTGCCTAGAGAAATAATAGGTTTGGGAAAGGTGATTTCTTCTCCGGCGATGGTAACGGAATGTTTAATAGTAACACTGATGATGAAATAGATTAGAACTAAGGATAAGAATATAAATCCTAGGGGATGAATGGATGCAAAGGGTAGTTTAATGGCACTGGGAAGGGTTAATGGGTCTAAAATGGAGACAACTCCACTAATACTTAGTAAGCCTAACCAAAATGTTAGGTGGGTGAAAACAATTAATTCTCCTATTTTGATTTTACTTACCCCCCATAAACCGTAATAGCGATAACGAATTGCTGTACCTGAGAAAGCAGTAAAACCTACAGTATTACCTACTGCGTAGCTGACAAAAGCAGTAAAGGCTATTTTCAAAACGGATAGTTTTTGTTTTATATGAATAAATCCTAAAATGTCATATCCCGTCATTAAGGCGTAACCAAATCCTGTTACTAATAGGGCTAACATTTTTCTTTGTTGAGAAATATTTTGTAGGTATTGCCAGACACTATTAATACTATATTTTTTTAGCTCAGATGCGATCGCAGCTATGGATATAGAGAGTAGAATAAGAACAAATAAAATAGGGATAAGTTGACGTAATTTTGTCATGTCAGGCAATTAAAATAAACAAGAATTAATAAATGAAAGTTATTTTTTAAACTAAACTATAAAAGTGAGTTTCGGTGATTAGAGGTATTTTAATCAATATGGATAAGATAAAAACAAAAATAGGATGGAAGAATAATCTTGATAAACTCCTTTTTATCCTTGCTAGTTTGTATTTAATTTTCATACTAGGTTTATGGTTAAAACATCGGCAACAAACAGTTAATTCTCAATCTCAAACTGTGAACCCGAATAAGCAAATCATATCAGAAACCAACCTCATAGAAACAAATACTATCAATAACCAAAACAGCGAAGAAAATCCCCTCACTAACGAGAATATTTCTCCAAATCAAGAAAATATTGAAAATCAACTATTATCCACAGGTAATAAAATTACATCGACATTAGAAATACCACCTCTACCTAGTAACCAATCAACGGTAAGTAATATTCCGTTACCCCCTCCCGATTTACAACCCCTTCCTATTCCTCAACCGCCCCAACCAGTGGTTAATTCATCAATCGTCACAAATAACGTATCGAATAATAATCCAAAACCGAATCTTACCCCTCCTCCATCCATTCCCAAGGTGAATAAAGTACCTGTAATTGCTTCTCTTTCTAAAGATAACTCTAATATACCTGAGCAAATAGCTTTAAATTCTGTTCCAGAAAGCACAGAAGAAAAAACCCAAGGAAATTATACTTTAATCGGGCTAGTTCAATTACCTGACAGTAAAAGTGTTGCTTTATTCAAAGTGAACAACATAACAGAAAAAGTCTCTCTTGGAAAAGAAATTGGTGCAACGGGATGGGTTTTAATGGCAGTTAATGAGAAACAGGCTGTAGTTAGTAAACAAAATCAGTCAGTTTATTTACAAGTGGGAGAAACTTTTTAGGGCTTTGGTGAATTGAGTTATAATTACTGGTTTAGATCAGGAATGGACAATTGGTGTTGGGGTAAGTAGTTGAAAAAATGGGCAACAATGGGCTTAAGCCCCTTAACTATCTTGTCTTTATTTCACTTCTATTTCAATTTGAGTGTGGAAGATTTCTTGAGGTTGTAGATATTTTAGTTGCTCTTTTGTATTAATACTGTTGCGTGGTGAACTCCAAGGCTCAAGGCAGATATACTCTTTACCTTCTAATGTCCAAAATACTAGAGTTGAAAAGAAATCATCGTATTTTACTGTAACAGTTAAATCTCTTTTTTCATCTGTAAATGAGGCTTTATTTCCCTGAAGTTTTGTAAAAGCGATGTCAATTTCTGGACTATTGTAGTCTAAATTACCATCAAAACTAAATGTTTTATCTCCTGTTTTATTTTGGTATTCAGTAGCAGGAATATTCAATTTTAATTTGTCTTTATTACCGCAGTAGAAATAAGGATGAAATCCTGTAGAAAAGGGCATTTTTTTGTTTGATTTATTTTCGTAGGATTGTTCGATAATAAGTTTTTTTCCTAACAATTCATAACTAAATATTAATTCAAATTCAAAGGGATAAACTTCTAAAGTTTCTTGGTTACTTTTTAAACTTAAAATAATCTTAGCTGATTTACTATGAGATTGTCCTATCACTTTCCAAGGTAAATCCCTAGCGAAACCATGTTGTTTTAAGATATATTTTTTGTCTTCAAAATAAAAGATATTTTCAGGTAAATTACCACAGATAGGAAATAAAACGGGAATACCACCCCTAACACTTAAACTAGGATTTTTGAATCTTTCTTGGTCTAAATAAAGTAAATTTTGACCTTGTATTTTCCAATTGGTGACGATTCCTCCTCTTTCTGGCACAATTTCTAAACGAGAGTCATTTTCTATATCTTTGAGAATATAGATTAAATATTCTTCTTGTTTTACGGCTATATTAAACATGGTTAGAAATTAGGAATTAAAAATTAAGAATTAAGAATAAAAAGTAGAAGTCAAAGGTTTTTAAATGATGACTAATAATCAGTAGTTAAGGGATATAAGTTGAAAAATTATTTAATTAGTTAATGGTGAAAATATTGTGTAAATAGTAAGCTAAAATTCCACAAATAACGGGTACAGTTAAATTATCAATACCAAACGGGGAAAAAGTTTCTAAAATTGTAGCAAAGATTCCAATGAGTAAGGCAATAATGAATAGTTTTGTCTGTATTGTAGCAACTATTCCGAAGATTGAAATAACTACTAGGATACTTACTAATGTCATGGTTAATGAGCCTTCCCAACTTTTTTTATTACCCAATAGTTGATATTTATGTTTACCCCATTTTTGTCCAATTAG
Organism: Cyanobacterium sp. Dongsha4; assembly: GCF_036345015.1. Lineage (NCBI taxonomy): Bacteria > Bacillati > Cyanobacteriota > Cyanophyceae > Chroococcales > Geminocystaceae > Cyanobacterium > Cyanobacterium sp. DS4. Next base: position 3,960,437 of record NZ_CP084098.1, on the reverse strand, counting down.
GGCGGCCATACCGTCTCCATAACTCATGATAAGAATACCAATGGCGGTAAATTGTTTTTCTCCTTCGTGCCAAAACAGGGCGGTTAAAATGCCAATACTAATAGCGTAAAATAATGTGCCAAGGCTATGTCTGCCTACACTATTTACACTAGGAAGAATTGGTAAATAGTAAGATGCGATCGCAACTATACTAGCAGTAATAACGGCTAATAAAATGACATCTGAGGTAATATTTAACCACCATGCCAAAAGAATAACATTACCTGTCCCGATATGAACTATTTTGCGAGTTAATTCGCTATCTGTTTTGTGAAGACGATTGAGAATTTCTGCGATTAATAATAAACCTCCTATATATACAGTAATCAGTAATATTGAACCAATTTGATTCGATAAGTTAACTAACATGATTATCTGTTTCCGATTTGAGTGAATAAACCGCCGCAACCATTGCCACACATAGCCACCATAAGGTATTGATTTGAGGACGATACCACACTGTATCAAATAAGCCCTGAGTTGCTAAACCTGCCATAGATGCGATCGCACCTAGAATCCACATGGCTTGTAAATCGTTCTTAGGTTTCATTTTTTTTATTAATACCATCCCCCTCTTAAAAGTTGCCACAATGACCGCTAGAAAAGAGAATAAACCAATCAAACCAGTTTCTAAGGCTATTTCGAGAAAAATGCAATAGGCACTCAGAGCAGTAAATTTAGTTTGCATATAAAGGGGATAAATTTGATTAAAAACTTCATTCCCTGGGCCTATACCAATTAAAGGATGATCCTGTAACATTTGTAAAGCCGCAATCCAAACATTGATACGAAAATTATTACTACTATCCCCTCGCCAAGAAAAAAGGCTAAAAATTCTGATTCTTAAAGGTTCAACAAAAATCATACCAACACCAACCAAAAGCAGGAAAGAGGCAATTACCGTCGGGATTAACCACTTACGCCAAAAGGGTGATAAATATTCATTCCACCAAAACTTAAAGCCAAGGAGAAAGGCAACACCTGTACCAATTAAAGCTAACCATCCTCCCCTACTACCTGTAAAATAAACACAGGCAACATTAATGATTAAAGCAAATCCTGCCAATATTTTTTGCGGTTTAGTTTTCCAAACAATTAAAGCCACTAGGGAAAATGAAACTGCTGGAATTAAGTAACTAGCGAGTAAATTGGGATTACCTAAAAAACTATAAACCCTTGTAGTGTCAGCTAAAGGAGAAGTGGGATCAGTCCATGTAGCTAAAGGTTTAACACCTATAAACTGTTGTCTTACACCATAGGCACTTACAATTAAGGATATTAATAAATATACACCCATAATCAGCGATCGCATCTTTTTTTTAGCAAAAACTCGACTAGCCAAAGCAAAAAATAGCAAATAGAGAGTAAATTTAACTAATCCCGACAAAGCGGCCATTTTCAGAGGAGAAAAAGCTGTTGCAACGACGGAAATTAACCAATAAGCAAAAACCCAAAGATGAATAGGGGTAATTTGATTTTTTTGAATTTCTGAAACCGTTAATAAAGTCCAAAATCCTCCTCCTGCGAGTAAAATAACCCCAATTAATGTATTGCTAGTAAAAGGGGCACTAATAAGAACTAAACATACTAAGATAGTGGCAATTAAATCGCTATAACCGAGAAGATAACTACTCGACTGCCACGAGGATAATAAACCAACTAAATTACCAATTAAACTGCTTTTACGCCAATTTAACCAGAGAGATTTTTCTGCTTGGGAATATTCAACTGTTGACATGAGAAAGAATTTAATTAAAAAATTAAGAATAAAAAATAATCAATCGGAAATGATGAACGTTGTATTAACTACTAATGATTAATTTCTCCCATTCAAAAAACAACTGATGGAATAAATCAGGGCTTTCATCATGAAGACAATGACCTAAATTATCTAATAATTTTAAAGTGATTTGGGGATTAATCTGGGCTAATTTTTCTGCCATTATAGGAGGAATGAGGCGATCGCATTTTCCCCAAAGTAGTAATATAGGAATATTAACCTGAGATAAAAGAGTTTTTGCCGACACATTAAAATCATTGACATAACGAGTTAAAGCAATTAAAGCCCTTACCGCCCCTTTATCTTGGGGAGGAGTGGTAATAATATCAATTAATTCATCATTCACATTTTTATGATCAATATAGGCTAATTTAAGACTACGAGTAATAATACCTCTTTGACGAGCAAGATAAAAAATTAAACGAATTAATAAAGGAAATGCCACTAAATTCTCTAATTTTTGAAGAATGGGATATAAAAAAGGAGGAATAACCTCTCTACGCCCGTAAATGTCAGGTAAACTAATCATTACTAATCCCCGTGCCATCTCAGAGTAATTAGCTACCGTATTCAACGCAATTAAAGAACCAATAGAATTACCGATAATAATACAAGGTTGATTAATAAAATTGTCCCAAAAATCCTTCACTAATTCAGACCAAAAAGGAATACCATACTCTGCATAGGCTTTTTCTGAATTGCCAAAACCTAGTAAATCAATGGCATAAACTGAATGATTTTGCTTTAAAACAGGTATGTTATATCGCCAATGCTTTAAAGAAGCCCCAAAACCATGTAAAAGGAGAATCGGTATTTGATTGTTTCTCGACATATTGGCAGGATAAAAACTATAACGGATACGCCAACCATGCCAAAACCAATCCCTTTGTTTCCCATATTTTTGAGCATTATCAGAATTATCTTTTAGCTTCATTTGCGATTAAAATCAAACCATAAAACCTTAATTTAACTTATTTATAACAATGACAACAAAAATATTATTATTTGGCAGTAACGGACAAGTAGGCACTGAATTAAGCAATCATTTATCCGAAATAGGAGATTTAACCCTGATTAATCGAAATATTGTTAATTTAACCTCAGAAAAGGATATTAGAAACTGTATCAGAAGTTGTAAACCCCAATTTATTGTCAATGCCGCCGCTTATACCGCCGTTGATAAAGCAGAATCTGAACCTCAATTAGCTCAACAAATAAATGCGATCGCACCTCAAATTATTGCAGAAGAAAGTAATAAAATTAACGCACAATTTATTCATATTTCTACAGATTATGTTTTTGACGGCAAATCAAATACTCCTTATTTAGAATCTGATAATACCAATCCTTTAGGTGTTTATGGCAAAAGCAAATTACAAGGAGAAGAAAATATCAAAAAAAATAGTGATAACTATATAATTTTAAGAACTGCGTGGGTGTACGGAAAATATGGTAAGGGAAATTTTTTAAAAACCATGTTAAGAGTAGGAGAAGAAAGAGACATTTTAAAAGTAGTAATAGATCAAATTGGTTGCCCCACTTATGCTGAAGATATAGCCATAATAATCAAAAAAATAATCGAACAAAATGAGGGAGAAAAATGCCGTCAAGACATATATCATTTCACAAATTTAGGAGTTTGTAGCTGGTATGATTTTGCCGTTAATATTTTTCGTCAAGCCCGAAACTTGAATTATTCCTTAAAAGTAAAAGAAATTATCCCCATTTCTACCGCAGAATATCCTACCCCTGCCCAACGCCCTGCCTATTCTGTTCTCAATACCAGTAAAATTAGGAATGATTATAATATTAATGGCGACTATTGGTTAGAATCCCTAGAGCGATATTTTCAATAATAAATTTTAGGAAATTAAGAAAAGTCAAAAGGGCAAATACAATAAATACAAGGCAAGAGATAAAAGTTTAATAGTTTTTGATTCTCCCAAACTCCCAAATCCCCCAAAACCCCAAACACTCACTGCCTACTTTACCTATTACTTAATTATTGCTCAAGGGCAATTCTTCCCTGTTTAATCAAACGAAAAGTGAGAAAATAAACAAAATAAATGATATAAATAATTAATCCAGTCATGCCCAAAAAGCCTAAAAATCCAGTGGTAGAGTTAGGATGAAACCATGATTTATAGTGCCAAGGGGCTTCTAACCACAATCTACACATAGTATCCGCATCTGCCGAAGGAACAAATGCACAACGTAAAAAAGGCGTGAATGCGATCGCACCTATTATGCCATATAAACTTACCGCCCAACGCCAAGAGGTAAGAGCCAAACGTAAACTACTTTTAGGTAAATCTCGTATTTCATCATTAATATCCGCCCAAAACCAAAGACAAATGACAATTAAAATATGTCCAGCAAACCATGCTAAATAACCAACTTGCCATACAGGAATAAACAGATAAATTGCGATAGCTAAAAGACTAGCCACCCGCCAGTAAATAAGTAGTAAGCGTTGAATAGAGGGAATTTGAGTTTTTAAACTCCAAACAGAGAGAATCAGAGGTAAAACTAAGCAAATCAATAAAAATAACTTATAATTAGTCCAAACTAGAGCTTTTAATAAAATTTCTTCCATAAAATCACACCAATAAACAAAAATAGGTGGGGAAAACCCACCCTATAGTAAATGAATTATTGAAACTAGGATAATTAGTCATCATAAAGACGACATTCAGCCGCTTCAGGATTTTCGGAACAATATTGTTCTAAAGAGTTTTTCTTCGGTTCTTTAGTTTTTTGGTGGGAAGCCTCAGCTTGTAATTCTTCCACTGCATCCCATGCCGCCGCACACTCTGCTGAGTTACTATCAGGGTTATCACACACTTCCCTAGCGTGTTTTAATTCTTCTTGAATTTGGTCTTGAATATTGCTCATAGTTTTTGATTCCTTTAACTTTGATTTTATTATCTTTCTATAGCTTATAACAGAATTTTAATCTTTGTTATGGGGATAAGTTCCATTGCTATTTAGAAAATTATATATTAACTCGACTATGTTAATGAGGCAATTGTTAATTGTCTGATTCCTTATGGTTACTATCATCATTATCTCTTATCACTTCGTCCTTAAATCCTCTCAGGGTTTTTCCTAAAGAACTACCTAACTCTGGTATTTTTTTTGGACCAAAAATTAAAACCGTCACGAGCAAAATAATAATTACTTCTGCCCAACCTAAACCAAACATATTTATATTCTCTCAAATTTGGATAAAATACCGATTCATTTTAACAAGATTTAAACTTAATTTGACATAGTAATTTTAGATTCGACTAGGTTTCAGGTTTCAGGCTTTAGTTAATTTTTCAACAACCTCTATGTAATATTCTGAATAGCGATCGCAACATTTTGGCCTCCAAAACCAAAGCTAAAACAAAGTACATTTTTTAAAGAATGGTGATGGGATTTTTTCACAAAATTAAGTCCAAAATCAAGAGTTAGGTTCGTAGTATTTGGTAAGAGAGTTTGTTTCTCTAAGGCTAAAAAGTTCAGTGCAGATGCGATCGCACCTCCTGCCCCTAATGTGTGACCTGTAAATCCTTTCGTGGAACTAACATAGGGAGAGTGGGGAAATAGTTTTTTAATAATCAGTGCTTCTCGTTGATCATTTAAAATTGTTCCTGTACCATGAGCATGAATATAATCGATTTCTTGAGGGTATAAACCAGAATTATAGAGACAATCTTTAACACAGCCAATGGCAGTATCACCATCTGACTCAGGAGTAGTCATCGCCAAAGCATCACAATTCATACTCCAACCAAGAATTTCTCCGTAAATTTTGGCATTTCTTAAATGGGCAGATTCTTCGGTTTCTAATAATAATAATCCTCCTCCTTCTCCTAAAACTAAACCGCTTCTGTTCACGGCAAAAGGGAAACAACCCTCTTGAGAAAGGGCTTTCATCTGATTAAATCCCGTGATAGTTAAAGGAGTAATGGCCGCTTCTACTCCCCCGACGACAACTTGTGAGCATCTATTTTGTTTAATTAATTCATACCCAAGTGCGATCGCAACTAAGCCCGTAGCACAAGCATTAGTAGGAGCAGAAACAAAACCTTGAGTTTGCAGATATTGGGCAATAATTAACGCAGGTTGAGAGGGTAAAGTATGCAACCAAGACAAAGAAGAAAAATCGGGAGGAGAAGAAGATAAAAAATATTCCCACTGACTTTGACAACCCCGACTCGAACCCACAATCACCCCAATATTATCTTGAGGAAGAGTTAACCTTGCATCCTGACATAATTGCTGTATAAGAATTTTCGTTAAATCATGGATAGACACTGGTTGTTTTTCAATCATCCCCAACGGTAGAGGTGGGAGAAAAGAAAAAGGTTGTTGAATTTTTATTCCAGAAACGCCATTTAGGATTTTCTGCCAAGTATCTTGAGTATTTCCTAAACAGGTAAAAAGGCTAATGCCCGTAACAACTATTTTCAAAACAGAGATAAAAATGTAGAAAAGGAAATGGATTTTTAAAGGGCAAAGGGCAAAGGGCAAAGGGCAAAGGGCAAAGGGCAAAGGTAAACAGTTAATAATTAATAACTTTTAACTCCTAACTCCTAACTCCTAACTCCTAACTCATACTTCTACTTTTTCAAATTTTCCGCTCCAGAAATTACTTCGGCAGACTCGATGCGATCGCCTTGCTCAATACTTGTAACGACATCCATACCTTCTGTTACTCTACCAAAAACAGCATAATTACCATCAAGGAAAGGCAACTCAGCTAAAGTAAAATAGAATTGAGCGGAAGCTGAATCAGGCATTTGAGAACGAGCCATGGCAATAACACCATAGTCATGCTTTAACTCAGGTGCAGTAGTAATAGTTTGACCATAAACAATCTCAGGGGGAGTAACTCCTTCTTTAGTTTCATCATATTCAGGACGAATTTCAAGGGGAATATAGCGAGGAGTTTTCGTAGTGGGGTCAACATAACTGCCAGTACCCAAACGAGTTACAGGAACATTAGGATCTTTGCTTTGAGGATCTCCTCCCTGTGCTACAAAGGGTTGAGGTTCTTTGATAACACGGTGAAACATAGACCCATTATAAACCCCTTGTTGTACTAAATCGACAAAATTTCCAGCTGTGATAGGAGCATTATTGCCGTCAAGTTCAATGGTAACGGATTGCCCGTTAATTTTCATTACTACTGTTGCGTTTCCTTCTAAACGAGGTAAATTCATAGAGTTGTTATTTAGACTAATGTTATCTTGATTGTTACTTTCTTCCTCATTGGGATTAGTTTCCCCTGAAGAAAGATTGTCTTCTGAATTGCTATTATCTACTGCAGAGGTAGTGGTTTCTTGAGTGTTTTTCTCTACCCCTGAAGTAGCATTTAACTGTTGACATCCTGATAAACCTATGACCGTGATTAAACAAAGAACCACGATTAAATTAAGATTTTTATTAAAAGATGAAACTTTCATATAGCTTTATTTTTCTTAGTTATTATAAATCAAAAGGTGAGCTAAGAGTTAGAATAAGACCTGAGTTCGACGAAAAAAGTCTTTAAAAATAACGTTGAGAGTTATCAATAAGCAAATTTCACCAGAAACAATAATTAAACTTAGGAAAAACTCTCATGAAATTAATTTATTCAGCTTTTTTGTCAATAATCATGACTTTTAACTCCTAACTCCTAACTCACGTGGTGATGAGGTAAATTAATGATATGTTTACCCTATTTTTCATTAACCCCTAATTAGTAACTAATTCTTCAACAATAGGGGGATTTTCCTGAGTAGTAAGTTTTTCGAGTAACGTCGCACTTGCCTCATTTAAACCAATCAACTTGACATCAACACCGTTACGGCGGAATTTGAATACCACTTTATCCACTGCGGCAACAGCACCTTGATCCCATAAATGAGCATAGGTTAGGTTAATAGTGACAGTATCGACTAATTCGTCAAAATCAAATTTCCCTAAAAATTCCTCAATAGAGACAAAGAAGATTTGCCCAGATACATTATAGGTACGATGGTTGCCGTCTTCACTTAAGACTTTATCCACAAAGACTAATTTTGCAATTTTGCGAGAGAAAAATACTGTACTCAATATGATGCCAGTAATTACCCCTAAAGCAAAGTTTCGGGTAGCAATAGTAATTAACATAGTAGTTAACATTACCGCCGTTTCCGTAGAAGGAGTGCGAGAGATATTCTTAAAAGATGACCAACGTATCGTACCAATGGATACCATAAACATCACGGCGACTAATGCGGCCATAGGCATCTGTTTTACCCAGTCTTGTAAGACTAAAATGGCAAATAAGAGAAAAATTCCCGCACAAAAAGTGGATAATCTGCCTCTACCTCCTGATTGTACGTTAATAACCGATTGTCCAATCATGCCACATCCTGCCATTCCTCCAAAAAAGGATGTAACAATATTAGCGATACCTTGCCCTTTTGCTTCTTGGTTTTTGTCGCTAGGGGTGTCAGTTAATTCATCCACTAGGGCGGCGGTGAGGAAGGAGGCTAGTAATCCCACTAATGCCATTGTTAGAGAGTAAGGCAGAATGATATTCAGAGTTTCGAGGTTTAAGGGTACATTAGGCAAGGCAAAAATTGGTAATGTGGTGGGTAATTCTCCCATGTCTCCCACTGTAGGCACGTCTAATTTTAGGGTAATGGTGGCTATTGTCATCACCGCTAAGGCAACTAAAGGAGAAGGTACTGCTTGGGTGAAACGGGGTAGGATATAAATAATTAGTAAAGATGCGATCGCAATTAGATATACTGTTGAGGGTACGTTGGTTAAGTGAGGTAATTGGGCAAGAAATATCAAGACTCCGAGGGCGTTAATATAACCCATCATCACCGCACGGGGTACATATTTCATCTGTTTACCAAGTTTGAATACCCCGAATAATACCTGTAAAATCCCTGTTAAGAGAGTGGCGGCAAATAGATACTCAATGCCATGATCTTTCACTAAGTTTACCATTAATAATGCCATAGCCCCTGTAGCGGCAGATATAGAGCCTACCCTACCGCCTAAAAATGCGGTGATTACAGCAATGATAAAGGATGCGTATAAACCGACTTTGGGATCAACTCCTGCGATAATGGAAAATGCGATCGCCTCTGGAATAAGAGCTAAACCGACGACTGCCCCTGCTAAAATATCCGCTTTAATATTGAAAAACCATTCTCTTTTTAGGGTTGTTGAATTGATAAACATTTCCTCCGATAATTGTTAATTAAAAATATATGTGAAGTTAAAATTAAGAAAGTTTAGGATGGGGGGTGCATCGCCTAACAACTTAGGGATGGGGATTTAATATGTGTTGGTTAGAATAAAAGTTAGTTTAAGGGGGATACATTATTTAGATGCGATCGAGTTATATTTACAAAAGTTAATAATACTTATAGCTTTTATTCTGGGAAAAATCAAGAAATTTTAATTGTGGATTTTAATATTCCTAAAAATTTTCTCAAATCTTCGTTGCCCATTGCAATTCTTGCCTGATTCGGTTTCATAACCTAAATAAATATCCAATTAATTTTACCTATCCACTTACTATTGCTCATGGTGAACGGTCTATGATATTCTGTTTAGGGCTTAATGACCATTATTGATAGCAGTTAAGGAAATATCCCCGATGGAACAAATAGCAGAGCAAGAAAAACAGTCATCTATCGAAAAAACGACTTTTACCGTACAAGAAATCCAAGAATTATTACCCCATCGCTATCCCTTTGCTTTAGTCGATCGCATCTTAGATTATACACCGGGGGAAAGAGCAGTAGGTTTAAAAAATGTTACCATCAACGAGCCTTTTTTTCCGGGGCATATTCCGGGTAATCCTTTGATGCCGGGGGTTTTACAGTTAGAGGCTCTAGCACAAGTCGGGGGAGTAATTTTAACCCTATTACCGGGTATGAAAGGAAAATTTTTTGCTTATGCGGGGGTTGATAATGCCCGTTTTCGCCGTCCTGTAGTACCGGGTGATCAATTAATCATGACCGTAGAATTACTGTCTTTTAAACGTAACCGTATTGCTAAAATGCAAGGGCGAGGCTTAGTTGACAATCAACTGGCTGTAGAAGCTCAAATGCTTTTTTCTCTCCTTGATTAATTTAATTATTACATAACTGAGGTGATGATAAAACCGTGATACATCCTACTGCTATCATTGATCCTAAAGCAGAGTTAGATTCTACTGTACAGGTTGCACCCTATGCGGTAATTGGTGCTGATGTAAAAATTGGAGCAAATACCACTGTTGGCTCTCATACCGTAATTGAAGGACCGATTGAAATTGGCTGTGATAATCAGATTTTCCCGGGTTCTGCTTTGGGTTTAGCACCTCAAGATTTAAAGTATAAGGGGGCTAAAAGTCTTGTAAAAATAGGCGATCGCAATGTAATTCGAGAATATGTAACAGTGAACAGAGCTACGGGAGAGGGAGAAACAACCATTATAGGTAATGATAATCTCTTAATGGCTTATGTCCATGTCGCCCATAACTGCATTTTACACGATCGCATCGTTATTGCTAACTCCGTGGCGATCGCAGGTCATGTAGAAATCGAATCAAAGGCTGTGATTGGGGGAATGTTGGGCATTCATCAATTCGTGAAAATTGGTACAATGGCAATGTTAGGGGGAATGAGTAGAATCGATCGAGATGTGCCTCCTTATATGTTAGTAGAAGGTAATCCCTCCCATGTGCGATCGTTAAACTTAGTGGCATTGAAACGCAATAATTTCAGTAGTGAGCAGGTATCGTTGTTGAAAAAAGCCTATAAAATCCTTTATCGTTCTAAATTGACGGTAAATCAAGCCCTAGAAGAATTACAACCCCTAACCGATAATGAACAGATTAAGCATCTTGTGGAATTTATCCGTGCTTCTGCCAATGACTCAGGTAGGAGAGGATTAATTAATGCTAAATAATTAATAATAGATACTTGATAGAAGTCGAGTAATGAGTAATGAGTTATATTATGTACAAAAAAGCATGAAAATTAATTACTATCAAAATAGGAATATTAATCCCATTATTCAAGAACGTTTAGGAGTATCTTGGGAAAATATTATTAGCTTTTGTCAACAGTTTAAAATCAAAGAATTAGCTTTATTTGGCTCAATATTAAGGGACGATTTTTCTGTTAATAGTGATGTTGATTTTTTGGTCACATTATCTTCTGATACTAAATTGAATTGGATTTATTTTCAATTGATGGAAGAGACATTAAAAAAAATGATTAATAGGAAAATTGATATAATTTTTAAAGACAATTTGGAAAAAAGTGCTAATTGGATCAGAAAAAAAGAAATTTTAACCACTGCTGAGGTAATTTATGAATCGTGATTTAGCCTCCCTTCTTGATGCTTTAATTTTTGCCAAAAGAATTATTGATTTCACGAGAAATTATGGAAGAGGAAGACTTTGCCAATGATTTAAAAACTCAGGCAGCAGTTATGTATGAAATTTCTGTTTTGGGAGAAGCAATGAAGAGGATTTCTACAGAATTTTATGAACAAAATCCTCAAATTCCTTACAAAGAAATTATAGGAATGCGGAATAAGTTAGTTCATGATTATGATGGAATAAATATTGCTCTAGTTTGGAGTGTATCCCAAATTCAAATTCCAGAATTAATAAAAATTTTAGAATTAATTTTATCGAAACCTCAATACTCTAATAACCGAATAAACTAATACTTATTATGATCCAACAACTAGAAGAGGCTATCATTAAACTTTCAGAATTGCCTCAAACCGAACAAGAGGCGATCGCACAGATGATTCTTTCAACCATAGAAAGTAAAAAGGAATCACTAAATGCTTGGGATACTTTAGAAGAAATGGCTGGAAGTATTGACGCACCCGAAGATTGGTCAAAGGAACACGATCACTATCTTTATGGTACTATGAAAAATAATAATCATGACCAATAGACTATTCCTCGATACCGCATTCATTCAGGCTATATTAAATCGCCGAGATAAATATCATCAATCAGCATTAAAACTATTACCTTTGGTGAAAAATGCTCAAGAAATATGGACTACAGAGGCAATTTTAATGGAAGTAGGAAATGCTCTTAGTAAATTTGATCGCATCAAAGTAGTTAACTTTATCAAACAGTGTTATACTACAGAAAACATAAAAATAGTTAATATTAGTTCTGATGTATTTAGAGAGGGTTTAAATCTTTATGAATCCCGTCAAGATAAAGAATGGGGACTAATTGATTGTATTTCCTTTTCTGTAATGACTAAACAAAACATAACCGATGCACTCACTTCTGATCATCACTTTACCCAAGCGGGTTTTAATGCTTTATTAATTTCAGATTAGATTGAAAATATAATGAATAAAGATAACATAATCGTTCCTCTCGATGTCCCTAGTTTAGAAGATGCGATCGCACTTGTTAAGAAATTACCTGAAGTCAGCTTTTGGAAAGTAGGCTTAGAGCTATTTGTCAGCACAGGAAGCGATATACTTAGATACTTGAAAGACGAAAACAAAAAAATCTTTCTCGATCTCAAATTCCATGACATCCCCAACACCGTCAAAAGTGCTACCAAATCTGCATTAAAGTATGATGTGGACTTATTAACCCTCCATGCCACTGCTGGTAGAGAAGCCCTTACCGCCGCCAAAGAAGTCGTAAAAGAGTCTGCATCCCCCATGAAATTGTTAGCCATTAGCGTTTTAACGAGCATTAATAGCCGACAATTAGCCTTTGACCTCAAAATTCCCCTAGAACTGCCCGAATACGCCTTAAATAACGCCCTGATGGCTCAAGAATGTGGTATTGATGGAGCGGTTTGTTCCCCCCAAGAAGCCCGAAAATTGAAGGAAGTATGCGGACAAGATTTTATCCTAGTATGCCCCGGAGTGCGTCCAAAATGGGCGGTTACAGGAGATCAACAGAGGGTAATGACACCGAAAAAAGCCTTTGCCGAAGGTGCGGATTATTTAGTGATTGGGCGCCCCATTACTCAAGCAGAAAACCCTGTGTTAGCGTGGGAAAAAGTAATTGCAGAAATTTGATTTTTTAAATAGGTGAGATGGAGATTATGAATACTGCTTTAATCTGGTTTCGTAATGATTTAAGAATACATGATCATGCAATTTTAGCAAGAATTGCAGAGGGTAATTATCAACAAATAATTCCTTTTTATTGTTTTGATGATAGACAGTTTAAAACTACTTTTTTTGGGTTTGCCAAAACAGGTAAATATAGAGCAAAGTTTTTAATAGAAAGTGTTGCTGATTTAAGAAAATCTCTACAAAAATTAGGTACAAACTTAATAGTTAGAAAAGGTTTTCCTGAACAAATTATTCCTGATCTTGCTAAACAATATAATGTTACAGAAGTTTATTTTTCTCAGGAAGCTACAGAGGAAGAAATAACCGTTGAAAATCGTTTAATTAAGGCTTTAAAACAATTGCGGACTCAAGTAAAATCCTGTTGGCAATCGACTCTTTATCAACCAGATGATTTACCTTTTTCCATAGAAAACTTACCTGATTTATTTACTAACTTTCGGAAACAAATAGAAAAAAAAAGCACAGTCGAGGAATGTTTTGAAAGCCCGAAAAAATTACCGCCAATTCCCCCCATTGACACAGGCAATATTCCAATTTTATCAGATTTAGGATTAGATGATTTTGAAGCAAGTCAATTAGCGGTTTTACCTTTCAAAGGAGGAGAAACAGAAGCAATTAAAAGACTAAAATCTTATTTCTGGGAAAAGGATTGTCTCAAGGTTTATAAAGAAACTCGCAATGGAATGTTAGGAGGAGATTATTCTTCTAAATTTTCTCCTTGGTTAGCGTTGGGGTGTCTTTCTCCTCGTTATATCTATGAGGAAGTAGAAAAGTATGAGCAAGAAAGAGTAAAAAATGACTCTACTTACTGGCTAATTTTTGAGTTATTATGGCGAGATTTTTTCCGTTTTACGGCGGTTAAGTATGGCAATCGTCTCTTTTATCCGTCGGGGATTCAAAATATTAACATTCCTTGGCAGGAAAATTGGTCAATTTTTGAAGCATGGTGCGAGGGACAAACAGGCTACCCATTAATTGATGCAAATATGAGGGAATTAAAAACCACTGGTTTTATGTCGAATCGGGGAAGGCAGAATGTGGCGAGTTTTTTAACGAAAAATTTAGGGATAAATTGGCAAATGGGGGCTGAGTGGTTTGAATCTCTCTTGATTGATTATGATGTTTGCAGTAATTGGGGAAATTGGAATTATACGGCAGGAATTGGTAATGATGGGAGGGGTTTCCGTTATTTTAATATACCAAAACAGTCCAAAGACTATGATTATCGGGGAGATTATTTACGCCATTGGTTGCCTGAAATTGCTTCTATTAGAGGAGATAAAATTCATGAGCCATGGAAATTATCTCGGGGAGAACAACAACAATTTAGAGTACAATTAGGAGTAGATTATCCTGCACCCATTGTGGATTTTTTCAAGTCTGTCAAATATAACGAAAAAGTTTATTTAAGCGCGATCGCATGAGAACAATCTTAATTGTTGAAGATGACCCCATTAATATGAAAGTTTTTAGCAAAATTTTGGTAAAAAGAGGGGGATTTGAGGTAAAAGGAACAGAAAATGTGGATGAAGTTATTTTGATGGCGAAAGAAGGTATCCCTGATGTAATTTTAATGGATGTTTCTTTAGCCAATAGTTTTTATCAAGGGAAAGCAGTAGATGGAATAAAAATAACTCAAATTTTAAAACAGGATAGTAATACTAAGCATATTCCTGTTATTTTAGTTACCGCTCACGCTATGCAGGGAGATAAAGAAAGTTTTTTAGCAGAAAGTGGTGCCGATGGGTATATTTCTAAACCAGTAGTTGATCATCAAGATTTTGTGGATAGAATTAAGGCAGTTATAAACAATTAGTCTGATTGAAGAAATCACCACAATTCAATACTGTTAATTCGTCAAAGTAATAATTTCTTGACTTACACGCAATCCGCTAAAATAAGCACCATGTACAGTAGCAGGATAATCGATGGAAGTTGCTTCCCCTGCGAAAAAAATCTTTTTATTAATAGGTTTAGCTAATTCTTGACGATGGTTTGGTGTGGAATTAGTGGCATAATAAGAGTAAGAGCCAAAGGTAAAAGGATCTTGATTCCATCGGGTTAACTGATAATCTATGGGTTGAGGGATAGAATTGCCGTAAATTTGCCGTAAATTTTTCATGGCATCAGCGACAATTTCCTCGTCACTCCATGACTCTATTTCTCTCCCGAATTTCCCCGCATTAAATCCCAATAATATCGGTTTTCTCAGTGCCGATTCAAGATTAACCCATTCACTCCATTGTCCTTTTTTCTCTGAAATCTTCTCTATCCAGTCGTAATTATTTTGCCAAAATCTTTTCGGAAAAAGTAAGTATAATTTGTTTAAAACTCCCATACCTAATTGATTAATTGCCTCCAATTTTTTCTCTGGTAAAGGAGGAGAAAACTTAACGATATTTTTTTGTAAAACTCCTAATGGTAAAGTGACAATTACTCTATCTGCTTGAAAATTGCCTTTGTTAGTAATAACATTCACACCCTGACTATTAGATGCAATAGATTCTACGGTATGATCAAGTTTAATATTCAATCCCGTGGCTAAATAATCACTAATCAGATTATAACCTTTAACAAATAGTAAATCATCTCCATCAAATTCTTTGGTTTCATCAAAATAGAAAGCAGAAAGTTGAGATATATCTGCGGCGTATTCTTGCTCAATGTTAGAATTTAATAAATACTCAAAATATTGTTTATTAACATCTGATAATGTTTGCCATTTTAATTCTTTTTCTAATGCTTTTTGTAAAGAAATATCTTCATCATATTTATTCTGAATTTTGCTGATAATTTCCTGTAGTTTATTGTTTAATGTATCTAATTTTTCTTCTTTTTCTTCTGTAATGAATTTACCATTAATATCATATATAATCGCTTTTTCACTCTTAGTAGGAAAAACTTGAGCATTGATAGAATTAGCTAATTGTGTAATGGGATTACCCTCCTTTCCATGAATCCAAGAAGCCCCCATATCCACAAAAGCATCATCCCATTTTTTACTTGTCCATAAACGCCCACCAATACGATTTCTTGCTTCTAATAAGATTACTTCAAAACCTTTATTTTGCAGAGTTTTACCTGCTGTTAACCCTGCTATTCCTGCACCGATAATAATAATTTTTTCTTTATTTTTCTTAGTAGTTTTTAATGAGTTATTGGCAAGATTTTTTGACGCAACAATATGAGCTAATATGACACTAGATACGATTAGAAAAAAACGACGATTAATCATAAATTACTATAAATGATTTGTGATCGCTATGATATAGTGATCCTTTCACAAAATCACTAATAAGGCAAATATTTAGTAAATACATTAAGCAAATATTCTTTTATCATTAGAAGACAATAAATCATCTCGATAACTTTCAAACTTAATACCATCATCAACACCATTAAAATCAAGGACTTTTTCGCTCCACTGTAAACGATGCTGCTTATTTATATATTCATAAATTGCCTCTCTAACAAGACTATTTGGAGTTTTACCTGATTTTTTTGCAATCACCATAAGATTATGTAATAATTCATCTTCTAAATCAATGTTTAAATTCATATTTACCTCACTTTTTATAAAAAATTACAACATATTATTCCGTAAAAACCGAAATTAAAGGTTTTTTAATTACAGTGTTAGAATAATTTACATTACTTAATAAAAAGTGTGATCACCTGAGAGGCAACGTAGATGAAACGTATAGTATTAATAACAGGATTTGAAACTTTTAACAGTGGCTTATACCGTCAATCAGCGACTCTCGCTACATCTCCCTGTGAAGGTTTAGAAGTAATAGTTTTCACCGATGCAGATATTAATACTCAAAGGGAAAATGTGGAATCGGCGTTACAAACTGCGGATGTGTTCTTTGCTAGTCTGCTTTTCGACTATGATCAAGTAATGTGGTTAAGGGAAAAAGTGAGTCATATTCCCATTCGTCTTGTTTTCGAGTCGGCTTTAGAATTAATGAGTTTAACTCAGATAGGCAAATTTGCGATCGGGGATAAGCCCAAAGGGATGCCTAAACCTGTACAATTCATCTTGAGTAAGTTTACCAATAGCAAAGAAGAAGATAAGTTAGCAGGATATATTAGCTTTTTAAAAACGGGTCCTAAATTATTAAAATACATTCCCGTTAAAAAAGTCCAAGATTTACGCAACTGGTTGATTATTTACGGTTATTGGAATGCAGGAGGGGTTGAGAATGTTGCCTCTATGTGTTGGTATTTAGCGGAAAATTATCTCGGCTTAAAGGTAAAGGTATCGGAAATTCCTCCAGTTATCGAAACTCCGAATATGGGTTTACTCCATCCAGACTATGAGGGTTATTTTACTTCTCCTCAAGATTATATTAACTGGTATTTGCGGAATGATCCCCCCCAACCCCCCTTAATAAGGGGGGAGAAAAATTCGAGAAACTTAATAGGAGGAGGGTTAACTCCTGTGGTTGGTATATTGTTATATCGTAAGCACGTTATTAGCAAACAACCCTATATTCCCCAGTTAATTCGTTATTTTGAAGAAGCAGGATTGATTCCCTTACCTATTTTTATTAATGGGGTGGAAGGTCATGTGGCTGTAAGAGATTGGATGACAACGGATTATGAGCAAGAAAAACGCAGTCAAGGCATTAATGAAACTCCTTCTTTATCAAAAGATGCGGTTAAAGTAGATGCGGTAATCTCTACCATCGGATTTCCTTTGGTGGGTGGTCCTGCTGGTAGTATGGAGGCAGGAAGAAAGGTAGAAGTGGCAAAACGTATATTAACGGCGAAAAATATTCCCTACATCGTTGCCGCACCTCTGTTAATCCAAGATATTCATTCATGGGTAAGAAAGGGTATCGGTGGTCTGCAAAGTGTGGTATTATACGCTTTACCTGAATTAGATGGTGCGATCGACACTATTCCATTGGGTGGTTTAGTAGGTGAAGATATATATCTTATTCCAGAAAGGGTTAAGCGTCTCACCGGTAGGGTTAATAACTGGATTAAGTTAAGAAGAAAACAAAGATGCGATCGCAAGGTTGCCATTATTTTATATGGTTTTCCTCCCGGATATGGTGCAACTGGTACAGCCGCACTATTAAATGTACCTAAATCCCTGCAAAAATTACTAACAGCATTAAAAGAAGAAGGTTATACCGTTGATAATATTCCCGAAGACGGTGAAGAAATCATTAATCAAGTCAAAACCGCCGATGACTTTATATCCTATTCTGGGAAAAACAATCCCCCCCAACCCCCCTTATTAAGGGGGGAGACGAAGTCGGGGGGATTACCCTTATTAAGGGAGGAGAAGCAGTCGGGGGGATATACCGTAGATGTAAAAACCCTCGATCGCTGGTTAGGGTATATACTTATAAATAAGATACAAAAACAATGGGGTAGTCTAACTCAAACAGGTATTAAAACGACTGGTGACAAATTCCAAATCGGCGGTATTCAACTCGGTAACGTCTGGATTGGAGTACAACCACCTCTCGGTGTAGCTGGAGATCCCATGAGGCTTATGTTTGAGAAGGATTTAACCCCCCATCCCCAATACACAGCCTTTTATAAATGGTTGCAAAACGACTTTCAAGCCGATGCCATTATACACTTCGGAATGCACGGCACCGTAGAATGGTTGCCCGGTAATCCTTTAGGTAATACTGGTTATTCTTGGTCAGATGTACTATTAGGCGATATTCCTAACCTCTATATTTACGCCGCTAACAATCCCAGTGAATCCATGTTGGCAAAAAGAAGGGGTTATGGTGTGTTAATTTCTCATAATGTACCACCTTACGGCAGGGCAGGATTATATAAAGAGTTAATGGCATTAAAAGAGTTAATTAACGAGTATCGAGAAGATACCGAGAAAAACGCCTTATTAAAAGAAGATATTATCCAAAAAATTGTCGATAGTGGCTTAAACAAAGATTGTAAATTTGCGGAAGGCGAAAAACTAGGTATCGAATTTACTGCCGAAAATGCTAAATTATTCAGTAAACAGGCATTAAACGCTTATTTTGTCCAAATATACGACTATTTGCAAATTGTCGAACAAAGATTATTCTCCTCTGGTTTACATATCTTAGGAGAAAAACCCACCCAAGAGCAACTGCAATCTTATTTAGAGGCTTATTTCGATGATACTTATAGTCAACAAAACTTCGCCCAAGAGTTAAGCAATAGTGACTTATTCGCCAGAGTCGAGAAGAAGGCAGAAAAAGAGGAAGAATTAAAGCAACGTTTTGCACAACAACAGATAATTACTGACTTGTTAATGCAAACAGAAGAGGAATTGACTAACCTATTAAGAGGCTTAAACGGTGAATATATCCCCCCTGCACCCGGAGGTGATTTACTCAGGGATGGTGCTGGAGTATTGCCTACAGGTCGTAACATTCACGCATTAGATCCCTATCGGATGCCTTCTCAGGGTGCGTATTTAAGAGGTAGAGAGATTGGCAAGAAGATTATTGAGCAGAATTTAGCGGAAAATGGTTGTTATCCTGAGACTGTCGCCGTCATGTTATGGGGATTGGATGCGATTAAAACTAAGGGCGAGTCTATTGGTATTTTACTAGAATTAGTAGGTGCTGAACCTGTAAAAGAAGGCACTGGTAGAATTGTACGTTATGAGTTAATGCCATTGGAAAAAGTAGGGCATCCGCGCATCGATGTTTTAGGCAATTTATCGGGGATTTTCCGAGATACTTTTTTGAATATCATCGAATTGTTAGACGATTTATTTTACCGTGCTTCTATTGTCGAGGAATCTCCTGAAAATAACTTCATTCGCAAACATTATCTTGAATTAAAAGAAAAAGGTATTGATAACGCCTCTGCACGACTATTTTCTAATCCTAACGGCGATTTTGGCTCATTAGTAAATGATCAAGTTGTGGATGGTAACTGGGATTCTGGGGATGAATTAGCGGATACATGGAAGAATCGCAATGTTTTCAGCTACGGTAGAAAGGATAAGGGAGAGACACGCCCCGAAATTTTAGATAAACTATTGCAAACTAGCGCCACCGTTGTGCAGGAAATCGACTCGGTGGAATATGGCTTGACGGATATTCAGGAATATTATGCTAACACGGGAGGCTTGAAACGGGCGGCGGAGAAACAAAGCGGTAAGAAGGTATCCGCTAGTTTTGTGGAAAGTTTCTCGAAAGATACCACTCCTCGTAAATTAGAGCAGGTTTTAAGGATGGAATATCGCACGAAGTTACTTAACCCTAAATGGGCGAAAGCTATGGCTGATCAAGGTTCTGGTGGTGCTTACGAAATATCACAACGGATGACGGCTTTAATTGGTTGGGGAGGCACAACGGATTTTACCGATAATTGGGTATATGATCAAGCTGTTGATACTTATGTATTAGATCAAGACATGGCGAATAAGTTAAGGGAAGCCAATCCCGAAGCCTTCCGCAATATTGTGGGGAGGATGTTGGAGGCGAATGGGCGCGGTTTTTGGGATGCGGATGAGGAGAAGTTGGAGAAAATCAAAAGTCTTTATGAGATGACGGAGGATGAATTGGAGGGGGTTACTGTTTAATGAGTTTTCATCAATAATCGGTAATCCGTGTCATCAATTTATTGCGAGGGTAATAGCCAAAACGATGCACCTAGCCTCACCAACCTACATTATGGGATAAATACTGTCAGAAAATTTATTTAAAAAATTAAGGAATTTTAGCTAATATTAACTTATGGGAATATATGAAAAAAATTTACAGTTTCAGTTTGAATTAAATTAAAGTGTCTCCTGTCTAAAGTTAAAATTTGTTTGATTTTATTATATTCAGCTAAAACAACTATACTGGCATCAACAAAGCCTAAAGGTAAGTCTTTATATTTTGCCATTAATTTAGTTACTTTATAGATGCTTTCTACATCAATTTCTAAATATTCAAAATATCCTTCTCCTAAATCTTCAATAAAACTTCTCGCTACTTTTTCTCCTAAATATTTAGTTGCGAGATAGTCAACTTCAGGTAAAACAGTTATAGGTACATAAATTTGATATTGCTGAAAAATTTTTACTACTGAAGAATGATATTGATCATCTCTATCTAAAAAAGCGATAATACCACTGGTATCGGCTATTATTTTTCTATCCACAATAATTCATCTACTTTAGAAGATAAATCACTTCTACCACTCGCCCCCATTCCCATAGATTTAGGTAATTTTTTCGGCTGACTTTCTATTTGATTAATAACAATTTCTTGGATTAATTCAGCAACAGTTTTTCCTTTTTCCTGACATATTTTTTCTAGTTTGTTTTGCGTTTCTGTAGGCAAATAAATAGTTGTCGGTTGCATAAGTTTTGATTAATTCAGTCTTTTTCTATAAGTCTATTAAAATCATTTTACTATGTGTTATACCAACTTATCGGTAGCTATGATTTTATCACAAGGACGATCGTAAAATTGCTCGATCGAGATTTCTCTATTTTCCCATAAATCTGCTAAGGAAAAAAATCTTCTTCTTCAGACATAGATGAGTTAATGGAGTCTTTGGAAAATTAATGTTAGAAATAAGTTTTGATGAATCCTTTAAACGAGTCTATTAAAAAAGGATTAAAGATAATATAAATTTAGAACAAAAATTTAGAAATAAACTAGAAATATTTAAAAATAACCCCTTTGATTCAAGATTAAAAACTCATAAACTATCAGGAAAACTCAAAGATTTATGAAGTTTTAGTATTGAATATAATCAAAGAGTAGTTTTTTATTTCATCGATCCTGATAAAATTGTATTTATTGATATAGGAAATCATGATCAGGTTTATTAAAATTTAAAATTTCAGTTGAAATATATTGATCATCAATAATTCCTAATTCCTGATTCCCTATTCCTAATTAAATTTAGTCATCCTCAATGGGAATACCAAAACGAACTTTTCCTTTGCCAAAATAACGTCCAAATTGCAACTCATAAACCTCATCTTCATCTTGAGTTTCCACCACTAAATCAGAACGAGGGTAAGAAACACATAATAAAGCATAACCCTTTCTCTGTAATTCGGGAGATAATCCCATGGCTTCAGGTTGATAAAGTTTTCCTTCTAAAACTCTAACAGCACAGGTAGTACACGCACCATTACGACAAGAAAAAGGTGGTTCAACAGCTTGTTTTTCTGCGGTTGCCAAAATATATTGATCTTCGGGTACTTCTATAGTTTGTATTCGGTTTTCCTGACGATGATGAATTGTTACTTTATAGGTTTTAGTCATTGATTGTCAAATAGTTATTTTTGGGGATTTTACTAAATAATAATTAGTTCTTTTCTTCCTCAATTATAGTTGTCTTGGCAACAGGAATGATTCGATTATCTGAGTCCGACAAAACAAAATCAAAGTAATTAAATACTGTTAGTTGGTCTTGTATCCTTGAAACAAAGATGAAAAAAGTTTTGGATGTGATCCCTGACTCTGATAGACTTTTTCTTGATGACTTTTTCTTGATTAAAGATAATCATAATTTTTTATATATTTCCTTGGAGGAATTAAATGTTAGAAACAACTTTAGGTTTAGAAATTATTGAAGTAGTTGAACAAGCTGCGATCGCATCTGCTAAATGGATGGGTAAAGGAGAAAAAAATACCGCCGACCAAGTTGCCGTAGAAGCAATGCGCGAAAGAATGAACAGAATCAATATGCGCGGTAAAATTGTTATCGGAGAAGGCGAAAGAGACGATGCTCCCATGCTCTACATCGGTGAAGAAGTCGGCGTTTGTACTCGCCCCGATGCTGAAAAATACTGTAACCTTAATGAATTAGTTGAAATCGACATCGCCGTTGACCCCTGTGAAGGTACAAACCTTGTTGCTTATGGTCAAAACGGTTCTATGGCAGTATTAGCCATTTCCGAAAAAGGTGGTTTATTTGCCGCTCCTGATTTCTACATGAAAAAATTAGCCGCACCTCCAGCCGCAAAAGGTCATGTTGACATCAACAAATCTGCTACCGAAAACTTAAAAATTCTCTCCGATTGCTTAAATCGTGACACCGAAGAATTAGTTGTAGTTGTAATGGATCGTCCTCGTCACAAAGATTTAATTCAAGAAATCCGTAACACTGGTGCAAGAGTTCGCCTAATTAGCGATGGAGACGTTTCTGCCGCTATCTCTTGTGCTTTTTCTGGAACTAACATTCATGCCTTAATGGGTATTGGTGCCGCTCCTGAAGGCGTTATTTCTGCTGCTGCGATGCGTTGTTTAGGTGGTCACTTCCAAGGACAATTAATCTACGATCCTGAAATCGTTAAAACAGGCTTGATCGGTGAAAGCAAAGAAAGTAATCTTGCTCGTTTAAGAGATATGGGCATCGAAAACCCTGATAAAGTTTATGAAACCGAAGAGTTAGCTTCTGGAGAAACCGTTTTATTCGCCGCTTGTGGTATTACCCCCGGTACATTAATGGAAGGTGTTCGTTTCTTCCATGGTGGTGCAAGAACCCAAAGTTTAGTTATCTCTACCCAGTCTAAAACTGCTCGTTTTGTTGATACTGTTCATATGTTCGATAAACCTAAAGTTATTCAATTAAAATAATCTTAATTATCTAAATAAAGGTTAACAGGGGGCTTAAGCCCCTTGTCTCATTTTAACTGACCTAAAACCTTGACACCATCAAAAAATTTATATCTAACTGAAGTTAATTAATTATCGAATAAACTAACATTGGTTTTAGGAGCTTTTTGTAAAATTTGTTGATAAACTAGCTCTCGGAAAGTTGTTAAATCCGCTTCCCATTGATTAATTTGTGATGTAAGACTCGCAACGGGATTTTCTCCTAAAAGATAATTAAAACTGCCTGCAAACAAAACCGCAGAAATAGCCACATTATTCGGTTGTTGTAATCTTGCAGGATTGATATTGACAGTCAAACGACATTTATCTAACTGATAAAAAAGATTTAAAGATGCTTGAGGAGTTGTATTACCAAAGTTACGCCAAGAGCCAGCATTCAAAAAAGTCTCATTGATAAAGTTTTTTCCTTCTTCTTCTCCTTCTCCGAAAGGAATAATAACTTTAGGGCTAATGCTTAAACCTTGATATTCAGCATTGGGCATCTTTTCCACATACAATTGAGCAACTTTGGCAAACTGTAATTGAGAAACTTCTTTGTTACCCAAACCTTCGATAAAACTTAAACTATTACCTTGAGCAACAATATTAACACCATTTTTAAAACTAATTTGAGATGCTCTTGGATTAACAACTGGCTGACGGGCTAATTCCCATGTGTTAGGTACAATCCCACTCATAGTTAAAAATTCGTAACTTAAGAGAGTAGGATTAAAGTTTTTGATTACTAAAGAAATTGTTAATTCTTCAATATCTTGTAAAACAGGAGTACCTTGAGGTTGAGTTTGAATATTGCTGGTAGTTTCCATCAATTTATGAATATTTTTTTACTATCAATACCAAACTAACATTAGCTTAAATTAATTCTTTAATCAATTACTCCGTATCTTAAATTAAACATAATTTAAGTTTTCTGAAAGAGAATGACAATGATTGTGTAAATCTCCCTTCATAATTAATTCTTCCGCCTTACTTAATCCCATTTCTATAGTTTCTACCACTGAGCAACGCCATAGATAAAATCCCCCATTCCAAATACTACTTAGAGTTAAGGGAGTCATCTCTCCTTTGATGGTTTTACTTAATTGTTCAAAGTATTCCTGTTCGCTATGGAGAGGATAATCATGTCCTTTTAAGCCATAGTGTAAGGGATTCAATTTTAAATACTTAAATCCTGCTTCTGATTCGTGATCGTCAATAGCAATAATATTTGTTTGTTCTAATTTTAAGTCACCACTCCCCTCTAAACCTTTAATTAGGGTAAATTTTTTTACTCCTGTTAGAGTTAAAGCCTCTCTAATCATTTTTTCTGTGGGGGGATGCACATAACCCGCCATGATATGATTTTTTCCTTGGTAGGGATGCCAAATTAATTCAAGGGTAGCGATAGGGGGGCGTTTCCCAATTTCTTCTCGGTAAGTAACAAAGTTATCTGCTAAGGGAAAGTGAGTAGGTAAGTAAAGGAAACCAAAGTTTTTTTGAGCTAATGAGGCTTGGACTTGTTCTAAACTGGTGTTTTGTATATTTAAGCCTAAATTAGTCCAAATTTCTCCCAATGTTAGCCCATATTTAGTTGGCATTCTTTTTCCTCCGTGCATTAATACGGGTACTCCCATCAGAGATAAGATTAAACTGGTAATGGGTGAAATAGGGGCAGTGCGAGTTCTACCATCATAGGGAATACCTAAGACAACTACTTCTTTGTTTTCATCAATGACGGATAATTTATTCCCCAACTGACTGTAAGCATCCAACATTCCTGCTAATTCTTCTCCTGTTGGGCGTTTGATTCTGTGGGCGATCATAAAACCACCAATTTGGGCAGGAGTTGCTTTACCTGTCAACATCATTTCTAAGGCTAAACTTGCTTGTTGACGAGTTAAATTTTTATGGGTATGAGTACCACTACCGATTTTTTTTAATAATTCTCTAAATTCACTACTCATTGGTGTCTGTTTTTATTTATTAGGAGATTTGGGAGTTGGGGATTAGGGGATTAGCGGTACTTAGACAAAAAGATGTTAAGAATTGACTTGTAATTATTATATGATAGTGTTTTTAGGTCAAAATGAAAGAAATCACCTCTTCATCAATGCTCCCATGTTTTAATCGCTGGTGTCAAAAAATAGATCCTGTCTTAAAAACAAAGGCACAAAAACGAGAGTTTAGAAATTATTTGCGCGGTTTATTAGGAGATTCTCAAAGAAAAAATATCACTCAAATTGCCAATAATAATCTTGATATTACTTATCATAAATTACATCATTTTCTAACAGAGTCCACATGGAATTATGATGAGGTCAATGATCAAAGATTAGAAATAATAGCATCTTGTCGTCAAACTAAAATAAGTAAACATCCAGATGCTGATCATGTGATGACAAAAAGGGAAACTGTAGCCATAGAAAGAAATAATTCGGATAATCGTCATTGGTTTGCTCGCTTTCATAGAAAAACAAAAGTAGTATCAAAATCAAAAGAAATGGTGGATTTAACAATGGGACTATTTGCAAAATTTAGAGTAAATGGAACGATCGATTCGTTAATAAATCAAAGATTAACATTACTTAGTTGAAGCTCTCTTTTTAATTAACTCTCATTTAGGATTGATATTTTAATCAATTTATGTTAGGTTTTTGCTCATTTTTTAGATAAAAGTATGAAGAAAAATGAAGATAAAGAAATAATAAATTATTAAACGAAAGATTAAGTTTATGTATGTGATTTCAAGAAAAATTCTACACTATAAATTGAGAGTATAAGTGGAAAAAAATTTTTTATGGAAAATTCATTTCTGGTCTAAAAATTAAGATCTGAATCTAATTAACTCGAACCAACATGAAGAGTAAGTATCTCCGTAAAAATAAATAGCTTAAGCATAATTTAATACCAGTTATTCTCTATTTTTTGATTTTTTTGGTTTATTTATCCCAGAAAATCAACTATCATTTGAGGCATGAATTATCATGACGAATATCTTAGCAGAACCATTCGTTCCTTCTCTGAAACAAGAACTCGATCGCCTTTATAACCAAAAAGCAACAGGAGAATTAACTTTATCCTCTCAGGGAGGGACAAAAACGATCTTCCTATTAGCAGGAAGAGTACAGTATATAACTGACTCAGAACATAGAGCAAGACATTGGAAAAGAGCGATCGCACAAATATGTCATGAATGGAATTTTCCCCAAAAAATACTCAATAGTCAACCTTGGGAATGTGACTTTCTCTATCAGGGGGTTAGTAAAAGACATATTTCATTAGATCAAGCAAAATCTTTAATCACGACTGTGACGAAAGAATGTCTCCTCGAATTAGCCTTAGAAGCAAAAGTTAATCTTCAATGGAAAGAAAAAGAACAAGCAAAATCCACTTTTTCTTATTTTCTGAGTTTAGCACCCCCAGAAATTCACCCCATTCTCACACAAATTAACCATATCAAAGAAAAATGGTCTCAATATGATTTAAAACCAATTAAACCCCAACTAAGTCCAATCCTCTTGGAAAAAGGGAAAAATACCATCAAAAATCCCTTACAACTAAAATATCTCAACGGTGATTTCACGATCTGGGATATAGCCTTTAAATCAAAACAATCCCCAGAAGTCGTCGCAAAATCTCTTAAAACATGGGAAGATAAAGGTCTTATTCAATTCCAATCCCTTAAAGATTTAAGTCTCAAAATTGAGGAAGCAGAGGCAACAACACATCTTGTTAGTGAAAAAATACCTTCCCCAATTAGTGTAAATCAAGAACAAGTCAAACCTCAACCCTTGCCAGAAGAGACAACACCACAAGGAAATCCAAGCAAAAACCATAAATACTTAATAGCTTGTATTGATGATAGTCAAATTATTATTCTCAATCTCAAAAAAATTCTTCAACCTGCAGGATTCGGGGTATTAAGTATTAATGAGCCAATGGCAGGATTTGCTCAATTAATAGAGCATAAACCTGATTTAATTCTCTTGGATTTGAATATGCCTAACGCTAATGGTTATAGTGTGTGTAAATTCTTAAGAGAAAGTCCCGTGTTTGAGAAAACCCCCATTATTATTCTTACCGCACAAGATAGATCAATTGATCGTGCTAAAGCTAAATTGGTAGGGGCAAGTGATTTCATTAATAAACCTCCAGAACCTCAAGCCCTAATTAACTTGATTAACCGTCATCTAAGTGCCGCCGAGAAAAATAAGGTACAAATGAGTGCATCAGGATTTTAAAGCATAAGAAAAATGTCAAAAAACATTAAGTTTTTACATCCTAAATCAATAAAAGTTCTAATATAAAGTTAGGTGTAAATAGAGATTTTTCTTTTATACATAATCGATTCCATAGCATAAAAATAGGAGTAAATTTAAAACTTTAATTTTTTCTTAATAAATTCATTTCCATGATTTTAAGAAAGATTAAGAGAGATAAAGTATTTTATTTTTTAGTTTATTTAGTTTGTTTTCGGAAAAATTTTAACTAAATTTGTAAATATTTAAGTAAGTATTTAATAGGGTAAGAGAAGAAATTTTTTAGTTAATTATTATTCTGAATACATCGCCAGAACAGCTCACATAAGAGTCTTTATATTTTACTTGTTCATCAAAGACAAAAAAATATCCCCTACCCAAGTTGGGGGATTTAAACGAGAAAGTAAAATCCTCATGAGCAGTTCTTAAATTCCTAGTTATTATTTCATCATGAGAAAAAAGCCATGATCGAAGATCAAGAATTGAGAGAAATTTATCAGGTTTCAGGGAAGGAACACGTTGACAACCTTGAAACAGGATTATTAACCCTCGAACATGATCCCCAAAATACGGAGTTATTAGCAACTCTTTTACGGGAGGCACACAGTTTAAAAGGGGATTCGAGAGTTATTGGTGTGAAAGCGGTAGAAACTATTTCCCATCGTCTTGAAGAATTATTCGGCAGACTGAAAAACAATCATCTCCAATGGTCGAAGGCGTTAGGGGATAAGATGTATAATACCGTTGGCGCATTGGGTAAGTTAGTCCATGAAGCCGTTACCGATGAACCTAGTGGGGTTAATAGTGACCAAATTATCAGTCAGTTAAACGAGTTTTTACCTGATGTGCCTCAAACTCCCCCTCAAAATGGTCATAGCAACGGTAATGGAAATGGTCATAGTTATCATAAGCAATTCCGTCTGTTTATTGAAGACCAAGATTTGCGGGAGGTTTATCAGCTTTCTAGTCAAGAACATTTACAAAAACTACGATCGCGCCTTGCTTTATTAGAAGAACATCCCCAAGATCCTAATTATACGGAAGAATTATTAAGCGAATCGGAAAGTTTTGAGTTAGATTCCCGTTTTGTCGGGCAGGAAACCCTAGAAAGTTTAATCCATAAATTCCGAGAAGTTTGTGAAGCCTTAAAAGCGGCTAAAATTAGTTTTCCAGAGGTTGCAGAGTCTTTAAAAACCAGTATCGAAGTTATTGATGCGTTAGTCCATGAAGCCTTAACTGGGGAATCGGCGGAAGTTAACTACGAACAAACCCTCAAAGAGTTAGAAGAAGTTAACGTTAAAAGCGAAACCAGTGATGATGTTAAAACCGTTAAGAATTTCGGACGCAGAAAAAGCGATCGCGACATGGATACAATCCGAGTACCCATGCGTTATCTTGATGCTTTGATGACTCACACAGGGGAATTGACGGTAACAAAAACCCGTTTAGCGCATACCCATGAGAGACTAAAAAACCTCGTCTTTCTCTGGCAAGACTGGAAAAGCCAAAATACTAACACCTTACGCCGTCGTAATATTGCGGAAAAATTAGACGAGTTAATCCCTTATCTCGATAGTAGTATTGCGGAAAATAACACCCGTTTAGACTTAATTGCACGGGAATTAGACGAAAAAGTCCGTACTCTGCGATTATTACCTCTTTCTACCATTTTTCTCCTTTTTCCTCGTTTAGTCCGTGATTTGGCTCAGGAACAGGACAAAGAAGTAGAATTTGTGATGGAGGGGGGAGAGATTACCGTTGACAAACAAATTTTAGAGGAAATGAAAGATCCTCTCTTACACTTGTTACGCAATGCGGTGGATCATGCCCTTGAACTTCCTGATGAGAGAAAAAGATTAGGCAAAAATCCCGTTGGTAAAATCTGGTTAAAAGCCTATAACAGTGGTAGTAATATCGTCATTGAAGTGGGCGACGATGGTAGAGGTTTAGATGTAGAAAAAATTAAACAAACCGCTATTAAGAAAAAACTTTATCGGGTGGAAGAGTTAGCCCAAATGTCCTCCCAACAGGTGCGATCGCTCATCTTCCTGCCCGGATTCTCAACCCGTAGCTTTGTTACAGAAATTTCTGGGCGTGGTGTGGGTTTAGACGTGGTGCGTAGCAATGTGGAAAAACTCAAAGGTAACATTTCCATTGACTCTACCCCTAATCAAGGCTCGGTTTTTCGGGTTCAACTCCGTAGCACAGTAGCAACCCTAAACGTCATGTTGTTTGAAGTGCAGGGATTGATTCACGGTTTACCCCTAGAAGCCATTGAAAAAACCCTATTAATTAAACCCGAAGAAATTTACACCCTCGAAGGTAAACCCACCATTACAGTGGATAATCAACCCGTTACCCTCGTGAAAATGGCGGATTTATTGGAATTACCCGATTTATCCCCGACAACGGTGCAAAAACAAAGACAACGGGCGATGGAAAATCAACGTTACATCAGTGCCATTTTACTCAATGTCGATGGGCAAACCCTCGCTTTTGAAGTGGAAACCCTCAAAGAAGTGTTAGACGTGGTGATGAAACCCCAAACTAAACTCCTCAAACGGGTGCGTAACGTCATTGGTGCAACCATTCTCGGTACAGGGGATGTGTGTATGATTCTTAATCCCCATGACTTGATTAAATCGGTACAGAAAACCACTCAAACCCTTGTCAGCTTTGAAGATGAACTGTTGGAAGAACAAAATGTTCAAAAACCCATTGTCTTACTGGTGGAAGATTCCATTGCGGTTCGTACCCAAGAAAAACGCATCCTTGATAAAGCTGGTTATGAGGTAATCATCGCCGTTGACGGTGCAGAAGGTTACAACAAACTGCGATCGGGAATCCATGTGGATGCCATCATCTCTGACGTGGAAATGCCCAATATGAACGGTTTAGAGTTTACCGCTAAAGTGCGTCAACACGCAGAATATCGAGAAATTCCATTAATTCTCGTCACCTCCTTAGCTTCGGAAGAAGACAAACGCAAGGGAGCTCAAGCTGGGGCAAACGCCTACATCGTCAAAGGACAGTTTAACCAAGAGTTGTTAATCGAAACCCTCGATCGCCTCGTCTAAGAATACCTATGTCATGCCGAGAGCATCGAAGTATATCTGAGATTCTGTGGAATAGGCATCTTGCCTGTATTCGCTCCCTCGAAATGACAATTAATGAATTAATTACTTACCATAAAACGGAGACAAAACTATGAGTATTCTCAATGCAAAAAAATTACAGGATCGCATTTTATTGGGTTATTCTGCACCCCTTGGTGTTTTGGTCTTATTTGCCATTCTTATGGGTTGGGGTATTTTCCAACAAGCAAATGTTTCGGAAAATCGGGGCAGAGCTAACCGTGTGATGATCGGCGTACATGGAGCTGATATAGGCGTGTCTCGAATGGTGAGAACCGCCAGAGGTGCTGTTCTTTTCCCCACAGAAGCCCACTATAAAGAATCTTTTGCAGAAGGCGTTAAAGTCTATGAGACAGCAGTAAAAGAAGTTGACGCAGAAATGAAAGATGAAAAACAACTGGAACACTGGGCAACATTTAAAGATGAAGCACAGAGACTTCAAGCAGAAGGGGAAAAAGTATTAAGTCTAGCCCAAGCAGGAAAAATAGCAGAGGCAAAACAAATAGTCGGTGAAATGGAAATGAGTGTTTTAAGTGAAACCTTTGGCGAATTAGAAAACCGTCAAGAAGAAATATTAGACGAAATTCGCAAAAAAGATGCTTTTACAACTACTTTGTCTTGGATTCTCATTTTCGTTGGTTTAATTGGTGGCAGTATTGGTACTCTGGTTCTTGGTGCGATGATTTCCAAAGATATTGCTGAACAAGTCAAAAAAGCTGTTACTCAAATCACCTCATCTTCTGCGGAAATTGCGACTACGATGGAAGAACAAGAACGCACCGCCAGTTTACAAGCGGCTTCTGTTAATGAGACTACCACCACAATGGATGAGTTAAGAGCTTCTTCTCACCAATCCGAAGAACAAGCAAAATCAGCTTCTCAAGCGGCTAATGAAGTTTTACAACTAGCTGAAAATGGTAATCAATCCGTTGAAGAAACCGTTGCTACGATGGTGGACTTGAAAAATAAAGTAGCTGCGATCGCAGATCAAATTGTCCGTTTATCGGAACAAACCAACCAAATTGGTAATATTTCGGCATTAGTGAGCGATTTATCTCAACAAACCAATATGTTAGCCCTTAATGCTTCCGTTGAGGCAGTCAGAGCAGGGGAACATGGTAAAGGCTTCGCCGTAGTTGCTGAAGAAATCCGTAAATTAGCTGATCAAAGCCGTCAATCCGCCGCTAACATTAGCAACCTCGTTTCTGACATTCAAAACGCTATTAACACCACCGTTATGGTAACAGACGAAGGCACAAAAACTGTTAACGCTGGTATGAATATCACTGAAAGCACTGCCAATGCGTTTGCAGGGGTATTAGAGGCAATTAATAACGTTGCGATGAACAACCAACAAATTGTACTCAATATTCGTCAACAAGGTAAAGCCGTTGAACAAGTATTAGAGGCAATGGATAGCATCAACAAAGGTGCGCAAGAAACTGCCGCAGGTTTAACCCAAGTCAAAGCTGGTACTTCTCAATTAAGTGTTACTGCTCGTGAATTGGAAGCGATGGTTTAATTGAATTAGGGGTTAGGAGTTCGGGGTTCGGGGTTCTTTGAAAATGTCATTCTGAGCGACAGCGAAGAATCTAAATATCTCCGAGATTCCAAGTGTAACGAGGAATGACAATTAACAGTTGTGTCATCTAAAGATAACTAGATTCTCTCTCCCCACTCCCTACTCCCCTACTGAAAAAAACTCCCCACTCTCCACTCTCACTGGCAGAATCAGATTCACATTACCTTACCAAAAATTATGATCAAAGTGCTATTAGTCGAAGATTCTCCCGTTGCTGTTACTATCCTCAAGCGGATTATCGATAGTGCTGATGATCTATCTTTGGTAGGTACGGCACGAACCGGAGTTGATGCTTTAGAGTTAATCCCGAAAGTCAAGCCAGATATTATCTGTACCGATTTGATGATGCCGAAAATGAACGGTTTAGAGTTGACTCAAAAGGTGATGGAAACCACTCCTAAGCCCATTTTGGTAATAAGTGCCTGTGTGCAGGATGAAGATAAAAATAATGTTTTTGAACTCCTTAATGCAGGTGCTGTGGATGTTTTCCCCAAACCAAAGGGCGGTACTTTAGAGGATTATGAGTCTATCCGTGATAAATTAATTTCCAAAATAAGGATATTAGCCGGAGTTAAGGTATTCACTAAGCGTAGTAATAACAATGCTAGATCATCTTTAAGATTAACAGATCCCAATTTTAAGCCCATTAATCTTAATCCTTCACCACATCAAAATGAGACTAATGCCACCTCTCCTCGAACTATCCAAGCAGTTGCGATCGCAGCTTCTACAGGAGGACCTCAAGCCTTTCAACAAGTATTAATGGGCATTCCAGGTAATTTTCCAGTACCGATATTCTGTGTACAACATATCAGCAGTGGCTTTTTACAGGGCTTTTTAGACTGGTTACAAAACTATAGTCAACTGAAAATAGTCATTGCCAAAACAGGGGAAAGACCTCAAGTAGGCAACATCTACTTCCCCCCCGACAGACTCCATCTGAAAATCGATAAACAAGGGCGATTCTACTGCGGTGATGACATCCCCGTCGATAGCCATTGCCCCTCCGCCACTGTATTATTCCAAACCATTGCCGATTATTATAAATCGTCTGCTATTGGGGTTTTAATGACAGGTATGGGACGAGACGGAGCGAGAGGACTTTTTGACCTAAAACAGAGAGGAGCATACACCATCGCCCAAGATGAAGCCACTAGCGTTGTTTTTGGAATGCCCCAAGAGGCTATCAAGATGGGTGGAGCTAAAACCATACTACCAGTAACGGAAATAACCCCTAGATTGTTGAAACTGGTTATGGGTTGAGGTGGAAAGATGGGAAGCGTCTCCCTTCCTTAAAAGGAGTAATGAGTATTAAGAAATTCTCTAAAACCTGAAACCTGAAACCTTTTAATTGTTGGCGGACTCATCTAACAACTGCTCAAGAGAATAAGGACATTCTAAAGGAAAAACATCAAGATTCGACTTTATTTGCACATATTGACGGGCATCTTGATAAATACTATCCAAATTATCTCTCAAAAAATTGCGTAAATTGGTGGTTAAATTCTTATTTAATTGACGACGAAAAGCCCTAACTTCTGCCATCCAGTGACGATGACTTCTTTCATACTCATTATCCCAATATTCTAATAATAGAAGATGACGAATCACTTGTTCTAACAAACTAGCAACCGCTAACTTATCTCTTTTACCCACGCCCTCTAATTCCTCAATTAAATGTAATTTATCCAAATCTTGCCAACGGTTTTCCTTAATTAAATTAATAGTTTTTTCTAACCATAAACTATCATCAATTTCATATAAATCCTCTAAGTTTTTGCTTAAACTCATTTTTCTGCCTCAAACAACGCATTCTTAAACCTTTATTGTAATCAATTGATTCTTAACACGGAGAAAAAAACCATGACATTAGAAACCTTATCACCGAGATTAAGAGAAGACTTTATCACTTTGATTGCAAAACAAACAGGTATTGAGATTCGATCGCAAAATTATGTGGCAATGGGTGATAATATCTACAGTAGAATGAAAGAATTAAAAATTCTCACTCCCCAAAGCTACTACGACTTATTAATCTCCGAAACCCCAGAAGCCGAAGAAGAATGGCAAAAATTCGTCTGTCTGACTACCAACCGAGAAAGTTACTTTTTCCGTGATAAAGGGCAATTTTCCCTCCTCAAACAAACCATCCTACCCGACTTAATTCGCCGTAATCAAAGAATCAAATCCCTCCGTTTTTGTAGTGCTGGATGTTCTACAGGGCAAGAACCATATTCGATCGCCATTTTACTCAAAGAATTAATCCCTGATATAGAAAATTGGAATATCTTAATTTTGGGGGTAGATATTAATAGAGAGTCTTTATCACAGGCTAAAAAAGCATTATACAATACATGGTCATTTCGCCAAGTAGAAGACGACATCAAAGAAAAATACTTCAAAAGC
Organism: Cyanobacterium sp. Dongsha4; assembly: GCF_036345015.1. Taxonomy (NCBI): domain Bacteria; kingdom Bacillati; phylum Cyanobacteriota; class Cyanophyceae; order Chroococcales; family Geminocystaceae; genus Cyanobacterium; species Cyanobacterium sp. DS4. The sequence goes on along the minus strand of NZ_CP084098.1, from coordinate 3,925,554 downwards.
GGTGCAGGATATTACCAACTTTATGACGATATTCGCAAATTAGTCAGATATAGACAAGTTAACCTCGTTAGGGATCAAATGCCCCATTTAGAAATAGAATTAAATGACATGGATTTGATTATCTGTCGTAATGTCTTTATCTACTTCACAGAAAACGCCATTAACCGAGTTGTAGAGAAATTCTTTAATACCCTTAAGCCTAATGGATATTTAATCACAGGTCATGCCGAATTAAACAATACTCAAGTAAAAGCCTTTCAAACGAAATTATTTTCCGAGTCTATCATATATCAACGCCGTAGCGGACAATATTCTCACGCCGCCGCCACTACCACTCCTTCTCAATCCTTTAAACCTCAAACCCCATTACCAACCATCAAAACCGAAGACAAACAAAATTTATCCACTACCATTAATCAAAAATACTCTTTTAGCAATAATAATACTAGCAATTCTTATACTTTTAATCCATCCCTTAATAATAATAACCAGAAAAAATATAATCCTATTCAACAACCGTTAAAAACAGAAAAAATACCAGAAAAAAAAGATAAAGATAATGAGATTCTTCATGAAATTGAGCAATTAGTAAGCCATAAGTCTTATTATTTAGCTCAAAGAAAATTAGAACAAGTATTGAGACAATTTCCTAAACATTTTAAAGCCACCTATTTAATGGCAGAATTAGAGGCAAATTTAGGGAAATATGAGTCTGCCCAGCAATGGTGTCATAAAGCCTTTAGCCTAGATAATTTACAAGCAAAACCCTATTTATTATTAGCACAAATAGAAGAGGAAAACGGTAACTTAGAAGAAGCGAAAAACGCCCTAAAAAAAGTAATTTATCTCGAACCAACATCCTTTATGGCTTACTTAAACTTAAGCACATTATATCAACAGGAGGGCGATTTAAAACGCAGTGAAAAAATGAGACAATCCGCATTAAAAATTTTACAAAACTTACCATTAGATAAAGAAATTAAGGAATTAGATAATATAAAAGTAGGGGATTTAATCTCAGATTTACAAGGGCTTTCGTCTGCGTAAACCTATTTTAAAATTAAGAATTAAAAATTAAAATTTGTAGGGTGAGCAATCCCCACCAAAACCCCAAAATTATTGCACAAAAATTATCCCACAATGAAATAAATTTCATTGCTAACAGCGAACGTTAAATAAATTTAACTCAACATTCATAAAATATCACAATTTTTGATCATAATGGATTTTCTCAAAAAAATGGCTAGATTGATTAAAAATTATGGTTTTGAGTTAAATCAAATTCACAAAATCAAACAATCTAACCCTTAATAAGGGAGAACTGAAGTTTAAATTTTTACTCTTTTAATACATATTTGGAGAACTAAAATTATGGGCTACTATTTAACTTTTAACTACAATAACTTAACCTACGGTTTACCTGCGGAAAACATCCAAGAGATTTTTTTCCTACCTCAATTAGCATCGATTCCTGAAGCACCAAAAGACATAATTGGGGCGGTAAATGTGAGGGGTGAAATTATCCCCGTGATGGATTTAAACTTGCGTTTTGGTTATGAAGAAATAGACTATCATGTCAATGATAATGTAGTGATTTTAAACCATGAAAAATTAAAATTAGGTATCATCGCTAATGAAGTTCATGAAGTTAGTTTAATCGATGAAAGAAATATCACTTCTGAATTGCCTTATGATGTGACTTTAACGGAATTAAAACAGGAAAAATTTATCTCAGGAGTGGTACAAAAAGAGGATCAATTAATCCTATTATTAGATCCCCAAAAATTGTTAAGATATACAGAATCGCAGGAATTATCCCTTGATTTAGACTTATTTGAAATTGAGGAAGAATCTCTCGCTAATCCTGAAAATGATACTTTAACTGAAGGAGAAAAAGAAGTAATTAGAAAAACCGTATTTTTTCCTCAAGCTAGTGAATACGAGAGAAAATTATTACAAAAACGGGCAAATAACCTCAGAGAATCAACTAAATTAAAAGATTTTACAGGCTTAAAACCCATTTCTATTTTCACCTTAAATCAAGAGTTTTTTGGTATCGAATTATCTTTAGTACAGGAATTTATTAAGTTTAAAAAATATACTCCCATTCCTTGTACACCTAAATTTATTTTGGGCAATCTTAACCTAAGAGGGGAAATTATCACTTTGATTGATATTCGAGAAGAATTTAATTTACAATCATCAGGTTTAAAGGAAGAAAATCAGGCAGTAATTGTCAATGTTGATGGTGTTGTTGTCGGGATTATCATTGATGCAGTTAATGATATTTATATGATGAATCCCAATGATTTGAAACTAGAAGAAAACACCGACAATGAGTCTGTTAATCAAGAATATCTACAGGGAGTTATTCCTTATCAAGATAAAATGCTGGGCATTATCGACCTAAATCAAGTTATTTTAGGAGGCAATTTATTGGTAGATGAGGCAGTTTAATTCGATTGGGAATGAGAATATGAGGATAAATTTTAGCTTAATTATTGTTATCAATTTCTAAAAGTAATTTCACTTTTTTCTTATCTTATAAGATACAAAGTCAAAGAGAAGTCAGGGAATCAAAATTTTATCATTTGTTTTTGAGTTGCCATTGAATAAAATTATTATTTATAGGTGACACTTTTACATTTTCTAAATTTGTTTTTAATTTTGTATTTTTTGAGATTATTGAATGAAAATTAATATTTTCTAAGAAATCATAACTAACATTGTTAGCTGTTACAATTACATAATCAAAGTTATTATATTGTTTAAGACTATCTATTTGTTTTTGAACAACTAAAAAGCTCTTATTTTTGAGAGTGAAATAAATATAATGGGGATTTATGTCTATAATTTTAATAGAGTTAATTTTGTTTTGATGGAATTGATTAATATTTTTGACGGATAAATATTTGGTTAAAATATTTGATGATTCATGATTTCGATTATCAATAACTAATTCTAAGGAATTAATACCTTCACTTCTTAAAAAAGGTAGTATTGTAAAATAAACATTATCTTTATCTCCTAAGTTAATTAAAGCAGTGTTACTTTTATTCTGTATAACTATTGTCGGTTGATATGGATTATCAATTACTGTTATTTGTATCAAGGTTAGTTTTTGATAAATCAAGGGAAAAATTATCAAGATTAATGTAAAAATAATCAAAAAATATTTATATTTATTGATCGGTTTTATATAAAGAGTTACCAAGAAAATGAGATAAATAATAGTTAAGACGAAAATATTTATTTGCCCAACTGCGATCGAGCTTAAAGGTAGTTGATTACTAATTTCTACTAATTTAATTAAGAGCCAAATTATAGGATAAAAAATAAATGCGATCGCACTTCCGACTATGGGGATAAAAACACCAATAAAAGCAGTAAAAATTCCACCTAAAGTAATAATAATAACCAGAGGAGTTGACAAAATATTAGTCAAAATACCATAGAGAGGGAAGCGGTGAAAATAGTAAAATTGAAGCGGTAAAGTCCAAAGAGTTGCCGCCAAAGGCACAGCAATAAGATTAGCAAAAGTTGGAGGCAACCAATCTAATTTTTGAACAATAGTAGGCAAACTAACAATTAATCCAAAAGTAGCCAAAAAACTGAGCTGAAAGCCTAAGTCAAAAATCCAGAGAGGATTAATTAATAACAAAATTACGGCTACTAACAAAAGACTACCAGAAACTCGCACTTTTCTCTCATTAACAATCGCTACTAAAACACCAAAACCCATCAAACAAGCTCGAAGAATTGAGGGATAAAAACCCGTAACAGTAGCATAAATAAATAAAGTTAGCCCCCCTATCAAAAAACGAGTGCGAGAGGAAAAAGACTGAGTAACAGCTAAAATTAACCCCAATAACAAAGAAACATGGAATCCAGATGCCGCTAAAACATGAGCTAAACCAGCCAAACGAAAAGACTCTTGTAACTGCCAATCTAAATCTACACCACGACTTCCCATCACCATCGAACTGACTAAACCACCTGATGGTATATTTAAAAAACGAACATGAGTTTGTATTATTCGCCTTCGTATCCAAAATAAAAACCCATTCCAGCGATTACCCTCCTTAACTACATTGACAGAATTTGCTGATAATCCTGAAAAAACTCCTTGCCTCTGCAAATACTCAGCAAAATTAAAACCATCTGGATTCAAGGGCGGAGATGGTTGATATAAATTTCCCTCTAAAATCACCACAGTAGAAGGGAATAAACCATTTACCTCTAACAAAGGAGAAGTAACATAAATTTTTCCCGTGACTTTTTCCCTTTCGTTATTTTCCTTAACTAACTCTCTTGCCTGAAAAATAAACCTTGATTTGTGGTTTTGATTAACTCTTGGAGTTGTTAAAATTACCCCTTCCACTGCAACCCGATTATAAAAAGAATGGGAAATATAATGACTAATATCGAAATCACTAACAGAAGGTAGCCGAAAATAATAATAGTAAAAACCTGTGATAAAAACCAAAAATATAATAAAAATATAACGTAAATCAATAATTAAAAATCTTTTATTCTTAAGGATAGCACCAGTAATAAACAAAAAAATAAAAGAGAATAAACCTAAATAAAAACCTTGTGAAAAACTAAAATATCCTGTTAATAATAAACCGAAAATAAAAGCTAATAAACAAAGGTAAATAGAGGTTTTATTATCAAAAAACATAAGACTATCTTAGTTTCATATAAAAATTAAGCCCCCACCACGAAGGCAGAGGCTATTAATTAATCTCAATTAAACTGGAATTAGTCGAGATCGGGCATTGCTAATACGGGTTCGGTTTCTCTTTCGATACCTTTTTCAAAACCACCAGCCGCAGCTCTTGCTCTTCCAGCGTGCCATAAGTGGCCAACTAAGAAGAAGAAACCTAACACAAAGTGAGAGGTAGCTAACCACGCACGGGGAGATACATAGTTGAAAGAGTTAACGTCAGTAATAACGCCACCTACAGAGTTTAAAGAACCTAAAGGAGCGTGAGTCATGTATTCAGCCGCACGACGTACTTGCCAAGGTTGAATATCGTTTCTGATTTTGTCTAAGTCTAAACCGTTAGGACCACGAAGAGGCTCTAACCAAGGACCTCTGAAGTCCCAGAAACGCATGGTTTCACCACCGAAGATGATTTCACCAGTGGGAGAGCGCATTAAGTATTTACCTAAACCAGTAGGACCTTGAGCAGAACCGACGTTCGCACCCAATCTTTGGTCACGGATTAAGTAGGTTAACGCTTGAGCTTGAGAAGCCTCAGCACCAGTAGGACCATAGAATTCACTAGGATAAGCCGTGTTGTTGTACCAAACCATAGTAGAAGCGATGAATCCCATTAAGGATAAAGCACCTAAACTGTAGGAAAGATATGCTTCACCAGACCAGATGAAAGCACGACGTACCCAACCAAAAGGCTTGGTTAAGATGTGCCAGATACCACCAGAGATACAGATTAAGCCAACCCAGATATGACCACCGATGATGTCTTCCATGTTGTTAACACTGATAAACCAACCTTCACCACCGAAAGGAGCTTTGATTAAGTAACCAAAGATGATCGCAGGGTTCAAGGTAGGATTGGTGATAATACGAACATCACCACCACCAGGTGCCCAAGTATCATATACACCACCGAAGAACATGGCTTTAAATACAAGCAATAATGCACCAACCCCCAAAAGGATTAAGTGATAACCGATGATATTGGTCATTTGGTTTTTATCTTTCCAGTCGTAGCCAAAGAAACTAGAATATTCTTCTAAGGTTTCAGGACCACGCAAAGCATGATATAAACCACCTACGCCTAAAACTGCGGAGGAAATGATGTGAAGTACACCAACGACGAAGAAGGGGAAAGTATCCACAACTTCACCACCAGGACCTACACCCCAGCCTAAAGTAGCAATGTGAGGTAATAGGATTAATCCCTGTTCGTACATGGGTTTTTCAGGGATGAAGTGAGCAGTTTCAAATAAGGTCATTGCCCCTGCCCAAAAGACAATTAAACCTGCGTGAGCGACGTGAGCACCTAATAATTTACCAGATAAGTTGATAAGTCTAGCATTACCAGACCACCATGCAAAACCAGTAGATTCTAGGTCACGTCCGCCAATAGGATTAGAGAGCGTTACCACGTGGAAGTACCTCCTCTGGGAATACAAATTTTTCGTGGGGTTGATCTTGGGGCGCCATCCATGCGCGCAACCCTTCGTTTAATAAAATATTTTTGGTATAGAAAGTTTCAAATTCGGGATCTTCTGCGGCTCTTAACTCCTGAGATACGAAGTCATAAGCACGAAGGTTAAAGCCTAAACCAACAACACCGATCGCACTCATCCATAATCCAGTTACAGGAACGAATAACATGAAGAAGTGTAACCAACGTTTGTTAGAGAAAGCAATCCCGAAGATTTGAGACCAGAAACGGTTAGCAGTCACCATAGAATAGGTTTCTTCTGCCTGAGTAGGTTCAAAAGCACGGAAAGTGTTTGCTTGTTCACCGTCTTGGAATAAAGTGTTTTCTACTGTTGCACCGTGAATAGCACAAAGTAAAGCTCCTCCTAACACCCCTGCAACTCCCATCATGTGGAAAGGATTAAGAGTCCAGTTGTGGAATCCTTGGAAAAATAAGATGAAACGGAAGATACCCGCAACACCGAAGCTAGGTGCAAAGAACCAGCTAGATTGTCCTAAAGGATACATTAAGAATACGCTTACAAATACAGCGATAGGAGCAGAAAATGCGATCGCATTGTAAGGACGAATACCCACAAGACGAGCAATTTCAAACTGACGTAACATGAAGCCAATTAAACCAAAAGCTCCGTGTAATGCCACGAAAGGCCATAAACCGCCGATTTGACACCAACGGGTGAAGTCTCCTTGAGCTTCAGGACCCCATAAGAATAATAAGGAATGTCCAAAAACATCCGCAGGAGAGGACACAGCAACGGTTAAGAAGTTCGCACCTTCTAAGTAAGAACTAGCTAAACCATGAGTGTACCAAGAAGTAACAAAGGTAGTACCAGTTAACCAACCACCCAAAGCTAAATAAGCACAAGGGAAAAGAAGGATACCAGACCAACCAACGAATACAAAGCGGTCTCTTTTGAGCCAGTCATCAAGGACATCAAACCATCCTCTTTCCGGCACACGTCCGACTGCAATGGTCATAATCTTTCTTTTTTTAACTTGTCAAGTTTTACTTTTATATTGTCTCTCTTTATATTATTGGAGACGGCACTGCTACTCAGCAATAATACTGATCTGCAATTAACTTTTCTTAATATAGCATGAGTTAGAGTTAATGTAACTCCGTTTTTCGATACGATTTAAGTATCTTTGCCAAATTACTTTTTCTATTTCTAGCAAATATTTTAACAAATTGTCACATTTTTCTCAGAATAGTCTCGCTGTTAGAAATGGCAAACTCTTGATATTCCTTTATCTAAGACATTTTTACTGGTATTTAATATTTCTTAATAAAAAGAAAACAATAGAAAGGCAATTAGCAATCTAAGAATTAGTTTCTCCCTAATTCCCTAATCTCCTGATGCACCACTTCTCAACTCATCTCCCCTTTGCTTAATTATTAACTAACTTCCCCAAATTTCCTCCAATCTCTGATCTCTACCACAGCGAAAACGATAGTACTTATACAATAAGGGATTTTTCTTGTAATAGTCTTGATGATACTCTTCAGCAGGATAAAAGTCTTTAACTGGAGTAATTTGGGTATAAATTTTTTCATTTAACTGCTTTTCAACTTTGTCTCGACTAGCTAAAGCGAGTTGTTTTTGCTCTTCACTGTGGTAAAAAATCGCACTACGATATTGATTTCCAACATCACAAAATTGGCGATTTTTCACGGTAGGGTCAATATTTTTCCAGAAAATATCTAAGAGCGTAGCGTAGTTAACCTTGCTACTATCATATTTAACTTGAACTGCTTCAGCATGACCTGTTTGCCCTTTACTCACTTGTTTGTAAGTAGGGTTTTTGACATTACCGCCAGTGTAACCAGAGGTGGTAGAGATTACTCCTTCTATTTTGTCGTAGGGAGGTTCCATGCACCAAAAACATCCCCCAGCAAATGTTGCAGTTTGTATCTTCTCTGTTTGAGCATTAGCAGAAGGAGTTAAAATTAGGAATACAGAAATTATGATGGCCAGTATTTTGCTCATTTTTAGGTTTCGGGTATAAATTTTAAGGCTAAACCATTATTACAATACCTTTTTCCCGTGGGTTTTGGACCATCATTAAATACATGACCTTGATGCCCTCCACATCTAGCACAATGATATTCAGTGCGGGGAATCAATAATTTAAAATCAGTCTTAGTTTCCACTGCTTGAGTAATAGTATCGTAAAAACTAGGCCAACCTGTTCCACTGTTATACTTCATTTCTGATTTGAAAAGAGGCAAATCACACCCTGCACAAATATAAATCCCTTTTCTTTTTTCATCATTCAAAGCACTAGAAAAAGGTTTCTCCGTTCCTTCTTCTCTTAGGATATGGTATTGGGCTGGAGTTAATTTTTTTTTCCATTGGGCTTGGGTTAGATTCAATTTCTTGATTGATGTATTTTCTTCACTTTTACTTTCTTCCATTCCTAGGATAAAAGCAATAATTGAAGGTATTGCTATACAAAAAGCCCCTAAACCTGCACTTAGTAAAGTTCTTCTTTTCATTTGTTTAATTAAATTTAGTATTGCGTTGACTGATTAACTAATTGAAATTAGTATGACGAATAATTTTATCAATTAATTATTTTATGTTATAGGATCTAGTTATTCCTATTTCTGATATATGGGATTCATTATTGATTATTAATTATCAATTTTTTAATCAAACCTGAAATATAATCATCTCGTAAACTATTTATCGAGTCATCATCCATATTCAAAGATGTAATCAGAGTAAGTTTATTTGAGTTTTTTTATAATGAGTATCACGCTGGATTATGAGCTTTTTTTTAAGTTAGGAATAGTTGTAACTATTATTTTAGGCATTATTATAATTTTCAATTATTTTAAGAAGCTAATTGTATATTTAACAGAGCAATTTATTCCTTATCAAAGCAGAAAATTTTATTCGGAAGTTATTAAACCTGATTTGGGTTTTTTGACATTGATTTGGTTTTTATCTTTGGGTGACATTGCCTTACTAATTAATAATTTTCCTCCACCAGTGAAAGTGAGTGAAATTATTTTAAGTTTAGTTATTTCAATTTTAACTATTTGGTTGGGAGTAAAATGGTTTAAGCCTTTATTTGACAATTACCTACTTGATGCGGCTTTACAAAGTCAAAAAAAGATTAATAGTGAATTTTTAATTGTTGGTAAATATTCGGCTAATGCAATTATATTCTTACTAATTATATTCATTTTTGCTCAGGTACATAGCATTAATTTATTTGGCTTATTAGCTAGTTTAGGAATTGGAGGATTAGCTGTTGCTTTTGCGGCACAAAAAACCCTTGAACAATTATTAGGAGGAGTGGTAATATATTTAGACCGTCCATTTGTTCTTGATGACTATATTGGTTTGCCTGATGGTACTTTTGGCAGGGTAGAATCTATCGGCTTGAGATCAACAAAAATCAGAGTGTCAGGAAAAGGAACATTAATGGTAATTCCTAATAGTTCTTTAACTCAAACAAATATTGAAAATTTTACAGGAGCAAAAAAAGTTATTTCTCTTGTTTATTTAACTTTTTATAGTACCTTAGAACTAGACGAAATGGCGTTGATTAGACAGATTATTTTAGATAGCACTAAAGATATTTTTGGCATTGATCCGAAGAATACGGAAGTCAAATTTAAACAAGTAAATAAGAATGAGAGAAAAGAATTTAGTCAGGCACAAATTAGTTTTTTCTTGTTAGGTTCGGAACAAGTTTCTATGGATTTACGCCGTCAGTTATTAAATATTGCTAATCAAAATATTCGTCAAAAGTTAGAAGAGTACGGTATAGATTTTACTTTAGAAGATGACAGTATTAATGTGGATTCACCTATAACAATTTAATTTTATTAAAATGGTGAATTCAACAGTTTATGACTTGTTATTTATAATTTATTTATTCTCAATTTTATTATAATCATGAATGTTATTAATGATTTAATCATCTCATGGCTAACCCAAGAAAATCAAGCTATTATTACGAAATTATCTTTGGAATTTGGTTTTTTTTTCTTATTAATAGTAGTTAGTTTTATTGCAGGAAGATACACTCCTAATCTTTGTATTTTAGGTATTTCTCGATTATCAAAACAACCTTTAAATGAATTTTCTGAGAAAATAATACAACCTTTAAAAGGTATATTTAGGTTAACTGGAACACTAATTTTATGGTCATTATCTCTCAATTTTATTATTAATTATCAAGGTCTTTATCGAGTTCTTAATTTTATTGTTGACCTTAGTTTAATTTTGAGTATGGCATGGTTAGCTTCTCGCTTATTTCGACAAATAGTTTTAATTTATGGTGTTGATTTAATTCAAAAATTAGGGAAAGAAGTTGATGAGTTATTGTTGGTTTTAGAGACTGTTATTAACGTTATTATTGGCTTTGTGGCGGCGGTTGCCTTTGCCAAAAGGTTAGAAATAAATTTGGTGGGACTTTTGGCCAGTTTGGGGTTGGGGGGAATTGCGATCGCATTTGCGGCTCAGAAAACTCTTGAACAATTATTAGGTACTTGTGTTCTTTATTTAGATAGACCTTTTATTGTGGGTGAGTATATTCGTCTCAATAATGGTTTGTATGGTAGGGTAGAATCGATCGGATTAAGGTCAACGAAGATTAGAATACCGGGAAAAGGTACATTAATGATTGTGCCTAATTCGATGATGGCAAATGTGGAGATTGAAAATATCACTAGAGGCAAAAAAGTCATGGTGTTACTTTATCTTGATTTTGCGAGGATTCTCGAAGATAGTGAACAAGCCTTAGTAGAAGATATTGTCAAAAAATGCACAAACGCTTTATTCGGTATTGACCCTGATAGTACAAAAGTAGCTCTTTTTATTCCCGAAAAGCAATCCCAAACAAGAGCAAGGGTAACATTTTTTATTTTGGGTTCAAATGAAAGCTCAATTAAACTGAGAAAAAGACTTTTAGAATTAGCTAACGAAAATATTTCTGAGCAGTTGTTAACCTATGGTATTAACTTTATTATGCAAGAGCCAACTATTTATGTAGAATCCCCTGTTACTTTATAAGCTAGGACTCATCTGAATTTTCAGGAGGTAGTAAGCAACAGTCAACAGGTAAGCATTTGAATCATTTTTAATAATTAATAGAAAAAGTAAGATAAAACCTGAAACCTAAATACAGCAATAATTTTTCTGTTGAACAGAGATGGTTTTAGTGGTGTATATTGGATAATTAATAGTTATTGAGACTGCTTATTTCTAAAATTCTGAGTCTTTAATCTTTTTATTCTTTATTTCCAGTGTTAGCATATAACCTTCATAAAAATTGAGTTTCACAAGAATATACAAAAAGCAATTATTAGAAAATCATGCACGTAGATTCTACATTGAATCAGTTAAAGAATCTTCTTGGAGAAGACAAATTACCCTCTAGCTATGGTGTTTATTTTAAAAATACTTTAGTTGCCCTTTGTCATGCCTTAGAAGATCATATTCTACAACATCATTATGAGGAAGAAAAATATAAACCATTATTGTTTGTAACCTTCCAGAAAGGGAAATGGTACTTACAAGAAGCAGAGCGCTATCGAGATTTAGCCATTCATTCCCGTCATATTACTATAGCGGCAGTGGCAGACAGTGGTTTTGCTGATCATCCTACCAGTCAATTGGCAAACGTGGACTTAATTCATCTTGCAGAGGATGATTGTTTAGTACAAGAGTGGAATTTAGTTATTTTAGCTCCTGATTATGCGGCGATGGTGCTTTGTCGGGAGTTATCCCCCGAAGAATATTATCAAGGTGGTGAGCCTCAAATAGATACGGAAAGAAAATTTTATGGTTTATGGACTTTTGATCGCACCCTAGTAGAAAAGGCTTTTACCATCTTAACTCAAAGCACTTCCCATTATAACCCCAGTTTAACGGAAAAATTGCATCAAGAGCGATCGCATCTCAAAAATATTCCTGCCAGTGGTGCAGTGGATTTATCAGGGGTAGTAAATCGCATTGTTTCATACTTGCAAATGAGTCAAGAAGAATTGTACACCGTTAATCGCCAAACAAGAGAATTAAGGGATTTAGAAGGACAAGCCCTCAAATTAAATCGCAATTTAGGAGCTAGTAAACTACAGGCATTTTTACGCATGGCACAAAGAGTTGATCAAAATGACCCTTATAACCCCTGTGCCAGTTTACAGGTATCAGCCCTTGCAGAAACCCTTGGACAAATTCTTGATTTACCAACTTTGCGATTGAGAAGGTTAAGATTGGCAGGATTATTATTCCGTATTGGCTTGGCAGAAGCTCCCCAAGAGGTATTCGCCCGAAAAAGTCAAAATCCTGAAACAGCACAATTTTGGAAGGATAGACCCATTCTTAGTTCCCGTTTACTCTCATCTATGAGTGAATTACAACCAATTAACGAAATTGTATTACATCAGTTAGAATATTGGGATGGCAGTGGTAGTCCTGACGGTTTAAAAGGTACACAGATACCCCTAGAAGCTCGAATTTTAGGCTTAGTTAGTTATTTTCAAGAATTAACTCAACCAAGAGGCGATCGCCCTGCCTATAGTCCTTCTACTGCTTTAGAAAAATGTCAAGGTTACAGTGGTACTCGTTTCGATCCTGATTTAGTGGAATCCTTAAAAACCGTTATTCGCCTTACAGAAATAGGCTTAATGCAATTACCGAATCGTCCTACCCAACTACCACCGGTTTGGTTAGAGGAGTAGAAGTGTTTGGAAATTAGAGGGTTAGGTGTTAGGGTTAGTGTTAATTCAACACTTTTGTCTCTTGCCCTCCCCCTTTATCTCTAGGGTTTTTTTAGAGTAGTGGCAGAATTAAAAATAAAGATAGACTTTTTGGTTATAGAATCATAATCTAAGTTTTAGATAATTTTTTGCTCACACTACTTGAATTAAATCATTACATAAATCGGTATTAAATCAATTAGAATATTTTTTAGCTTAATTCTTAATTATGTCTCGACCTGTTCTATACTTAGCTATAACCAATCATGGTTTTGGTCACGCAGTGCGTGTGGCTACGGTAGCTTCACAAGTGCAGAAACTCAATCCCGATATTTTATTGGTAATCGTCACTACTGCACCCCGTTGGTTATTAGAGTCTTATATAGAGGGTGATTTTATTCATCGTTTACGGGCGTTTGATGTGGGGGTTATTCAGTCTGATAGTTTAACCATGGATTTGGGGGCAACTCTGGAAAAAATGAAAGAGTATTGTCAAAAAGAAGGGGAGATTGTAGCAGGAGAGGTGGATTTTATTCGTTTAAATAAGGTTAGCCTAATTTTAGCTGATATTCCGGGGATGGCTTCTACTATTGCCCAAAAAGCTGGTATTCCTTGTTGGATGATGAGTAATTTCGGTTGGGATTTTATCTATCAGGCTTGGGGAGATGATTTTCAAGAAGTTACACATTGGCTCAGAAGTCGTTATGAAAAGGTTGAGCGTTTATTTCGTTTACCTTTAGCAGAGGATATGTCTAGTTTTCCCTTGCTCGAAGATGTAGGTTTAACAGGGGGTAATCCTCGTTATAGTTGTGAAGTTTTAAGGGATAAGTTTGAATTGATTAAGCCAAAGGAGAAAACAGTTTTACTAACTTTTGGAGGATTAGGGTTAGAAGCGATTCCCTACGAAAATCTTGCTAGTTTCTCTGATTGGCAATTTATTACTTTTGCGAAAAATGCCCCTGATTTGCCTAATTTATTAAGAATTGATGGCCATAGTTTACGCCCAGTGGATTTTATGCCCGTATGCGGAAAAGTTGCCTCTAAACCGGGTTATAGCACTTTTGCAGAAAGTTTACGTCTTGATGTGCCTGTAATTAGTATTACCCGTGATGGTTTTGCGGAGGCTCAAATTCTCCTTGATGGTTTACGTAACTATGGCTATCATCGCATTATTAATTATGCTGATTTTTTTGAGGGCAACTGGGATTTCTTAAAACAAGATGCGATCGCACCTTTAACTAATAATAAATTAGACAAAAATGGGACGGAATTTATTGCTCAAGAAATAGTTAATTTTTTTGGTAAATCATAGTTACTAACTCACAAATTTAGTTAATTTAGTTATTGATTCCATGCTCTCATTTTACCTTGATTCATTAACCCAAAAGGATCAACCATGTGTTTAAATTTAAGTTGTTCAGGTTCTACTTTTTTTCTACCTCCATCTTCTAAAATATAAGTGTGTGGATTGGCAATATTCGCCCCATTATCCTCATGATATTTTATAATCTCATTAAGTCGTTTTTCTGAAGTGAATTTAACCAACTGTAATCCAGCAGGAATAGCTTTTCCTCCTACCCTTAAAAATTCCAAATGAATCATAACTTCATCCCCAAAGTGTTTATACATTTTCTCTACTTGCTCTAAATTCCAAAAAAAAGTTTGTAAATATGTCAAACTGGGGTCAATGTTTCTAGCATGAAACGTGGTATGATTCCAAGTAAATTCGATGAGTTTTAAAGGTTTTTCAGATTCATCTTGAGGATTATAAGTTATTTCTCCCTTAAATTCTTTCACTAATTCTTGTAAAGGTAAAAAAGAATTATCAGCAATAGTTAAAAAAGCACAACTTTTTCCCTGTGGCAAGTAAGATTTAAGAGCTAAAAAATAGTTAGGAATAGGATAAGCATGGATACTAACTAATTTTTTAATAATTCCATCACTATCAGATAAGACTTGACCAAATTTTACAGCATTCATAAAGTCATCAAAAACCACGATAAAATCTGACCAATTATAAGCAGGAGCAAGAGGAATTTCTATTTCCGTAACAATACCATTTGTGCCATAAGCATGATTAATTTGTTGAGTTTCATCTCCTATTAATTCAATAATTCTTGGTTCTTTTTCTAAAGTAACAACTTTAACTTTATGTACATTTCCTCTATCTCTTAATTGACCATAATTAATTGAGCCAATTCCACCACTACCACCGCCAATAAATCCTCCTAAAGTAGCAATTTTATAAGTAGAAGGAATCATTCTTAATTCCCATCCTTGCTTATTAGCCTCCCTTTCCAAAACACTCATTTTCACTCCCGCTTCAACTCGAGCAATACCAGATTTTATCCACTGAATTTTATTCATTTCTGTCATGTCTAGTATAATTCCCCCATTGAGAGGGATACACTGACCATAATTGCCAGTACCTGCTCCTCTAATCGTAATTGGAATTTGATGTTTTACACAAATTTTTGCAATGTGTAGAACTTCAGCCTCGCTGGTTGGTTGTACGACCAAATCTCCTGTTTTATCAGCTAATTTTTCTGACAATATTGGACTAAAATAATAGTAGTCTTGAGAGAGTTTTTTTATTTTTTCTTCTTCTGTAATTTGCTTAATATTTCCTAATTCTTCTTGAACTAACTTATAATTAATCATGTCAATAAACTGTATTTTGTTTTATCAGTTGGAATTAATTTTATTATATAGTAGTGGCAAATATTTTTTAAGAATTTGGTGACGAGAGAAAGAATATTATCTGTTCAGGTGATAATTTTCTCTTTTATTTAATTACAAAACTCTTGTAATTATGCAAATATAGTAGTTACAGTTATATAATTATATTAACAATACTTTTTCAAAAAAGTAAAATAGTTTAGCTGTAGTAATTGCTATTAAAAATCAACCGACACACAGTCTTTTATCACAAAAAATATTAATTCGTTTCACCTTTTATTATTTTAATTATTGTTCTAATATTGATAATATTTGCAAAGTTTTATCATCTTTATTACCTTGAAAAAATTTGTTTAACCCCTGATGAAAAATGGAATCTCCATCAGATATTTCAGAGAATAAAGTCAGAGAAGATTTTAATTTCATACAGTCAGGAAAACCAAAGATTGTTTCGGAGGATGTTTCTTCTATCGTGAGCAGTATTGTTACACACTCTTTTAATCTTTTCCCTAGTAAATCATGATTGATATATTCTTTTGCTTCTTGAATACTTCTAATACTATAGAAAATAGAAATTGAGGTTTTACCTAAACCATTAATTTGAGGAAAAATAAACTACATCCAATGGGAGCTTTTTTTTCCATTTTTTAATTCATTAGTAACAGTTTTATATATTTTTTCCTGAGTATCTATAAATCTTTGCAAATTATATAAATCCTGACAGTTATTGTTATTTTTCATTATTTTATTTATTCAATATTAAGAAATATATTTAATGCTATATTTTTTATCTATTTTATTTAACAACCCTCTTATGAAACTAAAATTAACATAAATGTATATGGAAACATATTCAATTTTCTGAACTCTTCGATCTTTCTTTACCTCATATTAACTATATCTTGACAAAATACTAACTTAGTGATTTGATTTAGTTTTAATAGATGACAATGGGCTAATTCTGACTTTTTGACCTTTATGACTATTTTATGAGTCGAACAACTAGACTAACCTATGATAGAGGAACGTTAATTCTACATCCACCGCCAAGAGGTAAAGCATGGATTGACTACGCTACTTGGGACGATCGCATCGAAAAATTTCGCATTCAGGCTTTAGACTATCGTTACTTAATAGAAACCTTACAGAGTGAGGATATTGACCTAATTGACTCAGCAAAAGAATTTTATCCTTTAGACATAAAATTACAGGGTCATAAAACTCCTTACCCCCACCAGCAAGAAGCCTTAGAAGCATGGAAACAAGCTCAGAGACAAGGAGTTGTAGTATTACCAACGGCGGCAGGAAAAACTTTTTTGGCTCAAATGGCCATCGCATCTACTCCTAGAACAACTTTAATTGTAGTACCAACATTAGATTTGATGCACCAATGGTATGCGGAAATAAAGGCTTCCTTTAGTAATATAGAAGTAGGATTATTAGGAGGAGGTTCTCATGATCGCACCCCCATCTTGATTGCAACCTATCATAGTGCCGCAATTCATGCCAAAACTTTAGGGAATCATTACGGACTGCTAATTTTTGATGAGTGTCATCATTTGCCCACAGACTTTTTTCAAGTTATAGCAGAAGAATCTATTGCACCTTATCGCTTAGGTTTAACCGCAACCCCAGAAAGAGAAGATGGCGGCCACCATTATTTAAACCGTTTAATAGGCTCAGTTATTTACCGTAAAACCCCTGAAGAATTATCAGGAAAAACTCTTGCTCAACATCAAGTTATTTCTTTAAAAGTCAAACTGAAAAAAGAAGAAAAACAACGTTATGAACAGGCAATAAAAACAAGAAATAATTTCTTAAAAGAGAATAATATTTCCCTGTCAAGTTTGCAAGGATGGCAACTTTTTGTTCAGGCTAGTTGTCGCTCAAATCAAGGTAGAAAAGCAATGTTAGCCCATAGAGAAGCAAAAGAAATTTCTATGGGAACTCAAGGTAAATTAAGACTATTAACTGAATTAATAGAAAAGCATTATCCTGATAAAATTCTCATTTTTACTAATGATAATAATACTGTATATAAAATTTCTCAAGAGTATTTAATTCCTGCAATTACCTATCAAACTCCAGTGAAAGAAAGACATGAAATTCTCCAGAAATATAAAGAAGGAGATTATAAAATAATTGTTGCTTCTCATGTGTTAAATGAAGGGGTTGATGTGCCTTCTGCTAAGATAGCAATAATTTTATCAGGTACTGGTTCAACAAGGGAATATATTCAAAGATTAGGAAGAATTTTAAGAAAGGCAAATCAAGGGGAAAAATTCGCAATTTTGTATGAAATAGTGGCGGAAGATACCAGTGAGGAAAAAACTTCTGCAAGAAGAAAAGGAGAAAGTAATTACTCAGTCAATAAACCTGACAAAAAACAAGGGGAAATTCTTTTTTATCCTCAAATCAATCACGGCTTCAAGGTGGCAGAGTCTAAAACTATATGGGGGGAAGAAGAGTAGAGTTGGGGGATTGGGGAGAAAGGGAAAAATCGGGGCTTAGGGTATTAGGGTGTTGGGGTGTTAGGGAGAAACGAGTTAGGAGTTAAGAGTTAAGAGTTAAAAGTTATTAATTATCAACTATTTACCTTTGCCCTTTTCTTAATTTTTCGATTCCATTAATTGAAAACATTGAGAAGCGATCGCCCAGTCTTCTTTTGTTGGTATAATGAGTATCTTAGAGTTAGAGTCAGCAGTGGCAATATTTTCGTTGAGGAGGGATTGGTTATTTTTCTCTAAATCTAATTTCAAACCAAGAAACCCTAAACCTTGACAAACTTTCTCTCGAATAAAAGCAGAATTTTCCCCTACTCCTGCGGTAAAAACTAAAGCGTCTAAACTACCTAATGATGGTAGCATAGATGCGATCGCTTCTTGTAATCGAAAAATATATATTTCTACTGCCAAAATCGCTTTTTGATTTTTTTCGGATGTAGCCTTTAAAATAGTTCTTAAATCAGAAGAAATCTCAGACATTCCCCATAAGCCAGATTCTTTATTCAAAATATGGTTAATTTTCTCCCCATCATAGCCATATTCGGTCATAAGATGAATTACGATTGCAGGATCAATAGAACCACATCGAGTACCCATCATCACCCCTTCTAAAGGAGTAAAACCCATGGTTGTATTAACACTTTGCCCATTTTTTACTGCTGTAATTGAGCAACCATTACCTAAATGACAGGTAACTAAGTTCAAATTACTTAAAGATTGCTGTAAAATCTCAGAAGTACGTTGAGAAACATATTCATGGGAGATACCATGAAAACCATATCGTTGAATACCTCGCTTGTAGAATTCATGATTAAGAGGATAAATTTTAGCGTGAAGAGGAATATTTGTATGAAAGGCAGTATCAAATACAGCTACTTGGGGTATGTCTCCCAAAATATTTTCCACACTCTCAATCCCTTCTAAATGGGCGGGGTTATGATTAGGGGCAAGGGGAATTAATTTTTTAATCGTGGCTTTAACTTCAGGATTGATAAGAGTTGCCTGAGAATATTTTGTCCCTCCATGAACCACTCTATGTCCAACTACATCTATATTGGATAAATGCTCTAAAACCTTAGTTTCACCCTCAACCATCGTTTTAAGCATAGTCTTAATGCTTTCTAGGCGATTATGGTTTGATAAATAGGTAGAATATTCTTGACCATTACTTTTCACCTTTAATAAAGTATGTCCTAAGTTCACTGTCCAATCAATAGTTGCCTCCCAGATGGGAGAGATAAAATTTGGCTTTTTTTGCCGACTATCTAAGTCATATAAACAACTTTTTTGCGAACTAGAACCAGCATTAAGAACTAAGACTTTCATGGTTTATTTTAATAATTTCTGCTTTACTTTGCGCAAACGGCTGGAAAGACTCCTAACAATTTCTAAGGAAAATAAAGGGGTTTCTTGTAACAAAAATAAAAATCTTTCTCTATTTAATTCCGCTATTTTGCATTCTGTAAGTGCGATCGCTGTGGTACATCTGTTATGTTCAGGTTGAACCAAAGCACCTTCTCCGAAAACATCGCGCTGATGGATTATTTCCACTACTTGATCATCTTTTCTTAATTCTACTTCCCCAGACATTAAAGCAAACATACAATTCCCTTTTTCTTCCTGACGAAAGATAATCTCTCCAGGTTGAAAGGTTTTGACTGGTAAATGATTAAAAAAAAGATCTACTACTTCACTTGGTTCTAGCATATTTATGATTTAATCCTAATAAATTTAATAATTACTTTACTATCTTCTCAGGATTTGCTCTCATTATAGGTTAAGAATTATTTAAGAATCATTTTGAGTTTACTAGAAAAGACTTTCAGATTTTAGTTGACTATTTGAAGAGGAAATAATGTATTTAAAACATTCATAAATTAAATATCCTTGAGATAAAATGACTAATCTAATTTCGATGTTAAAATATCGGATTTATATAAGTTTTAGGTATCAAGTAACAGTTTTTATTGTTTAATTTTTCTCATTCCGATGAGTTTAGGAAAAGATTGAAAATAAGAAAATAAATAAAGGTAAGTGTGAGCAAAAATTATTCTCAGTTTTTTCTCTACCATTATCGGTAAATAAAAATACCCTCAAGACTTGCTCAAAGTAAAAAAAGCTAAATTAATTGGATTTTTTACAGTAGTTAGGATAATTTAATAGAAAATAAGAGCCTCAAATTATTATCACAAAAGCAATAGACTGAAATTAAAATCACTATTTTTTTTACTACTTAATAATCTTAATAATCTCTGGTTGCCCATCAACCTACTTTAACCAATAATTTACATACTCAGAGTAAGATAGCCAATTAATTTTGAATGTTTGTTTCTATTTCCTGAGAAGGATTTTGTTTCTGCTGTTGCATTTCTAAAATTCTCTTTTGTTGTAATTGTTTGAAATTCTCTGCTTCTGAATTGATGTTGTTTTCTGTATCTTCGGCAAAATCTGAGCCACTACGACTATTGAAAAAATTAGCATTATGAATTATGTCAAGAGGATTAATGCCGTCACCATAAAAAGGGTTTCTCTCATTACTTTGAAAAGGTTCATTTTTTCCATTAATATTGTTACTTTGGGCGTTAGTAGGAGTAGCAAAAATAGCTAATGTAATGAAAGCAAAAGAAATAGCTAAAGTTTTATTTTTGTTAATCATCATAAAATATACTGTTTAATATTTATCTGTTTTTATATCTGCTAGACGGTGAAAAGTTAATCAAGTTTCCTTCTCAATTATTATTTTAAACCTGATTAAAATTGATTGGGGTTTTTATCACGTTAGCCCAACGAAGATCAACACTTTCCATGATAGCATGATCAAAATTACACATGAAAATGTCTGCTTTTCCCAAATGAGTATTTACGAATTTGGCATAAGAAAAAGAAGTCTGATAAATTTTACTTTCTCCTAATTCCGTCTCATAAAAAATTGCTTTGCTGAAGTCTGACTCACAAATAAAACTCTGCACCATATTAGCTTCACTTAAATTACTACGATGCAAACGTGCTTTAAATAATACGCTTCGTCTCATGTTAGCGAGTCTTAAATTAACTCCAATTAAGTTACTATGACTTAAATCTGCATTACTGAGGTTGGCAAATCGTAAATTACTGCCAATAAAATTGACATGACTTAGATTGCATCCACTAAAGTTTATTGCTTCTAAATCATAACTATTCAAATTGATACCAGATAAGTCTATGGTTTCTTCTGGATTTAATTCGCGCCAGTGATTCCATTTTGGTACATGATGTAATAAGTCTAACCAATATTCTCTTTTTTTCATATATATTTGTTTTATTTTTAATTAAGATAAAATCTAGTAGGATTTTCTTATGGAACTATTGTAACTTTTTTACTCTCATTTATTATTCTCATTATTACCATATAGCAGTACTAAATCATTTGTAGAAAAATACCATCTATCAAAAAGGTAATAGGCCATAAGTAATCTACAATAGTGGTAATGTCTGCAACTTTTTTTTCTAATAGTTGATTTATTACGACTCATTGAAGATTGCTATGTAAGTTAATTGGTAATTAAAAAGCTAAATATTTGATAGGGTTTTATTAAAGTATCTTCGACATTTTGTGCATCATTTTCTAAGAGATTAATTCTTTTTGTTATCCTTAAATCAAATTTATTTTTAAAAGTTAATTGACTTGACTTTCCTTCATATTCATAACCACGAATAATTATTTGAGAAGGGTTTTTTTCGGCTTGTTTAAATGCCATTAAAACAAAGTTACTTTCCTCAATATTTATAAATTCATAATTAGTATTTAAACTAAAGCCTTTTTTATCTCTTTTTTCTGTTAATAAAGTTAATAAAGATACATTAAATTCATAGCCTTTTTGTACTGTTTTTCCTTCTTTCCAACCCTGTTTATGTCCATAGATACCATAGCTAAATTCATGTAAACCTCGATCGCATTTTGGATCTGGCCATTTTGGACTTCTTAATAAACTTAAACGTAATTGACTAGGTTTACCATCATAACCATATTTACAATCATTGAGCAAACTTACTCCATAATCACCATTATTATCTGTCAAATCTGCCCAGTAATGCCCATAGACTTCCCATTGTGCCTTTTCTTCTTCTGTTTGGGGTTTAGTAGTGCGTTGAATGTTACCACAGGCGATTTCATGAGTAACACAATTGCTTTCTAAATTAAGAGGAAAACTTACTTTTAAAAGAGTGTAATCTTCTTGCCAATTAACCTTGTTTTTTATCTTTAAAATCGGTGATTGGAAATCGAGAATATAATCTTGGATAAACTCTGATTGATTGTAAGTTTTAACAACTCTAATTCTCTGTCTTAATAAACCATTTTCTAACCAATTAATTGACACTAATTGGGGATTATCTAATCTATGATTGTCATAATCTGGATCGATATTCCAAGCATCCCAGTATTGCCCTTTATCTTCAAATAATTGTAACTCATTTCCCTCTCCTTTTATAATTTCTCGTTGGTTTACTTTATCAAAAATACTGTTAATATTGCCTGTTTTTTCATCAATAATTACCTGTAAATAATCATTGTCTAAAATATAAATAATATTATTTTGATCCCCCCTAACCCCCCTTATTAAGGAGGGAATTTTATTAGTTAAATAAAAGGATTTATAGCCGATACTAGGGATATTTTCCGCAAAGAATAACAACTTACCTTCATGGCTTATTTGTGTTAATAACTCTTTTCCTTCATCGTCATAAATTTTATATTTTTCTCCCTCTATCTCTAACTCAACTATTTCTGACCTTATCCAATTTAGGCTATTAAAAATCGTGACTTCATAATCATACTCTAAATTAAAATTAGGTGATTTAATATAAGATGCGATCGCATCTAAACTGTTAGATAACATACTATTAGTAGAGGTAATTATTTCTTGATAAAGTTGATTAGCTTCTGTGAAAACAGGAGTTATAGAAGTGCCTGGTAAAATATCATGGAATTGATTTAATAATAGTTTTTGCCAATTAGCTTCTATTTGACTTTGTATATGATTATCACATTGATAGTTTGGTATAAATTGACTATGTAAAATAGTGGCAATAGTAGAGAATAATTCTGCCTGATATAGCAACTTTTCACAGTAGCGATTTTGATATTTTTGATCCCCGTGAGTGGTATAACAACCCCGATGCAATTCTAAATAAAGTTCACTATTCCACACAGGATAATTTTGAGGAGAAATGCCACTAATTTTGTTCAAATAATCTTCAGCAGTGCTAAACTCAATTTTTGGGAAAAAAGGAGAATCATCATAACGTTGGGCAACCTCTAGCATATCACGAGTAGGACCACCGCCATGATCTCCTACCCCCGGCAACCAGAAAATATCTTTTAATCCCGTTTGTTTTTCCCAATCAAGACTATAGTTAGTCATGGTGATAGGGTTGGTATCCATCACTCCCGTGACATTGGGGGGAGACATGAGGGTAAAAATTTGACTGCCATCGGGAGACTGCCACCAAAAGCAACCATGAGGGAATTTATTGGTATCATTCCAGTGTAATTTTCCCGTGACAAAGTATTCTATTTCTGCTTGTTTTAAAATTTGCGGTAACTGCCATGGAAAACCAAAGGTATCAGGAAGCCATGCAACTTTATTATATTTCCCAAACTTTTCTTTAAAATATTTTTGTCCATATAATAACTGTCTAACTAAAGATTCTCCACTAATTAAATTAACTTCAGGCTCAACCCACATACCCCCCAATATTTCCCATTGAGAAGATGCGATCGCTTCTTTTATTTGATTAAATAGTGGTAAGTTATGAGATTCAATCCATTTATATAGATAAGCTGTAGTGTGACCAAATATTAAGTATTTATGTTCTTGTTGCAAATTTAAAACAGAGTTAAAAGTGCGTTGAGCAACTTCATAAGTTTCCTCAATAGTCCATAGCCAAGCCATATCTAAATGGGCATGACCTAGAGGATAAAAACATCTTTCTTTGATATAGTTACTTAGGGGTAAAAGTTTCTCTCTTAGACTAGTTAATTCTTGATGAAAAAGAGGCTTATTCTCCACTAAATCCCAGTTAAATTCTTTAATTGCTTTATCTAAAAATGGTTTTTTGTTAGGGTGAAAATTATCAATATATTGACCTAATACGGCTAATTCATTCGCTACAAAACTGGGATCAATTTCTCTTTTTTTTGCTTCATAAACACATCGAGAAACCATCAAACCACCAATATCATGATTAGGACTAATTAAGCGAATAGTGATTAAAAATTCTTGGTGAGGTTTAACATTTTCTGTCACTAAAAGACGGCAAGAAGAATCAAATAAATCTCCCTCAACTTTTAACTCACCATTAACAAAAATTTGAGCAGATTCTGCCCACCATGTCAAAAAAAGTCTTAAATCTAAACCTTCGAGAGGGTAACTGCTATCTAAACTATGGGGAATAATTATTTTTTGTGCAAACCAGCGAACTTTATTACCTTTTTCCCATACTAAATATCCTTTCTCATTGATAACTCCCTTTTGCCAATTTTGATCAATTATTATTGGCGATTGTACATAATTTTTATTGCTAAAATACCAGTTATTTTTTATATCTAATTCAGTCAATAATTGTAATTTACTAATCATATTCATCTCAATTAAATTTAAAGATTAAGATTCTATCACTATCATTAATGAGAGTATTCATATATAGTTATTCATCGATGACCATAATCAGCGATCGCACTAGAATTCTTATCATTACTAATGATAATCAGTGAGGTTAAAATCAAGATCAAATTGAGAAAAAAATCTTTGTAGTCTCTTATCACTAGAGCGTTGGAGGGGCTGAACAATGTTCAACCCTCATAGTAGCAGGTTAATGGTTTTTTCCTAAATCCGCTACCATAACCAAAAAAATTTTTTCATAATTCAGGTTCAATATATCTATTAGGAATCGATCGAATTTATTTTTTATTGGCTTTTAGCAAGGACTTCAGCTTTTAAAATATCGATTATGGTCAAAGAGTCTATTGAACAATCGGAGAAACCTTATCAATAATCTCTATACTTCCATCAGGTTGCACCTGCCAAACATCATAAACACCCACAACGTCACCATTTTCATCAATATCAACATTTCCACTAGCCCCTTGATAATTGATTTGTTCCCCACTACGTAATAACTCCATTGCCTGACAAGGATCGGTTACCTCTGTACCCTCACCACTAGACACATCTCGAATTTTACTCTTAATTGCCTCACCAGAGTTTTCTCCCGCCGCCTGTGCCGCTAACATCAACAATATAGTTGCATCCCAAGTATGAGGAACAAAAGCTGTGATTGGTGTATTATTTGTTTTTTCAGCCCACAAATTTTTAAAATCTTCTAATGCCTTTCCATCTGCACCCGGCACTGTGCCTAATGCCCCTGCAATAATAGAATTACCATCTGCAGTCTTTCCTACTTGTTTTGTAAAATCTTCTGAATACACCCCATCTGTAAGTAGTACCGTTACCCCATTAGTTAAACCTTGTTTAAAAGCCGCTTGTAACAACAAACTACCTGTTTCTGCATATAAAACACCTGCCACTGCTTGAGGATTATTTGCAAAAGCGGCACTAGCTTCACTATCTAAGGTTACAGCCTTGGGATCATACCTTACAGGATTGCTACTATTTAGTATAGTACCTCCTAAGTCTTGAAATGAATTAACAAATTCCTGCTCGAATGCTACCCCATAATCATTATTAATAACAACAGTAGAAACATTTTGAAATCCTTGTTTTTTTGCTAAAGCCGCTAAGGCTTGTGCTTGATAGGTGTCAGGAGGGGCAGTTCTCGCCCAATAACCGTTAAAATCACCTGTTTTTGCTCTATCTGTAAATACAGGGCTAGTACTACCGGGAGAAATCATCATGACATTATTTCTGACTGCCACATCTAAAGCGGCTGTAGAAACACTACTAGCAAAAGCTCCCACAACTCCGGCAACTTTGTCAACTTCCGTTAATTTTGTCATTGCCGCACTACCAGCAACGGGATCAGTTTGGCTGTCTTCTTTCACCAAAGTTACAGGTTGACCATTCACCCCACCACAAGCATTAATAGTATCCACAGCTAATTGCACGGCAGTAGGCATATTTTGACCGATGGAAGATAAATCTCCCGTAATAGGTAATAATGCCCCTATTTTTAAAGACTCTGCACTGGATGAAGCATTTGTGTTATTTCCAGAATCTTCGGTGTTTGTTCCCAATAAACCGCAACCAACTGTCACCCAGTTAAGACTAATAAATAAACTTAAAAATAATTTAATATTGGTCTTTTTCATAATTTTTATCTATTTTTGTCAGGTTTAAGCCTTGATCATATCAGATGCAATTTATCGTTGCTAATTTATTTTTTGACATTGCTGAATAAAGATATGAAACACAGAAAAAACTATGTAAAAATATAAAACCAAAGTCCAAATATGGTTTACTTTTGCCTTTTGCCCTCCCTCCTATTTAGGGAAGGGGATAGCTGTTTCATTCTAAAATTTTTTGGTTAAGGCAGGGAATACCTGAGTTCGGAGTTCGGAGTTCGGAGTTCGGAGTTCGGAGTTAAAAGTAATAATTATTGACAAAAAAGCTGAATAAATTGATTGTAAATGAGTTTTTCCTAAATTTAATAAATTTTTATTCCAAAATTGGCTCGATGATAACTCGAGGGCGCTTTATTTTTCGATACTTTTTTCATCGAACTCAGTTAGGGAATAGGCACTCTTGCAATAGTTTTTAATGGTTTATGGTTATAAATTGATAATCTCAACATTTTTAACTACTTCTTAATCCTCAAAGCCCTAAAACTCACATCTTGCCCTAATACATAGTAACTAGGTAAAAGGTGACAGGTAGCAGGTAGCAGGTGTCAGGTTTGATGATTTTTGATTATATTTAATATTTAAAGCAAAAATTAAGATGGTTTTGGTGGAATAGCTTAAATTTAAGTTCTTTTTCTTAACCTAAAACCTAAAACCTGAAACCCGAAACCTAAAAACTGACCTATTTTTAATCAGGTGCAAGATCTCAGTAAAACGCTATATTCTTTTACGGGCAATAGTTTTAGCGTTTTTGTATTTCTACTTTGAAACTGCCCTGCCTAATCCCCTAATGCCCTAACACCCCAAGATTTTAAACAAATTACTTTGAAACAGCCCTAGGGATAAAAGGGGCTTTGCCTCTTGCCTTCGACTTACAACAAAAAATCCTAGCTAAAATCACCAATGCCTATTTTTTTCGGTTTCCGATTTCATTGTCAAGAAAAAAAACGTGT
The DNA here is from genome assembly GCF_036345015.1 of Cyanobacterium sp. Dongsha4. NCBI lineage: Bacteria > Bacillati > Cyanobacteriota > Cyanophyceae > Chroococcales > Geminocystaceae > Cyanobacterium > Cyanobacterium sp. DS4. The sequence goes on along the minus strand of NZ_CP084098.1, from coordinate 3,898,160 downwards.
ATGTATGTAAAATAATCGACAACCTAACATAGAAAAATATTACGGAGAATTTGTTGCTATAGATAAACTAAATCTTCAGGTAATTCTGATAACTTAAAAAAATGCTCATCCTGAATAATAATATCTCGAAAAAGTTTCTTTCTTTTATTTGGTAATATTAATACTTTTTCTGATTTTACTACTGAATTTTTAAAATAATCTAAATTATCACTTGTTTCTAAATAACTAACTAAACGTCTAAATAACTTAGGAAGAATAATTACTGTTTTTTCCTCATCAAAAAGATCCCAAACATTAAATCCATAATTAGTTAGATCAAATTCCCACAAACCTTGTTTGTTTTTTCTTGCTTGATTAACTGCCCAAGTCATCTTTCTTCTTAATGTTGGTGCAATTCCTCTGTAATATGTAGGGTAAGATTGCCCTGATAAAAGACTTTGATAATTGACTGATTCAAAAAATAAATTAATTGGTAAAAAAAATTCTTCTCCATCAGGATGATCTATTTCTCCTTTAAAAACAAATGCTAAAGGACGACCATGTTGATCTGTTTTTTTAACTAAGATAAAACCCTCTATTTTGTCTTGAGCAGAGATTATAATATTTTTTTCTTCATTCCATTTCACTTCATCTATTTCTAATGATTCTAGGAGAAAATGTGCCGCACTCAAAGCCCATTTCACGCTTTGTTGACATTGACGAAAATGAGTTTCTAAGCTGTCAATTCCTATTAGTCTTATCTGTACATGATTCTCTTCATTCAACTCAGGAGAAATACCTTGTAGTTTTGACCAATGTTCCAAGTTATATGCTTGAAAACGAATAGAATCACCATCTGGGGAATAACCAACTACATGAAACCTTCCTTTTATTAATATAAAAGCCATCTACCTACGTTATAAAATCAGAACTTATATAGCAATCCTAAATCATTTATGATAAGTCAATCAGAACACAATTTGTCTCAAACTTAATGGAAATAAATATAGTTAATAATTGTGGACGTTGCTAATTTAAACTATGATTTCTAGTTTTAGTAAAGAAAGGTGGACTAGGGAAGGGTAAGAGTATTCAATATTTAGTATTTTAAAGGATTATTATTTTTATTAAGAATGCTTCATGAAATAATTAACAGACAACCTAATTTTTAGATAAATTACTTAATTCGACTTAATACGTAATCTGTTAACTCTCTAAGAGAATCAGTGGCAGGGCAAGAAGGTAAATATTGCAACTCTTTTAATGCTAACTGACTATGCTGATGTGCTAAGTCTCTCGCTTTTTCAATACCGTTACTATCATAAACTAAGGCTAAAGCCTGATCTAAATCTCCTTCTTCGCTAAATTCTCTTTCAATAAGAATACCAAGGGAAGGTTTTTCTTCCATGGCAAACAACACTGGGGCGGTTAAATTCCCACTGGCTAAATCTGAACCTGCGGGTTTGCCTAATACTTCGGTAGGAGAGGTAAAGTCGAGAATATCATCTACTATTTGAAAAGCTAAACCGATATTACGTCCATAACTGTAAACTTGATTTGCAATTCCTTCTCCTGCATCACTTAATATAGCGGCGGCTTTTGCACTATTAGCAATCAAAGAGGCTGTTTTAAAATAACTTTTCTGTAAATATTTTTCTAAACTAACATTGGTGTCAAAACAACTTAAACCTTGTTGAATTTCTCCTTCTGCAAAATCCCTAATTACCTCTGATAATAGTTTTACTACCTGTAGATTATCTAAATTAGCTAAATACCATGAAGACTGAGCAAAAAGAAAGTCCCCAGCTAATACCGCTATACGATTACCAAATAAACTATTCACGGTTGCTACTTGTCTTCTTAACTCTGCTTCATCTACTACATCATCATGAACTAAACTGGCAGTGTGAATCATTTCTGTTATTTCTGCTAAACGACGATGACGGGGAGTTAAGTCGTCTCCTTTCATTGTTGCTCGTGATACTAATAGCACAATAGCGGGACGAATTCTTTTTCCACCAGCCGTGAATAAGTGTTCTGCCGCCGCTCCTAAGATAGGGTGTTGGGCTTGGACTAAGCTGGTTAAGTTATCAATCAGAATTGATAAGTCTTTTTCTACAGGGGTGAATATCGAGGTTGCAGTTGTCATTGATGAGTAGAATAGCTAAAAATAGTTTACGAAAGTTTACATATCTTATTGTTATTTTAAGCTATGGTTTCCCCTGTTAGATCTAGTTAACAAGATTTTTTCTTGTTTTTTTTAGTGCTACTATGGTGGAAATGCTTATAGAATAATCTTTTGAGGATTTATAATTTTTTTTTACTTTCTCCCCATTTTTTTTTAATGTATGCTATTCTATGAGATAGAGGGGGGTTTGTCTATAAAGTTGCAATTTCCCTAGATTACTGTGGAAGAAAGAATCTGAATTCTCCATCGGTTGAGAAGGGCAGGATTTAAAATTTCTTGTTACGGTCAGAAAATAATTTGGAGAAGATTAAAGATATTCTCGTTTTATTTTATTTTTATTCTTCTCTAATGGTTAGATGTAGTTTTTTGACTATTAGCATTATTTTTTAGGTTGGCCAGAAGATGGAAGAAACTCTGTAAGTTGTTTCTGAAATAATTAAGTTAATCCGGGGCGATCGCACTCTTAGTAGTCATTAAATAATTAAGTATAGTGAAAAATGCTCTGAAGAAGATAAGCAATATTTTCAGTGGTTGATAAATGGTTTTAAAACTTTTTATTTACTACAAGAACAATCCAAGGAGCAGAGTTGAATGGGTGGAGAATAAAGGTGATTTTTGCGAACAGCTTAACACACCATAGTTATTCGTCTTACAAAAGCTAAGTTTATAACTTATTATTCTTGGATAAAATAATATTATCATTCAGGCTTTAGTCTAAGTAAAAATATACTAATTATTAAGCAGACAAATAAAATTATCCCCCAAAATAGACCTTAATGGGTGTGTTTTTGTGATTTTACCCAAAGGTTTATCTTGCTAATTTTAGGACGGTTTTCCATTGTTATAAAACTTAGTCCTAGTTGTTTTGGTATCAATTTATTCTTTTTCACTTATTTTTTCACTCATTGAATCAGAGATGGAAGGATTCTTGATTAATATTCACCATTTACTTGAACCATTACCATGGGGGTTTATTTATGCTAATACCATTAATTGCTTTGTTATATATCGTCTTAGTTTATTTCTTGCTGACTACTATTTCCCACTGGGAGAAAAAAGGTAATCAGAAAAAGATTTTTTCCCGTTTTTATCGTTAGGGGAATCAAATAGAAAATTAGGAATTAGTTTTAGTTAATATAAAGGCTTCCTCCCTTTCAAGAAGAAGCCTCTGTTTTTTTATATAGATTTATTTATGTTTAAGGTCTTTATTAAGGCTGACCTCATTTTATCTTCAGGAATTATATTTACACGTTTTTGAATTTATATGGAGTTTCTTAATATTTTTTTTAGATTTTATAAATTTATATCGCCTTTTGTAAATAAATATTAATTTGTGTTAATTTTTGTGAAGAGAAACCCCTAATTGTTGGGAAATCCAAACCTCAAAATTGCGGATAGAAAATTTTTTCGGGGCATGGGGAGAAATCATTGGCTCTACTAAAATAGTAAAAACCCCTAGTCTATTACCTGCTAATACATCAGTAAAGAGGCGATCGCCCACCATAGCAATTTGTTCTAAGGGTAGATTCATGGCTTTAACGGCTTCTCTCAGTTTGCGACGGGAAGGCTTACCTGCACCATAAATGAAAGGCAAATTAAGGTATTTTGCGATGGTTGCAATACGATTTTGACTAAGATTGTTACTAACAAGCCACAAATCCACATAAGGGCGTATTTCTTCCACCCATGCTAATAATTCAGGGGAAATAGTCCGCTCATTCCAAGGAACTAAGGTTTCATCGACATCGAGAATTAAGCCTTTCAAATTATTTCTTTTGATCACATCTGGGGTGATATGAATGACTATATCTCCTAATACAAGGTCTGGTTGTAAAATTTTGGCTTTAGACATTTAATTCAATTAACAACTAAGAATCAACAATTGAGAGGTGTTAGGTGTCAGGTTTCAGGTTTTAGGTATCAGGTGTTAGGTTTAACGGTTTTAATTAATTACTAATTACTAATTGCTATTTCCCCAGTAGTAGGTTCAAAAAGATAAATTTGCTCTAAATCTAGTTGGAGTTTGAGTTTATCTCCTGTTTTCCCCTGCCAGTGAATGGGTAATTGTAAATTAATGTTAATCTCGGAGTTAACTATCTTAACATTAACTAAAACTTCTTTCCCTAATGGTTCGATGACTTCAACCGTTGTCACCAAAAAATTATCAAGAGCATCTTCTCTATCCTTTACTAAAGTAATATATTCTGGACGAATACCTAAATCCCAACCTTGTCCGTTATGAAAATTGTATTGATTGAGAAAAGAAGAAGGTAATCGTAGGGATTGTTGTTCATTAATCCAAAATGCTTCATGGTGGTAAGTAACAGGGATAATATTCATTGGTGGTGTACCTAAAAAAGTGGCTACCATGCGGTTGACTGGGTTTTGATAGATTTCGGCGGGTGTGCCTATCTGCTGTATTCTACCCTGATTTAAAACCACGATGCGATCGCCCAATGTCATAGCCTCAACTTGATCATGGGTAACATAAACCGTAGTAATACCCACTTGAGAATGTAATTTTTTTAATTCCGTCCTTGTTTGATCCCTTAATTTTGCATCTAAATTAGATAAAGGCTCATCCAATAAAAATACCTTTGGTTGTCTAATAATGGCTCTACCTAAAGCAACCCTTTGTTGTTGTCCTCCCGATAGCTGTTTCGGTTTACGCATTAAAAGACGACCAATATCGAGAATTTCTGCCACTTGTTTAATCTTATTATCTATCAGGGATTTTTTTTCCCCTCGCATCCTTAAGCCAAAACCAAGATTATCAGCAACAGTTAAATGAGGGTATAAAGCATAATTTTGAAAAACCATCGCCACATCTCTTTCTCTGGCAGGAATTTCATTCATTAAAACACCGTCAAAATAGAGATTGCCCTCACTAATAGACTCTAATCCTGCAATACTTCTCAAAATCGTTGACTTACCACAACCCGAAGGACCAACTAAAACCCAAAATTCTCCATCAGGTACTTCAAAGGTTATATGGCTAATAACTTTTACTTGATTATATGAACGGGCAATGTTTTGTAGTGTAACCGTTGCCATAATAAAGGATTAAAAATGAAGAATTAAGAATTAAAAATTAAGCATCAAGAGTTTAAGAGTTGTTTTTTCGTTCTCTCCTCATCTCCCTTTGTGTTTAACACCCCAACACCTCATCCCCGAACTTTGAACTCCGAACCCCGAACTCATTTTTAGTTATCAATGAGAGATAAATTACCCCACTTGGGATCGGAAAATGCTTGAATTAAAATATGACCAGCAACGGCTTTAACATCATCTTCACTATAGTTTCTGATTTCAGGCCAAAGGTCTGGACGTTCTGTATTTAGGTGTAATAAAGTAAGATCTTCTTCTCCGTCATAGCTAGTGGGATGCTCGATATAGTCCATTAAACCTAATAAGTTGTCTCTTGCAGGTAAAGCATTAGCTAAAGCCTCTTTACTTAAACTGACGTTAGGATTAGTTTTGGTTTTACCTTGAATGTGACATTGAGCACAATTACTTACAAACAAACGAGAACCTTTGGATGCTTCTTGGTTAGATAAAGTAATGGTTTCTCCAGACTCATTAAGGGGAATAGTGCGAATTTCTTCACTTAAACTTAAAGCGTTAGCACTACCGACAAAGGATTGCCATGCAAAAATAACCCCGACAATGAAAATTAAAACAAATTTTTTCAACATAATTCTGAAACAAATATTTTTTCTTAGTATTTTTGAGGTTCTGATTTATACCCTAATTATTTTCTCTCAAAATCGGTTCATCTTTGAGCAATTATTGTAAAGTTTTGTTAATAATCTTCTGTTTAAAAGCAATAAAAAAGGATAGAACGACTGTCCTACCCTAATTTTTTCTAAACTTAATAAATAAGTTAAAAGTTACTGCTAAATAATAAATCTATTTAGTTGAGCTACACTTCTGAGCCGACTTCATCACTATAGTTAGAGGAAAAGCCTCCAGAAAGAATATCAGCTTCTTTAACAAAGCCACTGTAAGCCTCCATACCGTGTTCGCCAATATCCAAACCTTTGACTTCTTCTTCTGCAGAAACTCGAATACCGACAGTTGCTTGGAGAGCGTACCAGACAATGAAGCTAAAGGCGACGGTAAAACCACCGATGGATAAGATACCAATAATCTGATTGATTAAAAGACCTATTCCGCCTCCTGTTAACAATCCGCCCTCAGTGGCAAAGATACCCACTGCTAAAGTTCCCCAAATACCGCAAACTAAGTGAACAGAGGTTGCACCTACTGGGTCATCGATTTTTAATATTTGGTCAAACATGGCAACGGAGTAAACTACGATTACACCTGCGATCGCACCGATGATAATAGAACTGAAATAACCAACACTAGCACATCCTGCGGTAATACCAACTAAACCAGCTAAGATACCGTTAATAATCATAGAAAGATCGGGTTTACCGTCTTTTAACCAAGAAGTAAAGGTTGCAGTGATACCACCTGCGGCGGCCGCTAAGTTAGTAGTAACAGCGATATAAGGAACGTTAGCAGTAGCAGCCAATTCAGAACCGGGGTTGAAACCAAACCAACCAATCCAGAGAATTAAACATCCGAGAGTAGCAATACTCATATTGTGACCGGGGATAGCACTAACCTTACCATCAGAAGAATATTTCCCTTGACGAGGTCCTAATACAGAAGCCCCCACTAAAGCAGCCCATCCACCAACAGAGTGAACCACTGTTGAACCTGCAAAGTCGGAAAAGCCTAATTCACTTAACCAACCACCATCCCAAACCCAATGCCCTGTAACAGCGTAGGAAACACCGACTAACAATGCACTGAAGATTAAAAACGCATCAAATCTAACTCTTTCAGCTACTGCACCAGACACGATGGTAGCGGCGGTGGCGGCGAAGGCTACTTGGAATAAGAAAGAGATAGCCGCAGGAACTCCTTCTGGATAGTTAGCATCACCGTAGGGAGTACCATCACCATTGAAAAAGAAGCCTTGTAAACCAATAAAACCATTTCCTTCTCCGTACATTAATCCGAAACCAATCGCCCAATAAGCAATAGTTGCGATCGCAAATACGATTAAGTTTTTCGCTAAAATATTAACAGCGTTTTTCTGACGGCAGAAACCAGTTTCTAACATTGCGAAACCAGCATTCATGAAGATAACTAAAACAGAACAAAACAGTAAAAATACCGTATCTAAAACGATTTTGACTTGTTCTAAGTCTTCAGGGCCATCATAACCCTGCGCCATAGCCGCACTGTCCCACACAGCAACAATTATCGCTGTCAATGGGATACAAGCTAACCAATAAGGGGAAATTCTGCTAGTTATTTTAGAAATAAAATTAAGAATAATACTATCTTGATTTTCTTTTAAAGATCTTCTCAGACCTCTTTTTTTAGGGATCGTCACCATAATGATTAATTCAATTTACTCGTGAGATAACCGTTGATAAATAAATAATTGATTAACCTATCAATTAACTGTTAAATATTCATATGTTTTATTAGCTCTTTTCTGTATCAAACAATACAATAAAGCCCTGTAATTGCTTAAATATGCTGAAAGAATTTTGGTTTAGTCTCAATCCTCTATATATATTCATCCTTCAGCACTTAGGTGTCTATTTAGGTGGATTTTTATTAATTTATAGTTTTTTGTTCTTTCTTTTACGTCCTTTATTTCGCAGTTTAGAAAGAGACATCGCTTTAGTTACCTTAAATATTTCTGGTTATCCTTTACTCAGTATTTTTACTTTTTTTAATCTTAAATTTACTCTTTATGATTTAGAAAATTTTGTTGGCAAGGATATATTACAAAAGATTTTAAATGCCTGTCTAATTGTCGTCATTAGTTATTGGCTAGTGGCGATTATCAAAAAAGTTATTATTTATTATCTCAAACAATATACAAAGCAAAGTGAGGTCATGTGGGATGATGTGCTTTTACCACTGGTAGAAGCAGTTTTACCCGTCATGGTTTTTTTATTGGGGGGTGTTTTTGTTTTAAAGAATTTTGGGGTGGATTTGACAGGTATTTGGGTTGCGTTAGGAGGGGCAACTTTTATTATTGGCTTTGCTTTGAAGGACATATTAGCTAACTTTTTTAGCGGTATTGTTTTGTTGATTGATACTCCTTTTCAATTTGGTGATGTATTGCGTTTGGAAGACGGTTCTATCGGGATGTTATGTCGTATAGGAGTTAGAGTCACCCAAATTTATTTATTCAATCATCATTGTGATATTTATATACCTAATAGTATTTTGCAAAATCAAAATATTACTAATCTCAGTCGCCCTACGTCCTATTATTATTATTCCACAACCATTGAAATACCTGCTGAGTTAGAAGTTGATCATTTAAAAAGTTTAATTACAGAAGTAGTGTTAGCACACCCTGATACTCTAGCTGATATTGAAAGGAAAATAGCTTTGATTGACCGTTTTTATCTGTGTGAGGAAGAAACTGGCAATACTTTAACCGAACAACAAATAAGCGGAAAAAATAGGCTTTTGGAAGAGCAAAAAGTTAATTTTAAATTACAGGAAATTGAAGAATTTTTAGAGGCTTTAGTGATTACTTTACAGTTTGCAGAAAAAGGAGGTTTAACATCAGAAGAAATAGAAAATATTTATCAAGAATATCAAGAAATATTAGTTTTAATCGGTCTAAATATTGACTCTGAAATTAATAGTGATAATCTTTTAAATACAACTTTTGCTGAATCTCAAGATCCAGATGGTTTGATAGAATTAGTGCGAGAATGGTATCGTTTTTGGCTTAAAGACCCTAATTTAAAAGAAGAAGACCTATATTTAATCCCTCAAGAATGGGAAAGAAAAATTACTTTATTAAAGAAAAGAACTTATCGACTTTATCAAAAAATTACTAATCCTCAATTAGAAGAAACTCGCTTAGATGATTATGTTTTGGAGTTAAGTGATTGGTTTAAATCTCGTTTTAAAGAGCGAAAAAAATGGCAAGATCCACAAATTTGGATTACTGCCTTAAATCATGATGAAGGGTTTTTATATTACGAATTTAAAATTAATTTTTTTGTGGATGATATTAAATTAGAATATGGTAAAAGAGGCGATCGCATCGCCAGTCAGATTAACCAAGAAATCCTCAGAATTGTAAAGCCGTCTTTAAATATTCCTTTAAGAAATGCTTAAAATACCTAGTAATTATTATTTTTCTTTTTTCAGTAAAAATTCTGATTTTAATTTTTAGTTAATTTGTTAAATTGCAGTTATTGAAGTTTTGTTAAAAACCGTACTATTTTGTCACAGAATATTGTTAATATAAAATAAATATAAAAAACAAAAAATATCTAAATATTAACAAATTTAACATAAGCAAAAATTCCTAAAAATAAATTAAAGGGAAAAATTGTTCGGAAAAATTTGAAATTAAGGTAGGAAAATAAATGCTAGTAAACACCGCAGTAAGTGACATTCAAGGACAATATAACTCAGGGGAAAGAAATTTTCCCAAATTACAGTTGAGAAGAATTGATTTAAGAAATGCTCAACTAAAAGGAGTCAATCTCGAAGGTTCTGATTTAAGCTATGCTGATTTGAGAGATGCTGACTTAAGCGGTGCTAACTTAAGTAAATGCTATCTCAATGAGGCGAATCTCAGTGGAGCAAATCTCACAGGGGCAAACTTAACAGGAGCATATCTAATTAAAGCCTACCTCACCAAAGTTAACTTCCAAAAAGCAATTGTTAAAGAGGCTTATTTTACAGGCAGTTTTTTAACTAGAGCAAACTTTTTCAAAGCTGATTTATCAGGGGCGTTTCTCAATGGTGCTCATCTGAATGGAGGTATTTTTAGAAACGCATCCTATGATAATACTACCCGTTTTGATAAAGGATTTGACCCTGAATCTTTGGGAATGCAAAAAGTTTCTTCTTTCAATCTTGCAACTAGCAAAAAAGTAACCATTGGAGAAATCATCACTAATTTTGAAACCATTGCATCTATTACCAGTAAGTATTTAGGTGGAACTATTACAGGTAAAAATTTTGAAGATACTCGCCCTGATGTGGAGTGGTTGAGAGAATTTTCTATGGACAGAAATGGTAAGGTAAATTTTAATGGTTCTCTATCTCATCAAGCTACCACAATACAATTAAAATGGTTTGAAAAATGGACTAATGCTTTTGTGAAAAAATCGTCCATGATTATTCAAGACTTGCCTAATATTATCGAAGAAAAACATTTAACTGTGGACTATTTAATTAAAAAAGGTGTTGCTTAATTAATTTATACCAGTAGCAAAAAACTATAGTTTCAAATTTTTTTTCTTATTTAAAGGTTGATTATTTTCAAAAAGATAGTCAACTTTTTCTGTCTTTATTCATTCAATTATGAATAATATTTAAGAAATCAAAAGATTGTTAAAAAAAGTGAGCTAAAAATCAAAATTACTAATAACATAAAAAGAAAAGGGTTAGAATTTTGACGAGTTAAGTCTCAGACTTTTAAAAGTTAGTTAATTAATTGTCTCTTAATTAAATTTTATCTTAGAGGAAATAAAAGCCCATGACATTCACACCAACAAAAAGCGATCGCATCGTTGAGAAAATTAGCAAAAATCTCTGGAAAAGCAAATATCCAAAAAAACATGATCACTACACCTTAGAGGACTTTTTTCATTTCGATACTGCTAAAGGGGATATTACCGACTGGAATGAATCCAGAAACGTTCTTGTAACCGAAGATTTTATCGTTGGTTTAATAGAAGGATTAGAAGAAGAAGTCGGCTCGGCTTCCAGTGTAGTTATGTACAACATTGGTAAAGCATGGGGTGTTCGGGATGCAGAATTTTTTGAAAAATGGTTTCAAGAAGAATATGAATATCCCAAAAATATCCACGATATGAATTTACTCTATGTTTTAGAAGCATGGTGGTGGCCTTTCACTACCCAAGGATGGGGAAATTGGGATGTGGACTTAAGTGAACAAAAAAACGGCTTCATGTTTGTTAACATCTTTGATTCCGCCGTTGCTCGTACCCTGGGAGATGTCGGAAAACCTGTTTGTCACATCTATGCCGGTCTTATGGCTGGTTTTTTTAGTCGCTTTATCAATAAACCCCTTAACTGCATTGAAATTCAGTGCTACTCTATGGGTGAAACCTATTGTAAATTTTTGCTAGGAAAACAAGATCGTATAGATGCGGCAACATTCTGGCAAAACGAGGGGGCAGGGGCTAAAGATATTCAGAAAAAATTAGTTAATGGAGAATATCTCAAATGATGTTATCAACTTCCACCGTTGAAGATTTCTTTCAAAGAGCAAATTGGCAGGGATTGAAACAAATTTCAGTCTTTGAGGAAGAAGTTACTTCGGAAGTTTTTACAGGAGAAGAATCTTTAAAACCAGAATTAAACTTTACCGTTGAAAGATTCTTTGCTCTCAATAATTGGTCTGGCAAAACACAGGTTTTTACCAAGTCTATCTCCGAAGAAACAGAATTGGAACAATCAGAACAAGGTACTTATAAACCTGTTTATTCATTGAAAATGACTGTTGCTGAGTTTTTTCAGCGTATGGTATGGCAGGGGCAAGGTAAAAAGAGACACTTAAATAATATAGCTTCCATACCGGCTATGGATCAAACTCTGATACCTGAACCAGAAAAAAGACAAATCAACGTCAAAGATTTATCCGATTTATTGTAAGGAGAGATTATGTATCCAGAACTACAAGCATTAATTCACGAATCAGAACATCAATATCTACAACAGTCAGACTTAGATAAATTAACCCAAGAAGTCTCGACATTGAAACAAAGATTAGCAGTTTATCGAGTTTTAAGAGATCAAGAAATTAGTATTTTTCAAGCAGTAGCGGATAAGTTACTGGAAAATCTCCCTCAAGAAAAGACTCGTAAAATAGAAACTTGTGTGCGTCATTGGTTATTAGTTACTCGTTATAGTGCGATGGCGATGTTATTAAATAATCCTGAATTTTTAGAGCATCGTTTATTAGAGTGGCTGACGGATATTGTTCAAGCCCATGAATATCAAGTCATCTCAGAAAATTTATATTCTCTACTAATTAAAAATTTAGAAAGTGTATTGGAAGATGACGGTATTAAATATATCCAACCATTTTTAGATCAAGCTCAAAGTCATATTAGTAAATCGGTGTGTGTTTAAGTTGATTGGTTGAGATAGGGAACAGGCAATAGTTAAAATAAGGCTAAAAACCTTACTACAAGACAATTCAAGTTCAGTGTTTCCATAACATTCTTTAGTAAGAGGATAAAATAAATGATTTCTGTTGCAGATTTAGTTCAAGAAAAACCTTTGAAAGGTAATTATTTCGCTCCTTCTGCCTATGTGCAGGGAGACTTTGAATTAGGGTTGCTTGAAACTCGTCTAGGCTCTCGTTTAATTGCTTTACCAGAAGTTTTTTTGCAGGGGGTTTATGAGGGTTTAAATGAAGAATTAGGACAAGCAGGAGGTTTAGTGCTTTACAATTGCGGAAAATGGTGGGGTAAAAGTTTTTATCGTCGTTTTTTGCAAGAGGTGAGTGAATATTATGAAACTCCTTTGGCACAAATGGAAATGGTTGAGTTTTTGAGTTGTTTAAAACAATGTTGGAAAACTCACGGTTGGGGAGTAATTGAGTTTAATTTTGACTATTATTCTCAAGGTTTTATCGTGGTTAATACGGTTAATTCTCCTTTTGCCCAAGCCGCCCCCCAGAATGAAGGTTTAGCTTGTCAACCTGAAGCGGGTATTTTAACCTCTTTCTTTAGCCAATTAACGGGAGAAGATTTATTGGCTTTGCAAACTTCCTGTGAGTCTATGGGGGCAATTGCCAACTATTTCATTATTGGTTTAAGTGAAAGAATGAAGTCCGCAAAAGCATGGTTAGAGGAAGGGCATGATCATGAAATGGTAATCAATTTACTTTGTAGCGGTTCATCAGAGGCTTAAAAGTGATTGGAAATCAAGTTTATTTCTAGTTCATATATCAGTTAACCTGAAGGTAGTAGTAGATTATTTAAGGTAAGGATAATGGCAAAAACGATTAGATTAGACCCTCTTGGTAAAGAAACAGCAATTAAAACTAACGATAATCTTTTGTCGGGTTTACTGAAAAATGAATTAAATGTCATGCAAGAATGTGGCGGTAGGGGAATGTGTTCTACTTGTCATGTTTACATCAAGGAAGGAATGGAAAGTCTTTCTCCTCTCAATCGTCGGGAAAAAAGAACTTTAGAAGTTATTACCACTTGTAAGATGAATTCCCGTTTAGCTTGTCAGGCAAGGGTGATTGGAGAGGGAGTTGTGGTGGAACTTCCTTCAGGGATGTATTTAAGTCAGATTGATGATGTTGAGTCTTTGATTGGTAGAAGAGCTCAGCAAAATATCCTTCATCCTATTTCTGGAAAGATTTTGGTGGAGGAAGGTAAGTTAATTACTCGCTCGATGATTACTCAGTTAAGTGATACGAAGGGTGAAGTATCTAAATATTTAGCTCAAAGTAGTGATGCTATTTAATTTCTTTAAATAAGGGAGTTTTAGATTATGTTAAGACAATTTTCTGATTTAACTTTGGAAGCTGATGGCCGTTATGCTCAGGATTATGAGCTACAGTTTTTAGAAGATTATTTGGATTCTCATCAGTTGAGAATGAGTGCTTATCTTAAAATAAGAGATAATGCACAGGAAATTTGCGATCGCGTCAAGGAAGAAAAACAAAAACTTCATCCTAATTGGAAAGACTATTATGCCACTTGTTTAAGAGATATGGTGGATTTATTGCGTTATAGTGCCACTGCCTTATTATTTGATGACATGGAAAGATTACGCACAAATATGTTGTTGTGGTTTCAAACTATTTCCCGTGCCTATAATTTTACCGACGATAATATTGAAACCTATGATTTGTTATTAAAGGTTGTACCTGAGTTTCTCACCCCCGAAGAGGCTAAATATGCGATTCCTGCATTTGAGCTTAATTGTGCAGTCTTAGTTTAAGTAAACCTCCCTGTATCCCTCTTTAAAGGTGGCAGGGCAAGAGGTAAAAGTTTAATTTATTATCGGGCTAGAAGCCTAAACATTTTTTCACTATCTCAATGGAGTATTAATTGTCATTATGATGGAAAAACAACAAGATATTCTCGGCTATGTAGGCTTAGGTGTTTCGGCAGTGGGTGCGATCGCATCTCTTATTATCCCCTCTCCAACTAATGTGGCTGTGGCTTCTGCCGGTTTAACGGTGGGGGTGGGTTGTAATGTATTTAGTCGTAAGCAACAGTACGAGTCTATAGTTGATGCTTACAATCAACAACAGGAAACTATTAATGAATTAACCCAAAAAATTGAAGCTAATCACGCTGAATTAAATCAAACTTTGATGGATTATAAGGCGGATTTAGGCACGAGTATGGAGAAGCTACAGCAATCTATTCAAGAGCTTCTTAATAGCCAAAAAGAAGAAATTGCTCAAGAGGTTAAACGCTTGGATATACAACATCAAGAATTAAATAATGTTGTGCTTAATATGAAAGAGGTAGAAAATTTATCTCAAGAATTACGCTCTCATTCTGACTCTGCTGATTTCTTCTATCAACGGGGTGTGGGTTATGAAAAATTAGGTAATATTTCAGGTGCGATCGAAGATTACACCGAAGCCATTAAACGAGATGGAAATATGGCAAAAGCCTACCATAAAAGAGGGGTTTTATATCTCGATAGTAATATGAAGCAAAAAGCAGTGGATGATTTACGCAAAGCGGCATTGTTATATTTTGAACAGGGAGATATAGACAGCTATCATCAAGCCAGAGAAATGAGTCGTAACATTCACGACTTGAAGGTAGAAGCTAATGGTAAAGCAACAGAAATGGTTGTTGGTTCAGAATTGTTTTCTTAAAATTTCATTTATTTGTCAAAATAAGGGCTAAAGCTCTAATGGGTTGAGAAATAAAAGTTCTTGTGGGTTGAACAATATCGGATAGGTGTCAGGTTGTTGGGGGATTGGGGAGAAACGAGAGTTCGCTGCGCTCGTTCCGCAAAACGGTACAGAGTTCGGAGTTAGGGGTTTTTAATTCTTAATTATCAACTATTTACCTGTGCATCGTTACCCTTTTAACTTTCCCTTTTCCCCTTTTCGCCATCACTCATAGATAAAAATTTATCCGAACTCAGGTTAAATAAAAACTGGAGAAATAAAAATCAATGGTAAATTAAACTTAAATGTGACAAATCGCTATTATTTTGATTTATGACTATTAATATTGATCCTATTGATAATATTTCCGTTGACATTAGCAATATTAGAACGGTTGTTAATTTGTTTAATAATTTTGATGATCCTTTTACTACAGGAAAAGTCGCCAATTTTAATTTGACAGATAATTCTATTGGTAATGGAGAAATCAATATTGTTTTATTTGACCAAACGGGAGAAGGAGCACCTATTACTGTCAATAATTTTATCAATTATGTCAATAGTGGTCGCTATGATTATTCTATTATTCATCGCTCTGTAGTTACTCCTACTCCTTTTGTCATTCAAGGAGGAGGTTTTACTGTAAATAACTTGACTCTTAATCGTGTGCCAACAAGCCCCCCCATTCAGAATGAATTTAGTGAAGAGCGTTCCAATCTTCGGGGTACAATTGCGATGGCGAAACAAGATGGCAATGCGAATAGTGCTACAAGTCAGTGGTTTTTTAATTTAGGGAATAATTCTGGTAATTTAGATAATCAAAATGGTGGGTTTACGGTTTTTGGACAGGTTTTATCTCAAAGGGATTTGAATACGGTAGATGCGATCGCATCTTTGCCTGTGGTAAATGCTTCTAGTCTAAATTCTGCTTTTAATACATTACCTGTGAATCCAAAAAATGTTGATGCGAATAATCCTAGCCTCAATCAAGATGAAGACTTTATTCGTTTTGAGAGTATTACGGTTCAAGATGTAGCTGAATTAACCTTTACCGTAGAAAGAAATACTAACCCCGAAGTTGTTACCGCCACTATTGACACTCAGGGAAACCTCTCCTTAGACTACGGTAGCTTTTTAAAAACTCCCCTCTATCGCTTCCAAAATCAGGATTTACCCGGCACATATTTATTTGTGGGAGAAGAAGAAAGACAAAATATTCTCCGTAATTTCCGTAATTTTAAGGAAGAAGGATTAGCTTTCAAAACTGCCAGTCAAGCCAATGGAGATACCATTGCCACAGGGGAAGCAAATATTACTATTAAAGCTACTAATTTATTGGGAGAATCCGTCAGAGATACATTTAATATCAATGTGACAGGAGATGTACCAGAAAATGAAAATCAAGATCAATTAATTCGTTTCAATCGTTTTCAAAATAGAGATATACCCGGTACTTATCTTTATGCGGCAGAGGAAGAAAGTCGCAGTATTCGTCAAAACTACACTAACTTTATCGAAGAAGGTATCGCTTTTTATACTTATGGTGCAGACGCTAATTTAGGACAAGATATTTACCGTTTTCAAAATACCAATCAACCCGGTACATATTTATTTGTAGGGGAAGAGGAGAAAAATAGTATTCTTGCTAACTATCCTCAATTTGTTTTAGAAGGGGTTGCTTTTGAAGTAGCAGTTTAGGCGCAAAATTATTGTATGATGATAAGTAGTTAATTTATGTTATCACAAGTTATCATACAAGACGCCAATGACGATTAACATTACTCCTATTAGCAATCAATCTTTTAATCTTGAAACCAGTAGCACTACCATTAATTTATTGAATCATTTTGATGATCCTTTAACCACTGGAAAAGTAGCTAATTTTAATTTAGGGGATAATTCTTTAGGTAGTGGTGAAATTAATATTGTTTTATTTGACCAAACAGGAGATGGGGCGCCCATTGCTGTCAATAATTTTACCAGTTATGTTGATGGTGGTGATTATAACAATTCCATCATTGATCGTTCCTTTTCTACTCCTCAATCTAAATATCTTTTAGGGGGGGCTTATACTGTCGAGAATTTAGAGGTGAAGCGTATTACCCCTAAAGCACCTATTGAAAATGAATTTAGTGCCCAACGGTCTAATAAAGCTGGTACGATTGCTATGTATAACCTAACAAATGACCCTAATAGTGCCAGAAATCGATGGGTTTTTAATCTTACTGATAATACTAATTTTGATACGTTTAATGGTGGTTTGACTGTTTTTGGTCAGGTTTTATCCCCAGAAGATTTGAATACCTTAAATGCGATCGCATCCCTGCCCACTATTGTTACTCAGTTACAAGTAAGATCCTCCAGTAATAATAGTAATTCAGTATTATCAACACCCTTCCGTAATCTACCTGTAAATGATAGTAATGCAAACGATTTTAATTTTCCCTATTCCTCTTATCCATTCACCGAAGATAATCAATTTGTCCGCTTTGAAAATATTACCATTGACAATGTACTCGAATTCACCTTTACTGTAGAAAGTAATACCAATCCTAACGTTGTTAGTCCTAGTTTTGATAATCAAGGAAACCTCATTTTAGATTACGGTAGCTCTTTAAAAACTCCCCTCTATCGCTTCCAAAACCAAGATTTACCCGGCACATATTTATTTGTGGGAGAAGAAGAAAGAAAGAATATTCTCCGTAATTTCCGCAATTTTAAGGAAGAGGGATTAGCCTTCAAAAGCGCTAGTCAAGCCAATGGAGATACCATTAAGACAGGAGAAACGGATATTACCATCAAAGCCACCAATCTATTGGGAGAATCAGCCCAACAGAGTTTTAATGTCAGTGTGACAGGAGATGTACCAGAAAATGAAAATCAAGATCAATTAATTCGTTTCAATCGTTTTCAAAATAGGGATATACCCAGTACTTACCTTTATGCGTCAGAGGAAGAAAGTCGCAGTATTCGTCAAAACTACACTAACTTTATCGAAGAAGGTATCGCTTTTTATACTTATGGTGCAGATGCTAATTTAGGACAAGATATTTACCGTTTTCAAAACACCAGTCAACCCGGTACATATTTATTTGTAGGAGAAGAAGAGAAAAATAGTATTCTCGCTAACTATCCTCAATTTGTTTTAGAAGGGGTTGCTTTTGAAGTCGCCGTCTAAACTTATGTGAACTTACTAAAATCTTAAAGTCACATCTTTGACTTTTTCAATAATTTTTAAGGGGTTAAAGGGCTTTGTTAAATAAGCATTTGCCCCTAAATCCATGGCTTTTTGTCGGTGTAAATCATTGTCACGGGATGTAAGTATAATCACAGGTAAATTTTTCCACGCCTCCGATGCTCGAATTAACTGTAATACTTTGTAACCATCAAATCTGGGCATTTCTAAATCGCAAATAGCCAAATCAAAATGCTCTGATGTACTTTGTAAGGTATTCCACGCTTCCTTACCATCTCGACATTGAGTAACGTTATAACCCACTTGAGTTAAAGTACGATTAAGAGTTCGTCTGACAGCTACAGAGTCATCAATAATCATAATTGATAATTCATCAGTCTTAACCGTTAGAGTCTCTTTCTCTATTTTCTTTAACTGTCGTTTGCTTTCTCTTTGAATGAGTAAGGATTTAAAGTAATCGGGAACAAAAATAGGAACAACAGTTCCACTACCTAAGATGGTACAACCTCCCAAATAAGGGGGAATCGCTACGGTATCATCCAAACTTTTACTGACTAAGGGTTTTTCATCCACTACCGCATCCACTGCCATAACGACTTTTTCTCCGCTAATTTGCAATAGTAAACCTGCATAGGGTTGTCCTATATCAAGGGATAAATTAGAGGTATTGTAGGGTAATATTTGTGAGAGATGATAAAAAGAAATTTTTTGCTCTTCCCATAATATTTGATTGTCCTGAATTTCGTAGTCGGAAAGACGAATTACTCTCAAGACATTTTCGGAAGGAATTGCCACTGTTTGAGAAGCAATTTTAACCAATAGCAAGGAAATAATATTCAATGCCATAGGAATTTTTAGCTGAAAGATTGTACCTTTTCCTATTTCTGTTTTTACTTCAATAGTACCTCTTAATTTTTCAATTTCTGCTTTAACAATATCCATGCCCATCCCCCTTCCTGACAAGTCACTAACTTGAGATGCAGTGGAAAATCCAGGGGAAAAAATAGTTCCTAAAATTTCCTCTCTGGGAAGTTGATTAAATTCTTTATTTTGAGGAAATAAGCCTAACATTTTTGCTTTTTCATATACCTTTTTTATATCTATTCCTTGTCCATCATCAGCAATAGTTAAAATCACATTATTTCCTTCTAATTTCGCACTTAATTTAATTTGTGCTGGGTTCGGTTTACCTTCTTTTTCTCTTATATCTGGCATTTCTATACCATGATCAAAAGCATTCCTGATAATATGATTAAAGGGTGTTCTTAGAGTTTCGATAATATTTTGGTCAATTAAAACTTGTTCTCCTTCGATGATTAATTTTACAGATTTATGATAATCTTTGTTCATTTTTTCGAGAGGTTTAACAAAACTTCCTGCTAAGTTAATAAAAGGAACTAGGCGTACTTCTCTTAATTCTTGATCGAGGGTATCAAGACATTTTCTCATATCAATTAATGTCTCTTGAAATTCCCGATTAACTAAGTCAAAATCTTCTCTAACTTCTTGGATTTGGATAATTAATTCCGTTAAACTTTGTAGGGTATCGTGGATTTGACTATATTCATCAAATTCAAGAGCATCAAATTCTGTAAGATGTTCAATGTCTATTTGCGATTTATGACCATTTTGCTCAATATTTTCTTTTTCTTTAACGCTAAACTGATCATAAATATATTCTAACTGCTCTTTTAAGGGTGCTAATAATTTTGTCCTTTTTTTGAGGCTAAAACTAGCTTGTTTAATTTGGTTTTCATAAAGGCTTAATTGTTCATAAAAAATTAATAATTGTCCTGTTAAGTCACCCATTTTATTAACTTTATTAATGGGGATTCTCAAATTACGATTATTACTAGGTAGGGGCGGTTTTTCTAAATTAAACTTGGATTGAGTTTCTACAGTTTGTTTTGGTTTTAATTCTTCTGGTTTTTCTTCTATAATTAGTTGTTCAATTTGTTCTTGAGTATCTCCTAATAATAATTTTTGAAAATAGTCAGAATATTGAGGAAGTTGAGGATTAGTTTCGACAAGATATTGTTGTTTATTCTTTTCTATAAGTGCGATCGCTTCTTTGGTAAAATTAATAATATCATCTTCAAAATCTGATTTTAACTGTTTAATTAATTGACTAATTTCTACCAACCAATGACAATTAAGAGCTTGACCTAATAATTCACATTCTTCTAATAGAGTATCAATACTATTTTTAACATTTTTAGGAGTAGCTAATTCCTTATTTTCAATAATTTCTTGAACTCTTTGAATGCAATCAGATAAATCCGACTCTAGGGCAGTTTTGATAAAACTATCATCAGCAAACCCGATTTCTGCCAGTTCATCACTAGGGTTTAAAGCCTGTAAAAAATCATCTAATGCAATAATTAATTCATCGGCAGAATGGGTATCTAATAAGCAAGAATT
Source organism: Cyanobacterium sp. Dongsha4 (assembly GCF_036345015.1). Taxonomy (NCBI): domain Bacteria; kingdom Bacillati; phylum Cyanobacteriota; class Cyanophyceae; order Chroococcales; family Geminocystaceae; genus Cyanobacterium; species Cyanobacterium sp. DS4. The sequence continues at coordinate 3,877,454 of NZ_CP084098.1, read as the reverse complement.
TTTTTCTAATTCCACTAGATTATCTAATTCTTCCACTCCTAAAACTAACAAGCCTAAAGTAGTGTCTAAATCTTCTACCCTATCCTGTTGTAAGGCTTCAAATAAATCCTCCATTTTGTGAGCCAATTTACTCACTAAAGGCATTTCTGCCATTCCTGCACCGCCTTTTATGGAGTGAGCGGCACGTCCTAATTCTTTATAAACTCCATGTAAATCTTGATTGTTTTTCGATTCATTTAGGATTTGTTTTAAATTCGTAATGCCTTCGGTGAGAATTTGTAAAAATTCGGGGGCATCTTCTTCTAAAAAACAATTTCGAGCTTCTAGGGCTATTTCGGCTAAACTGTTGGCATCTAACATGGCTTAATTTGAGTAATGAGTAAGAAGTAATGAGTAATGAGTAGGGAGGCATGGGAGGCATGGGAGGCGTGGGGAGATAGGGAGTAAATTTATTTCTGTATAACTCCAAACTCCGAACTCCGAACCCTGAACTCAACTGACTTGGAAGCGGGAGGCGGATTGTTGCATCTCCATCGCTACTTTTACCAACTCTTGTAAGGATTCTGATACTTGATTAGCTTCTTGAGCGGTTTCTGTTGTCACCGTTGCCACTTCTCGCATTTTCTCGTTTACCTTCTGAGAGGTGTTTTTCTGCTCTGTAATACTATTGGAGATCGACTCTAACAGATTGTCAATATCATTACTGATTTGAGCCAGTTTTTGCAGGGTTTCTTTGGTATTTTTGACTAATTTTGTCCCTGTTACTACTTGGGTGGTGCTTTCCTCCATCATCCTCATCATTTCGCTAGTTTCCTCCTGAATTGTTACTACTAATTGCTCAATTTCTTGGGTAGAAAATGTCACCTGTTCAGCTAGTCTGCGTACCTCGTCCGCTACTACTCGGAAACCTTGTCCATTTTCTCCTGCCCTTGCGGCCTCAATGGATGCGTTAAAGGCGAGAAGGTTGGTTTTTTCGGAAATACTAGAAATGATACTGACAATTTTTGAAATTTCTTGGGATGAGTCGGCTAAACGTTTGGCTTTTTTAGCGGTATCGGCTACGGTTTGACGAATTTGATAAATACTATTTACGGTTTCATCGATGATTTTTTCCCCTTCTTGGGCAGTAAGACGAGATTCTCTGGAGATAGAAGCGGCGTTTTGGGTTGATTCGCTAATTTTCTCACTTTCTTGGGCAATTTCCGCAATAGAAGCCCCAATGGCTTGAATGGACATATCTTGTTTACTGGAGTTTTGGGCTAGGTGAGTGACTGAATGCCCATTGGCTAAAGCCGTTTCATGGACTTGATTGGCAGAGGTGACAACTTGTTGCACCAATCGCTGAAGATTATTTAAGGTGGAGTTAAAGGCATCAGCAATAGAGCCTACTTCTCCTGATACTACTTCCGCCTGTACAGTTAAATTACCCTTACTGGCTTCTTCGATGTCGAGGAGGAGGTTAATTACGTTTTTCTGGAGGTTTTCCCGTTGTTGTTTCTGGAATTGGGCTTCTTTTTCCCGTTGTTGGGCGATGTCTTCAATGGCTTCTGTATAGTCTTCAATTCTTTCTGCCATTTCATTAAAGGTTTTTGCTAATTGCCCTACTTCATCCTCTGAGGTGATTTCCGCTCTGACATTGCGATCGCCTTTTCCGATTCTTTGGGCAGATTTTTGTAATCTTTGAATGGGTTTGGTTAAAGCACGTCCGAATAAAATCGCTAAAATAATTGCCACGATTAAAGAAGCAACCCCTGCTAAAATTTGGTAAGTTAAACTCTGGTTGAGTAGTCTTTGTAATTGCATCTCAGGAGTGCCACGTACCACAAAAGCAATTTCTTCTCCTCTGAAGTTGGGTAAGGCTTTTACTGCCACAGTAAACCATTGATTTTCAATTAAGATGCGATCGAGAATATTGCCCCCAACCCCTGTTTCTGCAGTTTGAATTAAGTTTAAATCGGGTAAAGGAATATTATTTTGAAACTCATCGCTTCCTGCTTCTTGTAAACCCGATGTTACTAACTCGAATTTACCATTATTAAACATATAAATTGCCCCGTATCCCCCCCCAACTGCGTCTAAAGTGCGTTTTAAAAAGAGAGTTTTTCCATTAACAATTTCCCCCGCCATTAAAATAGCAATAACTTGTTGAGATTGGGGATCAGTAACAGGGGTAAAACTAAAGTTAACTAATACATCTTGTTCAGAAATACTACTAGGTAAAGGTGGTTTTTCTTTCTCAATTTCTGCCCAAGGAATAACCGCATTAGTTTGCATTCTTCGAGGGAATTTTACCACCTCAGAAACAAGATTTTTAGGGTCAAAAACTTCTCCTGTGCGATCATCATTAGCATTAACAATAATCCGATTATCTAAGCCAATTAAAGTAGCATATTCAATTTGTCGAGCATTAGTTTCGTTGCGTAAAATTTGCCTAACGGTATCCTTTAAACTACTGGGAATTTGCCTATTTTGTTGGTAATTTCTAGCGGCTTCTATAATAGCAATATTATCACTTTGTCCCCTAAATCCTGACTCCATTTCACTAATGCGAGAATTATAGTTAATAACTGATACGGCTAACTCTGCAATGGACTGGTTTTCTAGCTGACTTCTTCCCAAAACAACGGTAATTAATCGCCCTGCTAACACTACCCCAAAAACGGAAATAGAACTAGAAATGAATAAAGCAATAAATTGTTTGTAAGCAATAGGTAAATTAACTAATCTTTGCCATAAATTAACTTTCTTTTTCTTACTTTTTTTCTCTTTTTTATCTTTCTCTATAACTGCATCTTCTTTGGTTAATTTTTCTTTTTGAATTTCTGCGATCGCAACTTTAGCACTTTCGGCAAATACTTCTTCGTTATCTTGTTCGATAATTTGTTCATAAATGGCTACAGCTTCATTGTAATATTTTTCTTGTTGAAAAGCAGTGGCAAGATTAAGTTTTATGATTAAATCTTGGGGATTTTCCTGAACCTTTTTTTGGAGATTAAGAATATGATCAGAAAATTCTTTAGTTGTGGTTTTTTGTTCCTGTAAATTTGCCATAGTTAATAACTCCTTATAAAGTAAAATATTGATGATTACGTAAAACTTTAAAGATAAAAATAATAACTAATTAGTATTTAAGTAAGTTTGAATGTTAGCCAAATTTAAAATTGGTAATAACTCTTTTTCATTATGAATAAAACTATCTAAATATTCATTTAAAAGAGGAATAGAAGAACTTTTTTCTAAATTATCTTGGCTAATGTTATCCTGTAAAAAATCTTTAATTTCTCCTAATTTTTTGACAATTAAACCTACATTATTTTTACCTAATTTAGTAACTAAAATAGTGCTAGAACTCAGACGATTAGAAAAAGAAGGAACATTTTGCAATAGTAAAGATAAATCTAATAACCACAGTAAAATACCCCTTTGACTAATTAACCCTAAAAGACTATTTTTAACCCCCGGAATAGGGCAAATATCAGCATAATTAGCTGTTATCACCTCCTGTATTTTTTCGAGGGGAATAGCGATTTTTTTTTGATTAGTTAATTCGACAATAAAATAATCCATGAGAGAATTAAAAATTATATTTCAATCAGTAATTAGCAATTTACTGTGCTTACAAGGTAGCGAAGATGCTTCGTCACACAGCCCCCTAATACCCTAATACCCTAAGCCCCAATCTCCTTAATTAATCAAAGATAATTCTTGACAGTATTTAACAAATCAGTAGGACTATAAGGCTTTGTAATATAAGCAGTGCCCCCTTGTCTCAATGCCCAAAATTTATCAAAATCTTCGTCTTTGGTAGTCACGAAAATAATAGGAACGGTTTTATAATTCATTTCCTTACGAATATGACGACAAACATCTAAACCACTCATATCGGGCATAACAATATCCATCAGAATTAAATCTGGTTGTCCATTATGGGTTAACCATTGCAAGGCAGATTCTCCATTGTCGGCTAACTCTACCTCCACGTCCAAAGTTTGTAATAAACCATTAACGAGACGTTGTTGGGATTTAGAATCATCGACTACTAACACTTTTTTCATACTTTTAAAAATTATTTTGAAAATTAATTAAACAGCTTTTTGAATGTTATCTTGTATTGATTGTACTAATTCTTGGGGATTAAATGGTTTAGAAATGTATCCTACAGCACCAACCATTTTTGCTTTTACCCTGTCTAAAACTCCATCTCTACCTGTTAACATTAGGATAGGAATATCTTTGAGTAAAGCTGATTGACGTAACATATAAGCTAATTTATAGCCGTCAATATCAGGCATATTGATGTCCATAAGAATTAAATCTGGTTTTTTTCGAACAAAACTACTCATGGCTTTAGCTGGTTCAGTGATGCTTACTACATCAAATCCCCCTGCAATTAAGGTCATTTTGACTATTCTTTGAATAGCCTGACTGTCATCAATACAAGCAATAAGGGGTTTATCTTCAGCTTCAATCGGTTCTTGAAAAGGGCTGACGGTGATAATATCTGATTTGATTAGGGGATGTAATAGTAAGGCTAAATCTAAAACAGAATGACGGGAATAAGAGGCAATATCATATAAAGTACGATGATCGTCTAAATAGGGTTTTAACTGTTCAACTTCCTGATATTCTGCTATTCTATTGCCAAAATGAGTTCTTAAAACATCCCAATTATTCACTTGAGGACGAACAAAAGGGGAAGAAATATATTCTCTGAGAGTAACCCATCCTCTGACTTTCGATTTTACGGGTTCAATCAGGGATTTTAAACTAAGATTAAGAATTAAAGGGTCTAAACCAACAATTTTTTCAAAGGAAATGGTAGCACGAGGTAAAGCTAAACAAAGTGCGATCGCCTCTTGAGTCATGTAAGCGAGGATAGTACGAACCTTCTGCATATCCAAATCACCATCACGCCAATGCTGACAAATAAAACCATAATCATCTTCCAATTCTTGGGGTATATAAAAACCATGCTCAGGATAACACCGAGATAAAAGGTATCTAACTCTTTCTCTTTTACCATTGACACTATGGGCATAGTGAATCTTTCCCTCACCCAGATAAATCAGCCACTTTACCGACTCGTCATTGGGGTCTTGAATCATTAATTTACCCGAAACTTTTTTTGCTAATAATCCCTGTAAGGCTTTATAGGGAATGGCAACTATTTCCTTAACATTAGGGGAAGTTACAGTCTTTCTGGTCATGGTCGCAATCATAATATTACAGTTTAATTCAACTAACAATTACTATCTTTAATACAGTCTTTATTCCCACTTTGAATAAGATTTTTACTCAGAAAAAAACCTTTTTATTTTTACCATTTACCCTTAACTTTGTCTTAACCTAAGAGAGAATAAAGTTATAGATGATTCCTTACTAAAAGCATAACAAAAGATGTTTTTTTTGAGATAAAGATGTATTCCAGAACACATGAAAAAGAAGAAAAAGTATATTTTTTAACCAAAAAGTTATCTTTGAAAAAATAATCAAAATTGTAGGTTTAGTTAGCAAAAAAGAAAAGACAATAATTCAGTAAAAATACTTAATTTTAAGAAATAATTAATAATTTTAGGACAGGAGAATTCGGGGTTGGGGTGTTGGGCAGATCAGGGAGAAGTTAGGGGTTTTTAATTCTTAATTATTTACCTTTGCCCCTTGCCCTGTGCTGATACAGCCCTTTTAACACAAACTAGCCTATAGACTTTGATTGAGAGTGGTAATTACTTTCTCTTGTAAATCATCAGGAATGGGTAAATAACCCAAAGTAGAAGCACTTTCATCACCTTCAACTAAACTCCACTGTACAAAGTTTTTCACTACTTCTGCTTTAGTAGGGTCATCGTAGTTAGTGTATAGAAGTAACCAAGTTAAACCAACGATGGGGTAAGCATCAGGAGCTTCGGTATCAGGAATAACTAAAGCGAAATCATCGGGGACAGTTTGTCCAACAAAGGCTTTGGAAGCGTTTTCTGGAGAAGGTTTAATGAAGTTACCTGATTTGTTTTCTAAGACTGCTGTTTGTAAGTTTTTGTCTTTGGAGTAAGAATATTCTATATAACCGATCGCACCTGCGGTTTGTTGAATTTGGGTACTAACTCCTTCATTACCATCTGCACCAACTCCGCTAGGCCATTCTACTTCTTTTCCTGAACCTGCACTCCAATCACTACAAGCCTTTTCAATGTGGCTAGTGAAGATAAAAGTTGTGCCACTACCATCAGAGCGATGAACGAAAATAAGGGGAATATCTGGTAATCTTACATCAGGATTATCGGCTGCGATCGCAGGATCATTCCACTTCGTAATTTTACCCGTCACAATACCGCAATAGGTGTTACGAGATAAACGAATATCGTCTAATCCTTCGTAATTAGCAAGGTTATAGGCAAATACCAATAACCCTCCAGTCATGGGAATTTGAATGGGCTTACCCCTATTTTCAGGAAATTTCTGCTTTTCTTCATCCTTTAACGGTGCATCACTAGCACCAAAATCCACCGCTTCGGCAAGAAAGTTTTTTACCCCAGTGCCACTACCGACAGAATCATAGTTAATCCTAATATTTTTTTTATCGTCTGTAGAACTATATTCCTGAATCCATTTTTGATATAACGGAGCGGGAAAAGATGCCCCAGCACCCTTTAACATGACAATCTGATTGGGGTCAATACTTGGAGCGCTTACAGAAGAACTTTGTTTATCACTACAAGCGGTTAACCCTGCGGACAAAAATAATAAACCTCCTAAAGCAGAAGGTATTAGACTCTTAATTTTTCCCATAACAATTCCAATATATTTAACTTAAATTAGTTATTTCCAAGCAAAGAATATCTCAGCTAGTTTAAGTCGAGGTAAAGAATTGTAAATGTTAATACTTTTTTAACTTATTTTTTTGAAGAGATATGAGTATAATAGAGAGCTGACATTTTGTAATGAAAAATTTGTGAAGTTTTCTCGTTTTTTTAAAATAATTATTTGCAGTTTTTGTCTCAGTAGTTGCAGTAATTATCCTCGCTTATTAAACTTCCCTTTTTCCGATAATAACCGTAGTTTTAACACTCGTTCAGCCGAATTTAATCCCTCCATTTCAGGGGAGTATATTACTTTTGTTTCTGATCGTAACGGCTCTCAGGATATATATTTATTCGATGCGAGAAATCGTCGTCTAATTGATTTACCCGGTTTAAATGCTTTTGATGAAGTTGCTTCTAATCCTTCTATTTCTGAAGATGGACGTTATCTGGTATTTTCCATTTTAGCGGAGGGTAAGTCTGGGCTATATTTGTACGATCGCACCACTCAACAAAAAAGATTATTAATCCCTCAAACCAAACAAGAAATAAGAAACCCCACAATTAGTAGCAACGGAGAAAAAATTGCGTTTGAGATTGCCAGAAATGGACAATGGGATATTGTTGTTACCGATATTCGGGGTAATGTTTTGGATAACTAGAGTTGGGAGTTTAGGTATTGGGGTATTAGGGGATTAGAAAGAAATTAATTAAACACTTTTGCCCTCCCCCCTCGAGAGGGGGGATAAAGGGGGGTATTGCCCATTGCCTATTCCCTATTCCCTGCCTTAACCAGAAAATTTTAGAATGAATCAGCCCTAGCGAGATAAAGGGGGGTTTGCTTTTTACTTGATTTTTTTGACTCGAATTCCTTTGGTCAAATATGCTAAAAAGAAACCTACCATCCCAGTCATACCTAACTGCCAATAATTAGGAATAACAGTTGCCGTTATGATTAGTAGTAAAATAACAATGATATATTTATTTTTGATTTTCATGGCGAATTTTTCTTTGATTACCTAAATTATTTTCAATAAGCTAAGACCCATTAATTTTAATTTTTATTAATTAGGTAAAGGGTTAAACCCGTTGTTATGGGTAAAATACTCACCTATTGCCTAACGCCCCCTAACGATTTAGATGTGTCCTCGCTTAATCATTTTTTCTTATTAAAGTACCTATTTATATTGATTTGACTTTGCTCTTGATAACAAAATGCAAAAAAGTTCTGAAAATTATATTTCTCTCTGGCTTACCCAATTACCTAACTATTTTTGGTATATTTCTGTAGGTGCGATCGCACTTTTAATTTCTGTACCAATATTAACTGTTGTCACCAGTATTTTCGCAGATCATCAAGAAATTTGGCAACATCTTCAAGAAACTGTCTTAAAAGACTATATTGTTAATTCTCTGGTGTTAATGCTAGGGGTAACAATAGGAGTTTTGATTATTGGTGTGGGATGTGCATGGTTAGTCACTATGTGCGAATTTTGGGGGGCGAGTTTATGGGAATGGTTATTGTTAATGCCCCTCGCCGCTCCTGCCTATATTCTCGCTTATAGTTATACCAATATGTTAGAGTATTTCGGTCCAGTACAAATTTGGCTACGGACTATTTTTGGTTGGGAAAGTATTGATGACTATTGGTTTCCTTCTATCCGTAATATTTGGGGTGCGATCGCAATGCTAGTATTAGTTCTGTACCCCTATGTTTATTTATTAGCTAGAGTAGCATTTTTAGAGCAATCAGTATGTACATTGGAAGCCAGTCGCTCTCTAGGATACAACCCTTGGAAAAGTTTTTTAAAAGTAGCTTTACCCTTAGCTCGTCCCTCTATTATTGCAGGTTTAGCTCTTGCTTTGATGGAAACTTTAAATGATTTTGGCACAGTACAATATTTTGGTGTTAGCACTTTTACCACAGGTATTTATCGCACATGGTTGGGAATGGGTGAAAGAGTTGCCGCCGCCCAATTAGCTTCTTTTTTAATGGGTTTTATTGTTATTTTATTAGCCATAGAAAAACTTTCTCGCTCCCATGCTCGTTACTATCAAACCAGCAGTAATCAACAAAAATTACCTCGTTTTCATCTTAGTTGGTGGCGTAGTATTTTAGCTTTTTTTGCTTGTTTAATTCCCGTTACTTTAGGGTTTTTTATTCCTTTAATCTATCTACTTAATTTAACTATTCGTAATCGTGAAGAAACCTTAAATGAGAGTTTTTGGGCATTGGCAAAAAATAGTTTAATCTTGGCGGTTATCAGTGCAATTATTGCCATTATTATTGGCTTATTTATGGCTTATGGAAAAAGAATTATTCCCCATAAAATCATTAAAACTTCTGTGGGTATTGCCTCTTTAGGATATGCGATTCCGGGTTCTGTAATTGCTGTAGGTATTTTAATCCCTTTAGGGAGATTTGATAATGCAGTCGATAGTTGGATGAATAGTAATTTTAATATTTCTACTGGTTTATTATTAAGCGGTACAATTACAGGCTTAATTTATGCTTATTTAGTTCGTTTTTTAGCAGTTTCTTTTAATACTATTGAATCTAGTTTAACCAAAATAAAACCTAATTTAGATGATGCCTCCCGTAGTTTAGGTTATGGTGCGATCGCAACTTTAGTTAAAGTTCATCTACCATTAATAAAAGGGGGAATGTTAACCGCATTAATGTTAGTGTTTGTGGATGTAATGAAAGAATTACCTGCAACCCTTGTAATGCGCCCCTTTAACTTTGATACCCTTGCTATTCGGGTTTATCAATATGCTTCCGATGAGCGGTTAATAGAAGCCTCTGCACCAGCTTTAGCTATTATCTTAGTGGGTATTTTGCCAGTTATTGCCCTTAGTTATCGCATTGCCCAATCTCGCCATAAAAATTAGATGACTCCCCCACGATGAACATATATTATTAGTCGTTTCGATTAAGATTGAGACAATTCAATAAAATTTGTAGGGTGGGCATTGCCCACCAATAAGCATTTTGGGATAAACATTTATATTGTTCAACTATTTCATTCTCATTCTAAATAACTATAAAATTAGGCATTGGTGAATTAAGTGATTATTTTTAGCTCTTATCAGGAATAGGCAAAGGTGATAAATTAGCTTCTCCCCAATACCCAAATACCCTAAGCCCCGACTTCCCCCAACACCACTTGCAACCTGACACCTTTTTCTTAATCCCTATACCTCAACTAATAATTTGTTAAAATCCAACTTTTGCTAATATATTTAAGGGTTTATTTTGTTTAATCATCTCTAATTGTTCTTGATTTCTTACTAATAATGCTCCAGCAAAACCTAATGAGTTAACAGAAATTGATTCATATTTTTCCTGACTTCTAGGAACTACTTTTATCCAATCTTGAGTAATTAGTAAATTATAATCTTTTGACGGTTGATTGTTTTTTATTTCTATTCCTAAATCCCTGAGAATTTGTCGATAATATTCTGTTGTTAGTTCAGCAATATATTCTACACTTTTTGTTAAAACTTCAGATGAAAAATACATAATTCTGTGTTCGTAGGGAAAAGTATCTAAGGTAACTTTTTTATTAAATTCTCTGTGTTTTAAAAGTATTTGATTAATAGGTATATTACTTATATTATCAGTAAAATATTTAGGAATTAATTGTAAATGTTTATGGGGTTGAGAAGCACCTGATAATTTACCACAATTATAAAAACCTAGTCCCTTAATTTGTTTTAAAAGAGTCCAAAGAGCATAAAAATCACGGGAGTTAAGAATGTCATTTTGAGACTCGAAATCACGGGTAATAATTAAGCAATGATGATCAACAACATTATATTTATTTAAAATTGCTAAATGAGTATCACTAATATCTCCTATAAATAAGTTTTCTTCGTAGGGTAAAAAAGGATTAAAATTAGGCTCTTTTTTTTGTACTTTATTTTGCTCTCTTTTTGCTTTATCTTTACGATTTAGGTTATCAACAACTCTAATAATAAAAGGAATATTATTATCTTCAAAAATTTCGTAATGATTAGGAATAGAATGTAAAGCCTTTAATTGAATTGCTTTTTCTGTTGCTAAGGTTATTTTTTGCCACCAATTATCCTTGATTGATTTCATTTTTATAGTGAGTAGCTAAGAGTTAATAATTAGTCGGTATTAGATTATAAGTAAAAATTCTCAATTTTTTATTCTAAATCAGTTATTCTCTCTACTTTATCTGGTGTTTGTAACGGTTGACAAGTTCTTGCATTAGCAGGGGGAATTGGCAAATTAAAGCGACTATGAAAGTCTTTTTGCACTTTATAACTTAATCTTGGTGATACTTGTTTAACTATCTGTCTCAAGAGGCGATCGCCTGTATCATAAACTACTGACATAGGTAATTTGTAAATAAAAGGGGGAAAGGAGACAGTTACGAATAAATCTAAGCACCAATTAATACAGGTAATTATTTCGGGAGGGCTAATTTTATGACGATGATAGGCTTTTTCTATCCCTTTCGCCGCCGATGTGATGGGAATGGGATTAATAGTCATTTCTGAACGATAATTAACTTGATAACCAGAATGATTAAATTCAGGATTAGATATAGAATACATGGTATAGTGGTTTTCCATGGGAGGCTCTAAAATAACACTCATTTGCGGTTCAACATTATAGCCAAATGCACCATAGTGTCCGATAATTAGAGTATAACCATTTTCACCGTAGGGAATTGCTTTCATCGGTTCAGCACAACGCACAAACCACCCTCGATGATCATTAAGATAGTTACAAACTGTTTCTGAGTCACTATACATTTCCATGATTCCCGTAAAGTGGGTTTGAAAGGTTATAGGTTGATTTTCTCGAATTTCTTTATCTTGATTTTCTCTATCTTCTGGCATGGCGTTAATTTATCTTTCCCTCATCATTTTTTATGGGTAATGGGAGATTGGGGGGTGTTAAGATTTTGGGGAGAATGAAAAATGAAAAACCTTGTGGAATAAAGCATTGAGAGCTATCCTTAACTCTCTTTGTACCGATAAAAACTAAAACCGTTAAATTTAGAAAAAAAGATATAAAATCAAATTATCTATTATTTTTATCAATACATCTAAGGTTTAACTCCGAACCCCTAACTCCTAACTCCTAACTCCGATTTCATCGATTCTAAATATTGTTCATAACCGATTTTATCTAATTCTGTTTGTTTATCTTCTACCATTTGTCGCAAATTATCACTATATTTAAGCACTTTCTCTAATAAATCGGGTTGTTGGGAAGCTAAAATCCTAATTGCTAATAAACCAGCATTTTCCGCATTTCCGATGGCAACGGTAGCCACAGGAATCCCTCTAGGCATTTGTACAATAGAATATAAAGAGTCAATCCCTTGTAACTGTCTCGTGGTTACTGGCACTCCTACCACTGGTAAAGGCGTAAGAGAGGCAACCATTCCGGGAAGGTGGGCCGCACCTCCTGCCCCTGCGATAATTACTTTTATTCCTCTTTTATGGGCATTTTGAGCATACTTTACCATTTTTTCTGGGGTACGATGGGCAGAAACGATCGCAACTTCATATTTAATGTTAAACTGTTCACAAACTGCGATCGCACTTTTCATGGTAGGCAAATCAGAATCACTACCCATAATAATGCCAATTTCGGGATTAATTTCAGACATTTGTATTTGTTGAATAAAAGGGGTTTTAACTATAGTAATTTTAAATCATTTTGAACTAAAACATAGCCTTGAAATTATTAAAAATGAGTAATAAAATCAAAATCTTATCTATTGGTATTCTTAGTTTTTTGCTATCAATTTTAACTGCATTTATCGTTCGAGCCCAGTCACAATTAACCACTGAGTCGAAAGTAAGTATTAATAGTATTGACTCAATAAAAGTAGGAATGAATCTACCCGAAGCGGCAATGGCAACAAAGACAAAATTATATCTTGCCTATGCAGGAAGTGATAGTTGTTACTACTTACAAACAGAAGGAGAATTAAAAAATGTCTCATTCATGGTAACAAAAGATGTACAAAAAAGTAAACAACAATACATTACCAGTGATACCATTGCCAGAATTGATATAAATAACCCCAAAATCACGACTATTTCAGGAGCAAAAATTGGAGATAGTGAAACAAAAATTAAATCAATTTATGGGGACAAAATCAAAGTATCTGCCCATCCATACAATCCCAAAGGACATTATCTCACTTTTATACCTCAAGATAAAGAAGATAAAAACTACCGACTGATTTTTGAAACTGATGGAAAGGTTGTAACCAGTTACAGAGTAGGCAAATTACCAGAAGTGGAATATATTGAAAGATGTAGTTAAAAAACCTCTTGTCTAATCAGTAAATTTTATCCCAAACTGAGATGATATAATGTTCGCTGAGATTTCACGTAAAGGAGATAGTATGACAAAGGTAGCAGTATTAGGCATGGGGTTGATGGGGTATCCGATGATTTTAAGGTTAGCACAAGCTCAAATTCCCGTCATAGCCTATAATCGCACTCAAGCTAAACTAGAGTCTCTTAAAGAAAAGAATATTCCCGTTACTAGCAATATTCATGAAGCGATCGCATTTGGAGATGTTATTATTCTAATGTTGAGTGATATTGCCGCTATCCAAGAAGTAATTTTCGATTCTGGAGTTGACTTAGACGGAAAAACTATCATTCAAATGGGCACCATTGCCCCCGGAGAAAGTAAAGGATTATATGTAACAATTCAAGAAAAAGGGGGAGACTATCTCGAAGCCCCCGTTTTAGGTAGTATCCCTGAAGTTAAGAGCGGAAAACTTTTATTAATGGTAGGTGGTGATAAAAGCCTATTTAGGGCAGTGGAAGAACTTTTAACCCATTTTTCCCCTAAACCTCTTTACATCGGTGAAATAGGCAGTGCGGCGGCTCTTAAACTGGCACTAAATCAGATGATAGCAGGGTTAACCAGCACCTTTGCCCTGAGTTTAAGTTATATTCAAAAACAAGGTGTTGAGGTAGAAACCTTTATGGATATTCTCCGTAATAGTGCTTTATATGCCCCCACGTTTGATAAAAAACTACAAAGAATGTGCGATCATAATTTTAGTAATCCTAACTTTCCTACCAAGCATTTACTCAAAGACATTAATTTATTTCTAGCCTCAGCACAAACTATTAATCTAAATACAACAACTTTAGAAGGGATAAAAGAAATAACTACCCTAGCAGTGGAAAATGGAGAAGCAGACAGCGACTATTCTGCCATTATCCAAGCTATTGATAATTAAGAGGAAAGAGGTTTCAGGTTGTTGGAGAAAAACTAATTAATTACCTTTGCCCCTTGCCCTTTTAACTTTGCCCTTTTGAAATCTATTAACTAAGTGCTAATTGCTTTATGATAATTCTTGCTACCTTATCCCTAATTATTTGGATTTACTTAATAACAGCGAGGGGAAATTTTTGGTTATGTAATCAGTTTTTAGAGTCACAAATATTGAAAGAAAAACCAAATGTAACAGTAATTATACCTGCAAGAAACGAAGCAGAAAGTATCTCTATTTGCTTAGAATCTCTTTTGAATCAAGATTATAAAGGATATTTTAAAATTATTTTAGTCAATGATCAAAGCAAAGATGATACTGCAGTTAGGGCAGAAAATTTAGCCAGAGAAAAAAATCAAACTCATCAACTAACTATTCTTAATGGTAAACCATTACCCCAAGGATGGAGTGGTAAATTATGGGCAATGTCTCAGGGAGTTGAATGGGCTAGGCAAAATTTACAAACAGATTATTTTTTATTTACTGATGCAGATATAAAACACTCGGTAGATAACTTAAGTCAGCTATTAGCAAAAGCAGAAAAAGATAACCTTGATTTAGTTTCTTTGATGGTTAAATTACATTGTCAAAGTTTCTGGGAAAAGTTATTAATTCCTGCCTTTATTTTTTTCTTTCAAAAACTCTATCCTTTTCCTCTGATTAATAATCCTCGTAGTAAAGTATCTGGGGCAGCGGGAGGTTGCATCCTGATTAGAGAAAAAGCCCTAACTCGTATTGGTGGCATTGAAGCACTAAAACAAGCATTAATTGATGATTGTACTCTAGCTAGTTTAGTTAAAAAAAGTTTACCCCCTAATCATGGTATTTGGTTGGGTTTAAGTAATACTACTATTAGTTTAAGAAAATACCCCACCTTAAACCCCATATGGAATATGGTAGCACGGACGGCTTTCACTCAATTAAATTACTCGACTTTGTTGTTAATAGGTACTATTTTGGGAATGTTTATCACTTATTTAATAAGTCCGATCGCATTTTTGTACAGTCTATATACCCTTAATATACCTTTACTGATTATCTCTTTAATTACTTTATTGTTGATGGCATTAAGCTACTATCCCACCGTAAAACTCTACCAGCTACCAATATTTTATTCCTTTTGCTTAAGTGCGATCGCATTTTTATATACTTTAATGACTATTGATTCTGCTTTTAGGCATTGGCAAGGAAAAGGAGGGCAATGGAAAGGCAGGGTTTATAGTAGCAATTAGTAACCCAAGTGTGTACTAATAAAATAGTTGGTAAATTAGAGTAGCTAAGAGTCTTGTTCCACCGTCCTCTCAAGGATATAATCAAACTGTTAAACTCTTAGTAATCAAAAAGCTACATTGACAATAATTCGTAATAAAACAATTCAAAAGATAATAGTATGGCATGGATATAAAAAAAAGTTACAAACAAATAATATTCATTACATAAATAAATAATGGGAAAAGAGAGTATTTATAATGAACCTTTGAAAGGACTAACTGTAAAATCTATAAATATTAGATAGAGATATATAAGTCTCCAATCAGTTAGCTAAACTATAGAAATATCAAAGGAAAAAAGGAAAAAACCATAGTGGCTAAACCATATTGGCAATCCAAGATTTGGGGATTACTTCATGATCCCATATTGAAAGCACTACACAACAACACAGGTAGAGGCTCAAACAGTTTTTGGCGACAGTTAGGAGTGATGAATAATTGGGTAGAAAATGGCTTAAATCCCGAAGAATCTTCAAAAAAAATCATGAAACATATCAAATTAGCAGATTTTCTTACTTCTGCTAGTGATAGAGGTGCGATCGCATCTGTGACTGCACATATAGATTATAATGATAATGGTTTACAAGTTTCACATCTTCTTTCAGGGGAAAAATTAAACCTACACATAAAATCACATCAACAACTAATTAATAATCGTCAAGAATATTTAAGCAATCAAGAAAATCAATTATTAAATCAAATACCCCAAGACTTAAGGGAAAATCAAGACGACATCGAAAAAACCAAAGAATTATACTGGTGGTTATGGCGTTGCCTACCCGAAGCAGTTTGCCAACAACTTGACGACTATAGTTTACTCTTATCTCCTGCCGAAACCCGTTTACCCGATAGCAGTATTTGGAATCACGGCAGTTTAACCTCTGCTATGGCAGGGGCATTAACAGGATATAATTTAACTACGGAGGAATTGGAAGGCAACTGGCAAAAAGACAAAGAATTATCTCATCCTTACCTAACTGCCTTTACCTTTTCTCCCATCCAAGAATTAATCAAAGCCAGTCGTAAAATGCGAGATTTTTGGGCTGGTTCATGGATTTTACACTATCTTAGTGCTAAAGTGAGTTGGAAATTAGCACAAATTTACGGTGCAGATACCCTACTTTATCCCAGTTTATTTCAACAACCCTTAATAGATCATTGGTTACTGGAAAAATATCCTCATTTTCGTCAATGGATAAAACAACCCGATGGGAGAAAACTCTTAACAGCAGGTTTTCCCAATGTGATTATCTTAATCTTACCCAAAGAAAAAGTTGCTTCCGCTATGGAAACCGCAAAAAATGAATTATTAAACGGTTGGCGAGAAGTTAGCGCCTTAGTCTTAGATGATTTGCAGAATAATCGCTATTGGATGAGGGAGTTAAAAGCGCAAAGCAACACTTGGAAAGGTTGGTTAGATTCTCAATGGCAAACTTATTATGTCGGTGTATCCATTGGTAAAGAAGGAGTAGAATTAAAAAGTAGTGAAATCTTCCAAGATGAGCAAATAGTCGAAAATCCAGAAGAAGATCAAAGATGGATTGATATTCAAAATCAGGCTTATGATTTACTCGGTAAACAGGCTTTATTTTTAGAAAAAGAATTAGCCTTCTTGCAAAAAGCAGGAAAAATTCGCTTAGAAACTTGGAAAAAATATCCTTCTAGTGCTAATGTTGGTTCATGGTGGGCTAGTATCTTTGATCAAACTCGCCTTGCTTTAGCATCGGTAAAAAATGCCCGTAGTTGGGAAATACCAACTGCTTTTGGAGACAGATCAACTGTATCAGGTATAGGCTCAGTAGTACATCCGGGAGATGATTGGTTAAGCGAAGGGCAAAGTAAGTTATATTGGCAACATCACGCAGGATTGTTTGATGGTAGGGAAAAACTGAATGCCACAGAAACGGTAAAAAGAGGTTTACATAAAATTTTACCAGACTTGTTAAACTTGACAGAGGAGCAAATTAACGCCTCTTATCCAGATTTAACCGCAGGAGTTGCAGGATATTTAAAAACAGGCACAGAAGCGGAAAA
The DNA here is from genome assembly GCF_036345015.1 of Cyanobacterium sp. Dongsha4. NCBI lineage: Bacteria > Bacillati > Cyanobacteriota > Cyanophyceae > Chroococcales > Geminocystaceae > Cyanobacterium > Cyanobacterium sp. DS4. The sequence continues at coordinate 3,860,066 of NZ_CP084098.1, read as the reverse complement.
AGAAGCAAAATTAACCTATTTTCATCAAGTTTGCTCTTATCTTAATCAAAAAATCATCGCTGATCACCGACAAATTCCCGACACTGTAACCCAAGCATGGGGTATTCCTTGGATTGATAATCATGATGAGAGTGACTACCACAAATATCATCCTCGTTTTCTCAATGCTGGTTGGTTAATAGAGGAGTTTGACACAGAAGAAGATATTAGCTACCGACAGGAATTGCAGAGGGAAATCAATCAATTTTATCCTCAGAATAATCCTGCTGACTGGTATGTTTTAGCCGCAGGGGATGGGGATGGTATGAGTGAATGGTTAAAGGGAGGCAAATTAGGCAACTATGAAGACTATATTGCCCCTAGTTTGTCGGAAAAAATGAAAAATAATCCTATTGCTAAAGAATATAAAGATTTTATCAAACTTCGCAAAAGAATGGGACCTTCTACCCATAGTGCGTTAAGTCGTGCCTTATTGGACTTTTCTAATCAATTAGTGCCTTATTTAACCGAAGAAAGATATGCAGGAAGGCTTATTTATGGTGGTGGGGATGATGTCTTAGCATACGGTAATCTTTGGGAGTGGGATAATTGGTTATGGGATTTACGTCAATGTTTCAAAGGTGAAGCTGATCCTCACAACGAATTTGATAATGAGGGGGATTACTGGCAGTGGCAAAATCCAGACACCATCCCTAATTCTGTTTCTCCTCGCCCGTTATTTACTATGGGCAAAAACGCTACTATTAGTTTTGGTATCATTATAGCTCATCATTCTGTACCAATGGCGATCGCACTTGAGAATATGTGGGAAGCAGAAGAAGAAGCTAAAGAACATTATTACATGAAAGAGGGGGAAAAAATTGCTAAGGATGCGGTGCAAGTAAGGGTTATTTATGGTAACGGAAATATTTTGAAAGCTACCGCCAAATTTGATACTTTTCAACAATGGAAACAACTACTTGAATCTAACTTAGATGCTAGTATTTTTGAATTAGCTAGTAATTTATGGTCATCTCATCCCGCACCTACAAAACAAGCAATTAAGGATTGGGTAATTAGTTTTTCTTTGAATCGAAATGTTGATGAAGATAAGCAAAATGAGATCAGAAATTGCTTAACTAATTTTATAGAAAATTTATGGAATACAACCTCTTTAAATGAAATTAATAACGAAGTCCAAAACTGGTTAAAATTAGCCTCTTTTATGATTCGTAAACGGGAAATATAAACTAAGGGGATAATTTTAGATGGAAATAGAACCTGATATTCCTATTGTAAATCAACTAGCTGGAATTTGACAATTAAGGAATTTAAGAACAAACCCAAATTAAAAAGGAATAGACATTAATGAATTACTCAAAAAACTCCTAATCAGTTAAAAACAATGTTAGAAAATGAAGAAATTAACCGTAAAACGTACCGACAAATCATGAAGGCTTTTGAAGATAGAGATTTAGGCAAAAGAGGTAAAAATTAATGATAGATTATATAACTATTGAAATTCAATATTTACTGAAAAATAATCAAGAATTGCAATCTTATCAACTAAATCCTCATGAATATTTTGACTTAGAAGAAAACGAAATTATTGATATTAATTCTTGTCCTAAATATAGTCATGGAGAAGAATATTTGAAACAAAATAAAGATTTTATCATTGATGATCTTTTATTTACTAAAATATTATTAACGGATTTAAAAAATAAAGAATATCGACAAATTACCGAAAGATTTTGGAATAATAGACAAAACAAAATCATTGAAAGAATCGATATGGATTTAAGTAAATTTCAGATTATTTATAATGAAATAATTATTGAAACGTTAATTAATGTCAATCCCAATAAATGGGAAATTTTAAGAATGGAAAGAAAAGAGCAAATTATGCAACCTATTTTTCATAGTTTTATTGAGGAGAATTTAGGGCAAGAGAATGAACAAGAAATTATCATTGATTGCTGTAATTTTACCAATAATAAAATAAACTATGACGATAAATTAATCAAAGAAATAATCACTAATTAATTAACAACAATATTAACTATTCACTAATTATGTCTTGGTTTACAATTACACCCCTTGATGTCTTAATGTTTCGAGATGCAAAACCCTTTACCCCCGGTGAAAGGGCATGGGCAGGAAGCCTTTTCCCTCCTAGTCATCATGCGATCGCTGGTTCTATTAGAGGTTTATTACAAAAAGACTATTTACTCAACTTAAAAGGGATATTTTTAGCCCATTATGAAAGAGAAAATATCACCCTTTATTTACCGAGTCCTTTAAATTATGTTGGCTCAAAAATGCTTTATCCATTAATGTGGAAACCTGAACATTGCTTAAATCATATTTACTGGGATAAAACGAAACCTTGTCCATTAACTACTATCAAAACCCTTAAAGATGCGGAGGATCAAGAAAGAGAAAAAGACGATAAAAAAAGACGATATTTACCCTATAATGTAATTGAAGAATGGCTCAAAACAGGTAAAATAAAAGAAGAAAATTGGCAAATAAAAATAAAAGGAGAAGATCAACCCTGGACATTAGAAAGTCGTCCCCATAACAGTATTGAAACAGGCACAAAAACTGTTAAAGATAGTGATGGTTATTTTGTGGAAAACTGCATAAGAATGCTTCCTAATTGGTCACTGGCTGTCAAAATAGAAATCAATAATTATCCTCAAGAAAATCAAGACTTAAATTCTTTAATAAAGATACCAGAAAAAGGTATAATTATTAAATTAGGAGGAGAAGGACATCAAGCCATTTTAAAACCTTGTCCTCAATTAAATAAACAGTGGGATAATCTAGTCCAATTATCGGAAAATAACTACCAACAAAAAAGAAAAAGTTTAGGTTATTTAGCCACTCCTGCTATTTTTGAAAGAACCCAAAATAATCTCGCTAAATGTCGCCCTTATCCTTGGGAATGGAAATTAGCATACACAGTCAATAAAAACCAAAAATCAGGGAACTTAGTGAGTGTAGCTACGGAAAAACCTTTAGTTATTAGTAATCGTTTTCAAAGTAATAATAACAGTATTCCAGCCCCTCAAGTGTTTGCTTCTCCTGCGGGTACAGTGTTTTATCTCAATGAACCAGAAATGCTATTTCAAGACACAGAAAATGCCCCTGAAAAAGTCAAAAAATGGCGGAGGTTAGGTTATGGTGAAATATTTTGGCTACCCTACAAAGAGGATTAAGAAAAATGCTGAAAAAATTAAATTCTAGCTAGTTTATTTAACTATAGAAGTCGCAATATTTGGACTATTTGGATTAACCATTAATTGACGGTTACTAGGAATAACAATTAAGTCCATATCTGACCTTGGAATTGCCCCTAATAATACTTGATCTCCCATGACTAAAGCACCAACAAAACCAATTCTATTTTTAAACCGAAGTTCGATCGGACCTACATAACTAATTAACTTTGTACTACCATCATCTAATGTTACCTCTTTTTTACTTACTTCCTCCAATTGTAACTGTATTTTTATATGTTCTGGAATACATAAATGAACCGCTCCAGAATCAGCTAAAGCCTCCACCTTAATCGGTTCTAAATCACTTTTACTGGGGTTTCTTAATTGAATTTCACTAAAGACTAAACCCATAAATTTCACTTTTATTTACTGTTAATTAATTACATTATATGTCAAAAAAAATGAATCAAACTTACCTTTATTTATTAGCACCATTACACACAGGCGGTACAACCCAAGAAGGCAATTTAGTCGGTATTGCCAGAGAATCTCATACCAATTTACCCTACATTCCATCAAGTACCATTCGAGGAAAATTAAGAGCAATTATCTACGATAAAAAAAATAAATTTCAACTATTTGGTAACGAATTAGGAGATGATAATGCACAATTAGAACAGGGTGATATTTGGATAGGAGATGCGTCTATTTTATTCCTTCCCGTACCTTCTTTAAGTCATGGCATTGTCTGGATTACTTCACCTTTATTATTGCATCGTTGGGTAAGGTATCAAACAAAATCGCTGACAATTCCTGAGATTTATAGTTGCAGTTTTAAACAGAATAATAGTAATGTTTATTTAAAAGATGCGATCTTAAAATCAGGTGATTTAAAAGAGTGGGAAAATTGGCAAGATTTCATTCCTAAAAATGATATAACTAAACCCATAGATAAAGTGTTAATTTTACCAGATCAACATTGTGCTACTTTAATCGAAATGAGTTTATGGCGACAGGTAAAAATCAAATTAGATGAACATAAAACCGTTGACGGAGGTTTTCGTTATGAGGAGGCTATTCCCCCAGATACTCTAATGTATTATACCAATGGTTTAACCACTAAAGCTAATGGTAGTGGTGAGGAATCTTTGAAAGAATTAAATAGTCTAATTAGTAGTAATAGAATCATTCAATTTGGAGGGCAAGAAAGTTTAGGGCGTGGTTTTTGTCAACAGTGGAATAATACCCCTAACCCCGCTTAATGACGTTTTTAATGCTATTCAAAAAGTAAAAGATAATAGGGATTAATTATTATGAAAAATCAAAAATATACCATGTTAATTCAATGGTCAAATGAAGATGACTGTTTTGTGGTTAATTTACCAGAGTGGAGCGAATTTTGTCATACTCATGGTGATTCTTATGAAGAAGCAGTGAAAAATGGTCAAGAATTACTAAATTTTTTGATCGAATCGGCTATAGAGTCTCAAGAAGAATTACCCATTCCTAAAACTTTTTCCGCTTTATCTGTAGCTTAATTTGATCCCCCCTAACCCCCCTTAATAAGGGGGGAATTTAGAACGAAAATTTTAATGTTAATCAAGGAGTAAATTATGGTAAATTTTGACCCTAGAACTATTAGTAGCCCCGTGTATGATGCTTTGAAAAACTTAAGAGAAGCAACAAAAGATCAGACTAAATTAAAAGAGCAAAAAAATCAGGCGATCGAACTTTATACTTACCTAGCAACATGGGGATTAATGCGATTAAAAGCTGAAGAAAAAGCATTAGATAAAGAAGGACAAAAATTAAAAGGAAAATTAGAAGTTGTCAAAAAATATTTTAAATGTTTAGAAGACATCTCATCTCAACAAAATTTAGCAGGAAATAACGGTTTAGAAACCATCAAAAATTTATCCGCTGATAACTACTTAGGTTTAACAGGATTAGGCTTACAAATTGCTCAAGAATTTGCTTTTTGGGCGAATGCTATTTATCACGATGTGACAGGTGATACTTAATTTTAATTACTCCAAGTATATACAATAGAAAAAAGTAGATATTTGATGCTAAAAAATTTATGTCAGTTATTAGTAAATGGGGAAATAGTTTAGCCGTGAGAATCCCAAAGGCGATCGCATCTCAGTTGCAATTAACAGAAGGAAGTGAAATTTCGATCGATGTAGTAGAAAAAAATATAATTATTAAACCTACTCATCAACGGAAAAAATACACTTTAGAGGAATTACTCGAAGGTATGACACCAGAAAAGCAACACAATGAAGTTGACTGGGGTGAACCAGTAGGAGAAGAAGTATTAGCAAAATTAGAAACTTTAGTAACTTAAATTGCTTATTTTTAAGTTTTTCTATTGTTTATTAAATAAATTTTGTATTTAACCATATTAACCTATAAAATTATGACCAATTTAAACCCAAAACCAATATTAAAATCACCGCCTACTCCTCCAAAAAAAGAAGTAAAATCAAGCACTAACCCTACTAAAAAACATAGTGGAAGTGTCGGAGGAGGAAAACCTCCTATTTCTAAAGGAAAAAAAGTCGGAGAAAGTAACAATCCTATGCCTAATTCTTGGTTATTAAATGAAAACCCACCCATTGACAAATCCGCAGGTTTTCCCGAATATTTACGGTGGATGAGAGAAGCAGATAATCCCTATAAAGACGGTACGAAAATCGAAATCTTGCAGAAAATCCAAGACAATAGCAGAAACTATAACAGTCGTCTTGCTACTCTGAATCAACGCACCAAATTAATGGCAGAGGTATCCTTTGAAGCTAAGTCAACATGGCGGATTCGGGTTGGTGGGCATCGGGGAGTGGAAAACATCCTCTTACCCGCCTTTGATGCTTTAGGAATGCCTTGTATTCCTGCTAGTAGCTTAAGAGGTGTTGCTCGTAACTATGCCATTCGAGAAATCATGAAAAATGAGGGTTTATCATGGGAAAAAGCAGAGCAAAAAATTGCTCCTTATTTTGGTTCAATTAACACCGATAATAAAGCTAATCAAGCAGGAAAAGTTGTCTTTTTTGACGCATATCCTAAAGAAGGTTGTTTAGAGATGGATATGGCAAATAATATCTGGAATTGGGACGGAAATAACCTCAAATATTCCCCTAATCCTAATCCTTTTTTGTCTCTTAAAAATGCTACTTTTATTATTGGTTTAAGACTTGCTAGTAATTGTCAAAATAAGGGAATTTTAGAAAAAGTCAAAAACTGGTTAATTAACGGTTTATTAGAAGGTATTGGTTCACAAATTAATAGCGGTTATGGACAACTTAAAACGGGGGGTAAGGAGGAATCAAACTCCGAATTTTTGAGAGTAGAAATAGGCTTACAAGGACAGTTAATTCACGGTTATCAAAAATTTACCCAATGGATTCAAAATCATCATGGTAATTGGCAAATGAGGGGAAAACCTATTGCCGAAGTGAGAAGCACTGCCTTTAAATCCATGTTAAGATATTGGTTTAGATGCTTTGGTTTAGGGGTATTACCTGCTAATAAAGTACAAGAATGGGAAGGGCAATTATTCGGCAGTATTAATCCTCAAAAAAGAGGTTATATTCAATGCAATATTTTAGAGGGTAAATTAATTCAAGCTGAACCTCGTCCTAATCAGCAAGGAAGAAATGATGATCCGGGTGAACAATCGGGGATTTTAACCTTAAGTTATTCCTCAGAAATTCCTCAAGATAAGCAAAAAGTTGTTAAAGATTTAATGTATAATCTAACTTGGATGATGCTAAATTTAGGTGGTATTGGACAAGGTGCAAGAAGACCAAATTATTCTCGTGAAAATCGTCAATATGCTCCTTGGTGGCGTGGTTCAACTTTCTTTATTGATAGTGAAGAAGACATTTGGAATGTAGCAGATAATCCTAGACAATTTGCCCAACAATTTAAGCAAAAATTACAGGCTTTTTATTCCGCTTTAGGTAGTTTAATTAATCAAAATATTAACCCTAAAAGTTTGCATAATAATGGGCGAGTTAGTAATCGAGATTGGCAAGAAGCTATAGACGCTAATTGTAAAATTGTAGTTTGTTCAGGAGATGAGGATTTTAACAAACCATACGCTTTGGCAACTTTACATTCTCAAACGTTAAAAAGAAACGGTAACTATGATGGTGATTTATGTGGAAAAGTGCAAGGAGGCGTTAAACCTTCCCCTGTATGGGTGGCAAATACTGACGAAAATGATTATCAAGTTGTAACAGTATTTGGGGCGACTCAAAACCCTCGCCGACAATTCTTAGAAAATTTAAAAGATAATGCCAAAGAATATTATCAAATTTTTCCTTTTTAACTGTAAAGTATGATCAAAAAGCTAGATAAAAAAATGAATAATCAATTAATTGTAAAAGATCCAGAAATTCTCTCAGGGATACCCGTATTTAAAGGAACTCGTGTACCTGTTCAAAATTTACTTGATTATCTGGAAGCTGGAGACTCTATTGAAGAATTTTTAGATGATTTTCCCACAGTAAAAAAAGAAAATGTATTAATGTTTTTAAATATTTCCATAAAATATTATTTGGCTAGTGATTATGAAAGTGTTGCTTGATGAGTGTTTACCTAAAAAACTAAAAAGAGAAATAGCTAATCATAATTATAGTGTTATCACCGTTCCTGAACAAGGTTGGGCGGGTACAAAAAATGGTAATTTATTAAGACTAGCGGCTACAGAATTTGATGTATTTATCACCATTGATAATAATTTATCTGCACAGCAAAATTTAACTAATATTGATTTAGCCGTTATTGTTTTATCAGCACCAAATAATAGAATAGAAACCTTAAAATTTTTCGTACCCAAAATTAAAGAAATTCTTACTAATATTCGCTCTGGTGAAATAATTTATGTTAATGATAAAACACTCTAAAAAACTTAATTAATTATGACTAAAACTATTTTAGTGGCTACCATTGGCACTCGTGATTTAGCTTTATATTGTGATGAGTATAGTCAACAGTGGCTTAATATCGGTAATGCCTCTAAATCTAATGTTGACGGGGAAGATAGCCAAGCGGTAAGGGTTCAATATGAATTAGGTATTTCTGATACTTTTCGTAATGTTACTAAACATTTATCAGACAATTGGGAACAATATCAAGATAAAATTAAGCCTATTATTATCGGAAAATTAATTGAAGATTATCAAAATAAAATTGATACTGTTTATCTCATTGTTACTGATCAAATTAACACTGCTAATCGTCAATACTATCGCTATGATACCTTGTATTCTGGTTATATAATCCAAAAATATCTACAGAAGCATTATAACTTTGAAACTAAGGTTTTTATTCAAGGAAATGAACCTAATAATAATCCTGCTAATTTTGAACAAATGTTTCTTTGGTGGGAAAAATTTTGGGATGCGATCGCACCTAATAATAAAAACAATCAGAACTTAATTTTATGTTTAAAAGGAGGAGTTAATCAGTCATCAGAAGCGGCAAGAATTACCTCTATTACCAGATTTGAAGAAAAGGTAATTTTTTATGACTTTGAAGAAAATACTCAGGATAATTTAGCAGGAATACCATCTCCTTATACAAAACCATTCATCGGAGTTAATTATCTTTGGAGTCGCAAAAAAGCAGAGGCTTTAAGTTTATTAGACAGACATGATTATGAGGGAGTAAATGCTATTCTTTCTCCTTATTATCAAGATAGTAATAATGAGTATATTCGCAAGTTAAAACTTTATTTAGGTAAAGCGATTAAGTGGAATATTACAGATTTTGATACTTTTATTGATAAATTACAACAAATCCCGAAAGATAATTGGTGGTGGCGAGGATATGAGTCAGCTTATCTGGGTTTTGTGCGTTTTAAACAGGGTAATAATATTGAGGCTTTTTTCCATGCTTTTCGTGCGATCGAGGGTTTAATGAGTGAGTTAATTAATTTTAAATATACGGATTATGTTATTTCTCCTAAAGGGGAAACTCCCTATTTAAGATCCAGTATTTGCGATAAAAATAGCCCATTTTCAGAGTTTAAAAAACAACGAGGCTTATTTAATCAAGATGGTAGAGTTTATCTTTATGGTGGTGGTTTGGATTCTCTAGTGGAGATTGCTTTACCTCATATCAAAAATGAACATCAATGGAAGCGTTTTTTTGTTCATATTAAGCCGTGGCGTAATCGTATTTTTCATCGTTTAAAACATTTAGAAAAAGGTGATTTATTTAATGTTTGTTGGGAAGTTCAAGATGTTCAACAATGGAAGAAGACGGTTTTATACTATTTAAACTCCCTTTCAGGACAAGATTATCCTAGCTTAGAAAAGGCTAGTTTCATGGCGGGGTATCACAAGGAAATTAAAGATTTGATTCAACGGTATCAACCTAAGTAAATAAAACAAAATACAAAAATACTTTGCGATCAATCCGATAAATCACCTCAAATATTTATTCTTGCGTGGGATCGGTCGATGTCTTGCTAAATAAGGATTTCAGGGATTTTTCTTTGACAAAAATGGGTTAAATTGATTATAATTTTGCTATCGGTCGCAAACCGCCTCTGGAATTATTATCAGATAAGCGTTTTAAAACTGGCTCTCTCTCCCTTAATGGGGGAAACTAATTGAATGGAATTTTGGAGCCTGATATTTTACTCATTGATGAAGTTTTTGGTGTTGGTCTCTCCCTTAATGGGGGAAACTAATTGAATGGAATTGGGGAAAAGATAGTATTGTGATGTTACATCTTGTCCACTCTCTCCCTTAATGGGGGAAACTAATTGAATGGAATTTGAACAGTCTAAAATTACTTGCGGGTTACTCTTTCTAACTGTCTCTCCCTTAATGGGGGAAACTAATTGAATGGAATTACAAAGGAAACTTGTAAAGCGAGAGCTGAAGAAGTTCTTAACTCTCTCCCTTAATGGGGGAAACTAATTGAATGGAATATCGTCAACTCTAAAGATGCGATCGAGTCTATTCGCAATGGTACTCTCTCCCTTAATGGGGGAAACTAATTGAATGGAAACTTGTACAGCAACAATTCTTCTAATGATAATCCCATATCTCTCCCTTAATGGGGGAAACTAATTGAATGGAAACCTTTGAGTTTGACCTAAATTGTGAGTCTTGGATCGCACGCTCTCCCTTAATGGGGGAAACTAATTGAATGGAAACACTGGATAGTTTGTCACTGGGCAGTTGAATTACACACCTCTCTCCCTTAATGGGGGAAACTAATTGAATGGAAACCCTATAAATAGGGAAAGTAAAAAATAACTTATTACTCTCTCCCTTAATGGGGGAAACTAATTGAATGGAAACTTCAGATATTCTTTAAGTGCGATCGAGCAAATTTGGGATGTTGATAACTCTCCCTTAATGGGGGAAACTAATTGAATGGAAACATAAATATGAATTTTGAATGGGATATAAATAAAAATATTAGTAACCAACAAAAACATGGGATTACTTTTGAAGAAGCACAGTCAATTTTTGATGATTTATCCGCTATTATTTTTGAAGACGATCGATTCGCCTATGGTGAATTGCGATTTATCATCATAGGTCAAATATATTTAGAAACTCTCAATAAGTATATTTTAGGGATTGTAGTTTATACTGAAAGAGCAGACAAAATTCGGATTATTTCAGCGAGAAAAGCCTCTAAACAGGAAAGAAAACTATATGAGTAAGAACAATTTTTCTGATATGTCAAAAGAAGAAAGACAAAAAATTGTCTGGGAAATGTCTGACGAGGATATTGATTTTAGCGATATACCTGAAATTAATGAAGATTTTTTCAAAACAGCAAAAAGAATCGAACATCCTCGCAAATCCAAGACAGATACCGTTAGAATCAAATCAGATCTCATAAACTGGTTTAAAAGTCATGCTCAAGAAAATAGTTATGAAGTATTAATAAATAATGTTCTTGAAAACTATATTCACCATCAAACAGAACATTAAATTAAACTGCAATTAAAAAATTATGAGTCGTTTAACTTTAAGATTACCAGAAACATTGCATCATAAATTGGCTAACCTAGCTAAAAGCGAGGGGGTTTCATTAAATCAATATATTGTCTATGCTTTAAGCTGTCAAATACATAATAGTTATACCATTAATTCTTTATCGGAAAAGGAAGTAGAAAAACAAGAATCTAATTTTAATGATTTAATCAAGGAATTAGGTAGTCTTGAAGATGAAGAAATTACCATGATTTTAAATCAAAGAGAAATGACCGAATCGGAAGATCAATTACCTAGAGAAATTACAGAAAAATTAGCCTCAAAATTAAGAAAATTATAATAAACCATAACGTTGTGAGAGTGCAATGCCTTCGGCACAGCTACGTTGCACACGCTTTAGGAAATTAGGAAATTTCTTGATTAATAAAATCCCAAAAAGTACGGGGATTAATAACGGGAATATTTTGAATAGGATGTAAAATCAGTAAATCTGTATCTCCAGTAATCAGATGTGAAGCGTTACCATTTAAAGCTAATTCAATAAATTTATCATCTTTTGTATCTCGGCATAAATTAACTCGTTTCAATATTGGCACATAAAACCATGTAGCCTTGATGCGTAAAGATAATCCTTCAATGTCATCAGGTTGAATATATTGAGCAAATTTCGATCGAGCTAAAACCGATAAAAGTTCAGCTAAAGTGTCAGTAGAATATAAAATAATTCCATTATCCTCTCCCCAGTTTAAAACTTTTGCAGGAATGGAATAAGGGGATAAAATAGCACTAACCAAAACATTTGTATCAACAACGAGGCGTATGGAAGAATTAGTCATCTTTTAAAAGTTCATTCAAGATGTCTTCGGTTAAGCCATTTTCTTGGGCTTTACGTCCAATATTTGCCCTAAATTGTTGAAATTCCTGAATATTAGTGCGAGTGATACGGTTATAGTCTTCCATTGACATAATAACGGCAACATCACGGTTTTGTTTCCGAATAACTACAGGTTCACGTTGAGCTTTATCAATAACTGAGGCAAAGGTTTGTTTGGCTTCGGTTGCGGTAACGAATTGCATAATCACACCTTTGTTTAGGGGTATTAACCATATTATAGACAAAATAGACAAATTGTCCACAAAATATTATTTTTTAAGAAATATTGTTATAACGTTGGGAGAGTGCGATCGCACCTTCTTTATGTTTTTTTCGTAAATCTTCAGGGTAAATAACTTCGACACAACTACCATAACTCTGTAACCAAAATAAAAATTCATTAAGAGAACGGGGAGGAAGACTGATAAAATAATCGAGAAATAAAATTTGATTATTGTAGTTATCTTTAGTAACTTTTATTCTTTGTTTAGAGTGTCTTAAATCTCCTTCCAAAATAAAATTAGAAATAGGAGGATAAAACCTGACTTTAATTTTTTCTAGTGTCAGTTTTCCTTTCAATTCTAATTGTTGTTCATCTAAATTACCCAGATTTAAACCCCAACCATTAGTTAATAACTGTTCAACATTTTTCAGACATTCTTTTTGAGCTTGAATATTTCTACCTGCGGGGGATAATAGTCGAAAATAGTCACTAAAACGATTTAATCTTCCTATAATAAAATGACCATTAGCACAGTTTTCATATACTAAATACCAAGCAATATTATAATAAATTAACTGAATAGGAATGATAATTTCTATACCAATATTTCCTTGATTATAAGGGTCTTTTTTACGAATAATTTCGATGGCTTGTCCTTTGATAATAGCTTTTTCTAAAGATGGTATATGATGATATAAAGTCTTTTGATTATTTCCCTTTAAAATCATTTCTTGGGGATTTGTATAGTTAATGGCACGGTTATAATTCCTTTTCACAGGATAGAAAAAGTCGTCTTTTTTCTCTAAATTTAATCCCCTTAATCTTTTTTCTAATTCCTGATACAGTTTTTGAGCGATCGCATCTCCTTGATAGTTTGCCATAGACTCTAAAGCATCAAAAGCAGTTTTAAATTCGGGTTTAGTCATAACGCCAGTACCGAAATAGTAACCCCAACGATACATTCTTCTTTCTAAAATATTGTATTCTCGGAGAGTTTCTAAATCTTTTCTGAGAGTGGCAATGGCTGGAGTGGGAATGTCAATATGATATTGTTGAGCGGTAGAGATGATTTTTTGTTGCAGTTGATGGATAACGTTGGTGTTGGAGTCTTCTTCGTGCGATTCGTTCTAGTCAAAGTTAAGGCAAAATAGCCAAGACGTAAACTAGGCAAGGTTCACATATAATGTACCTTGACAACTTATTTACCATGAAGGTGTAAATCCTTCCCTCTCGATGTTGGAGTGACGGCATAACCGACAGTGAATTAGTGTTTGGTAAACTAAACGCTGAAGCTCGGTTAAATGGGAGTAATGAATAACCTTAATTCAAACTCTGTCTAGCGAAGTTATCCATGAGTAGGAAACAAACCTATGCCTGAATCATCGTAATTCCAATCCAGTGAAAATAAGGTTGATACACTGGGGACAAAAAAGTCAAAGGTCTAAGATACTAGCAGCCTGAAAATGCTGAACTAGGAACATCTATATAGACTCGGTGAAAAGTAGGATTCTAAAGATAACAAAGAATGGTAAATAGGAACGAAGTAACCCCACACTGACTCTTGTAAGATGAAACTCACAAGTAGTAACCAGCGTAAGTCAATATGGGAAAGGATTGAGTAAGAAGCCAAAGCTCCTTTGTAATGAAAGAGATATGCTGACGTACTCACTTTGATAAACAATGTAAACAATCGATTAGTAATTAATAAGTCATGGACTCGTTGAAGTATGAATGGAACAACTGGAACGAAATAGACTGGAAAACAGTCGAAATTGCAGTGTTCAAGTTACAAAAGAGGATTTACAAAGCAAGTCAACGTGGTGATATAAAGTCAGTACACAGACTACAACGTTTACTCACTAACTCTTACTTTGGTAGGTTATGGGCAACCAGAAGGGTAACACAAGACAATCAAGGAAAGAAAACCGCAGGGGTTGATGGAGTCAAATCCTTAACGCCCAATCAAAGGTTTAAACTTACAAATAACCTTAAATTAAACGGTAAAAGCAAACCGACAAGGAGAGTTTGGATACCCAAATCCAACGGGGAGCAAAGACCACTTGGAATACCCACAATGGAAGAAAGAGCAAAACAAGCTCTATTAAAACTAGCCTTAGAACCACAATGGGAAAGTAGATTCGAGGGAAACAGTTATGGCTTCCGTCCAGCAATGTCATGTCATGACGCTATAAAAGCAATATACAACAGTATAAGTCAAAAACCTAAATATGTTCTGGATGCTGATATAGCAAAATGCTTTGACAAAATTGACCATAATAGATTGCTTACAAAACTTGAAACATACCCAACATTAAGGAAACAAATAAAAGCATGGCTAAAGAGCGGAGTAGTTGATAAAAACTGGTCAGCTACTGAGAAAGGAACACCTCAAGGTGGAGTAGTCTCACCACTATTAGCCAACATTGCACTACATGGAATGGAACTAGAAATAAAGAAATTCATGGAAAGTGTGGATAGTCTCAAAGTTTTTGGAAGAAGGGTAAGTAAACAAGAAAAGAGAAATAGTATAAGTCTAATTAGATATGCAGATGATTTTGTAATATTACATCACAACTTAGACATAATTCTCGAATGTAAAAAAGTAATTGAAGGATGGTTAAAGGAAATAGGGTTAGAGCTAAAACCTAGTAAGACTAGAATTTCTCACACCTTATATGAATATAATGGACACAAAGGGTTTGACTTTCTCGGTTTTAACATCCAACAGTATAAAGTTGGAAAGAATCAAGGGGGAAAAACAGGAAGTAAAAACAACAAAAAACTCGGATTCACTACCCTGATAAGACCAACCAAAGAAAAAATCAAAGCCCATATACAAAAGGTAAAAGAAATCGTTAATAAGCACAAAAGTAGTCCACAAATAGCATTAATCAAAGAACTAAATCCAATAATAAGAGGGTGGTCAAACTACTATAGTGCGGTAAACAGTTCTGAAATATTTTCATACTGTGACCACGTTCTATACCTACAATTAAAAAGATGGGCAGAAAGAAGACACTCAACTAAATCGAAAAAATGGGTTGTCAACAAATATTGGCACACCAAAGAAAATAGAAATTGGGTCTTTGCTACGATTAAAGAGGAAGGTATGGGAATGGAGTTAGCATTACACGCTGACACAAAAATTAAATACCATACAAAGGTAGAAAAAGGCAGAAGTATATTTGACGGAGACTTAATCTACTGGAGTACACGCATAGGAAACTATCCTGAAATGCCTACAAGCAAAGCAAAATTGCTAAAAATACAAAAAGGCAAATGTAACTACTGTGGACTGAACTTTAAAGATGGAGATATGTTAGAGATTGACCATATTATTCCAAAATCAAAAGGTGGTAAGGATATATATAAAAATCTACAACTCCTCCATAAACATTGCCATGATGATAAGACATCCATAGATGGGAGTCTGAATTGTACCCATGACAAGGGGTTTATCAGAGAGGAGCGGAATGAGGTGAAAGTCTCACGTTCCGTTCTGAAGACGAGTGTAGGTGGCGACACCTATGCTTAGTTTAACTGAATTTAATGAATGAAACTTATAAACAGACGGGTAAAGGTTTGTCAGGTTACGATGTTAAGAAGTTAATCCCTGAGCTAAAAAAACAAGAACAGACTTCTTGGTTGTCTGAAACTTACTCTCAGTGCTTACAGCAGGTTTGTTTAAATCTTGGAGTAGCCTTTAATAATTTCTTTGAAAAAAGAGCAAAGTATCCTAATTTTAAAAGCAAACATGGAAAGCAATCTTTACAGTATCCTAGCAATGTCAGTATTAAAGGTGACTGTCTTAATGTTCCTAAAATTGGTTTGGTTTATGCAAAAATTCACCGCCCTATAAATGGAAAAATTAAAACTGTAACTATTACAAAGAATTGCTGTAATCAATATTATGCCTCGGTATTAATTGATGATGGTAAAGATAAACCAGAAGTAAGCTCGGAAGGTAAAGCTGTAGGGATTGATTTGGGATTAAATCATTTTGCTATTACCAGTGATGGGAGTAAGTTTGATAACCCAAAAATACTTAAAAAACATGAAGTTAACTTAAAGAGAAAACAGCAACAATTATCCTGTAAACAAAAAGGGTCAAATAATCGAAATAAAGCAAGATTAAAAGTTGCTAAAGTACATAAAAAAATTACTAATTGCCGTGAGGATTTTCTACACAAACTATCTCGTAGGATAGTAAACGAAAACCAAGTTATAGTGCTAGAAGACCTCAATGTTAAAGGTATGATAAAAAATCATTGCCTAGCCAAAGCTATTCAACAGGTAGGTTGGGGGCAATTTTGTACCATGCTTAAATATAAAGCCGAACAAGAAGGAAAAATATATATGGAAGTAGATAGATTTTTCCCAAGTTCTAAAACTTGTCATGTATGTCTTAATAGAGTGGATAGTTTGCCTTTGGACATAAGACAGTGGGAATGTCCAAAGTGTAAAGCAAAGCATGACAGGGATATAAATGCGGCAATTAACATCCGAGATGAAGGACTACGAATATTAAAGACCTCTGGAACGGGGGATAAAGCCTGTCGCCAAACTGTAAGACGAAGTAAGGGAGGACGTAAGAAATCCACTACTACGCTGGTTTCTGGGCAGGAAGCCTACACTGTACCGTAGGTCAGTGTAGGTAGTTCACCGGAGGTTCATAAACCATCGCTAGACATCAGACAGGATAAGGGGTTAAAACATAGCTATTGCTATCTTTTTAGGTAGTGGAATTAATGGAAACTTACTTTGTGGTTTATTAAATAAATAAGACTTAACGCCTCGCTCTAGGCATAGTACAGAGCAATCACTATTCTTTCAATGAACAAAATACGAATAAGAGGCGATCGCGCTTATCTCAATCAACCCTTGATACTGGAAGTGATTTTTTGCGGTCTGTTCATCAAAAATAAGGTTATTAGTTAGATTACCCTGTTGATGATCATTTTTTTCAGGAAATTGATTAATATTTTTCATTGGTAATTGCAACCTAGTAACATGAAACTTTACCGTTCGAGGATCAACTTCTAATCTTCGGGCAATTTCTCGCAAACTGATAGTATTATCAGACATTATCTTTTCTACCATTCCAATACGCTCAGAAGGATAAAAAGGAGCATAAAATGGCAGTAAAGTATGTTGATAAATCAGTCTATCAATTGTATAGCAATGATCTTGAGGCATATTTGCGATTAAAGCACTGAGATAAGATGGTAGATCCACCACTGCGATCGCATTTCTATCGTCAAATAAACACTGTGATCAACGCCTAAAGGCGATCGAAGGTTTAACAGGGTCTAATTCTAGTAAAACATTAACAGTTCCTGCATCGTGATCAACGCCTAATGGCGATCGAAGGTTTAACAGGTTTTTCATTTTTGATTTCCACAGAGCAACAGCAATTGTGATCAACGCCTAACGGCGATCGAAGGTTTAACAGAGATGAGAGCGACGAATAGTATCACTCATTTGATATTGCCAATGTGATCAACGCCTAATGGCGATCGAAGGTTTAACAGATTCCAACCTCCAATATTAACAAGGTTGGGCAAATTAGGTGATCAACGCCTAATGGCGATCGAAGGTTTAACAGTCCACCTCCACAGCTTCGACTCTTTTTTCTTCCCTGTGATCAACGCCTAATGGCGATCGAAGGTTTAACAGCACTGGCAAACTAAAAGATTTAATAGCCATTCCCAGTGATCAACGCCTAATGGCGATCGAAGGTTTAACAGCAGAAAAAAATAGGAGAATATTATGGCTTTTAAATGTGATCAACGCCTAATGGCGATCGAAGGTTTAACAGTTAATCCTGTTTCTTTGCTATAGGGTTTAATCCAGTGATCAACGCCTAATGGCGATCGAAGGTTTAACAGACCAGTAAGTACCATTCCAAAACCACTCAGTACCATGTGATCAACGCCTAATGGCGATCGAAGGTTTAACAGAGTTACAACAAACGTTGGCTGATATGCAAACTCAATTGTGATCAACGCCTAATGGCGATCGAAGGTTTAACAGAGCGAAGTCTGAGAGCCTTAAATAGAGAGTGTTCCTAGACAAATTTTCAAGGTACGAATTAATAATAGGAGAAACTATCATTTTTTTGAAAATCAACTAAATTTTGTTTTAGTTATAAGTCTTATTATACAATAATTAGAGTATTTTTCAAGTAGGATTAATTAAGGAATAATTCTTCTAAGGTTGGTAGGATAAGGGATTCAACGACTTTTCTTAGAGCATTTTTCCAAACAGAGACAGGTGCTTGTAAAAAAACCGAAATTACTGACTGATGGGTAGAGTAATCCATGCCTTATCAGGAGGTTCAGGGCAAAAATCAGTAGGAGAAAATACTTGTAAGCTAGTTTTGGTATTGTCTTCCCTATCCACCCATGTCGTTAAACGACAAACTCCCCTATTTGGTTTTGTTTTTGCTTCAAGAGGATAAAACCAACGTGCTAAAGGTTTTTCAATGATTTCAATAGAATCAAACAAAAAATTATTATCCCCTGCAAACGGTAAACCATAACGAGTATCTTCTAATTCCCCATTTAATCCTTGAATAATACGACTACATAAATCATTCTCTTTTTTAATGCCTACGATGAAGTGATGATTAACTAACACTTCTCTTCTTACTGGAGCAATCCAATATTTGTTACCGTAGGTTTTTTCCGCTAATTCTTTTCCTGAATTTCCCACAGGATAATTATGAAGTTGCTGTGATAAAACCGCTTTTTCTGAATTACCAGAAGGAAGGGCGATCGCAAAAGTTAATGAAGGTAAATCTTTCCGATTATTAGAAATAGATTTATTAATATCGTCTCGTAATTCAATTCCTGCCAAATTTAGGAGGATACCGTAAACCGTAGAAGGAGAAGGAATAGGGGTAGTAGAACGGTAAGAACCCGATTGAAACGGGCGAAAACTGGCAAAAGGAGCTTTAAAAGAAAGAAAAATCATATAATAACTGTAAATAATAGTGATTAAAACACCATTAGGTATCTAAGGTTATAAATTAGAGGATTACTTGAGAAAACTGTCAGCCACTGAATCTAAAAGTTGTTCACAATTTTTAAACAATGTGACACCCATATTTTTTAATTCCTGTAATTGAGTTTCTTCCATATTGCGGATAATTTCCCCTCCAATATAAAACTCATCGGCTGGTAAATCACAATTATCGCTATCTTTCTTTCCTAACCGATTTAATTCTATCCAGTTACCATCTTCATCAAAACCATAGGTATTATACCCTGCCACTAATTTCGGAGTTAAACGGACGACCATAGAACGAGGTGCAAATTCATAGTATGCTCTAGCGTGACCACCTGCAACATTATTTAATTGGGCGATCGCTTCTAATAATGCCTTTACCCAATCAGGTTTTTCGAGACAATCACTCTGGCATAATGCAAAAGGATATTGAAAAGCAGTATGAGTTACTTCTCGATGCAGTAAAGCCGAACCATCCGCATTACTCCAATGCGTTTTTTCGTTATTCTTGGTTTTAGCATGAAGGGGAGATTGATGGAAAATAGCATCATATTTATAAGGACTTAAAGCCACTGCCATATTGCAACGTAATATACTATCACGCTTAGGAGGAGTAGGTTTCATTTTCTTGACATCTTCTTTTTTTGCAATCATGTAACCGAATAAGAAATCATCGGCGTATTTATCAGCATTTGGATATTCTTTAAACTCAACTGCTAATTGACTTTTTCCCTCATTATCAGAATAGTCATTTAATCGAGTACGGTTATGAGGTTGTTCTAATTTTATTAAGGTTTCTCGGATAGCATTACGCATCGATTCAGGACTAATAACAGCGTATTTTTGTCCATCCTTAACTATTTTCTGTAAAACCGTGCGATTTTCCTCTGATTCTCCTCGATAGTTACCAGCAGGGGCAGGATAGGTTAAAACCGTAGCGAATAGATTTAGTGATTTTTTAGACATAATTAAACTGAAAAATAAATTATTTTTTGCACACCTGACGGTATCTGAGGTTAAGAAATCAATTAATTAAGCAACATTTGATTCAGGATTTTTATTACTTTTATTATCTTCTTTTGTGCTAGAAAATTGACTAGAAAGAGCAAGTAAAGTTAAAGCTCTAATTTCATCGGTTTTGTTGAATAAATCTTCGGCAAATTGAGTAAATTCTTCTTTTTTAATAAAGGGATAAAGAGTGGAAACAAAATAATCGATAAAAGCCTGTTTTTCTGTACGAGAACGCACGGCTAAAAATGCCTCATTAGCTATTTTAGTTTTATTCTCACTATAATCTTTTTCTAATTTAGGATTACCTTTTACTTTATCCCATTCTAAACCATATTTTACTTTTAATTTTCCCCTTACATAAGATTGACATACTCGATAAACAATTTCAGAATATTGGCGAATTTTTGTATTGTTTTTAGACATTTCAGTTACTCCTTGTTTATTTAAAATTTCTTGATTGAATAAAATACGAGCATCATGGCTAAAATAATCTTTATTGGTTTCTAGCCATTTACGAGGGATTCTACTTAGTAAGTCATCAAAGCCAAACCAAGGCGGAATTTCCTCATCTTTACCTTCTTGATTATCAGAATAAACAATAGAATTTAATAGGTTAGTTAACCGTTGTTTACGAAACCAAGGACACCAATAACTATCTTTTATTTGCTTATATTGATCGGTTTGAGTAGTAATAGGTTCAAGGTAATTAAACCCGAAAAAATTAAGTTTTTGCCCTGGCTTTACATGAATAACCTCAACTCCGAGGATAGATTTTTTAGTAGATTGTTCACCAATATCTCTCGCTATTCTGTCTTCTAAAATAAAGAAATTTAAAGCACTTTCGTTGGCTAAATCAATAATAGATTCTTTAGGAGAGTAACCTAATTTTTCATTACTTCTTTGTTTTAATAACTTAGGGAAAAAATAGCAAAATCTTTTTAAATCAGCTATATCAGGAATAGCTAAAGCATAAGTTAAAGCATCTTTACTAAAATCTCTTTTTCCGTCTTTATCAAGAGTAGTAGGGCGATAAACTTGGAACACAAAAGGGGCAAAATTTAAGAGAAATTGATATGACACAGTATCCTTAATAGGGATATTTTCAGAATTAAAACTTTCTGCCCCAAGAAAATAAGTACTTGATTGTTTTGCAACTTTATTTGAACTAGAAAAATTATTCCATTGTTCTTTTACATCTTTGATATATTTTCCTAGATTTTGATTTTTATCACATCTTTCTTTAAAACTTGTACGCTGTGTATCTCTACCTCTAATAATACTCCAGTACATATCACGCCATAATTTAATCCAGATGCCGTTTTTATCCTCTCCTGATTCATCTAAATAAGGTAAAAAAGCACCGTGAGGAATAACTACTGAGTAAGAATATTCGGTAACTGTTTTAATTTTTCCCCCTTTATCTTTTTTTTCTACTTGACGGATTTCATTTTCAGTATATTCTTTCTTTTTATCCTTTTTGGTACTCCATCTTTCTTCACTAAAAGCCCCGAAAGTTACATCAAATAATGCTTTTAAACCTTCGAGATTAAATTTAACACTTACCCCAAACTCATCGAGGTTATCTAATTCTAGTAAAGCCGATTCATAATACTGTAAAGTTTCCTGATTTTCAATTTCTTGCACCATCAAAACTAAACCTGCTAAACCTGCCCGATGTTGAGTTGAGGGTAACTCTGCTAATTGATAGGATAATTCAATAATTTCTTTGCCTGCCATTAACCTAAACCTCTTATTTCACAATAGTTGTTTTTAGAAGCGATCGCTAAATATTTGGGTAAATCTGTAGGACGATCAGGATAATCAATGATAAATTTACGGGGAATAGGTAAAATCAACCCATCAACATCAGGATTTTTACTCGCAGTTAACTGTATATATTCCTGAATATCCTCGTCTAAAATGCCGCTAACGGAATAATCATCAGATTCTCGGAAAGGCTCTGCTGTTGCCCAATAACCCCCTGTAATAAAGTGACTGCTACCATCACTAAATCTTTCTCTTAAAGAGTATTCCTGTAACTTCTCTGCCAATAATCTTTGACTAACTGGATTAGAGGAAACTATATCAGAGAGAAAATTACTACTGCTTTCTAATTCATTTTTAGTATAGGGTGATGTCTTAGGAGGTTCATAAACCCATATCTGAGAAAAATCAAAATTACCATGACGATTAGAACGTCCGAACCTTTGTACTAATGCAGATATAGGAGCTAACTCGGTGATTAATACTTCTGCATCTAAATCTAAGGACATCTCACAGACTTGGGTGGTAACAGCAATAACGGATTTCTCTGTCTGCTGGAAAGCGTTAACCGTTTCCTGATGGCGTTTTTTTCTATCTTTTAGGCGAAAACGACTATGATAAGTTAATATCTCAGTATTTAGAGTGTTTCCTAATTCTTCCGAAATTTCCCTGCATCTATCTACTGTATTTACTACCCATAAGATTCTTTTTCCTTCTTCATAAGAAGCGATCGCTTTTTGCTTTGCTTCTTCTTGATTAGTGTGATTAATCTGATAACGAGGGCGAGTTTCTGCCTCTTCTAAATCTTTGAGTTGACTGCGATTAGAAGAAGTCGGATAAATTTCTAATCCTAAACCCGATTCTTGTTTCTCTAATCTTCGGGTTAATTCTTCTTGACGGGATGTTGGTAAGGTTGCAGTCATACACAACACAGGAATCTCAAAATGTTGTAAAAAACTAACCAGATTATCAAACATAGAACGAGAAAAACTATGAATCTCGTCAATAATAACCACAGAATCAGCTAGTATTGGCAATAAACAGATAGCACTGTAATTATGGGTTAAAAATGATAGAAATTGGTCAACTGTAGCAGAGAAAAAACGTTTATGCCAGAATCCTAACGCATATAATCTTTCTTCCGTAGTAAAATCCTTATCCTGAGTTGATTCAGTGGGATTTTCAGTCATTCCCCGTAACTCATAGTTAGCTGTACCTGTTAATAAACTAGCTTCCGTTTCTGGCGCCCATGAGACATAATCCTTAAATCCCTCTGTAGCAGTTCCCCTTGTAGGATAAAGAAAGATAACTCTACCTATTTTATAGTTTTTAGTAACTCCTTTTGCCCAATTATAAGCAAATAAGGTTTTACCACTACCACACGCACTTAATAACAATAATCGGGAACTAAGATTGATTGCTTCCTGTTGGAAAGATTTAAGCTCGAAATGATTACCTGTTTTTTGTTCTATCTGACGATAACGAGGTTGCAGTATTTTTTCCTCAATTTCCTCAGCAGTAATCGGATTGGAATGCAAAGTTTTATTAACCCACTCTTCGATCGCTTCCGATGTTTGGGTGCGATAAATACCAGAAGCTACCGAATCACTAACTATTAATCCTGCTTTTACCGCCAATAATAAAGCTCTACGGTTTGAATCTTCCTCAATTTCATACTCAAATTCTTCGGCTGTGTCTATAATGTCACTATAAATACTGTCCCAAAAAGAATCACCATATATCCATTTTTCAGGCAGTTTTGGTAAGCCCTCAACATTCGTGATTTGACAGATTCTTTCTAAAATATTAATAATTTGAGGATGATTAAAATATAGTGGCAATTCTTTAGCTAGACTTCGGGGTTTACCGAAAGCATCTATTTTATCTTTCTGTTTGGGAGTTGCTTGTAAATGATGCCCCACAACAGAAGCAGTTATAATTTCTAAGTCTAAATCTAATGAACTTTTTATTAACCACTCTTTTACGGTAGGGTAATGAAGAATAAAGGCACTAATCCATTCATGGCGGAAGGTTTGTTTAAATGGTTTCGCTCCCAATACTAATTTTATAAACTCAGGGTTAGCTTTACCAATATCATGAAATAAACAAGCAATCCTCAAAAGTAAAAGAAATTGATCTTTATTTTTTATCTTAAAAAAGCGACACCAATTATCAAGAATACGCCCTTTAAATATTGCTAAACAAGCTGTTTCTGTATCTTGTAGGTGTTGCTCTAGGGTTAATTCTTCTTTTCCTTTAAATTTTCCCTTAGCTAATAGTTTCGGTGACATTTTTATTCGCTCCTTGATATTCTTTTTTTACCCGAATATTGGGATAAAATACACCGCATCCTATTCGTCTTTTTCCCCCTAATCCTTGTATTTGTAATTTAACCGAATCTTCCTCTAATAAGTCAGTGACTACGACACTAAAACCAACTATTGTATAGCTACGGTTAGTTTTATTTATCTTCATGGTTAACCGTTTCGGTTCTCCTTTATTATTGGCAGGAATTCCAATATTTGCCTGAATTTCTAATTTTTCTAGTTGTCTTTGTGCCGCCTGTAAAAATTCCATCGGTTCGGTATAACCTTTAATCGTTACTAATCTTGCCTTCAGAGAATAAGAAGGTTTAATGGTTTGCAACTCAGGATTTCCTAACTTAATTTGGCAATCTCCAATAGTTAAGGTTTGCCCTGCTAATGAATAGACAAGGGCGATCGCCTCTACAGGTAATCTTAAATAGAGTTTAGAGTGAGGCGTAAGAGTAATTTTACCCTGACGATCGGAAATACCAGAAATAGTATTGATACTTAAATCTTGAAGATTATGAACTTGAGGAAAACGCTTAGATAAAGTAGCGTACAACCGATAATTATGATCCGCAGGCAACGTCTCTCCCATGACGGGAAAAACCAGATTGATAATATCTGTCATTTTTCTTTATGATTGTTGATAATTTATTCGTTTTAATTACCCCTTCTTTCTGTTTCTTTAACTTAATGGGTAAAAGACAGAGAGAGGGTTGTTTTTTTTCAATATAACACGAAATTTCTAAACTAGACTAGCTTCATTGTGAAAACCATCTTAAGATAAGGAAGAAACGGGAGAAACACCTTACGGTATCAGAGGTTAAGGATATTCTAATTTTGAGTAAATTAGACGAGCTTATGCCCAACCCGAAAAATAACGGAAATTCGGAGGTTACTTGCTTTATTTTACAAGATTTAATTAGTTTCATTTTGTTTTCTCATTTAATTAATAACAATTAGTCATTTTTTTAATTTCGTTTCTAACTAACTCCACTAATTCAGGAGGTTCAAGAGCCACAGCACCAGAGCCATAACCGAGAATCCAACGTTTGAGATTATTTAAGCCCGAAGATTCTAAACTTAAAGTGAGTGAACCATCTTGATGTTCTTCTATTTCTTGGCTAGGATGCCATTTTCTTTCCCTGATAAAAGGGGCGGTTTGAGCATTAAATTTAACTTTGACTGTTGTGTACCAATAAAATAGTTGGTAAATTAGAGTGACCAAGAGTCTAGTTCCATCGTTGTAAATTTCCATCGCTCCAAAAATAAAGTTGGTAAATTTAGATGAAATTCAATTAGAGAGAAAAGAATATATAATTATAAGTAATAAAAAAGTTAGTAAATTAATAAACTAACTTGCTTATTGAAAAAAACGAGAGGCGATCGCACTGCACCACTTTATGATCGCATCTTCTCAAGTAAGACTTGTATTTTATCTTGTTTGAATCACAATACTAAAAGCCCTAAGCTAAGAAACATTTAACTATAAATTGCTTTTTAGAGACAATACCTTCGCTAAAAAAAGACCATAAAAAGTTATCCATATCAAATTTTGTTGTCACAGAAATTAAGTTTCCTTATTATCTTGTTCAGTACGGTCGTGTAATAGGGAAATAAAGTTGTATAATTTTTCAATCCCTTGTATCGTCAGTCTTTGAAGACGACAATAATTTAGATTTTGGCATCGAGAAAAAATAAGTCTTACAAAGTTTATGTTCAAAGTCATTGAATTATCTAAATTTAAGTACTGAAAGTGTAAAAGTTATTTTTGCTTACTGCCAAAGGAAAAAACTAGAGAAAGTTGGGTTATTGAGTTTCCAAGTTTATTCTCTAGTTTCCAACTTTATTGTTCAGTTTCCAAATATCCCTCTTTGGTCAGTTTCCGATTTTAACTATTATTAAATATCTGACAATTCTGAAAATGGCTGAAAAGCTGAAAGTGTTAAGAATCAAACCGTATGCTTAAATGAAAATGCCCAAAATATTTTTCCTAAATCATGAAATTTCATCTATCTAGCATAATTCAGATTTTCTTTGTCAGATTTAATAGATTATTTCGCTCTCATAAAATTGAAGCATTTGAAGCTATTATGATTTTAGCAATCAGTCATGCCTATGGCTGTTTTAATCCTAAACAATTGGCAGATTTCTTAGGAGTTAATCATCAAAAAATATATGCAGAAATTTCTTCATGGACATTATACAAGCTCCAAAAAGTTTTAAAATTATTGATGGTCAATGTGGCAGTAGAACAGTTACAAATTATTGAAAAAAAGAGTAATTCTACACAGTCAAGGGCAAAGATAACATTTGCTGTAGATGATAGTGTTATTGACAGAGTAGGAAAGAGGTTACGCTGTACATTTACTTGGTATAGTGGACGTTGGAAAAAAGTGGTAAATGGACAAAATATATTAGGAATCATATTAACAATCAATGGAAAAGCAATACCCATTGGATTAAAATATTGCTCCAAACAGGGAAGAAAAAATACGGATAAACCAAGTATTTTAATTGCGATGTTAAAGGAAATTAAAGAAGAATGTCTCAAAGAAAATATCAATATTAGTAAATATCCTATTACTCTCGATTCTTGGTATGTATCAAAACAATTAAAAGAACAATTAGATGAACTAGGATTCACCAAAATTATTATGGCTGGGAAAAGTAGTTATGTATTTGAAGGAGAAGATTTTAAAGGAAAAGGAAGTGAATGGAAAAAAAGAGTGGATTATCAAGAAAATCAATGGGGAATAGATGTGCCTTGTGTGAGAAAAAAATTATCAAATCCGACTTTTGGGGAGTTAAATTGGTTATTTTTTCAAAAAAGTAATAGTAGTTGTTATTTATTGATGGATTTAAGTAGTATATCGTTGAGAGGAGTAGAAATATGGCGGATATGGTCTGCACACAATATTATTGAACAGTTTTGGAAAATGTTAAAATCGGTACTAAAAATTGCGGAGATGAAATTAAGGAAACAGGGAATTTATATAGGATTATTAATTAAAGTAATAATGTATTTAATACTGTTATCAATGCAGTTTATGCCTAGTTTAGGTCGTTTATCATTGACGCAAATAATGAGAAAAATAGAATCAACAACTAAGCTACCTGATGTAATCAAAGAGCATTTTCAGCACGATTTTCTAGGGGTTTCAGCTATGGCATAGCTTTTCAGGGTTTTTGGAATTATCAGTTTCATTTAAGCATACGGTTTGATTCTTAACACTTTCAGCTTTTCAGCCATTTTCAGAATTGTCAGTTATTAACTATGTTAAAACTAATAAAGGTTTAATTGAACTAAGCACTACTAATCAATATACTCTACAACAAATTAATTATCTTGCTTTTTCCCTTGCTAATTATCCGCCTTATGCTTGGGCTTATAATGTAGCTTATTTAGAACAACCCCACAGTTTCAATTTAATTATTGCCAGTGATAATTCCGCCCATGGCAGTATTTATTCTGCCCTAAGTACCCCCAAAACTGTTCCCGCCCCTCTTAACTATGGTTTTGATGAAAGTGCAGTCAAAACGGCGATGAAAGAGTTAATTTCTAATTCATTCTCCCCTCGACATTTGAAAACTATTAGTGATGCTATTTCTAATACTTTAATCACCCCAGATAACTGGCATCAAATATTTAATACTGAAAGAGCAAATCGGGCTGTTAATGAACGACTAAAAAGTGATCGTATCGGCAGATTATTAACTTTAAGGGCAATGATTATTCCTCATACGTTAGGAGAGTTAATCAAATGGTTAGAAATAGAAGAAAATGAGAAAAATTGGGATAATTGCTTACAATTTTCTAAGAGTTTCTATAATTCTCAAGATCTAAAACCAGAAGCAAGAGGAATTGTTAACGATAATCTCCTTACCGGTGCTTATAATTTAATACCTCCTTTATTAAATCAGGAAATACAAGCTAATAATGTTGCTCAATTATTAACAGATCGAGTTAGTGTTTGGACATCTGCTAAAAGTACTTTAATAGAAAATATACATAAAGATCTTGATTTAATTGGTAAATGTGTTAACGTTTTAGATGATAAAAATTTAACTTTCGGTCAAAAAATTTGGAATAAATTAATTGAAGATAGACAAAAATATCATAGATTATCTTGGAAAGGCTCACAGAAAACCAAAAATATAAAAATTATTAATGATTATCAACCTTTGACAATTTTTTTTAATTGCCTTGCAGAAAAATCAAACATCATTTCAGAATGGATTTTATATGCTTATTTTAGTCAAGTTAGTGAAGGAAGTATTCCTTTCTCGAAAAATAAATTTAAAGAAATTTTTGATCAAAATGACGGAAATCATGCTAATTGTTATTATTTGAATTTAAGAAGGAAAATTTCTAAACAAGAGCAAATAATTCAATTGATTGTTGATGAATTAAAATCAAATCAAAAAGTTCGTATTTTGTTATTCGTATTATTATCATTATTGTTAATTGGTTTAGGTGAAAAGTTTACGCCTTTTAAAAAGATTAATAATTTAAGTGTTGAAGCGATTAAAATACTAACTAAAGATAGTGAAAAAACAAAACAAAATAATTCAACGTCATCAAATCAAACTTCACAACAACAAACAAGCACATCATCGGAATCACAAAACAACAACATTGGCAGTACACAACAACAAAACCAAACAAATAATGAACAAAAAAATCCTCAGACTGAAGAACAATTGAAAAATGAGACACCGTCTTATGTTGATGATGCTTTAAAAGAATTTGAATCCAAAACAAAAGTATCTATTGATAAGAAGTGATAATTTCTGCGTCACTCATAATTCTACAAGCGTCTTCACGGTGAGCGATCGCCTTTAATAAGTCATCAACAATCACATAAATCTCGAAAATTTCGTCAATCATTTTTCCTTCTCATAAATATGTATATGAGAATTTTAGGATTTGGTTATAAATTTATCCATAACTAGCAACTTGGGTTAACTATAGCAATCCTAAATGAATTGTGTTGTTCATCAGCTTTAAAAAGGCAAGAGGGATGGCATCTTCGATGTTTTTTTCTAATAATTGATTTATTATAAATGATTTAGGATTGCTATATGATCCCCCACAGAATAGGTATTGCTATACAAGATGCGATCTGCGAAGCAGCACCTTCGGTGAGTGCACTTTCTTGGATGCAGAGAGAGAGAGGTACTTTTTGATAACTAAAATCTCATATTCATTATTTCTACTGCATCTTTAGCTGTAAGAATTGCGATGTTATTAATTTTTCTCAGATTTAATAAATCTTTCTTATCACCTGTGACAAGCATATTTGCTTCACCAGCGATCGCTGTACCTAAAATTAAATTATCGTCAGGATCGGAAGAATAATTAACATGGGCGATTTCTTCTACAACGATGGCAAAATCGTACAAACCACTAATCATTGTCTGCACTTCATCTTGTTTTAAAAAGCGTTGAAGTTTTGGGTATTGAACAACCCTCTCAAATTCCTTGATCTGATAAGTTGAAGTAATCAAACTATAAAGTTTATACTCCCACCATGTTTTATAAAGGATATGAGGAGTTGCTTTTTTGCTGATTAAAGCCGAGATGAGAATATTTGTATCAAGAACGATTCTGTACACGAGTCTCCTTGATTGCTTCATCAATTACACTCATTATTTCTTCTTCTGAATAATCCCTATTTCTTTCCTTAACACTGTTGACGGTTTTTTCAAAAATATAACGCTTTACTGCTTCTTCCACTAAATTGGATAATCCTCCTTTTTTAGCACCAATAGCACCTAGATAAGATCTCACAGTGCGATCGGTATTTTCAGAAATAACTAATGACCAACGAGCCATAATTAACTCCTATGATGATAAACTCATAAACATATAAACATTATAACCTCCTTTTCACCCAATCAACCTAACAAGTAACTATCATCCCCCACAGAATAGTTAAACTTAGCTCAAATAATATGAGAGATGAATAAGTTTACTGCTTCTAAGGAAAAGCTAAAAGGAGTATGGTAAGGGTAAAAAGTGCTGGATGTGTTAAACTAATAAATATTCCCTCGTAAGAGAATGTTTAAATCATGGAAATGATCTTCACCCCCAATGAGGTGGCGGCTTTGCTGAAGTTACCACCAAAACGAGTTTATAAAGAATTAGAATATCAAATAATTCCTTCGACATCTTATGCACCCCGTCTCACCTTCCCTGCCTTAATTTATTTATTCTTATTAAAAGAAATTAATTTTGAATTTTCTATTCCCTTTAGAGTTTCTTTATATCAACGTTTAGTTAAAGCGTGGGAAGAAAAAGCGACTTTTTTTGAAGTTGCCAAATTTTTAGTTTTACAATTAGATCAAGTTAATGAAGAATTATCTGGATTAATTAAACAATTTAATAATTGGAAAAGTGAATTAATTACTGATACTAATATTCTAGGGGGAGAAACTGTTTTTCCTCAATCTCGGTTATCAGTCAGAAGAATTGGTAATCTTTTGAACAGAGGAGAAACATTAGAAAATATTTTAGAAGACTATCCTTTTTTATCCCAAGAAGATCTAAAATTTGCTCAATTATTCGTTAATGCTTATCCTCTTCAAGGAAGACCAAAAAAAGATGAAGTTTTTAATTGATGAGGATATTTCTCCTGCCATCGCCCGTTATTTATGTGAACAGTTTTTTATTGATGCAGTAGCTGTTAGAGATAGGGGATTACTAGGAAAAAGCGATCGTTTTGTTTTGGAATACGCCTTTAATGAGGAGCGAATTTTAGTAACGGCAAATATTGTCGATTTTGAAAAATTTGCTAGTTTATTAGAAGTTCATTGTGGAATGATTTTCTTTCTTGAAGGAGATTTATTACGTCATGAACAAATGGAACTAATAAAAAATGCAGTCACTACAATCCAAGCTGAATTAAAAGAGGGAAAAGACATGATTAATCGAGTCCTTTATATTTCTCATAGTGGGACAAAATTTTTTAAAAATATCCCTTAACTTTTCTGTAAAGGTAGTTAAATATTAATCATCTTTTCCAAACAACAAAACCATAAATACAATTTGAATTAATCTGATACTGACAATTCTGAAAATGGCTGAAAAGCTGAAAGTGTTAAGAATCAAACCGTATGCTTAAATGAAAATGCCCAAAATATTTTTCCTAAATCATGAAATTTCATCTATCTAGCATAATTCAGATTTTCTTTGTCAGATTTAATAGATTATTTCGCTCTCATAAAATTGAAGCATTTGAAGCTATTATGATTTTAGCAATCAGTCATGCCTATGGCTGTTTTAATCCTAAACAATTGGCAGATTTCTTAGGAGTTAATCATCAAAAAATATATGCAGAAATTTCTTCATGGACATTATACAAGCTCCAAAAAGTTTTAAAATTATTGATGGTCAATGTGGCAGTAGAACAGTTACAAATTATTGAAAAAAAGAGTAATTCTACACAGTCAAGGGCAAAGATAACATTTGCTGTAGATGATAGTGTTATTGACAGAGTAGGAAAGAGGTTACGCTGTACATTTACTTGGTATAGTGGACGTTGGAAAAAAGTGGTAAATGGACAAAATATATTAGGAATCATATTAACAATCAATGGAAAAGCAATACCCATTGGATTAAAATATTGCTCCAAACAGGGAAGAAAAAATACGGATAAACC
The DNA here is from genome assembly GCF_036345015.1 of Cyanobacterium sp. Dongsha4. Taxonomy (NCBI): domain Bacteria; kingdom Bacillati; phylum Cyanobacteriota; class Cyanophyceae; order Chroococcales; family Geminocystaceae; genus Cyanobacterium; species Cyanobacterium sp. DS4. Next base: position 3,828,037 of record NZ_CP084098.1, on the reverse strand, counting down.
AAGTATTTTAATTGCGATGTTAAAGGAAATTAAAGAAGAATGTCTCAAAGAAAATATCAATATTAGTAAATATCCTATTACTCTCGATTCTTGGTATGTATCAAAACAATTAAAAGAACAATTAGATGAACTAGGATTCACCAAAATTATTATGGCTGGGAAAAGTAGTTATGTATTTGAAGGAGAAGATTTTAAAGGAAAAGGAAGTGAATGGAAAAAAAGAGTGGATTATCAAGAAAATCAATGGGGAATAGATGTGCCTTGTGTGAGAAAAAAATTATCAAATCCGACTTTTGGGGAGTTAAATTGGTTATTTTTTCAAAAAAGTAATAGTAGTTGTTATTTATTGATGGATTTAAGTAGTATATCGTTGAGAGGAGTAGAAATATGGCGGATATGGTCTGCACACAATATTATTGAACAGTTTTGGAAAATGTTAAAATCGGTACTAAAAATTGCGGAGATGAAATTAAGGAAACAGGGAATTTATATAGGATTATTAATTAAAGTAATAATGTATTTAATACTGTTATCAATGCAGTTTATGCCTAGTTTAGGTCATTTATCATTGACGCAAATAATGAGAAAAATAGAATCAACAACTAAGCTACCTGATGTAATCAAAGAGCATTTTCAGCACGATTTTCTAGGAGTTTCAGCTATGGCATAGCTTTTCAGGGTTTTTGGAATTATCAGTCTGATTGCCATGAAGCATCTAATCCTAACTTACTAACATAGCGATTAATAGTTCTGGTAGTTACCTTTAATTCTCTAGCAACCGCCCTTAATCCTAAATTTTTATTCTCTACTAAATCTTGTAATTTTTGATGCCACTTGTATCCATAGGTGATGATTCGATTCGGTTTATAATCCTCAGATTGATCTGATTGCGATACCGTTCGACTGTCAACCATTCCACAACTGCAAGTAAATGTTCCTAACGGCTTCTTATTTTCTAAGCAGTGACTTAACTCAACATCTTCAATGACAGGTTGTAAGTAATGATCAACAGCACCATTAAAACAAATCCAAGGGGGATTGCCAAAGGGTTTATATTCCGATGATGTTCGTTCAAAAAATTCTCGCACCGAACCACAAAGAAATCTCATCATCAAGATGTGACGTATAGGATGAAACGATTTGCGGTGTTTTCTAACTATACTGAATAACCAATTACTTTGGTCATCGAGACTAATATCAGAGTCTATATAACGGAGAATGTCCTGTCCATAGTAAAACAAAAATTCATCAAACAATTTCTTCTGATTAACTCTTTTAGATGCCGTGGCGATATTTCTCGACATCAACAAATTCATATATTGCTGATAATACCAGTCCAGAGGACGGGAAATTTGAGGATGATCGAATAGCCATTGAACATCATGGGCTAAGTTGAATAATATGTTCTGATTTTGCCGAGAGTATGGTGCGATCGAACCTTCAGAAATATAGTTATGATGATTCGCTACCTGATAATGATGTTGATTCAACTGTTGAAAAAGTAGGGTGCTATTTTGTAATGGAATATTATGGGTTGGACACACTAACACGCAAGATAGTTGATGAATGCGATGCCAATAAAATTCCTCGTATTTTTCTTCATCCTCCTGTAAACATTGGCGACAAAAACGGAAATGTTGAGGTTGGGAGATATTACTTGCCGAAAGTCCGATACGAGTATGGATATTTCCTCCGTAATTGGATTTCATTAATTCCTTGATTTGTCAAACTTATTCAAATGATTCTTGAATGAAAAAAATGTGACACATCGTCCGTAGATTAATCGTCAACATTAACCTTATTATTCAATGTTATGGATAAATCAAAAAAAAAGTTCTGTTAGCATTTGGATGCTTAATCAAGAGTAAAAGGAATCATTTAGGAATTTCTCAGGAAGAATTAGGATTTCGTTCTGGACTAGATAGAACTTATATATCTGGAATAGAAAGGGGTGTCAGAAATCCGTCTTTTACAGCCCTTGTCAAAATTGCACAAGGTTTAAATGTAACAACATCTGAACTGTTGAATGGATTAGAGAATTTTTTGCAAATTAAAGAAAATGAAGAAATTTGAAATTAATGGAAAGAGTCAGAATACCAAAGCATCAGAAAGATATGTAGATGTAACCTTTTTTTATGAGCATAATTTTCAATGGGAACTCTCCGTTCCAATAGAATATCGTCGTACAGGAATCAATATAGAGCAGGAAGATGAAATAAAGTCTTATATCAAAGAAGTCTATGATTTGTGTAATCCTAAAAACTGGGAAAAATGGAGACGAGAACAGTCAATATTTTGGAAAGATAAACAAAAAAAAGAAACTTGGGAACTATTTAACATTTTACAAAAAACGTTTCAGTGGACTTGTATAACCTGTAATTATAATAATTCCAATTGGGCTAGAAGAAATCAAGATTTAAAAGAAATGGGATACACAATCGCCACAAAACTGAACTGTAACTGTGACCAATGCAATCAAAAAAGAAGAACATTTATTCTCTTATTACCATTACCACGAGGTAGCATTTCTGGTTATGAAGCATGGAATCAAGATTTAAGAAATAAAATTATATCTGTTTTAAACAATCACGATGTGTATGAAGATAAACAAGTCAAGAAAGAAAGTCTTTTAGCAGATCATAAATTTCCTGAAATTCGCTGGAATTTATCTACTCGTAGAGATTCGTTAGAAGATTTAACAGAAGAGGAAATTAAAAGAGATTTTCAATTAATGACAAATCAACGAAATTTACAAAAAAGAGAAGTTTGCCGAAAATGTTATCAAACAGGAGAAAGAGGAACACCTTTTGGAATTGAATTTTGGTATGAAGGAAATAGACAATGGGATCAAAATATTCCCACAACAGGGAAAGAGGCTGAAAAAGGATGTATTGGTTGTGGATGGTATGATTTTGAAAAGTGGCGTAAAGCCTTGAATGAAAAACTAAATTCGGATTAGACTTATTCATTTTTAATTTTGTTCAAATAAGGAATCAAAGCGTATCCAATACATTCTGCAAGTCTTGGTGGAACTGCATTGCCAATCTGCCACATAGCTTTTTTCATTGTACCTTCAAAAATAAAACTATCAGGAAAACTTTGTAATCTTGCCATTTCCCTCGCAGAAATCACTCTATTAAGATATGGATGAATATGTGTACCACCATGATTTTCTTTAATTGTCATACTAGGCTTTCCGGGGTATTGACGTTTAAAAGCATCGGCATAAGTATCATATAATGATTCTCCATATCCCACTTTAGACAATCTTTCCATATATTCGGCAGAATGACGAGTCCATTGATGATTAATTTCGGGTATTGGTTCGTATTCGGGTAAATCAGAAATGACTGACTCAATGGGTTTATATTCGTGGGGCAATAATTGAGCTTTTGGGTATGGATTTTCTTGTCCAAATCGATTAGCAACAAAAATAGCCCTTGGGCGAATTTGTGGAACACCAAATGCAGCAGTTTCTAAAATTGCCACGGAAACCCTATAGCCAATTTCATCAAATGATTGAAAAATCTTATCTGTAATTGCTCCTTTTTTCATTGTTAAAATACCTGGTACATTCTCCATGACTACATACCAAGGATTAACTTCAGCAACTACTCGTATAAATTCTTGAAACAGGAAATTTCTAGGATCATTTTCTTTTCTTTTTCCTGCAACAGAAAAACCTTGGCAAGGTGGACCACCTACTACGAGATGAATTTCAGGAGCATTAATTTTTTTTAAAGTGTCCAAAGGATTAAAGTTATGAATATCATCACAAATATGAAAACAATTAGGGAAATTTCTTTGATAACTAGCAGAAGCAATTTCATTAATTTCTACGCTAACAATGGGCTTAAATCCTGCCTTGAATAAACCTTGAGACATTCCACCAGCACCACTAAAAACGTCAACAAAGTTATATTGTGCGGGTTTTTCTTCAATATCTATAAAAATTTTGTGAAAATCATCTTGTACATTTTCTAATTCTCGTTGAAGACGCTCATATCTTCCTAATTTTGCTTGTTTCTTCTTTTTTATTTCTAGCTCAGGAAGTAAGGATAGTTGTTTCATTATTATCTTTGAGTTAATTAAAAATTAATATATTAACTTGAGTATTATTGTCAATGAGACTGATCGTCATCATTTTATCATAGCTTTTATTTTTAAGAAAACCAAAATATAGAGAGACGGTTTCTGGATTGGTAGTTTCTGGAATAATCATTAAATATTCTGTGGGATGACTTTTTTCTGAGCTAATTTGTTTTTTTATCTCCTCAGACAAAACTAGAAATTGAGATGCGATCGGCACAAAAAGTAAAGCAAAAGCATATTCCAGCTTTTCTCGACACTGATTTTTCGCTCGAATTAAATCATGCTGAACAATTGCCCCTGGATATAATCGACTCACAATAGGAATATAATGGTTTTGTTTAAGTTGTTTACTTTTCTTCTCACATAATTCAGAAGCAAAGTTTTGGTAAAAATAAGAAGTCAGTGGTTTATAACTAAGGCTTAATTTGAGATTTCCCACTTGAACATCCATTGATTCAAAATAGCCTTTTTTTAATGGTTGGACAGAACCATTGTACTGTAGCAGGGTAGCCGAAATTGTTTGATGTAGGTGTATTTTATTTTCTAAAGGTATGGATTTTCTTTGCAATCCTGTTAATTGAATAATACCTCGATCATCTAACCGAAAAGATTGTTTCAACAGCCAATCTAAAACCTCTAAGTCTTCCCCTTGCCAATCAATGCTAATACTATCATTTGTCAAAGTCCACCATATTCCTCCTAAACGCTCCTTTGGTTGGGGAAATTCAACTTCTAGTTGTTTTAATGTCATCCATAATCCTAATATTCCCGCCCGATGAATGATTGTTGTATCTGGGGCATGAATACTAAGATTTATTTTCGCCTTATTCATTAATGATTTTTACATTGGTACAAATACTCCACATCCCATTTTATGCTTTCCCCCAATACCTTGTTCTTGAAGTAAAATCGAATTATTTTCACTTAATTCAGTTATTTCTACTCCGAAACCAATCAATGTTTTTCCTTTTATTTTCATGGTGCGGCGGATGGGTTTTCCTGATTTAGTGGTTAAATTGACCTTTGCTAAGATATTCAGGCTTTCTAATTGACGCTCTACGGCTTTAATAAAGCCATTAGGTTCATCAAAACCTCTAATGATAACCAATCGTGCATAGAGGCGATGCCAAAGGCACAGCCACGCTGACCGCATCCTTCTAATTCTTGAGATTCTGGTAAGCCTAAACGAATCTTATCGTTATTAAGATTTAGTGTTTTTCCAGCTAAACGATAAATCAAAGGTACTTTATCAGTGAATAAACGCAAACATAATTGAGATTCGGGGGTTAAATAAAGATTTTGGGGAAATTCGGGCTTTCCAATAATGGGTAAAATACTTAAATCATCTATATCATGAATAATAGGAAATAGGCGTGAGATAGCAGAATATAAAAGATAACCATGATCGAAAGGAATTTTATCACCTAATAGAACTTATCGAAACAAAAAGATAAAATAATTAGCCTACTGTTATTCTTATTCATCAATACATCTTCAATTCTTACTTAATAAGCACTATAATTTTCAGCAAGTAATAAGAAATTAACTTTATTTAATTCAATGTAATCATCAAGAAAAATTTGATGTTTCTTAACTAAGTTTGAATCATCGGGGCGATAATCAGGAATCCAAAAACTACTTTCAATATTCGGCAGATAGTTACTATCAAAATTTTGTTTTAATCTCTTTTGTAATAAATATTCATAAACAAATTGCTTTCTCACATTTTTTTCTTTATTTTCTTGCTTATTATTAGTATTGAAGAAGTAACGAGAATGATGATATTTTATGTCAATAAATTTTACCGAAGTATTTTGACTATTAAATATTTGAGTCATAAATTTATTAAATTGATTTCTAATTTTTTCTTCTGATGATTTATACCTAAAAAGCGATGTAGTAAACACATTATCTTCACTAAACTTACCACAACTATCAAAACTAATATCTAATGGTTTTAATATATTTTCACAAAATTTTTCCCAAGTAAATATTCTATTTTCAAAGGCTAAATAAAAAAAGTGATTAAAATAAAACATGAGATTAAAACATTCATTATCTATTATTTCTGGAATGTCCCAAAACGAATAAAAATTTTTAGGTAGTGGGTAATCAATAACTAAATATTTTGTTTTTGTATATTGTTCTTGTTGATTGTAAATTATCGATAATATTTCTCCTGTATATTTTTGATCTTGATTTTTATAAGCAATTTTAATTTCAATAAATTCACCCTTTTTATAACTATAATAATTATCTTTATCCCATTTATAATTAAATTGTGTTCTATATCCATAATCATTCCATTTATCAATAAGGAGCTGATAAATTTTGTCTTTTTTAAGATTAATATTTATTGAATTATATAAAACAGCATCAGGGTTTAAACAAACACCATTTATTTTAAAAACATTACCTATGTCAATAACTTTTTCTGATGCCTTCAGTTTATCTATAATTCTTGAACTTAAATACCGAGTATCACAATGTAATAAACAAGATAAATCATTATTTTCTGCTAAGTAAGTTAAACACATTGATTCCCACACCGTATGAAAATTATTTATACCCCAAATTGCTCCTTCTTCAGCTTGATTTAAGTCACCATATAAAAATAGTTCGAGCGCATCATAATATTCCCAATAATCAGCATCTTTTATCGCTGTATAATTGTCGATCGTTTCTAAAGCATCTTTGAGTAAATTTAAAACAGATTCGTAAGTATTTTCATCAAAAAGACTATCTTGAGAGTTTAAATAACGTTCTCTAAAATCTTCACCTAAAGATATAATTTTTGGATTTATAGTTTCTTTTAATTGCTGTTTTATCTCACAAAATAAGTAGCAATACATGGTGACTATATCAGTAGATTCAAATTGAACTACTTTTTTTGGAAGAAGCATTTGATCTACATAAATAGCATTATTAGGCAAATAAACACCTTGATGTAAATATTTATGAATTTTTGATAAATTAAATTGATTTGTATTACCTAATCGAGAGGCTAAACTTAAAATTTTTGGCTCATTATAAGCATCTAATAATTTACCAAGAATATCAATTTTAGAATAAAAAATATTCTCGTTATTTTCTCCATTATTTTCAATATTAGAACCAATTTTAGTTTTTATAACTCCATCTCGATCGTTTGTTAACTGTTTAATATTATTATCTAAATAACCTTTTTCTAAACAAATACTTTTAAAGGTTATCAAAATTTTATAGAAGAGAAAAAATAAATCTCTTTTAATATTAAAGTTATCTAATTTAGATTTTTGCAAATTAAAACCTTTAGGTAAACAAAAACGCAAACTATCTTCTTGTTTGTCAATCCCGACAAAAGAATACTTATTATTGACAACTAATTTTAAAGAGTTAAAGTTAATCATTTGAATTAAACTAAAAATTTTTATTTTAAAAAGCTATTTTATCTAGTTTTTCCGTTAGTTCAAGTTCAATTTTTTGATAAAAATATTCCCCTTTATATTGAGTTTTTCCTAACAGTAATACTTTATCTAAAAATACTTCTGTTAGGTTTAAAAAGTCTGAATAAAGTGCAAGTTTTACTATAGAATCTTTATCATCACTAAGAAAACTCTCTAAAGGCTTTTTATCCCTACCAAATACACTATCCCATAAATAAAACATTAACTTATCTTTCACTTGTTGAAGTTCAATTTTATCTTTTTCAGGCTTAATAAACCACCATCCAATCATCTTATCTTCAATACGTCTAATAGTTTGATAATTAGATTTTATTCACTCATTAATTCCTATTATATAAAAACACCAAAAATTTTTATCTTGATCATTAATAATTAATTCTACATCTAATAATTCTTTTGGAATATTATCTTCATGAAATTCTCCGACTGGTGCATTAACTGAACCCCAATCCCAACGTCTTTTAAAAGCAGTATCCAGATAATAAATTGATTCATCAGAGGTGTTTATTGTACCAATAATTGATAAATTAGGAGGTAATTTTATTTGACATTGTCGTAAAAAATTACAAATTAAAAATCCTTCATAATGATTTTGCTCCCTAAACTTTTCTGATTCTTTAGTTAATACTTTATCATAACTATCTTTTCCAATATCTGAAAATTGTACGTTAATTTCATTATGTGTAGAAATCTCAACTTTTATATTCATAGCTTGAAATAAACCCACTAATTCCATTTCAGAAATATCGATTTCATAGCTTGACCATCCATCACTTTCCCTGTCTAATAATTGAAAAATATTTCCAAAAATAGCGGCGCTATTTCCTCTATTTAATTCATCAATCACTAATAAATAATTCTCATTTTTACCATCAATCAGAGATTTATAAGCCTTCCCTAATATCTTCAAAAAGTGTCCGGGATAAAATTTATAAATTACTGAATTTCCCTGAGTAAAAGGTAATAATTTACCCATAAAATCAGCATAACTATATTCAGGATGAAAAACAGCTTTTACGATATTGAGAGACGTTTTGGTAAATTCATCAATCTGAATATTTAATTGTTGTTGAGCAATTTCACGAATTTGATAACTTTTACCAGTACCTGGACTGCCAAAAAGAATTTTTTGAATTGGTTTCATTAATATATTACTTGAAAACTTTATTTGATTATTGATTTCACGAAATCCGTAAACTGGACGATTCGATAATTTATTGATTTCTATAATTTTATAACCATCCACTGACAAAATATTATTATATCTTTTAAGTAATTCCTGTACATTTTCTGATTCTCTAACAGCAGGATGTAATGTTTCAGACAGAAATTTTAATAGATATTCGTCATCATTACCATCATTTAGATTAAATCGATCGTCTTTATCTTTGACAATCCAGTTATTATTTGGCAAATCCCAGTTATTGATTCGATGTTGCCAAATATCGCCCTTAGCATCTTTGAATCTGTCATCGGTTGATGGTAATTTTTCTAAATCATACAGTCTTTCTAAAAATTTAATTTCCTCATCATCATCTCCATAATCCCCCCAATAATTGAATTCTTTATAAAATAAATTAGCAATTTGTCTTCTAGTAACCTCTGTAATTTTCTTCACCTTGTGATTTATTTAAACTTGTTATAATACATAATCGAAGTGTACAACTTTATTTTTAAATCTAAGACTTTATTTAAAATTATACAAAAGGTGTAATAGGGTAATAAAGTTGTATAATTTCATTGCTTTTAATCTCGTATTTTCATTTAACTTTTTACATCCTTAAAAAATAAAGTTGTATATTTTTAGAGTTTTGGTTTAACTTTATAAACTACATTGTTCTAAAAATAAGGAAATAAAGTTGTATAATTTTAAAATCCCTTACAGAATAAGCATTGAAAGACGGTAGTAATGTACATTGTATTGATAACAATTCTATCATCAAAATAAATCCATTGGTTTGGTGAAAATATCAGAGGCGATCGCTCTCTTTAGTTGCATTATGCGATCGTGTCTCAGTGCCGTAAAATTTGTTATATGTATTATAGATGATAAAATCAAGGATGTTTGAGATTCGCTATTAATTATTTTTCAATAGTGAGCTATATTAACTATCGGAAAAGGAAAATAGATTTAGAGATTGAACTTTACACCGTTGTAAGCTAACCATTGTTTTTTCTCTAAATAATCTGGGATGACTTGTTCTAGCTTTTGCCAAAATAATTGATTGTGGGATGCTTCTAATAAATGGATCATTTCATGTACTAATAAATACTTGATTATTTCAGGGGGAAGCATTGCTACTCGCCAATGAAAACAAAGATTTTTATTGTCCGTACATGATCCCCATCTTGTGCCTAATTCCCTGACTTTTATGGATTTAGGTTCGACACCTATACGGTTATAAAAAAGGCTAATTTTATTGTTTAAATAAGTAAGTAAATGAGTTCGATACCATGCAATAAAATGTTCTCTAGCTGAAGGTAAAGCACTATTTAATAAGTAAAATTGTCCTTGATATAAATTTAGAGGATTATGATTGATCTCATGGTCAATAATTTTCAGCCTATAGCTACGTCCTAAATAATAGAACCCTTCCCCTGACACATATTCTTTTGTCAGTTGATTTTGGTTTAAATTTTCTTTTCTGATTAAATGGCGATAAATCCATAAACGACGTTTTTCTACTGTTTTAGCGATCGAATCTTGAGAAGCATCAGGAGGCACTGCTAAAATTAAACTTCCATCTCTTTCAACAGTAATTCCTATAGTTTTACGTTTTTTACTCTGACGTAGTTCAAATTCTAATTCACCGAATCTAATAGTATTCATTTCAGGATAAAAAGGCAAGGGGCAAATTGATTTGATAATATTTAGTTAGTTAAATAGATATGCTTATGACGAGCTAATTGCACCAATTCATCGGCTAATTTTTCTTGTTGTTCAAAAGGTACTAAATCTCGATCGTCAATATATTCTATCAGGCTTAGCCGTAAATCTCTTTGTTTAATAGGATTTCGCCAAAAATGAACTATTCTTATTTCATCCTTAATTAATTTGACTATTTCCTTCGTGGCTTTAATTTGGATGTCTAATTCTGCGATCGAATATTGTTCAATTAAACTTAAAAATGGTCTTTCTGTGACAGGATTTAAACCTGTATTGTCTTCTTTTCTACCTTGTTTTATATCTTGAACTAAATCTTGTAACGCTATTACTTGATTTTCCCAATTTTCTTTTAATTGTTCTACTATTTCCTTTAGTTTTTCACTGAGTTTTTTATAGTAACTAGGATCATCATTATAATTATCGCTGATATACGCACGGGCGGCGTGTTCCATGGCGGCTGCTTGAGTTTTCGGGTTTTGATATTCTTCTACTTTTCGATCGAACTCTGGGGATAATATATCAATGGGGGGTATATGAGGATTAATACCTTGAATGGTTATATATTGGTCTATTAAAGCGGTTACTTTGTCTTTAGCATCCACTAAATTTAATTGTTCATCTCGATATAAGTCCGCTACGGATTTACGAATTAAGCCGAACTGTTTAGCATCTCTTAGGTAAGGTTTGGCTTCTGGACGAGGTAAAATTTCATCTAAGCTATTGAGAAAATCCTTTAAATATTCAGTAAATATTACTCTAAACTTTTCCCCTTCATCGATAAATAAATTTAAAGTTTCTTGCAGATTATTATAGTCACAATTATGCTCTTTAAATAAATTGATTACCCGTTGGTGTTTATCTTGTAGCTTTGGTAATTCGTCTCTTATATCCTTCCATGCTGATTCTAAGTCATTGATGTCGTACATGGCTAAAGCTGAAGCTATATCAACGCCATAATAGTCAACTACTAAACCATAACCTTTTTTTGCATGGGTGCGATTAACACGGGCGATCGCCTGTAGCAATTCATGTTCTTTGATGGTGCGATCCAAATATAAAACTTGTTCTAAAGGTGCATTAAACCCTGTTAAGAGCATACTTTTAACAATCAGGAAGGCTAAACCATCTTGATCAAGGGACTTTTTAAAACGCTTAATATGGTTCTCTTGATTACTTTCATTTGTCCATTTTTGCCAACTGTCAGGATCATTTTTACTACCTGAAATCACTGGGGCAAACTCTAAACGTCTAATGATGTCAAGATGTTGGTAAGCAAGGGTTAAAAATTGGGTTCTTTCGTCTAAAGTTTCGATGCTTGATATATCTATCTCTTTGAGAATAGTGGCTCGTTTTTCTAGTTCCTCTATTAATTGTTGTTGGGCTTTATTCAGTGCCTCATAATATTTAATGGAAGCAGAACGGCTACTGACAGCAATTTGAGCTTTAAACCCATTGGGTAAGATATGGCTAATATAATGCTCTAGCATATCTTTGGCTTTAGCTTCAATAATTTCTGTGGCTTCTAAAACTTGATTTTTACTAGCATATTTTTGTTTAATGGCGGCTTTTTCAGCTTCGCTTTTATCTTGAAAAATTAAGTCAAATATCTGATCTAAATCATCCCCTTGTTTTACTTTTGCCCTTGCTTCAATACCTTCATATAGAATCGGTAATGTCACCCCATCTTCTTGGGAATCTTTAATGGTGTATTGATCAATGTAACTACCAAAAATTTGAGCGCTAGTCTTCTTGGCACTTTTAACAATAGGTGTGCCTGTAAAGCCAATTTTAGCACAGTTGGGCAAGGCTTGAGCCAAGTTAAGATGTAGGGTATTTGTATGGGAGCGATGGGCTTCATCCACGAATACTAAAATATCTTCTGAAGGATTAAGATTGTTACTAATACTGATTTGATTATTGTTACTATTTTCTTCTTCTGTATCTCCTCTAAATTTCTGAATCATGCCGAAAACTAACCCCGAACCGCTTTGAGCTAGTAATTGCTCTAATTGTCTCACGTTTTTGGCTTTTTGCATCGGCTCACCTGTTAATACTGCCGATTCTGCTAGTTGTTTTTCTAAGTCGGTGCGATCGGTGATTACTACTATTTTAAATCTTCTTAGGGCTGGTGTGGTTCTAATTTTCTTGACTAAATAAACCATTGTTAGGCTTTTTCCTGCCCCTTGGGTATGCCAAATTATCCCTCCTCTTTGATCTGTGTCACCGTGTTGGCTACGGGTGGGGTTATTTTCTAGTCGATCGATTGCTTTATGTACGGCTCGATATTGTTGATAGTAAGGGATAATTTTGACTATTTTAGTTTGTTCTCTGGTAAACAGGGTAAAATTATGTAATATGTCTAGTAAATGAGACGGTTTTAACATCCCTGCGATTAACTTTTGACGATTATTAAGCCCAGTTACTTCTAATTGATTCGCTATTTCTTTTTCTGAGGTGGGATAAGTGTCTTTCCAAGGGGTATAATCGCTATAGCTACCACCAACTGCCTCCACTACTGCTTGATGTTGGGAGACTGCAATCATCAACAAGTTATAGTAAAATAATTTTTCTGCTCCTTCTGGGGTGCTAGTATGACGTTGATTAGAATATTTTAGTAAATCGGTAATAGCTTGTTCAAGGGGATTGTTAAGTTTTGGGCTTTTACATTCCATTACCACTAAAGGAATCCCGTTAATAAATAGCACTATATCAGGCACAATAAAGCCTTTATCTCCTGTTAGCCAAGGGGGATCTACTCGAAATTGATTTATGGCTAAAAAGTCGTTATTTTCGGGGTTTTTAAAGTCTATATAATGGATAATGGTGTTTTTGCCGTCTTTTCCCTCGGTAATTGTACCCTGCCACAGTAATTCGCTTACTTGCTGATTAATTTCTAATAAGCTATTACCTGTAACTCTTGCTAAGGTTGTAACGGCGGTATTGATTTGACTATCTTCCAACCATTGTTGACCATTTTCGTCTAAATTAATCCTTTTTATGGCTTTTTTCAGTCTATCTGTCAAGAGTACCTCTTTAAAGCTCTCTCGATCGGTTATTTCAGGAACAAAAGGATCGCCCTCTAAGTGTTGCCATTGAAGTAGTTTTAAATGTTCAATGGTGGGCAATTCTGAAAGTAAATATTCTGTTTGTTGGGGCATTTTTCAAAAAAGGCAAGGGTGAAACGAGAAATACAGATTATGATTACTTTTTGATTATAATATCTTAGTTAAATTTTCGGTTACAGCTATAGCAATAAGGAATCAATCATGAGAATACGATCCCCCCTAACCCCCCTTAAATAAAGGGGGAACTTAGCTTAAATTTCTCACAAATCATTTATGACTGGTATATGAATAAACATATTTATTAAAAATTTCTCCTCTTGTTACTCTAGCAGTTCTATTATTAGTTCCTCCATACATATATTTGTAATAATTGCCAAATTCATTATTTTGATGTTTATTGTTCATAATATTTTCTTCTAATTCTGTTAATTTATGAGCTAAATTTTCTGGGATATTTCCTTGATGTTTAGCTATTTCAATCACCAAAGTAAAAAAGTTAGATTTGCGATACCAAATTGAATCATTAGGTAATTTTAAATCTTGAATAATAGCAAAGGTTTTGATCAATAGAGCTTTTATATGATTTTTATTTTTATATTCATCATTAAACTGCACAATATAGGTTTCGATTTCTTTATCTTGGGAAAAATAACCCCCTTCTTCTAAGGTTGACATCACTAACAGAATAAAGTGTAAATCTGCCATGCGTGTAAATTCTGATTCATAAAAAACCGAAAATTCACTTAAATCAATATTATGTAAAATATCTTTAGCAGTTTGGATAAATTCGCCGTTATAAATAGCGTTATGAATTTCTACATCTTCTAGTTTAAATTTAGTTAAGTTAATTCTTCTAAATACTTCCCTAATATCTTGCTCATCTACTTCTCCTATATCTCTCACTACCATTTGATAAGCTAGAAATTTACGTTTTTGTTCTTCTGTTAAATCTTGATATTTAGGAATTTTTTTTAAAGGTTTTTGATGTTCCCCATCAATATATTTTTTGATAGTTGTTAATCTTTGTTGTCCATCTATTACATATTCAATAGTCCGTAATTTATGAGTATCAATTTCTCCTTGACAAACATAAATCTCAGGGAAAGGATAGCCTTTTAAGATAGTATCAATAAATTCCTCTTGATGGTCATGAGTCCAAACAAATTTACGTTGAAAATCAGGTTTAAGAATTAATTTACCACTTTCTATATTTTGGTAAATATCGGCAATAGTAGGGTTAGTTACTGAGGGTTTAATTTGTTGTGCTAACATTTTTATTACTAATTTTTTGGGTGTTAATAATTTGTTTTAATGAACTTATTGTATATTTTTCAAAGTGAGAATAACTTTTAAATACTCCTGCTGAAACTTTATAATTTCCTATCTCTGATTTACCATAGGAAATTGATTTAAAAAAGTCAAACCATTCTTGTTTTAATATATCAACTCCAAAGGATAAGGGTAGTTTATCGGGACGAATCCAACCGATAGCAGTATATTCAAGGAAGGAATGATATTGATTTAATTCCGTCACGGTTATACTTTTCCTCGCTTTTCTTAATTCCATCTGATAGTCATAAATTGGTTCTAACATTTTTTCATAGAGTTGGGGTGAAACAATGGCTACATCTATATCAGAATCATAGTCAAATAGTTTTTGTTTAAAAGGGCTAAATCCTAATTTAGCCGAACCTGTAATATAGATTTCATAAAAGGCAATGTTAAATTGATTAGAGATTTTTTTTCTAAATTCATAATATTCATTTTCTCGATCATTAAATATATAGGGTGTGCCGTGAATTAAATATTTGCGACAAAAATCTGTTATTTCTTCTTCATTTTCAAGCTCAATTAATCTGTTTAAAAAGGCTTCTAAATCGTCCATAAAATTGAAATTATAGTAAAATTTACTGATTTACCGCTAAATTAAACCAGTTTTGTTGTGCTAGTCTTTCCCATGCTTTTTTAAGATGATTTTCTTTAAATAACTGTCTTTTTCTTTCATTCCATGAATAGACAAGTTTAATAGCTTGGTTAACATCGTTACTAGCTTGGTTATCTTCTTGGGTAACAACCCAGTGAATTGTGGCTAACATTTCCATCCCGTAAGGATTTTCAAAGCCCATAATTAATTCTGCTACTTTGTTTAATCTTTCTTTAGCTTCGGAATGTTGTTGTAAGTATTGATTTGCTTTTTCTCTACCTTCGGGTAAAACATAAATTTGTGATTGTTGAGTACGATCTCCATATCCTTTGATAAAATGCCCTTCTAATACTTGTAAGACATGGTTGAAATTATCCGCATAAGGACCATATTTATTTTTACCATAACGTAATCTTAGAGGTTGTCCTGCCACTTGTAAAAAGTAGGCTAATTTCTGAATTTCTAATTTGGTTAGTTTATAACCAGGGATACCATACAATTCTAAAAGATGAATTAATAAAGCACGTCCTAAAGTCATGTTAGGTATAGCTGTTTTTACTTTGATCATTTTCTTTAAAAAGTTTGTAGTTACCCCTTTAGGGGTTCAAAAGCTCTTGCTATAAGGGCTAAAGCCCTCACTACGAACCATTATGACATTCAAATCAATTTTTATTCTATTAAGGTATGTTTGATAATACTTTCTATTTCTTCAGTACTAATATTAGTTTGGTCTGATTTGGCATAAATTACCAGTAGTAATATTATTTGATTAGAAACCACTTGATAAATAAGCCGATAGCCTCCGCTTTTACCTGTGGGAATATCGCTATTTTTTGCTCTTGCTTTATAAACTATTTGCGATACTCCTGTAATTTGATTACCTATTAAGTTTCCTTGTTGTAAATCATTTATAAGTGGTTGAATATCTTGAGAAATTCGGCGATAACGTTTAGCTAATTGTTTAAGTCGTCGTTTAAAAGGGGCAGTAAATCTTATTTCTTTCATTTATCAATCTATTCCCTCCCAAAGTTCTTCAAGGGGGTAAGTTTTCCCTTCTTTAGCATCTATTAAACTTTGTTTAAAGTCGGCGATGAGTTGGGCTTTACTGTCATTTTCTTCCGTGATTTCGAGGTTAAGTTTTTCGATGATACTCTCCCAAATGGTTAAGGGAATTAAAACATCGGTGGGTTTTCCTTCTTGGTTGGTTAGGTAACGAATTTGATTTTTTAGTGTGTCTATATTCATATTTATCCTCAATTTTATAAATGATTTACTCTTACTTTACCTGTTAATAAATCTTGCATTAATCCTTGTTTTTTCTGCTTTAATTTCTTTAAATATTGCTCTTCTTTTTCGATCGCCTTCTCTTGGGTATCTAAAATTTTAGCTATTTTTTCTTGTTCATTTAAAGGCGGTAGATTCATATAAATTTTTAAAAGATGTTCTACATTAATTCCTTTAACAGTAGAGCCTATTGAGACAGATTCTATTTTATATCTAATAAATTTTAACGCATAGAATAAAAACGTGACATGGATATTACTTTGTAAATATAATGCTTTTAAATCTTGATTAATTGCTATTGATTTAGTTGTTATAGCTACTCTACCTACTGCCATTCTAGTGCAAATAATAAGAGTATTTGATTCAATAAGATTCGATGTACTTTTAAAAAGTCCATCACTAGAAATATGTTCTTCTGTATCTTCTAAAAACTTTTTATCATCAGTAAAATCTTTCACTGAAGCCCATGGAATATTTCCATCCCAATAAGAGTTTATAAAACGAGAAGGTGTACCTCCTCCTACCACTTTATGAATAATATTTTCTATTGTCACAACTTCCCAACTAATAGGAATTTTACCTAAAGGAGAATCTTTAAATTGTTCGGGGTGAGTGTCTGGGTTTCTTAACTCCCCGTTGTCGTCTAAACCTCTGGTTAATAAGTCTTGTAATAATCCTGCTTTGATTTGTTTTAGTTTCTTGATTAATGCCTCCGTAAGTGCGATCGCACTGTCCACCTTATCCAATATCTCCGCTATCTTTTCCTGTTCTTTTCGAGGAGGTTTTATTACTAAAATTGTTTTTAAAACAGATAAATTAATTCTAAGTCTTGTTGTACCAGTTCCTTTTTTTTCGGCTTGTTGTCGAAAATAAGAATAATTTATTGTATTAACTAAATAATTAAGATTATATTCATCAAGATTTGGTGTTAATTTTATACAATCAGCTACAACTACATATTTATCGTCAATATCAGGAATTAAACAAGCACGAGCTAAAGGTTCTGCCATTTTTGCTATTGCTATATCATTAGGGTAAGCTACATGACGCTTTAATTGTTCAAACTTAGTAGTTGAAATATATTTTTTATTATCGTCATTCCAATAACCATCACCAATATTTTGAAGTTGAATGATTCTAACTCCTTTCTCTGTATATTCACTGGTTTTTAAATTAGAACCAAAAGGTCCATCAACAAAACTATTTGATATAGAAGATGATGCTACATCACCTAAATTAACTATATCCCAATCATCAGGAATTAAACCTAGTGGCGAATCTTTAAAACCCATATTTTTAGACATAACCCAACCCCTCAAAAAAAGAATTTAACTCATTAACAACCTGACTTCTTTCCTCCTCAAGACAACGAAAAGTAACCCGATACTTATCCCACCAATTCTCAACCACAGCGATAACCTGTTGACGGTGGGCAGTTACATAACGCTCTAACTCTTGCTCTAAACCCTCCAAAAAGATAGCTAACACGAGCTTTTGACATTCATCATCACTTAAAGCCATTCTCGCCTCGTCTAAACGCTCAATTAAATTATTTTTTAACCCTTTAAGTTCATTTTTAGCCTCCTTTAGCCTTTCCTTTAACTCATTGTAAGGCTGTAACTGTTCTTCAATTTCCGTTATTTCCAAAGTAATAGGAGTAACAAAAGCCTCTAAATCCGCCAATTCTTGCTCTAATGCCGTTGTATCTTCCCCTAGCTTCTTCTTAGCCGCAATAGAACCCTTATCCTTCACATTAGCACTGCGGTTTAAAAACTTAATCCTTTTTTCCGCATCCTTAATACTAGCCTTTAACTCCTTAACCTGACTTTCCAACTCCTTCGCCACATTAACCACATCTTCCCCTTCTTCCGTATCCTCTCCCCCTTCTCCTTGCTCAAAACTCTCCTTTTCCTGCTCTAATTCCGCAATTTTGCCCTCTACTGCTTCAATTTCTGCCAAATAATCCGCCAATAACACTTTAACTAACTTATGATTAAGGGGATCAAACTTAGCTTTATTATTACCGTCATCATTATCCGCCAAACCATCCTTAATAGTATCCACCCAACTATCAACCAAACCATTAAAACCCGACTCCGATAAAGTGCGCAATTCATAACGCACCTCATCCCACCAACTAGCGATAACACCCGCCACCTTAAACCTATCCAATAAACCCACAGGTTGCAGAGATTCCACAAAGGAAGCCATAAAATCGGTTCTTAACTGCATTACTGCCTTATTTTCGGGCAATTTAGCCAAATTAGGGGCGTTTAACTCCCACCAACCCTTAAAAGCCTTATGTAATTCTTGCTCTTTGGCAATAACACCCTTATCCTGTTCAATAAAAGGCTTAATCTGGTTTTTTTCGGTGATATGAGGGATAAAGTCAAAATATTCCACGATGTTTAAGTGATATAGATAAAGGTTCAATTCCCCCTTTATTAAGGGGGGTTAGGGAGGATCATTTCATTAATTAAGGGTATTAAAGAGGATCATTTTTATATCATTTTAAGCTAAACTGGGAAAATCAATAAATGTACAGAAAAACTGGACAGATTATCATAATATGTTTTCCATCGAAACCACTTACACTCAAGCCAGAGAAAATCTAGCCAATCTTTTAAACGACATAGAAAATGACAATACCATTGCCGTAGTTAAACGACGGGGGCATAAAGATATTGCTCTGTTGTGTGCCGATGAATTATCTAGCATTTTAGAAACTATATATTTATTGCGATCGCCTGTCAATGCACAACGTTTATTAGAAGCATTAGAAGATTCAAAAAAATGGGATACTCAAACACCTCCATCACCTAACAGTGTTGATGAATTATGTGAGGAGTTAAAGATTGAAAGATAAAAAGAAAAAAACCGAGAAAAATCAATCTTTAAGTACAAATTCAAGATTTCCCGTATTTCACCCTCGTTTTAGGGAAGATTTAGCATGGTGGTATCGCACAGATAAAACCAAAGCTAATAAAATTCTGGATTTAATTGAAGCTATTATCAAATCTCCCTTAGAAGGTATAGGTAAACCTGAACCATTAAAATTTTTAGATTCTGATACATGGTCTCGTAGAATTGATTTAGAACATAGATTAGTTTATCGTGTCACTGCCGAAAGAATCGATTTTCTACAAGCACGTTACCATTATCAAAAACAATAAAATTCCCCTTTTGATTAAGTTTTATTAAATGGGATTAGGAGAAATCATTTCTTAAGAAGATTTAGTGCGATCGTTTTTCAAAAACTCTTTTACCGTTAAAATAGGGATATTTTGAAAAGGATTTAATATCAATAAGTCATTATCTCCACTAACAATTATGGAGGCTAAACCACTGACAGCTAACTCTAAAAATTTATTATCTTTAGCATCCCTACAAGTCGTTATATTTTCTTTTACTTCGATAAAATTTACTGTGTTAACTAACTCAATTAAAAATAGTTTTTTCTCTCCATAAGTAATATATTTATCAAATTTAGGACGTGCTAAAACCTCTTGAATTTCTGTCCAAATTTCTTGTGACATTAACACTATTCCCGACTGTCTTGCTTTATCTAATGCTTGACGAGGTTGACTATTTTTAAATAACAAAGCACTAATTATTACATTAGTATCAAGCACATATTTAGGTAAATCAGTCATTGAGAATATCCGCTAAAATTTCAGGTGTCAAACCTCTAGCGACTGCTCTGTCACTGATTTCATCCATAATTCTACCTAAAAAATCAATATCTTCTTTTGCTTCTTCATCAAAGAATAAAGATGCGATCGCGCTAAGGCGTTGTTTTTCTTTTTCGGTAGCTAATTGGTAGGCTTTAGCCACTTGGGGGGTAACTTGAATAGTAATTTCTTCGCTAACGAGCATAATTAGTTATTCTAACAATCATTAATTATTTATTATTAACTATTATTTCACTTTCTAGGGACTAAAATCTCGATCGCATTAAAACCATGAGCTTGAAGTAAAGATAATTGGCTATCTACTTCTTTTTTAGGAATACCGCCTAAAATATGGGCAGTGACATCATGAGGTTCTGGTGGCGGTGCATTGTCGGCATAACGGCGAATATTGCAATTATAATCATTCTGTGCCAACTCCTCCTTACTAACTACTGTGGCATAACCTGAAATAGAATTAAACTCCGTAAAAGTTGAGATAATCTTCTCGATATGCTCAGGTTTGAGATAATTTTGCGCTCTACCAGCATAATATTCCCCATCAGCATTGATAAATAATACCTTACCCCGACGCTCTGGGGATTTTGCCCCTGAATGACGCATTACTAAAATACAGGCAGGGATACCAGTACCATAAAATAAATTAGGTGGTAAACCAATAACCGCTTCTAAACAATCCTTTTCAATCAAACTTTTACGAATTTTTTGCTCATCACCTCCCCGAAATAATACCCCATGGGGCATAACAGTCGCCATAATTCCCTTTGGTTTTAACACCGATAACATATGTTGAGCGAACATTAAATCGGCTTTCTTACCCGTTTCTGGACACCAACCATGACTAAAACGCTCTTTAAATTTAATATCTTTTTTTGTGTAATTCTGAGAAAAAGGCGGATTACTCAAAACTCGATCGAACCGCATTAATTCATTACCATCTAAATGGAGAGGATTAGCTAGAGTATCATCATTGTGAATATTAGCATCCCTAATTCCATGTAAGAGCATATTAATTTTACAGATAGCCCAGACACCGCCATTATTATCCTGCCCTGCTAAAGCCAAATTACGAGAATCTCCACCGCATTCTTCTACATATTGCTTGGCTTGAATCAACATACCTCCCGAACCAATACAGGGGTCATATATTGACATACCTGCTTCGGGTTTTACTAAACGCACCATTAACTGCACCACATCACGGGGAGTATAAAATTCACCGCCTTTTTTTCCAGCGGAGTCAGCAAATTCAGCGATTAAATATTCATAAGCCGCCCCCAACAAATCAGGAAAGACAAAATCATCATTGCGTAAACGATACTTACTAAAATGCTGAATTAAATCCCTTAACTTACTATCTGACATTCGATTACTGCCCACCTGACGATTAAAATCGATATGTCCTAGTACACCATTTAAAGCCTCATTATTTTCTTCTAATGCACCCAGTGCTTTGTTTAAACCATCGGCAACATTTTTGTGTAACTCATCTCGAATATATTGCCATCGTGCCTTTTCAGGGATAAAAAAGGTTTCTATGTAACTGTTAGGTGATTCTGCTCGTTTTTGTGCTTCTTCTTCACTTCTTCCTTTCGCTATATTATCCTTAATAATATTTTCATACCTTTGATCAAATATATCTGAAGCCCTCTTTAAGAAAAGCATCCCGAAAATATATTCTTTAAATTCCGAAGCGTCCATTTTCCCCCGTAAAATATCCGCCGCACTAAATAAATGTCTTTCTAGTTGAGGTAAAGTTAATTTCGCCATTCTTAATTGTTTCTTGATTACTAATTACATTGGAGTAGAAAAAATCTGATACAACCATTATTCCTAATATAGTATGTTCTCTACTCTTTCTAAACAATTATTTCTCAATCCTGCTATTCGCATGATTTTCCATGATTTTACTTCCTCTCCCTGTCGTTCTAAGACTGCGATCGCCCATCTTATCCTTCAATCCTGAAACATCTCCACTGACTCGATAGTTTCTTGTAGATAAGTTTTTGTTAGAGGTAATTTATCCAATTTATGCTCTAAAAGTGCTTTTAATCTCGTCATAACACCCACTTTTCTCAAGGTAATTCTTTCTGGTTTATCCTTTTGTAAAATTTCTTGAACTGCCTTTTCTACCTGCATTTTTACTTCCTGATCTCTTTTACCCCAATCCACTCTCTTATTCACTGATACAGGTGGTTTTTGCAAAGACGGTGAATTGTTATTTAACCAGATGCGATCGCCTCTATACAATCTAGCATATAACGCAGGAGATAAATTTCTCAGTTCAGTCTTTGTTGCGTCAGGATACTGTTTTAGTAATTCTAACCAGTCTTGTCTATTTTGTGCCTTATCATCAACCTCTTTAGTATCATTGATTGGGGCAAACTTATTTGTTTCTGATTGCCATGAAGCATTTAAGCCCAACTTATCCACATAGCGATTAATGGTTCTTGTATTTACCTTTAATTCTCTAGCAACCGCCCTTAATCCCAAATTTTTATTCTCTACTAAATCTTGTAATTTTTTATGCCACTTGTCTCCATAGGTGATGATTCGATTCGGTTTATAACCCTCAGATTGATCTGATTCCGATACTGTTCGACTGTAAACCATTCCACAACTGCAAGTAAATGTTCCTAACGGCTTCTTATTTTCTAAGCAGTGACTTAACTCAACTTCTTCAATTACAGCTTGTAAGTAATGATCAACAGCCCCATTAAAACAAATCCAAGGAGGATTGCCAAAGGGTTTATATTCCGATGATGTTCGTTCAAAAAATTCTCGCACCGAACCACAAAGAAATCTCATCATCAAGATGTGACGTATAGGATGAAAGGATTTACGGTGTTTTCTAACTATACTGAATAACCAATTACTTTGGTCATCGAGATTAATATCAGAGTCTAAATAACTGAGAATGTCCTGTCCATAGTAAAACAAAAATTCATCAAACAATTTCATCTGATTAACTCTTTTGGATGCTGTGGCAATATTTCTCGACATCAACAAATTCATATATTGCTGATAATACCAGTCCAGGGGACGGGAAATTTGAGGATGATTGAACAGCCATTGAACATCGTGGGCTAAGTTCAATAGTATGTTCTGATTTTGTGGAGAGTATGGTGCGATCGAACCTTTAGAAATACAGTTATGATGACTCGCTACTTGATAATGATGTTGATTTAATTGTTGAAACAGTAGGGTGCTATTTTGTAATGGAATATTATGGGTTGGACAAACTAACACACAAGACAGTTGATGAATGCGATGCCAATAAAATTCCCCGTATTTTTCTTCATCCTCCTGTAAACATTGGCGACAAAAACAAGAAAAGATACTTATATTCTGTAGGCTTATGAGTATCATTATCTTTATACTGTCTTTTATGGAAAAAAATATCAATTTAAAAAAGTTCGGAGACCAAATTAGAAAGTATAGAAAAGAAAAAGGATTATCTCAAGAAAAGTTAGCTGAATTAACCCAACTTCATAGAACTTATATTGGAGGAATAGAGAGAGGTGAAAGAAATGTATCTTTATTAAATATTATTCGCATCGCAAAAGTATTAGAAATTCCACCTTATAAATTAATTGAAACAATTGAATGAATAATTCTCCCTATCAAAACTTAGACAAAGATTCTTGGATAGATAAAACAAAAGAACTAATTGAGGATCATCCTCTATCATTGGGAGAAATTGAAGATATAGCAGTAAGAGCTTGGAATATTCTCTGGCAAACAAAAATAGGAGATGAATTAACAAAGATTCCATTAAAAGATATAAAATTACCTGCAACCGTCATAGGTTATTTTTTTGAGAAATTATTTGCTTATATTCTTGCTGAACAATATCCTGATAAATGGTGTGGTGGTTCACACAAAGAAGATAAAGATTTAGTCTATATTGAAAATCCTTATTATTCTGTAGAAATTAAAACTTCAGGTCAGAAAAAAACTGATATTTTTGGAAATCGTAGTTATGGCAAAAAATCTCAGGATGAAGTTTTGGTCAAAAAAGAAAAATCAGGATATTATCTGACAATTAACTTTTATCAAGATACTTTAACATTAATTCGCTTTGGTTGGATTGATTTTGAGGATTGGCAATCTCAATCATCTGAATCAGGTCAAATGTCAAAATTAAAACAAGAAGTCTATCAAACTAAATTATTTGCAGTTTCTGGCAGTTATTTATTAAGATCCCCCTTGTATATTTTAGAAGGTATAGGAGACAAAAAAGAAAAAGAATTGAAAGAACAAGGAATTTTGAAAATCTCTGACTTATGGGTTATTGATGTATGTTTAGTTGAGATTGCTGAACAGTTAAATAGCAAATACTCCCGACTTTTAAATTTTTATTTTTATGAGTTACTAGAAAAACTTAAGCAACGTAAAAAAATTGTTGCAGATGAAAAAATATTATTTTTATTAAATAAACTATATATTTCCCAAGACAATTATTACAATAATAATAAACTTATTAACAAAGTATCTTGGTTTATTTTATAAACTTAAACAAGTTTGAACAGGTTGAGATAATTTTTGTTTAATTCTTGCTACCGCTATATCACAATAAGTTTTATTAATTTCAAAACCAATAAATTTACGATTTAGATTAATAGAGGCGATCGCTGTTGTACCTGAACCTAAAAAAGGATCTAAAATAACATCTTGGGGATTAGAACTAGCTTTAATAATTCTATCAATAACAGCTATGGGAAATTGTGCAGGATGTGGTGTTCTTTCGTTAGATGAACGATTTCTACCAGATGTTACTTTGGGAAATTGCCATACATCAGTCGGATTTTTACCCTTTGGATTAACTTTCAATTTACCATTCTTTTTTTGATTAGGATACTTAACATTAGGATCTCGAACATCATCTAAATTAAAAATATAATTTTCAGGATCTTTGGCGTACCATAAGAATTTTTCGTTCCTGGGAGAAAAAAAATTTTTACAAGCTACTCCAGCACCATAATTCCAAACAATTTCTTGAATTAAAAAAAAGGCAGTTTTATCCCATAAAAAATATGAAATGGGAATAGCTTTACCGATATTTTCTACACTTTGATAACCTAAATTTAGCCAGAAAGAGCCATTACTTGTGGTTAACCGATAAATTTCTTTTAACCAACTTTTACACCAATCTAAGTAATCAGATAAATCCATTTTTTTCTCATACTCTTTCCCTATATTGTAAGGAGGGCTAGTAACTGTTAAATCAATCATTTCGGGTGGAAGTTTTATCATTGAGGTGACACAATCTGCATTATAAATCAAACAATTTTCAGTCTGAAAGTATGGCTCACCTAAACTATCAATTATCTTATCAAACATAATTTAATATTTATTTGGTTTTACTATTGTAGATACTTATAGTATTCATTATAGAGAAAACAGCATATACTTGTCAATTATCATTTTCCAGATTGGTAGTTTCTGGAATAATCATTAAATATTCTGTGGGATGACTTTTTTCTGAGCTAATTTGTTTTTTTATCTCCTCAGACAAAACTAGAAATTGAGATGCGA
Organism: Cyanobacterium sp. Dongsha4; assembly: GCF_036345015.1. Taxonomy (NCBI): domain Bacteria; kingdom Bacillati; phylum Cyanobacteriota; class Cyanophyceae; order Chroococcales; family Geminocystaceae; genus Cyanobacterium; species Cyanobacterium sp. DS4. Next base: position 3,802,112 of record NZ_CP084098.1, on the reverse strand, counting down.
TCGGCACAAAAAGTAAAGCAAAAGCATATTCCAGCTTTTCTCGACACTGATTTTTCGCTCGAATTAAATCATGCTGAACAATAGCCCCTGGATATAAACGACTAACAATAGGAATATAACGATTTTGCTTAAGTTGTTGGGTTTTCTTCTCACATAATTCAGAAGCAAAGTTTTGGTAGAAATAAGAAGTCAGTGGTTTATAACTAAGGCTTAATTTGAGATTTCCCACTTGAACATCTACCGATTCAAAATAACTTTTTTTTAATGGTTGAACAGAACCATTGTACTGTAACAGAGTAGCCAAAATTGTTTGATGTAGATGTATTTGATTTTCTAAAGGTATGGATTTTCTTTGCAATCCTGTTAATTGAATAATACCTCGATCATCTAGTCGAAAAGATTGTTTCAATAGCCAATCTAAAACCTCTAAGTCTTCCCCTTGCCAATCAATGCTAATACTATCATTTGTCAAATTCCACCATATTCCCCCTAAACAATCGTGTGGTTGGGGAAATTCCGCTTCTAGTTGTTTTAATGTCATCCATAATCCTAATATTCCAGCCCTATGAATGATTGTTGTATCTGGGGCATGAATACTAAGGTTAATTTTTGCTTTATTCATTAATGATTTTTACATTGGTACAAATACTCCACATCCCATTTTATGCTTTCCGCCAATACCTTGTTCTTGAAGTAAAATCGAATTGTCTTCACTTAATTCACTGATTTCTACCCCGAAACCAATCAATGTTCTTCCTTTTATTTTCATGGTGCGGCGGATGGGTTTTCCTGATTTAGTGGTTAAATTGACCTTTGCTGAGATATTCAGACTTTCTAATTGACGCTCTACGGCTTTAATAAAGCCATTAGGTTCATCAAAACCTCTAATGATAACCAATCGTGCATAGAGGCGATCGCATCCTTCTAATTCGTGAGATTCTGGTAAGCCTAAACGAATCTTATCGGTATTGAGATTTAGTGTTTTTCCTGCTAAACGATAAATCAAAGGTACTTTATCAGTGGATAAACGCAAACATAATTGAGATTCGGGGGTTAAATAAAGATTTTGGGGAAATTCGGGCTTTCCAATAATGGGTAAAATACTTAAATCATCTATATCGTGAATAATAGGAAATTGGCGTGAGATGGCAGAATATAAAAGATAACCATGATCGAAGGGAATTTTATCGCCTACAATGGGGAAAATGATATTGATATAGTTGGAAATGATCGGTTTTTCATTACTCAGAGAGAGGAGATACTCAATGATTATCAAAAATATATTTACTTTATCACTTGTAACTATAAGTTTTTTTCTTAAAATAAATCCTACTATTGCTAATAATAATCCGATTTGGGAAGAAGAAAAAGACTGGATAACAGTCGTTAGAAATGATTATGAAGTCATCAAAATCAGAAAAGGTAGCATTAAACAACAGGGTAGATATAAAACAGCAACTTTTGCTACATTAAATACTGACCATGATGAACAAGGAAATTTCATAATGGATAAATACTATTTATCTTCTATAGGACAAGGTTATTTTGATTGTAATTATAGAAGTAATGAATCAAATCCTGCTAATGTGGATAGTGTTCAATTTAAAAATCTCAAAGTTTTTAGACGCTATAAAGATGGTTATCTTCAATCTTCTTTTTATACTGATGACGGGTCTTATTATTTGAGACATCAAGTAAGTCCTTTATATCATTATATTTGTCAAGACATAAATCCTAGCTATTTAAAGCCTGGAATGTCTATGTTTGAGGTTAAAGATTTGTTATATAAAGGTGGTTTTAAAATTATTGAACTGGAAGAAGCAGCAACCACAACTAACGGACCTCTATGTGATAACACTAAACCTTGTCAAGCTCATGGAAATAATGCCATAATTAGTATAGCTTTTTTCAATAAAAAAACAAGAATGTATGTTTATACAGGTCATTATGAAAACACATTATATACTGTAATAACTTCTGCACAAGATTTCTAATAAAGTTTTTACCTCAAACTGCATAAATCTTTCAAATGAATTGGATAAATATATAGAACTAAATAACCTTCTTTTTTATTCATTCAGTAAGGAAACTTTAAAATACAAATGAAATCAATATCTCAAAAATGTCAGAGCAAAAAATCCATTTGTAGTTGTAAAAGCAAAAAAAAAGATTTAAAAAATCATACCTTAGCAACTCTGGTTAATTGCTATCTTGAAGAATGTCAAAATTGCTATCAAGAGGAAGATAAATGGTGGGGAGACAAAAATATCTCTTGGTCAGAAGCCATTGAAAGAGCATGGCGATCGATAATGGAAAATGGTAAGATGCACGGTCATCAGTGCAATGTGGGCAAAAAGAAGCTAGAAGAAGGTTTGACAATTTGTAAAAGTAATCAAAGAAAATTTGACAGTTTTAATGACTTTCATGATGTTTATTGTTGGATCGAATCCATCACCAAAAAGACTGAAGGTATTGGTTCTCTTACTATCTATGATGTTGCCCGAAGATTAGGAGCATGGTTAGATGTACAACCGAAAATGGTTTATTTACACCGAGGGGCTCTAAAAGGGGCGAAAAAACTTTACATTAAAGGCGAGATAGTATCTTTAAATGATTTTCCACCAGAGATTCAAAAATTAGGGGCTACCCATGCGGAGAATTTTTTATGTATTTATAAGGATGAGATTGCTAAATTAGTCTCAGGCTAATTAATCGAGGGGCGATCTCTTTTTTTGTAGGGAAAGTGGAATCACAAAAATTATATATGTTCTGGTGGATTATAAGACCCTAAAAGTAATCCTCCAGATGTTTTTATATGAAAAAAGTAACTAGAAGAACCATCAATATATCCTTTTTGCCATTTACTTCTTATACCATTTTTTGTTCTTCTAACTAGACAATTTTGGCTCTGTTCATCAGTACAAAAAGCTTCGATAAATAATTGATTATTAAATCTTAAAGTTACCGAATAACCCAAATAACCATTTAATTGAGATTCATAAATTTGCACATTGCAAGTGGTTGTTTTTCCATCGGGCAATTTACATCTTCTGTTATCGGCAAAAGCAGAATTATTTGGAATAGTTAGAAACATCGTAAAAAATAATATAAAACTACTAAGACGGAATTTTACAAAATTGGAATATCCCATATTATTAATTAAGTGAATGACTTAAATGATTCATTGTTACTATTTTTATAGTATAACAATAGACAAATAAAAGAATCACTGGTAGTATTAATACAGAAATATTTATCTATTAATCATTCATTTAGATTCTAACGTCACTTTTATTTTATAGTCTAGTAGGTTTAATATTATGAGTAAATTATGCTCTTTTTGCATAGCTATAGCGTTAAATATCAGTTGCGTGGGAATATTGCTAGATTCGAGTCCTGTTAATGCCCAAACGCTCTATAATATTACTTATAACAAACATGGTAGAGTTTTAAATACATCTGAGGGTACATTTTATGTGGGTCGTTCTGGAGATGCTATCAGGAGCGTGTCTGGAAAAAAAATATACGGTTATTGGAAAGAATCTAACGGACTACTTTCTATTTACATTGGCGATAGAATTTATAACTTCAATCTCGGTGGTTCTTCTAACTCAGAACGCAGACGTTCTATTCCACCTGAGTGTTTACAATATCCGAATAGCTTTTATTGCAGAAATATCGAGCGGTAGGCTGTCCTTCTAGACTAATAAAAACTGCCTAAAGAAATTTCCATATATTTTTTATGAATTAATTTTCTGTTTTATTATGAGAAAAACTATTAATTTATTAATAATACTTTATGCTATTCTCGGAATAAAAATATTACCGAGTATAGCCGCTACTCATCACAGTTTTAAGGTAAATACTAGAGGATTGGCTACTGTGCCGATAAAACATATACCTGATAATAGTGGAGTAACAATATATAAAATAAAAAACAATCAAACTGTACTATCTAGCTTTCAAAGTGATTATCCAACAATGTATTATGATTCTAAGGGAAATATTTGGTGGGAAATATATTATGAATCTAACGGTACAACAGTAGAAGGCTATATAGAAGATAAATATTTATTAGGTAGCGATGGTACAATGAGTTGTGTGAATAACCAACGTCCAAGTAGTCAAACTCCTTCAGCTTGTTCTGGCGATTAATCTATAAAAAAAGTAAAAATACAGAAGGGATTTACAAAGAAAAGAGATACCATTTAACTTATTGCACTATTTTTATTAAATTTGCTTGACTGGTGTTTTATCTTTTATGAAACCTTCTAGCAGGATAATACATTAACGAGGATCAAGTGGACGAATAACAAAAATTCCTATCGCCTGTGGAACATTTTGTACATAACTTTGTAAATCTTTAGCAACAGTAACTTGCCCTGCTGGAGAAGCATGAATTAAACCAGTTTGATTATTTTGTCGGTAAATTAACCCCGTATGAGTGACATCTAAACCTTTTATTTTCGTAGTGATACCGATAATATCCCCTAATTTAAGTTGAGGATAAATAGATTTTATTTTATTGGTGGGAATATAACTTAAGTTTAATTTGTTTAAATCTGCTTCAACTTTTTTTATACATTGAAAATTAATTTCATTATTATTTAATTGAGGATATTTAGACCTATTCACTGTCATGAAATTAAGCTGTTTATCCAGTCGTATTCCTCCTAATGATTGAGTTAAATTCTTTACAAATCCTTTCTTTTCATTTTCTGCTATCCAATCAGAAAAATAGTGAAGGCGATCGCAATAAGTAACATTTTGGGTACGGTATCTTTGCTTTTGAATATTTGTAATAAAAGTAGAATAATTATAGTCTTGAACAGTAATTCCTTTCACTAAACCTAGTACAGTCTCGACAAATAAAACACAATCAAATTTAGTTAAAGAAATAAATAAACTTTCTTTGTTAGTTTGATCCAATAAACCAGCTTGATATTTTGCCCCCATAAATTCTTTAGCAACTGTTTGGAGAATGATCTCTATAGATTGTTCCTGCAGTTTGTTAGCTAGTGATAAATTCATAATTTGCTGAAACTTTTTTTCTTCGTATTCATTATTACCAATAGGCTTTTTTTCTGAGACTGTTTGAACTGGTAAAGTATTAATTATGGGACTACTTTCCGTTTTATTTTTAAAAGGATAAGCAATAAGAAAAAGAAAACATAGTAAAGAAATACAAATAGTTTTTGGCATATTTTAACAGAAAGTACATAACGAAAATTAAAATATTTTAAAGCTAAAATTTTATATATAGCTGTATTAAATCAGTTGTGAAATTTTAAAAAATATTTAGTGGGATAGCTAATTTTACGCAAATCGTTTATAATTGGGATATACCACTTAATTTTAAAATATACAACTTTATTCCCCTATCACAAAAGGGCGATCGCACCGCCCCAAGATTATTCTACCGTAACGGATTTAGCCAAATTACGAGGTTGATCTACGTCTAAACCGCGCATGGATGCAATGTAATAAGATAATAATTGCAAGGGTATGACTGCCAAGATAGGAGACAAGATTTCATCCACTTCAGGCACGAGTAAAGTATCTTGAAACATATCCTCATGATGGTTTTGGGGTAAAACACCGATTAAACGGGCATCTCTCGCTTTCGCTTCTTGGGCGTTGGAAATCACCTTCTCATATACACTTCCCCCCATGGCGATCGCAACTACGGGTACATGAGCATCTAAAAGTGCGATCGGACCATGTTTCATTTCACCAGCAGGATAGCCTTCAGCATGAATATAGCTAATTTCTTTGAGTTTTAACGCACCTTCTAAGGCAATGGGGAAATTGATACCTCTACCGAGGAAGATAAAATCTTTGGTATCAGGGAACTGATGGGCTAAATCTCTGATTTTTGGCTCTTCTGAGTGGATAATTTGCTCGATTTGGGTGGGTAATTGCAGTAAACCTTTTAATATTTCCTCCATTCTTTGCGGTGTAACTGTTTTTCTACGCCATGCTAAATCTAACGCAAGGATATAAAACGCAATCACTTGAGCCACAAAAGTTTTAGTTGCCGCTACTCCAATCTCGATACCTGCATAAGTATTGATTACTTGATCAACCATGCCCCCTAACGTACTTTCAGGACGATTTGTAATACCTAAAATACGAGCTTGATAAGTGCGATCGCAACTAGAACGTCTTTGACGCTCCATCTCAAGAGCCGCAATGGTATCCGCCGTTTCACCTGACTGGGTAACACCGATTGTAATTGTATTACGCATCATTGGAGAAGGGGCATAACGATATTCTGAAGCATATTGGACAAAAGTAGGAATTTGTGCGATTTGTTCTAATAAATATTTACCCACTAAACTTGCGTGCCAAGAAGTGCCACAAGCCACAATCTGGATATGTTCTAAATCTTCATAAATTTCAGGCTTGAGATTGAGGTTAATGGGGTTTTCTGAGTCACTGTTTTGGGAATGCCAGTCGGGATTAATATAGGCTTCTAAGCAGGTACGCACTACAGAGGGTTGCTCATGAATTTCCTTGAGCATAAAGTGGCGATAACCTTGTTTCTCAACGGTTACAGGACTCCAATCGAGGGTGCGAGGGTTTTTCCGTAAGCGTTTCCCTGTAAAATCGTAAATTTCGACTCCTAATGGTGTTAAACGGGCAATTTCCCCATTATCTAAGGATAAAACCGTGTTGGTATGATGCACAAGGGCGGTAACATCCGAGGCACAGAAAAATTCCCCTTGCCCAAATCCAATGGTTAAAGGTGCACTTTGACGGGCAACAATCAACTCATCGGGATAATCTGCACATAACACCCCAATGGCAAAAGCACCATCTAAACGAGTAACGGCTTTATTCACCGCATCCATAAAAGGATCATTGCTTTCAGGGTTATAATATTCAGCAATAAGATGAGGGATAACTTCTGTATCTGTATCCGAAACAAACTCATGCCCCTTACTAATTAATTCTTGCTTCAATTCTTGATAGTTTTCTACAATGCCATTTTGCACCACTGCGAATCTACCTTTATTATCTCGGTGGGGATGGGCGTTATATTCCTCGGGTTTACCATGAGTTGCCCATCTTGTATGCCCGATACCGATTTGAGAGATATTGGTTTCTTTTTCTAGTTTTGTGCGGAGGTTATATAGTTTTCCTTTTGCCCTAACAGAATGAATTTCCCCATCAACAATTGTTGCAACTCCCGCAGAATCATACCCTCTGTATTCCAATTTTTCTAAACCGCTCACCAAAATCTCGATCGCGCCTTGTGTTCCTATATAACCAACAATTCCACACATAACTTTAATCCCAATAATCTTAATTTTGATACATTATAAGCATAATTAAGCTAAGACGCATTGAACTTACATTTCCATTTTCTATTAATTTTGATTAATTGTTGACAAGGACTCAAACTCACTTTCTTTTCTTCGTTATTTTTCCGCCATCACTATTTTTAGTCAAGTGCAAACTAGCTTCTTTTAAAAATCTTGAACTCCTTGAGGATTAACGGCCCCTTCTGGATTCAAAAATAGATTCCCGGCACTGTCATTCTGATAAATACAGTCAATTTTGGGAGAACTTTCTAATGTACCAGTAAAACCAAAAGTATTCATTCTATTTTTACACTGTCTCACGTCATTATCACTGATTAAGCGTCTTTGCTCTAAAATAGACCAATTATTTCTTTTCAAAACGCATCCCGGACGCATATTAGGTTGAGTTACATACACATTAAAGGGATTGAGAGTGACAAATACCCTTAAATCAGAAACAATGGCACTTGCTCCAAATTGTACACAAATTTCAGGATTCGGGGCGCTGCGATCGATCACTTCCCTTGATGCTACATTTTGAGTGCTTATAGTTTGTCCAGAACTTAAGGCAATACCAACTCCTACTCCCAATATAAAGATACCTGCACAGATAGCGGCGAGAGTATAGTTAATATTTTCCAAAGGAGATGATTTTGTACTTTTACGGCTTGGGGGTTCAGAATAACGGGAATAGGAAGATTTTGGTCTGCGGTTCATACTTTGTATGTTCAAGTTTTATACTTCTAGTCATGATAACTTATTCCTTTTCGATTCTAAAACCATTACCAGTTATAAACTATTCGCCATTAGAGTTTGCGAAACAAATAAATATTAAAATCTAAAGTGATACAAAATTCAAAAGATGTATAAAATAAAGACTGTAAAAGTATTTTTTATTTATTATTAATTAGTTGTTGTCAAAAATTTAAGAGTAATGGAATGACCGCACAAGAACCACTAATAGAATTAAAAGGAGTTAGCAAGGCTTTCGGGAATAAAGTTATTCTCAAAGATGCCGATTTGAAAATTTACGAGGGAGATGCTTTAGTGGTAATTGGACCTAGTGGCACGGGCAAGTCAACCATCTTAAGATTAATTGCAGGTTTTATGCAACCCGATGCGGGGGAGATTTATGTCAAAGGGGAAAAGAGAGTCAGTTTAATTGATGACGGAGATTATCCTATTCATATAAGTATGGTTTTCCAACAAGCCGCTCTTTTTGACTCTTTAAGTGTAAGAGAAAATGTCGGCTTTTCCCTTTATCAACATTCTGACCTTGATTATGACTATATCAGTCAATTGGTCGATCGAGCCTTAGAAATGGTGGGTTTACCTCCTTCTACGGGAAATCTTTTTCCAGCAGAATTATCTGGGGGAATGCGTAAAAGAGTTAGTTTTGCGAGGGCTGTTATTTACAATCCGGAAAAACCCTTGGAAAGACCTGACGTGATCTTGTATGATGAACCTACCGCAGGATTAGATCCTATTGCTTCAACGGTGGTAGAAGATCTTGTGCGTACTCTTAAAAGTAGTGTTTGTGAATCTTGTGCCTATGTCATGGTTTCTCACCAAGAAAGTACAATTCGCAGAACAGGCGATCGCCTCGCTTTCCTATATGATGGTAAAATTCAATGGCAGGGTAATGTCAAGGACATTGATACTACCGATAATCCTTTAGTACGTCAGTTTTTTAGTGCTAACACACAAGGACCGATTAAAGTTATTAGTCAATAAATTGGGGGTTATTAATGATTCGTTCAAGGTTAATGAGAGAAGGTTCTGTGGGCTTGTTTTTATTGCTCGGTTTACTGGTTTTTGGGGGTATAGTTTTTTTCTTGAAAAAGGATCAATTACGGGGCAGTAATTATCAAATAAAATTGATGTTTGAGAACGCTGGAGGCTTAAGGGAAGGTGCAAGGGTCTTTTTTCGGGGAGTAGCGGTGGGGCGTGTCGCTTCGATTCAACCCACAAGTAATGGGGTGGAAGTGTGGACGGAAATTAATAATAAATTACCCATTCCCAGAGATGTAACTGTTTCTACTACTCGTTCTGGTTTATTGGGAGAGGTGAGTGTTAATATAATTCCTCAAGGGGTTTTAAGCAACGTAGGAGAAGATATTAATCCTTTAGGAAAAGAATGTGATCAAAAACAATTGATATTGTGTAATAACGAGAAGATACCTGCTCAAGCTAGTCCTGATTTAATTGAAAGTTTAGCTCGATTGGCTAATAGTTTTGATGATCAAACTTTTTTTGATAATCTGAATACTGCTGTTGATAATACCAATAAGGCTACAGAGCAGTTTATTGTTTTAACTAAAGAAGTTACAGGGGTTACTAACAGAATTCAAAAAGAAATGGATACCATCTCCAATACTTTTACCAGTATCGGAAGGACTGCTGATAGTTTATCCAACACTGCCAATACTTTGTCAAATACTGCTAATACTGCTACCACTCAAATTGAGAAATTAGGCTCTGAATATACCAATACAGCCATTCAAATTAATCTTTTAGCTTCTAATCTTAATGAAATTATTGCCGATAATAAAACTGATTTCCAAGATGCGATCGCATCATTGAGCAAAACTGCCGCCGATATTAGTCAGGTTGCTCAAACAACGAATAACCTAGTAGCAAAAATAGATGAAAAAGATGTACAAAAAATTACTCAAAACCTAGGCACAACCAGTGAAAATCTTGCCCAAATTAGTAGTGATTTAAAAACCATTGCTGATGAATTAAATAACCCAACAAATCTTGCTACCCTACAACAAACCCTTGACTCTGCTAGAGTTACCTTTGCCAATACCGCCAAAATTACATCAGATATAGATCAATTTACAGGAGATCCCCAATTTAGACGTAATTTAAAGAATTTAGTAGATGGTTTAAGTAATTTGGTTTCTTATACAGATTTATTAGAAAAACAAGTGGAATTAGCCATTTTATTAGAAGAATTAGACAAAGAAACCGCCAAAAGCAGTAAAGATAAATGGGGCATTACCTCCCAGAAACTCCCAAATACCATAGAAACAATGACAAAATAAACAGTTGTCTCACTATTTTTCATTTTTCATAGGCAATAAAAATTTTCCCATAGTTTAATTCTTTAAATAAATGAGATGCGTGCTGTGCAGTATGTCTTTAGCCACAATCATCAGAAATAATATATCATGACATATATTTGATGTGTAGTTAGGAAATGAATGCTGATAACTATTCGCATTGATCATTTTGCATTGGTAGATCATATAGAATTAGAGTTTGGTAAGGGGTTAAATGTTTTAACAGGGGAAACTGGTGCGGGGAAATCAATTATCCTCGATGCGATTGATGTGGTTTTGGGGGGAAAAGCTAATCAGAGGATGATTCGCACTGGAGCAAAAAAAGCTATTGTTGAAGCGACATTTTATTCATCCCCGTTATTAGAGGATTGGTTGGAGGCTCAAGAAATAGAATCTTTCCATGATGGTACAGTGATTTGTAGTCGAGAGTTGAGTATGAGTAAAGATAATTTTCGCTCTCGTTGTCGGATAAATGGAGTGGTAATTAATAAAACTGTAATTAATCAATTACGAGATCGACTTCTGGAAGTAACAGCCCAAGGAGAAACAGGGCAATTATTATCTGTCACGACTCAGAGAGATTTATTAGATGCTTATGGAGGAGAAAAATTAGGTAAACAAAGGCAATTAGTGTCTCAAGCCTTTGCTAAAACTCAAAAAGCCTTAGAAGCTCTTGAAACTCGTCGTCAGTGGGAGCAACAACGCCTTCAACGTCTTGATTTAATACAACATCAAATTAAAGAATTAAGTGCCGTACATTTGGAATCGGCTGATGAGTTGGAACAGTTGGAAATAGAGAGCGATCGCCTCACTCATGTAGTAGAACTGCAACAATTAAGTTATCAAGCCTATCAATTACTATATCAAAGTGAATCTGATGAAAATCAAGCTGTAGCGGATATTTTGGGTAAAGCTCAATCTATTATCGGAGATATGGTGAATTATGACAAAGAATTGGGAAGCATACTGGAAATGGTGCAAGAAGCCTTAAATCAGGTGGTGGAGGCAGGACAACAAATTTATAGTTATGGATCGAGTTTAGAGGCAGATCCAGAGCGATTAGAGGAGATAGAAGAAAGAATTAGGCTTTTAAAGCGTATTTGTCGTAAATATGGCTCAAATTTGGGGGATGTCATTGATTATTACCATAATTTACAAAAAGAGTTGACCGAATTAACGGATAATAGTCAGTCCATTGAGGAGTTAGAACAAAAATACCTTGCTAGTGAGCAAAAAATGCTCGATTTATGTGCCAAATTAACCGATTTGAGGACGAAGGCTTCAAAAAACCTAGAAACCCAATTAACCCAAGAATTGAAGCCCCTAGGCATGGCAAAAGTACAGTTTCAATGTCGGGTGACACCTATTAATCCTAACTATTGGGGAGCTGATCAAGTTGAATTCTATTTTAGTCCTAATCCGGGGGAAGATTTACAACCCCTAGCTATGACTGCTTCGGGAGGGGAAATGAGTCGTTTTCTCTTGGCTTTAAAATCTTGCTTTTCTGAGGCTCAAAGAGATGATAAAACCCTAATTTTTGATGAAATTGATACGGGGGTTTCGGGGAAAGTTGCACAAGCTATAGCTGATAAGTTGCATAAATTAAGTCATCATCATCAGGTGTTATGTGTCACCCATCAACCCTTAGTAGCGGCTATGGCGGATCATCATTTTCGAGTGGAAAAACAGTTGCAAGAATCGTCTGAGGGTAAGGATTTAAGAACTATTGTACAGGTACGACATTTAGAAGAGGAAATCCATCGCCGTGATGAATTGGCGGAGTTAACGGGAGGACATTCGGCGGAAGATGCGATCGCATTTGCTGATTCTTTGCTAGAAATGGCACAAACCAGAAAAGAGCAAATACTGTTATCACCAAGCAATTAAGAATGACTCTAACCCTATTCACAAAGACGGGTGGGAAGTAAAACGGTGTTGCGTCTAAACTCAGCTAGATATTGTTCTAAAGCCACTAACTGAGATAAGTTAAGACTATAGTAAGTCCATTTTCCCTGTTGACGGCTATTAACTAAATTTGCTTCTCGTAAAGTTTTTAAGTGAAAAGATAATTTAGATTGACTAATATCCAAAACTTCGGAAATTTCACACACACATAACTCTCTAGTGCGTAATAATTCTAACACTTGAATTCTAATGGTATCGGATAAAGCACGGAAACCCGACATTACTTCTTTTTGTGACTCAATTGTTACAGATGACAATGGTTGTTTTCTCCTAATTCGATCATAATTAGTGCTACACCTAACACTTTAGTTACTGTTTATGGGGTGGAAATAATCCACCAAACTAATCAAAATTCAAAAATTTGTTTAATGGGATTTCAAAGCAAATATTTTCTCGATGACATCTTCTACCACCTTATCAGGAGTGGACGCACCAGAAGTTATTCCCACAATAATTTTTCCCTCTGGTAGCCAGTTTTCCTGAATCTCTAAGTCTTTGTCTAAGGGTTTATGTTCTATCTTATTACCTTCTAAGATGCGATCGCAACTATCGATATGATAAGAAGGAATCTGGTTTTCTATGGCAATTTCTTGAAGATGAGTAGTATTAGAAGAATTGAAGCCACCAATAACCACCATTAAATCGAGTTTTTCTTCTACCAAATCTAACATTGCATCTTGTCTTTCCTGAGTGGCATCACAAATGGTATTAAAGCTCATGAAATGCTCATTTAATTCGGCAGGATTATATTTTTTAATCATTGTTTGTTCAAACAACTTACCAATGGCTTCTGTCTCACTTTTTAACATGGTAGTTTGATTAGCAATACCAACTCTAACTAAATCCACATCGGGATCAAATCCTTCAGAATAGGCATTTTTAAACTTATTCAAGAATTCGAGTTTATCCCCTCCATTAAGAATATAATTACAAACATATTGGGCTTCTTTCATATTTAAAACCACTAAATAAGTACCCGCAAAAGAACTGGTAGCAACGGTTTCCTCATGTTTATATTTACCGTGAATAATTGAGGTATATTCTTTTTTCTTGTGTTTTTCCACCGAATTCCAAACCTTAGACACCCAAGGGCAGGTTGTGTCAACAATGGTACATCCTTTATCATTTAATAGTTGCATTTCACTGACACTTGCACCAAAAGCAGGTAAAATAACCACTTCTTTGGGGTTGACAACAGAGAAATCTTTAACACCACTATCAACAGGAATAAAATCTACATTCATCTCCCTTAAACGTTTATTTACTGAGGGGTTATGGATAATTTCATTGGTAATCCAGATTTTTTCTGTAGGGAAATGAGTACGAGTTTCATACGCCATAGCTACTGCTCTTTCTACCCCCCAACAAAAACCAAAGGCTTCTGCTAAACGAATAGTTACATTTCCTTGGGTAATTTGATAATTATTTTGACGGATAGTTTGAATTAAATTACTTTGATATTCTTGATTGAGAGTTAAGGTAACTTCTTCTTGATGTCCAAATCCCTTACGATGGTAATTATCGGATTGTTGTAGAGTACGTTTAAATGTTTTAGTATCCATAGATATTATAGAAATTAAGCAATAGTCTTATTTTGGCTACTTCCTAGAATATCTTAATCAACAAACTTATTGCATCTATAAAATATTTATCTCAATATTTTTCACTACCGATTATGCAACGCAATCTAATGAGGATTCGTTAATTAAGTTAGAATTGTTAGGTTTAAAAGATTAAATCCGTGATGAATTTCTTGAGAAGAATAATATCATCTAACTCAATGGTTTTCTCATCTATCCATTTATTGTCTTGTAAGGAAACTTGTATTGCTTTTCCTGGTTTTAAAATACTACTAATACTGGATATAATTGCTTTATTTTTACCTGCTAATTTCTTAAATTCTTTTAGTTCTTTTACCGTTAATTTAGTTTGATCAAATCCTTCAATATATTCTGTTGCTGATTCTAGTAAATCAGGATAATTAATTTTGGCACATTCCATTAAAATAGATTCTAAAGTACCTTGATTTTGATTATCGGGTAAAATAAAAACACCAAATCGAGGATTACTCATATTAACTTCCCCTAGTTGTAAAGATGTAAAATTAATCATTTTTATTTTTTTTGACAATTCTTGGATTAAATCTTTAAATCTTTTTTGCGGTTTGTCTTTTGTATCAGCATCTAAAATTAAACCAATACTAAACAATTTTGATGTCTCAATCACACTTAAACTTTCCTCTAATGTCTTGACAATATTATTAATTCCAGTGGCATTATGTAAAGCAATAGAACACTGCTCATTTTGAATGAATGAAGGTACAGGCATACGTTTTAATAAATCATCATTCATGGGAAATGTTTTTGGTATTAATTCATCCCAAAACGGATTAACTAGCGAACGTTTTTTGATTCTGGATAGGTTAAATAATTCTTTAATTATTTTTGTTAAAAATTCTATATCATGTATTCCTTCAGCAACAATGTAACAATATTTCATTTTTCTATCGAATATCTAACCCTCTATTTAAACGTAACCTTGTTAATAAATCTCCTGAAAATCTTTTGACAGAATTATCAGTATTATTAAGTTGAAATGCAACAATATTATCTACAGAATTATCGCAACTAATCATTGCATCTACAGCTTCGATACTATGAGTTGTCACAATCAATTGTATATTTTGTTGTAAACAACTTTTTACTAACCAAGAAAAAATTTTATTTAAAGCGGATACGTGAATAGAAGTTTCAATTTCATCAATTAATAGTATGCCATTTTTAGCAGATTGCAACGCTAAAGCCATAGTAATGGTTTTTTTTATGCCGTCTCCAAAAATATCTAAAGGGGGTAATCCTAATTTTTCGTGTTTAATATAGAGATTCCCAAAATGTTTGGGGGTAAGAATCATTATGTCTATAATTTGCTCATCAAATAGTCTGATTAAATTTAATACCTCATCTTTATTTTTTTGATCTTCTAAAATGAGTCTTGATAAGACGATTGAAACAGAATTAGAATAAGCGGGAGAGACTATATTAGTATTAATAAATTCTTGTTTTCTTTTTTTAGAAATAAAACGTTCGTTTTCCCAAAACTGGAATTTTTCTTTAATTTCTTGATTTTTAATTAAATTATCTTCTTCAAGATATTTGGTTTGAATGTTTAATTCTAGTCCTTGAGATTCTATGTCTCCATCAATGTCCGCTATATTTTCTTCTATTTCAGCATCTTCACTATCATTTTCTATTTCATTATCTTGAACTTCACTAACTTTTATTCCTGAAATTTTCTCAATTTTTGCGTTTAATTCTTTAATAGAAGTGTTACCATTAGCTTTAATGATTAATTTTTGATAAGATTCTTCTTGATTAGATGATGTTTCCTGTTTTTGAAAAATCCATTGAATTGATTCTAAATCAGGTCGATAACGTAAAGCCCTAGCAGAATAAAAACTGCGTTTTGAAATTTCAAACCAGCGAACAGGATCAAGTGGATTGCAAAAAAGTGCTATAGCTTCAAGAATACTTGTTTTACCTGAATTGTTATTTCCAACGATAATATTAATATTACCCATATCGGATAAATTAATTTCTCGAAAACCACGAAAACCAGAAATTGTTAGATCTTCTAATATTTGACTCATTTATAACAGGTAAATAATAAGGAAAAAAGTTTTTGAAATAGTCAATTTTATATAGTGTAATTATAATCCGAGGGTTAGGGCTTCTCTCCTACGAGGATCAGAAAAACCATATAGAAATTTATCCTGTTTCATTATACTTTGAGTGCTACCCATTGCTCGACTATCTTTTAAGTTATGTCCTTTTTCGGCTAATATTTGTCGAGTATCTTGATTGATGCCTTTTTCTAGTAATAATTCATCAGGCAACCATTGATGATGGAAACGGGGGGAAACAGTTGCTTCGGCGATATTGAGGTTAAATTCGAGAACGTTGATAATTATTTGTAAAACAGTAGTGATGATTCTACTTCCTCCGGGGCTACCAGTTACTAAAAATACTTCTCCATCTTTAGTAATAATAGTGGGAGTCATCGAACTTAGCATTCTTTTCTCAGGTGCGATCGCATTATATTCTCCTCCTGTTAAGCCATAAGCATTGGGAGTATTGGGTTTAGCGACAAAATCATCCATCTCATTATTAAGCAAAAAACCACTATTAGGCACTGTTATTCCCGTACCATAACTAAAGTTTAAAGTATAAGTATTTGCTACTGCATTGCCATACTGATCAACAATAGAGTAATGGGTTGTTTCATGACTTTCTCGAAAATTAAAAGGATTATTTGGTCTGATTTCATTACTAGGAATTGCTTTATTTTTATCTATTTTTTCTCTTAAAAAATCTGCATATTCTTGAGATATTAAACCCTTGATAGGGACATCAAAAAAATCAGGATCTCCTAAATATAAACTGCGATCGGCATAAGCTAATTTCATAGTTTCTGCCATTAAATGAATGGTATCAGCAGTATTATGCCCTAAGTTTTTTAAATCAAAACCTTTTAAAATATTCAACATTTGTATTAAATGAACACCTCCTGAACTTGGGGGAGGCATCGAGTAAATTTGATAACCTAAATACTCTCCTTGGATTGGTTGTCTTATTTTAGGTTCATAGCTCATTAAATCTTCTAAGGTAATTAAGCCACCATTATTACTCATTTCTTGAACTATATTTCTGGCAATTTCTCCTTCATAAAAAGCCTTTTTCCCTTCCTTAGCAATTAATTTTAAAGTTTGAGCTAATTGTGGTTGTTGGAATGTTGAGCCAATAGGAGGAGGATTATCATTAGGAAAATATATTTCCTCACTAGCAGGGTTTCTCTCTAAATACGGACGAGAAAACAAAAGAGAGTCATAAAAATCTTGAGTAACAGGAAAACCCTTTTCCGCCAATTCAATAGCCGGTTGCAAAGCCCTTTTTAAACTAATTGTGCCATATTTTTCCAAAGCAAAAGTAAGTCCCGCAACTGTCCCCGGTATTCCTACAGCTAGATGACTAAAGCGAGATTTATTACTATCTACTTCTCCTTTGTCATTGAGAAACATATTTTTTGTTGCTTTTAGGGGAGCTTTTTCTCGATAGTCTAGGGCAATATTTTGGTTATCATCAGCAAGATGAATCATCATAAAACCACCACCGCCAATATTTCCTGCACGAGGTAAGGTTACGGCTAAAGCGAATCCCACTGTTACCGCCGCATCAACGGCATTACCTCCTTGTTGCAATACCTCTAAACCTGCTTGAGTAGCCAATTTTTCTTGACTTGACACCATACCACTACGGGCAGTAACGGGGTGAAAAATACTTTCTGTGTCATAGATGGGAGTTTGAGCAAGATTGCTTTCTACTCCGATAACAAAGACAAAAATAAGGCAAACTAACCAAATGTATTTTTTCAAAGAGGCAATCATTGTGAGGTTAAGGATATTGATATATTCAGAAAATAAGGTGATTTCAATTAGGAATTAGTAATTAGGAATTAACAGTTAACTATTCTTCATTTCCTATGAAAATTTATTCAAGAGACATGATTAGTCTTTTTAAACCAAGGGATTCTGCGGAAGTGAAACGACAATAAAATAAGTGTAATAAGTCTTTTGTTTGAGGATTGCCACGAGAAGCACCTGTTGAACCCATAGCAATTAGAATACCGCAATAGCCGTCAAATTTAGCTACTTTTTTGATCCAATTTTCAATAATCGAAGACCAGTTTTTTTCTCCTTTTTGACCGCTATATTGAGGAAACTGTGCAAAGATATAGTGATTATTATCTCCTGTTTCTAATATACCTAGTTCATAACTTTCATCTTCATAAGGATCATAACCTTGTCCAAATGTTATTTGCAAAACACCTTCTTCTTGTTGAAGATTATTGATTAATTCTTTCGCTTTTGGTCTGGTTGTTTGTAAAATTATGGCAGGAAAACCTTGATCAGAAACTTTTTTTTGGATAGATACCACAGCGTCTTTGTGAATACAGCTAAAAGACTTATCATCAAAGAAACGAAGAAAATCCCCCTCAATTTCTAAGAAAGAAACTAACGTACCTGCAGGAATTAAATCATCATAAATAGAGAAGTCGCCCTCATCATCTTCATCATCGTCATATAAATAATCTTCGTCATCCTCATCATCAAAGGCACTTTCTAACTCCTCTGTCAACTCTGGCATAGTGGAAACAGAAACTTTAATGGAATCATCATCGAAAGGAAAATCAATAATATACTCATTCTTCAATAAGTCAACTTCATCGAGAATCAAAAACTCCTCATTATCTTGAATAAACAAACCTAAAGACTTCAACGCCACATAAATAGGATAAATTTCCTCTTCCTCTTTCAACGAGCGAATACCCTCATAGGGATGAATGCTACCAAAAATAGCGGAAACATCATTATCTCTTTTATGCCACTGAAAAGAAGATGTTTCTATTTCCTCCTCATTAAAGTTAAGAAACCAACAATCCTGTTGTAAAAAAGTGCTTTCTAACTCTCCTTCCTCTTCTGATTCGCTTAAATCTATCACCCTCTGACGAAAACTTTTTAAAGAATCAAGAGAACGATAAAGAATAATACCAAATTCCTGCCCTAACATTCCCATTACACAAGCATAAAGACTGTCAATATTCCATTGATTAATATCGATTCTGATTATTTCTTCTTCTGACAAAAATTGCCATGGTTGCTGTTTCCAAATTAAAGATAATGCCACATCTTCTAAGGCAGAAATTAATCTCCGAGAAATATGGGTATTTGATTGGGGTTTATTATTCTGAAAATTAACCCATAATTCGTCTAATAAAGGTAACTCTGGTTGATAGTCAACTTTTATATCTAAATCCTGTAATACACCTCGTAAAAAAAATTGTAATTCCCGATCTTTCACAATGATTTTCTCAGGTCTTGCCGGTTGTGCAGGATTGTGAGGATTCTCCATCGCTTTTAATAATGCCCTCACCACCGCTTCAGGTCCAATGGTTGCCCTAACAATATCCATGGAACGCACAAAACCTTCAGAACCATCTAACCAAATAATACAATCGCTATTCTCTGCTATTTCTGGTTCTAAATTGTCCATCATACCAAGAATGGGGAGCCGATCGCCCTCCCATACACTCTTGACTTGAGGAATACGTTGTAATCGGGTTAATGTGCTTTCTGGTAATGATGTCATGGATAATCAAAAGTTTGGTTATAAAAATAATAAAAATTAGAGAAATTAACAATTAAAAACTGGTAATGGAGGAAAAAACAAGGAGTTAAATAGATAGTTTTAAGAATAAGCAACCGAAAAACAATTTTAATGCCTCTTAATAGCTAATAGCAAAATAATTACTAATTGCCGACAGAAATAGGATTAATTTCTGCTTTAGTCAGTAAGATACCATATTCTATCCCCTCCACTACAGCTTGATAAGAAGCATCGATAATATTCGTGGATACTCCTACCGTTGTCCATCGGGTTTCCCCGTTACTTGATTCTACCAATACCCTTGTTTTTGCGTCTGTACCTGCGGTACTATCAAGAATCCTCACTTTGTAGTCTGTTAGATGAAATTGACCTATTTCGGGATAAAACTGCACTAAAGCCTTTCTCAAAGCGTGATCCAAGGCGGATACGGGGCCATTTCCCTCAGCAACTTCTAATAATTCTTTCTCATCCACTAAAACCTTAATGGTGGCTAGGGCATTACTACAATTATTTTTTTCTGAGGCTAAAATATCGCAGTGAACTTGAAAACCTTTGATGGAAAATAGTTTTTTTCTTTGTTCTAATGCGGATAAAATCAGTAATTCAAAACTTGCCTCCGCCCCTTCAAATTGATAGCCTTGATGTTCAAGATTTTTTAATTTTTGCAAGATTTCTCGACAAGTAGGATCATTTTTATCAAGGGTGATACCTAGACTTTTTGCTTTAGAAATGACGTTACTTAAACCAGCTTGATCGGAAATGACGATTTTTCGTTCATTACCCACTAATTCAGGTTCTATATGTTCATAGGTTAAAGGATTTTTAGCCACGGCGGAAACATGGATACCTCCTTTATGGGCAAAGGCAGACTTCCCAACGAAGGGAGCATGATCATCTGGTGCTAAGTTAACGATTTCGCTAATATAACGGCTATTGGGGGCTAATTGGGTTAAAGCGTCTTTTTCAAGGCATTGGTAGCCTAATTTTAGCTGTAAATTGGGAATAAGTGTACATAAGTTGGCATTACCACACCTTTCGCCATAACCGTTGATAGTTCCCTGTACCATCGTCACTCCTTCCAACACAGATGCGATCGCATTTGCTACCGCCGTACCGCTATCATTATGAGTATGAATACCTAATTTAACTCCTTCTTCTTTCTCTAAGTTCAGGTTTAATTTACTCACCACTTCTGAGACAATACGACTAATTTCATGGGGTAAAGTGCCACCATTTGTATCGCAGAAAACTAACCATTTCGCACCCCCTTTTATGGCAGATTTTAAAGTTGCGATCGCATAATCTGGATTAGCTTGATAACCGTCGAACCAATGTTCAGCATCATAAATGACTTTTCTTCCCTGAGACACAAGAAAAGCAACAGTTTCTTCAATCATGGCAAGATTTTCTTCAAGACTGGTTTTTAAGCCCTCGGTAACGTGTAAATCCCAAGATTTACCAAAAATTGTTACCCAGTGAGTATTTGCCGCTAAAATAGCCTTGAGCATAGGATCATGATCACAAGATTGATGAGGACGACGAGTGGAGCAAAAAGCCACTATCTGAGCTTGTTTAAGGGGAGTTTCTTTTAACTGCCAGAAAAACTGAACATCTTTGGGATTAGCCCCAGGCCATCCTCCCTCAATAAAGGGAATACCCATTTCATCAAGTTTGTGAACAATTTTAATTTTGTCTGTTAATGATAAAGATATACCTTCTCTTTGCGCTCCATCCCTTAACGTTGTGTCATACAACCAGATTTTTTTCTCTCTCATCGCCGTTTGATTATCTTTGATAGTCACACTAATTATTATATAACCTCTGTTCGGCATAAGAATATCGGATCAGGGTAGATGTCAGGTATCATGTATCGGGTTGTTGGGGTATTCGGGTGTTGGGGAGATTAGGGGATTAGGGTATTCGGGAGAAACTAATTCTTAAACGGCATCATTACTAAAACTGTTTATTAGTTGTATCTTTACAGAATTTAAAAAATTATCTCAAACTTAGGTAAATAACATGATTTTTAAGGGATTCAATTGAATTGTCCAAGGAAAGGAACTATCTTTTAACTGCATCCACTTATCTTTAAACACTTCTGCTTGTAGATGATAGTCTTCGGGATGATTAGCAGGTTGGTTTAATTTGAGGTATAAAGTGACACGGTGTTGAGTTTCACTAATGGTTGCTAACCAACAAGGAAAAGTATTGATTTGATTATGGGTATCAGGAAAGACAAGATGATAAGCACGAATCCCGATATGTTGAAGGGAAGGTGATACTGGCTCGATTACTTCTAATATGCAATTCCAATCTAGTGCTTTAATTTTATTATGATCTATTACTTCTACAGAAGAAAAGTTTTTACAACCCGTTAGTTGTGCTGATCTAAAATTGGGAGGATGCTCAAAAATATCTTGTTTTCTCCCAGATGCGATCGCACTTCCTTGATCAATAATAAGAAGATGAGGACAAACTCGATAGGCTTCTTCTAAATTATGAGTGATAAAAAGAGTCACTCCTTGATAATGAATTAAGCTATTTCTGAGCAATTTTTCTTGTTTATCCCGTAAATAAGTATCTAAAGCAGAAAAAGGCTCATCTAATAACATTATCTCAGGCTCACTAGCCTTTGCACGGGCTAGAGCAACCCTTTGTTGTTGTCCCCCTGAAAGTTGTTTTGGATAATAATTGCCCATCCCAGACAATCCAACAGTAATTAGTTGTCTTTCAATTTCTGTTTTCATTTCCCGATAGGATTGTTTCGGTGACATCCCAAAGGCGATATTTTCTGCAACAGTTAAATGAGGAAAAAGGGCATAATTTTGAAATAAAAAACCGCAATTCCTTTCTCTTGGGGGTAAATTAATTTTTTGCGATGAATCAAATAAAACTTTGCCATTTAAAATAATTAAACCTCGATCGGGAGTTTCTAGTCCAGCAATACACCTTAAAATCATGCTTTTTCCTGCACCCGATGCCCCTAATAAACCCAAAGGAGTTTGATCTGTTTTAAAATTAACATCTAGGCAAAACTCTGATAATTGTTTTTGAATCTGCACCACTAACTCGATTTTGGCTTGAGGTAAGGGATAATTCTGATTTTTAGAACTTAAAAAAGGTTTTTTTGCCCAGAATCGGAGGTTATAAGCACGTGATTGATGATGACGCTTCAATTTATCAAATCCTTTGCCTTCGGTAGCGTAATTAACAAAGCTAATCACTCCCAGAGAAATGGCTAACATGATGATGACTAGCAACATGGCTTTATCCATGTCACCTCCTTCGGAAGCAAAGAAAATGGCGATGGGGATTGTTTCTGTTTTGTTGGGAATCGAACCCGCCAACATTAAAGTAGCCCCAAATTCCCCTAAAGCACGAGCAAAGGAGAGTAAAGTTCCAGCCATTAAGCCATATTTAGCTAAGGGCAACATAATTCGCCAAAAAATGACCCATTCTCCTGCCCCTAAAGTTCTGGCACAAGCTAGTAAATTAGTATCAATTTGTTTAAACGCACCTAATGCTGTTTTATACATTAAGGGAAAAGCGACTACTGTAGAAGCAATAACAGTAGCATACCATGAGAAAATAATAGTAAAATCAAATAGATGAGCTAATAATTGCCCAATAAAGCCATTTTTACCGAATAATAGCAATAAAAGAAAACCGACAACGGTGGGCGGTAAAACTAAAGGTGCAGTTAAAATACTTTCAATTACAGCCTTGAATTTGCTTTTGCAACCTAACATCCACCAAGCGCTGAAAATACCAAGAAAAAAAGTGATGATAGTCGCCGTTATGGCAGTTTTTAGGGAAATCCAAACAGGAGTTAAATCAATCATATTTCAATGGTAAATTCAAGAATAAATTACAACAATTCGCTCAGGGTAAGATGGTTGATATTACTTTGCCTGAGTTAGATGAGAAAAACCTTGTGGAGTAAGATATTAAGAGCGATCATTAACTCTCTTTGTACCTATAACAACTATTAAACTTAACCTCAGTTCGGTTTAAGAATATCCAACAAGGTTAGGTGTCAGGTGTCAGGTTGCAGGTGGTAGGGGTTGAATATATTTAACGTTAGTTCAGGTTAAGGCAATTTTATCGTTATTTCTAAGAAAAAGTTATAAGGTTTTCTGACTACGATTTGGGATGCTTTCAGCTTATCCAAAACTCAGGTTAAACTTAGAAAAAAAGATGTAAAATCAATTTAATAACTATTTTTATCAAAATCTATTTTTCCTTGCTACAACGTGAAAAATATGCCAATATCTATCTTCTTCTAAGGGTGTTTTGCCGAAATGTTCTTCTTCTTCCCATAATTCGATTTCATAGTTTGTGAATAAATTTTTTACCTGTTGCTTTGTCAAACAGTTCATATAAGTTCGATCGCACCAAGAATCTCGATCTCCAAAAAAATGTCCTGCAAATCTACCATCAACTTTTAAGGAAGCAGTAATTTTCTGCCACAATTGGGGAAAAGCATGGGAAGAACAAAAAGGTAAACAAAAACTGGCGTTAATTAAATCAATGTCGGAGGGAAGTTGTAAGTCTTCAAAACTAGCGATTTTAGTCGTAAGTAATTGTTTTTCACAATCAGTGCGAGATAATAACCGATTAATAGCTTCTCGTTCTCGATCAATAGCTAAAACTTGCCAATTCTGGTTTAAAATGGGGACTGTGTCTCTACCATCACCACAACCAAGGTCGATCGCCATTCCTGATTGCGGAAAACTCCCTAAAGCAGTTAGAGTGGTCTTTCTCGGAGGACGGTTAGCAACGGCATTATAATAACTATACCAATCTCTATTAGTGTCAACAATAGGAGTATTCATTCGTTTAAATTCATTTAATAAATTGTACAAAGAAGTCTATTTACTATTTGCCTAACTAAATCCATATTTCTTAAATATTTTTTGAATGTCAGAAGTAGTCAAGAAGTTAATTAATTGTTTTGACTCCTGAGGATTTTTACTATCTTTGATGACTGCGATCGGATAAACCACAGGGGAATGACTACTTGAAGGGGCTGTAGCAACTATTTTTACTTTATTCTCAATTTTTGCATCTGTAAGATAGACAATTCCTGCGTCAACATTACCTGTCGCTACATAATTAAGAACTTGACGAACATCCTTACCATAAACCGCTTTAGCGTTAACTTGCTCGGCAATTTTATAGTAAGTTAAAACTTCTTGAGCATATTTTCCTGCCGGTACACTTTTAGGTTCTCCCAAGGCAATTCTTCCTATATTTTTATTAGTTAAATCAGTAAAATTTTTGATTTGTACTTTATTTTGATTCTGGTTTGCTGGAACAATTAAAACCATTTGATTAGAGACTAAATTACGGCGAGTTC
Organism: Cyanobacterium sp. Dongsha4; assembly: GCF_036345015.1. Classification (NCBI taxonomy): domain Bacteria; kingdom Bacillati; phylum Cyanobacteriota; class Cyanophyceae; order Chroococcales; family Geminocystaceae; genus Cyanobacterium; species Cyanobacterium sp. DS4. The sequence goes on along the minus strand of NZ_CP084098.1, from coordinate 3,777,193 downwards.
CTGTTAGTAATAAACCCTTTTTTTCTAACGCATCCATTTGTTTATTGGCCGCTGAAATAAATATATCTACAGGCGCACCCTGTTCAATTTGCTGTTGTAATGAACCAGATGAACCAAAATTATAGGTAAGTTTTGTTTGAGAATACTTCTGCTCATAAAGAGGCTTAATTTCCTCCATAACATCTTTTAAACTAGCGGCGGCTGAAACGGTTAATTTGCCAGTTACATTCGCTAAGGTCAAATTTTTCGATGAAATATTACCTAATAAATCAAAGCCGACAACTAAGGTAAAAAAGCAAATTATTAAACTAAAAAAGAATAATCTATTTTTACGATTTCTCATGTGATGAACTCCTAACAATTAAACTAAAATTAAGTGATGGGTGTGATATTATGAGGATAATTAAAGTTAGTAAAAAAGAAACTTTTTATGAAAATTAGCTCCCGTAATTCGTTTAAAGGTACTATCAAAAAAATCCTAATCGGAGCGGTAAATGCAGAAATAACTATAGAAATTGCTCCTGATATTGAGGTTGTTTCTGTGATTACGAAATCCTCCGCAGAGAGACTTGATTTAGCAGAAAGAAAAGAAGCCTATGCTATAATAAAAGCTACTGATGTAGCTGTTGCCGTTGATTAATGTCATTTACCCTTAATCTTTGATTTATAATTTGCGATCGATAATTAGGGGTGAATAAATTATCTTAACTGCTTTGATTTATTTTAATCTAAATAAGGTTTAAATAATTGTAAAAATAAATACTAAAATCTATAGATTTTTTAAATGCAGACTAACTTTTATAAACAAAAGCTATATTATTAATGATAATTAAAATTATAAATATTAAAAATAATTTAACAATAATAGGACTTAAGAAAAATAAAATAAATGAAGCTATTAATCCTGATAAAATAGCAATCAATTTATGAATTTCATCTTGATATTGAATATTAATCACAAATGCTGTTGCACCTAGAAATAAAATAATTAAACTAATTAATAGCATTGATTTTCTCCGTAAAAATTTAATTAAATTCATTAATAATCCAAGATAGTTCTAACCAAAAACGGAAATTCTGTTCTTTGATTCTTGAATCTGGACGTCTCATTAAGTCATTAGCATTGAAAAAAACAACTTCTATTAACCCCATATATTCTGCAACTTCCTTGATAACAGGTTGATGTTCTAATAAATAATCTCCAATGGATTCAGGATAAAAAATACCTAAATAATAAGAATATCTATTCTTAACTCCATTGAGTTTTAGGGTTTTAATAAGACAATGGGACAAAAGTTTTCCCGCTTCGGGATAAGATTTACTAACGACATTGAGGTATTCTTGAGCAATTTTTTCTCGATTAAGCATTGTTAAATAAATTTAAAATTTAGAATGATTTAATCTCCCCTAGTTTTTTAGATCACCCTTACCTTTAATAAGGGATTTGATCCCCCCTAACCCCCCTTTATAAGGGGGGAATTTGGTTTAGACTAAATAGGCTTCTTGATGAGTTTTGATGGTACAATCAGATTTAGGATAAGCAACGCAAAGTAATACAAATCCTTTGGCAATTTGTTCATCGTCTAAGAAACTTTGATCTTCTTGATCTACTTCGCCCTCTATCAGTTTACCGACACAACTAGAACAAGCACCTGCACGACAAGATGAGGGTAAATCTAAATCAAATTCTTCCGCCGCATCGAGAATATATTGATCTTCAGGTACTTCAATGGTTACATCGATTTCAGGGGGTTTGTTTTTTTTGCCTTTAATTAAACGAACTTTGTATGTGGTGGTCATAGTTTTTACTCTTTGGTTGATAATTGATTGATGTTAGGTTTTGAGATTCCTCGTTACTCTGGGAATGAGATTTTTTCGTGGCAGGGTAAGCATCATTTAACGCTTTTAAGTGCAAGGCACGGCTTGGCTTTCGCAATTTTCCACCGAAAATGATTTACCGCATCCGCAACCAGCAGTAGCATTGGGATTTTCAAAGATGAATCCTGCTTGGGTTAAACTTTCGACAAAGTCGATGACAACTCCGTCTAAAACTGTTAGGCTTTGAGGATCAACATAGATTTTTACTTTGTCTTGTTCATAGATTACATCGTCCGTTTCGGGGCGATCGACTATATCAAGTTTGTATTCAAACCCACTGCAACCACCGTTAACGGCGGCGAGTCTAATACCTCTTTCGGCGGTGGCATCATTGGTGCGAGTAAAAGTACGGAGTCTGAAGGCGGCTTTTTCGGTTAAGTAAACAGTCATGGTAGTTAATAGTTGAGAGTGAATAGTTAAGTTGTTGGGGGTTGGAGTATTGGGGAGAAACTAATTTATTATTCCTTTGCCTTTTACCTCTGTGGATGAATAAATGCTCGGAAAATGAAACCTAAAACCTTCCTAAATCAGTTATTCTTGCTAATAACGGAGGTTATATTTATTTTTTGCCACACACGGGGCAGTTAGAATCTTTGTAGAGGCGAAGTTTTTTAAATTCCAAGTTTGCTAAATCCATGTTGAGTAAGTATCCTTTCAAGGGTTTAGCGAATCCTGTAATTAACTTAATCGCTTCTAAGGCAGTTAAACAAGCTAGAGTGCCAGAAACCGCACCAATTACACCAAAAGCACGGCGATCCCAATCAGGTTTTTCGGGGAAAATACATGATAAGCACGGAGTCTCATGGGGTACGATCGCAGTTAAGTAAGCATCCATGCTATTCATGGCGGACTCAATCAGGGGTTTTTTTTGCTTAACACAAGCAAGATTGAGTAAATCCCTTTCTGGGAAATTATGGGCGCAACTGATGGCTAAATCGCCTTTTTTTAATAAATCATCGGCATTTTCGGCAGTTATATATTCTGCCACTGCTTCAATTTCTACATCAGGATTGATTTGAGTTAGGGTTTCTTTGGCTTTGATAATTCTGGATTTTCCTACCCAATCATCCGTCATCAAGATTTGTCGATTCATGTCATCGAGACGTAATTCACCTCCCCGCACTAGAATTAATTTACCGATACCTGCAACCGCTAAATATAAGGCAACAGTACCACCTAAACCACCTACCCCAGAAATAAGTATGGTAGTATTTTTTAAGGCTTCTTGTCCTTCTTTCCCGAATTTCGGTAATTGCATTTGTCGGCTATAGCGTTCTAGTTCTTTTGGTGTTAACATCGTGTTTCTACATTTTTTGTTATTTATAACAATTGTCGGTTTTATGGAGTGAATTTTGATCGCCCTAAATCCCCCTTAATAAAGGGGACTTTTTTGAATAATGACAGGTTAATTATTTGCCTCCGCTTGTTTGGTTAATTCATCCAATGAAACAAAGTTTTTTGGCTTCGTTTGGAATACCTTAAAGAGTTTGGTTTCTAAGGGGCTTTTTGTTAAAAACACCTGATAGGCTTCTTCCAAAGCAAGATGATATTTCACTAATTTTTCGCCATCGGTAATATCGGGAAAAACTCGATCGACTTCTTTAATTAGTAAGGAAAATTGTTTTAAAATATGCAAACGATTAATATTGACTAAAGTGCGATCGAACTCTATCTTAAAAAATTCTAAGTAATCCTCCGCAGTAGTCAGATTTTTAAAGTCTGCAAGGGTTTTTTTGATTTGCGCCCTAGTATTCATGGTAATTTATTCCTCTTTAGCTAATTTTTCCCATTCTTTGAGTTGTTTTTTTAACTCTGCTAACTCTCGATAAATCTCGTAAGTTGCGGTTGCTGTGTCGATTAATGTTTCATAATCGGTTGGTAATCCTTCAGCAAGATCGTGTAAATCCATTTTCATCTGCCCTGCTTTACTATTCAGGCGTTTGATCGTGATTTTTAAATTGGCGATCGCTGAAGCGGTTGGTGGTGCAATAGTTTGAGTCATGTTAGTCATTATGAATTATGAGTTAAGCGTTGGCAGTTTCGGGAAATTGTGCGATCGCGCCTACTCCTGAATCAACTAATTTTTCTCCTTCCGTTGCCATTTTTTCAAGGGAAGCATAGCCAAATCTTTGAGCATCTCTTAAAGTACGAGTTACCACAATTAAGCGACCAGTCCAGACGATCACCCAGCCAAAACCCTCATGGGATAAGTCGATTACCACTTGACAGAGTTTGCCCGTTTTTTTCTCAATACAAGATGCGATCGCACGATAAAAACAGAGAATGCGTAACTGAGTAGTAGAATCAACATCACCCTCCACCGAAATTTGTCTTTTCTTCTCCTTGCTAACGACAAAATTAGCCAAAACTAATTCATCACTCCAACTACGATAAACGCCATAATGATCTTGCGCCCGTACTTGAAGCACTAATTCAGTGAGAAAAAGACTATCTTTGATAATATTGGTGGTTGACTCAGGTTGAGTAATAGTTGTAGTCATAATTAGTGAATAGTGAATAATAAATAATGAACAATGATGAAATTATTAGTTCTGAGGTTTGTACCCTTTAGACATCAGCAAAACTTAAATCAGGAGTTTTCATCCCCAAGGCTTTGCGTAACCAAGGAGGGGGACTACCCAATGTTTTCACCAAATCGTTTAGTACATCGATAATTTCATCCTCCTCTGATGGGGCTTTCAAAGGGGTGATATTATGTTCTAGTAACCGAGAGGCCGCACTACTACCGATCGCAGATACATATACTAACTTACAATCAGCAACAGCATCGATTTTCGGTAATAATTTATCTTCGTTGCCATCTTCTTTAAGTTCACCAGTAAATTCAACCGTATGTAAAAAATAATATCCATCGGCATAAACATCATAGATAGCAACTTTTTTCGCCCAACCAAAATGGGCATTTATATGAATGTTATCTTGAGTAGCAAAAGCAACTTTCATAGTGAAAAAATCTCCTAAAATATTAGGTTTAAATATCAAGCAATTAAACACAGGAAATATCCAAATATTGACTAGCTTTAGCTAAAGCATACTCAATAATAGTTTCGGCATATTCAATCAAACTTGTTAAAGAGAGACAAGCAAAATTCAAATATTCCCGAATCACAGAGGATAAAACAATTACTCCACCACAACAAATCACGGCAGAACTTAGTTTTTTATCCTTTAAATGGACAAAAGTATTCGTTGGATAACCTGTTTTTCTTTCTATAATTACTCCTGTTGCTTGATAAAAAGCTCTAGTAAAAATTTGATTAATAGAACAATTTGAAGGGATAATTAATTGATTAATCAGCATATCATCGGTATAATTTTTATATTTATTACAAGTATCTGATTGACGAATTTGTCTAATTAATTCCTGTAAAAAAGGATGCTTTAATTTCGTGGATTTATTGAGGGGTAAAATTTGAGTAGCCATAATCAATGAATAATGAATAATGAATAATGAACTATGGTTAGATTATTAGTTCTGAGTTCTAACTTTAATGATCTAAATCGATGAAAATATTAGCAACATCGAATAAAAACTGCATCGTACCTCGATAACCCACTAAGCAACGAGAACCATTGCCGAGGCGATCGTAAATAGGATAACCTAGACGATAAAGGGGAATATGTAAGCGATGAGCGAGATCTTTTCCTTGGGAATTGGTAATAATTAAATCTGCACCTTTGGCTATATCCTCTAAATCTTCCAAGTCACCGATGATGACTTCATTGATAGGTAATTCTTTCAAGATAGGTGCGTTAGTGGTTGTTACCACTGCCTGAATTTCTGCACCCATTTCCTTGAGTAACCAACTGGTTTGATAGAGTAAATCTGGCTCAAGGGCAATACAAACTTTTTTGCCACTTACATAGAAATGACTGTCAAGAATCGCATCCTGTAATTGACGGCGTTGATGTTCGTATATAGCAGGTATTTCCAGAGAATTAGCCTGATTTTGATCATTAACCAACTTAGCCAGTAGAGTTATAAACTTATCCATCACCCCTAAACCTGTTAGACGGGGGAAGACTTGGTAATTTGTGCCATATTTTTGTTGTAAAATTTTCGCACTTTCTCCCATACTCTCACCAATGGCAATGGTAAAGTTCGATCGCGCCAACTGTTGTAAACTAGCTTTTGTCGTACCTCCTGCACTGGTAGTCTGGTAATCATCCCCTAAATGTCCATCGAGGGAATTAGATAAATCAGGAATAACTAAGGGTTTTAAGCCAAAATTCGTGACAATTTCCTTAATTTCCGCTACATCACCCGGTGAGAGCAAAGAACCGGCTAAAATCGTGACTTGATTGAAGTTTTCTTCCTCTGGAATTGGAGATGATGAAAATTGACTATAATCAGTGCTGACAATGGATTGTACTGCTAAGGCAAAACCATCTTGTAAACCGCCCTTATAATCAGGGGTAGAAGCGAAAATAATCGGTAAATCATCCAACTCAGAATGACGATCACGGATAGACTTAAGGATACCGTGCATATCATCTCCTCTCGTTTCCGTTAAACCAGTGGTAAATAAACCAATCATCTCAGGTTTTGCTTTTTCCACTAAGGCGAGAATAGCTTGTTCAACGTGATCCTCTCCTCCTAAAATGGTGCTAACATTGTTCATGGCAGTGGTTGCCACAGGTATCGCTTCTCGAAAATGTCTCACTAACAAGACTTTTGCAAAAGCAGTACAACCTTGCGAACCGTGAAATAAAGGTACAGTGTTTTTTAAACCCAAAAAAGCGAGGGAAGCCCCTAACGGCGCACTTTGTTTTAAAGGGTTAACAGTGGCAGGTTTTTTCGACTTAACAATATTGGTATTTTTGAGGATATTGTTATTAAGATTGACTTTTAAACATTCGTCAATATCAAATCCTTTTTTAGTTTGTGTTTGCATTTGATACTCCTTCCAAGGGGGTGATTCTCTTACCTGTTGCCAAATGGGAGTATGCAAAACTCGATCGAACTCTTTTGCCATTTCAATTAAACCAACATAGCCTGAGTATGGTTTATGGCGCTCTTGGTTAATATCAAGGAAAGGAATTTTGGCTTTCAGTGCGGTGTATTGATTTCTACCTCCAGCCACGAGCAAATCAGCGTTTGTCTTAGCAATTACCCGTAATAACTCTTGAGCGTTGCCTTTTGCCATAGCAATGCCATCTTTGCCTAATAATTCCTTAATTTTGGCTTTATCTTCCTCCGTGCTTTTCTTGGTGCTAGTGGCAGTTACTTCAATGCCTAAATCTTGGGCGGCAGAAATAATTGACCAACTTTTGACACCACCCGTATATAAAACCATCCTTTTCCCTTTTAATCTTTGACGATAAGGGGCAAGGGCAAGATCTAATTTTACCGTTTCTTCGGCGATTAAATCTTCGACTCGTTGTTGTAAGGCAGAATCCCCTAATTTTTGGGCAATATTGCGTAAACAACGGTTCATATCGGCAACACCGTAAAAAGACTCCTCAATATAAGGTATCCCGTAACGTTCCTCCATTTTTCGCCCCATGTTAATCAATGCTTTGGAGCAAATCATGACATTGAGTTTGGCACGATGGGCATAACAAATTTCTTGATAAGTCGCATCTCCCGTAATTTTCGATAATACTCTAATCCCAACTTTTTCAAATAGGGGTAAAACGCCCCATAATTCCCCTGCGATATTGTATTCTCCAATCAGGTTAATATCGTAAGGAGTGGTGTATTCAGGTTCAGCAGTACCGATGACATAATCTAATAAAGACTCTCCAGCTAGTCGATTGCCTAAATTTTTGCTACCGACAAAACCGGGGGAATGTACAGGAATAACAGGAGTTGAATATCTTTGCGAAGCGATTTTACAAACAGCGTCTAAATCGTCACCAATTAAGGCAGTTACACAGGTGGAATAAACGAAAATAGCTGGAGGTTGATAACGATCAATAATTTGTGCGATCGCCTTAAATAATTTCTTTTCACCACCGAAGATAATGTCATTTTCGCTAATATCGGTAGTAAAACCGATTTTGTAAGTTAACGCATCAGAAGACAAACTTCCTCTACTACCCCATGAATTACCTGCACAGGCGATGGGTCCGTGAACTAAATGCGCTGCATCGGTAATAGGTACAAGGGCGATCGAAGCTCCGTCAAAAGCACAGCCTCCTTGAGCAGTACCGGGTTGAGCCTGTTGGGTACAGACTTTATTTGTGCCATGTTTGCCATTTCCTTTTTTGTGATTATGTTCGCAACCGGGTTCATTAAGTAGCTCGGCTATATTTGGCTTAGTCATTGCTTCTTCATCCTTTAATGTAGAGTTTTACTTTGTTTAACCCAACCTACAGTTTTTCGTTTTCGCCCAAATAAGACAAAGCGCGAAATCTTAAACCCACAAATTCGTTATAAAGAGGATTAAGTTTACATAATGGGGGAATATGTAAAGTCAATTTCCAGAGTTTGACACTACGCTCAAAAGGACAACTAGCAGGAATTAATCGACAGATAAACCGAGCCAGTTTGATTTCCTTAACTTCGATCGCATCTAACCATTGACGAATAGGAAAAAGAAGATCTAAATGGAATTTAGAATGACGAATGCTAGAATTTAGATGATTTTGAGTATAGGTAAACATAATTTTTAATTTTCGGTAATTAGTTCAAGCTCTTTCCCTAAACAACCGACAACCGTTCCAGCTTCTAAAAAATGAACAGAATAGATATAAGCCGTTTGCAGATATGTACCAATGGAAATAACATAACCTTCATCTCCTTTCTTGGCTAAAACTTCGCCTAATTGCTTACCGGGGAAAGTGCCATCATTGCGGATTTTTTTGGTAACTCTAACTTTTGATTCAAGCTCGAAAGCAGGTTCTCGATCGAGTTCTATTTCACCTAGTTTCATAATTCTCCCTTTAACCTAGAGATTGTTTGATAAATTTTAGATCCCTCAAGAGATCCCCCTAAATCCTCCTTCGTAAGCGGGACTTTCCCTCATATTTTTCCCATACATTCCCCCCTTATTAAGGGGGGCTAGGGGGGAGCAGAATGCCTTATTAAAGAGGCTAGGGGGTTAAATTAACGGATTAAATCGAAGGAAATATCAGTTTTCGCAGGGATAATAGTATTGCGATCGAGCTCATCAAGGATAGTATTGATAATCCAGTTATGTAGATTCAAAGTGCCACGATAACCAAGAGTTTCATAACGGTGTAAATGATGGCGATCGAAAATAGGATAACCAATGCGAACTAAAGGAGTTTTAGTATCACGCCAGAGATATTTACCGTAGGAGTTACCAATTAAAAGATCAACAGGCTCAGTAAACATCAAACTGCGTAAGTGCCAAAGGTCTTTTTTGCCCCAAATAGTTGCATCTTTACCGTAAGGACTAGCAGACAAAACAGCTTGTAACTCTTTTTCAAATTCAGGATTAGAGTTAGTAACTACGATATGTACAGGTTCAGCACCTAATTCAAGTAAGAAATTAACTAAACCAAACACATGATCAGGATCACCATATAAAGCGACCCGTTTACCATGAATCCACGCTTGAGAATCATTCATAGCATCCACCGCCCTTCCTCTTTCATCGATCAATTCTTGAGGTACAGGTTTACCAGTGATTTCCGATAACTTAGTAATAAACTCATCAGTGCCACGAATACCAAAAGGACGGAAATTAAAGGTTTGTTGCCCCCACTCTTTACCGATGTATTCTTGAGTTTTAGGAGTGGTGTATTTTTGGAAGAAGAAAGTACCCTCAGCGTTGATTGAATCTCCTGCTTCTTCTAAAGTGGTCAAACCATTATACATTTGAAACTCACCAGTGTTAGGAGCATCAAAAGTATCGGAATTATCAGAAAGGATAGTATAGTCGAGATCAAATAAATTTAAGATGCGTTTTAACTCACGAATATTGCCTACATAAGGATCAAAACCTAAGTTAAAGTTATACTTCCCGTTGGTAGTTTCCTGTTTTTTACCTTCGCTTAAACATTCCAAAATCCCTTTAAGCATATTGTCATAGCCTGTGATGTGAGAACCCACAAAGCTAGGAGTATGAGCATAAGGTACTGGGAAATCTTCAGGAATAGAGCCTTCCTGTTTAGAAGTTTGAATAAATGCCCCTAAGTCATCACCAATTACCTCAGCCATACAAGTAGTACAAAGGGCGATCATTTTGGGTTTATAGAGTTGATAGGAATTTGCTAAACCATCAATCATGTTTTTCAAACCGCCAAATACTGCCGCATCTTCAGTCATGGAAGAAGAAACTGCTTGGAAAGGCTCTTTGAAATTACGGGTTAAGTGACTACGGAAATAAGCAACGCAACCTTGTGAACCATGAGAGTAAGGTAACGTGCCTTCAAAACCTGCGGCAACAAATAAAGAGCCTAAAGGTTGACAGGCTTTAGCAGGGTTAATGGTTAATGCTTCACGGGCAAAGTTTTTCTCACGATAATCCCAAGTTTTAGTCCATTCAGCAATTCTTGCAACTTCTTCGGGACTATGCGCACCTTCAAATTGACGTTTGTATTCAAATAATTCTTGATAGGTATCGGTATGAAATAAATCAAAGTGATCTTGAACTTTTGCCTCTGCTACATTGGAGGTATTGAGATTGTTAGTATTTTCTTGAGTCATGATACTTTACCTTTGTTTGAGATGAATGGGAATGGTTTTATTTGTTTGATGGAGAGAGCGGTGGGCATTGCCCACCCTACAGTTACCTGAGTTCGATATAAGAAAAATGGTAAAAGTTAAGGTGGGGAGGCATGGAATAAGTATGGGAAGACAGAGTTTAAAAATGAGTAAAACAACCATTAAAATTAGTAAATAAGGTCGAAAAATCAATTTTAAATAGTTTCAACTCAATATTTGCCAAGTTTAACTCCGAACTCCGAACTCCGAACTCCGAACTCCGAACTCAGGTTACGGTTATTTGGTTTCCCAAGGATTGTTGATTAAACTCCAAGTGGGGTTGTTAATGGCTAAATCCATATCACGAGCGAATACTGCAAAGCCTTCGTAACCATGATAAGGACCAGAATAATCCCAAGAGTGCATTTGACGGAAAGGTAATGCCATTTTCTGGAAAACGTATTTTTCTTTAATACCTGCGGCAATTAAGTCTGGTTTTAATTGTTTGGCAAATTCCTCAAATTCATAACCACTGATGTCGTCGTAAATGATCGTACCGTCTTTGGTATAATCGGCTGTACGTTTATAGTCATCACCGTGACCAAATTCATAGCCCGTGCCAATAACATCCATTCCTAAATCATCAAAAGCAGGGATAACATGACGGGGGCGTAAACCACCAACCATCATCATTACTTTTTTACCTTCGAGACGAGGACGATATTTGTCAGTAATAGCTTTCATTTCTGCTTCATGTTCAGCAATTACTTGTTCCGCTTTTTCTTGGATAGTTTCATCAAATTGAGCGGCAATTTTACGCAGAGATTTAGCAATTTGAGTAGGTCCAAAGAAGTTATACTCTAACCAAGGAATTTCGTATTTTTCTTCCATGTAACGGCAAATGTAGTTCATGGAGCGATAGCAGTGGATGAGGTTTAATTTAGCGAGAGGAGTCATTACCACTTCGTTAAATGTACCATCTCCAGAAAATTGACAAATTACTCTAAGTCCGATCGCCTCTAATAATCTACGACTAGGCCAAGCATCACCACCGATGTTATAGTCACCAATAATATTGACATCATAAGGACTAGATTCAAATCCTTCGGGTAATTGACGATACTCGTCCGCTTTCGGTAAAACCCAATCTCTCACAGTATCATTAGCGATATGGTGTCCTAAAGATTGGGATACTCCTCTAAATCCTTCACAACGAACGGGAATAACGGGCTTTCCTGTTTCTTTTGCTTTTTTACGAGCCACTGCTTCAATATCATCCCCAATTAAGCCAATAGGACACTCAGATTCGATCGTAGTTCCTTTGCTGAGGGGGAAAAGTACTTCTAACTCGTCAATCAACTTAGCTAATTTTTTGTCACCACCGAAAACAATATCTCTTTCTTGGAAATCGGAGGTAAATTGCATTGTACCAAAGGTGTCAACTCCCGTCGTTCCTATATAGTAGTTACGGCGACCAGACCAAGAGTAGTACCCACAACCGACAGGCCCGTGACTGAGGTGAACCATATCTTTAACAGGTCCCCAGACAACACCTTTCGCTCCTGCATAGGCACAACCACGAGTAGTCATGACACCTGGTACAGATTTTTTATTGGATTGTACCCCACAATCTGATTTACTTTCTTCTTGAACATTGAGATGTTTTGCCCGTCTTTTTGCGGCTTTTTCTGGATAAGCCTCCAGCACCTCTTTTATTAGATCTTTTTTCTCTTCTACAGTGGTCATAATTTTTTCCCATGTGTTGATAGTATTAATGATGAGAGGGAGATTCTTCGCACTTTGCCCAAAATTTTTCGCCCTCATCCCCCAACCCCTCTCGCACAGGCGAGGGGAGACTTTTTTCTAATAATTGAATTGATTCATTATTAAGAGGGGGGATCAAAGAATTAAACTTTTGCTTTTGCTTTATCTTCTTCTAATGCTCTTTGATATTCTGCATCAGAATCCATAAATCCGAATTCAACCAATAATTCTTCTAATTCGTCCATGCTGATAGGAGTAGGAATGACTAAGTCTTTGTTGTTGGCTATTTTGTCAGCTAAGACACGATATTCATCAGCTTGGGGGTGATCAGGTTCGTACTCAATAACGGTCATACGGCGTAATTCTGCACGTTGAACTACGTTGTCACGGGGAACATAATGAATCATTTTTGTGCCGAGTTTGTCAGCTAAGGCTTCAATTAATTCAATTTCACGATCGACCTTACGGCTATTACAAATTAAACCACCAAGACGAACCCCACCAGATTGAGCATATTTTAAAATACCCCGAGCAATGTTATTAGCGGCATACATAGCCATCATTTCACCAGAAGTAACGATGTAAATTTCTTGGGCTTTACCTTCCCGAATGGGCATCGCAAAACCACCGCAAACAACGTCACCTAATACGTCATAAGAAACTAAATCGATGTCTTCGTAAGCGCCTTCTTCTTCGAGGAAGTTAATGGCAGTAATAATACCACGTCCTGCACAACCAACACCGGGTTCAGGACCACCAGATTCAACGCAACGAACGTTATTATAACCAGTGAGCAACACTTCTTCTAATTCAAGATCTTCTACTGAACCACGTTCGGCGGCTAAGTGTAGGATAGTAGTTTGAGCTTTACAGTGAAGCATTAAGCGGGTAGAATCTGCTTTAGGGTCACAACCAACGATCATTACTCTTAATTTTTCGGAGAGAGCTGCGATCGTATTTTGAGAGGTCGTGGATTTACCAATTCCGCCTTTTCCGTAAAATGCAATTTGTCTCATAATAATTTCTTGTGTTTGTATAATGGATGTCTAACGAGGAAGCAATTTTGCTGACTCTAATCAAACTAGAGGGCAAATTCAGTTAACTGGAATGGTTGAGGATAAAAAGTAATTGGATTCAAAGAAGATTGATAGTCCTTCAATTCTAAATAGTTGATTTTTGGCGTAAACTTATAATCTCTTTAACCTGTGTTTACTGGTAGAATCCTCAAGGGAACTACGCTCTGGGTGGCGATCGCTCTCCTTTATTTTTGTTGTGCATTGATACCATGATTTTCTGTCCTTAACTTGTAGGGTTTTGGGATGTTAGGGTGTTGGGGAGATAAGTTAAACAGCTTCAACGATGAGAGAACCTAAAACTCGATCGCGCAGAGTAGCTTCGATGGCCATTTTGAGAGTAGCAAGAGAAGAAGCACAGCCTTGACAAGCACCTTTGAGAATAACTTTAACTACATCGCCTTCTAAGTCGAATAACTCCATATCTCCGCCGTCTTCAGCTAAAATCGGTTTAATTTCGTCTTCAATTACTCGTTGAATTAAAGTAATTTTTTGCAGATTAGTTAGAGGTTTTGTGGCTTGAGTGGCTGTTGGTGATTGTGGTGACAAATCATCGTCTCTTCCAATTTCTGTTGCCATCGCCAAGGTTTCCTTTTCTGTGGCAAGTTCGAGGAGCAAATCGTCAATATCTGGTAAGCATGAACTGCATCCTCCACCAGCTTTAACATAGTTTGTAACTTGTTCCGCAGTAGTGAGATTATTTTCTCTAATAATTCTCCTAATCTTGCTATCGGTAGTACCGAAACATCGGCAAATAAGTTTTCCTTCATCTTCTTCGTGTTCCTCAATGGTGATACCTTTATATTTGTAAATAGCGGCCTCTAAAGCCTCCTGCCCCATGACGGAGCAGTGCATTTTTTCCTCTGGTAATCCCCCAAGAGATTGAGCAATTTCTTTATTTGTGATTAGCAAAGCATCATTCACTTTTTTGCCTTTCAACAATTCCGTTAAAGCCGACGAAGATGCGATCGCACTTGCACAACCAAAAGTTTGAAATCTTGCATCTTTGATCGTTTGGGTGGCTTCGTCGATTTTGAGATGTAACTTAAGAGCATCGCCACAAGCAATACTGCCCACTTGCCCTGTCACAATTTCTTCTCCTGCCTCCTTGTCGGTAATCTTGCCTTGATTACGAGGGTTGTAGAAGTGTTCCATTACTTGATCTGTATAGTCCCACATAGCAATTAATAGTTAATAATGAATAATGAATAATTAATAGTTATGAGTTCCGTAGAACAGGCATCTTGCCTGTTTAAAACCAAACTCTGGTTATTTGGCTAATAAGGCTTGTTCTTGCTCTTTGAGCCAATCAGCATCGTCGCTGTTGAAGGGAGAAAGTTCTCGGAGGCGATCGATGATTGATGGTAAAATTTCCAAGACTCGATCAATTTCTGCTTCAGTGGTGAAACGAGATAAACTGAAACGAATTGAGCCATGTAAAACGCTGTAAGGTAATCCTAATGCTCTAAGCACATGAGAAGGTTCAAGAGAGCCAGAACTACAAGCAGAACCAGAAGAAGCACAAATACCATATTTATCTAAAGAAAGTAAAATGGCTTCGCCTTCAATATATTTAAAACCGATATTAGTGGTGTTAGGTAAACGATTGATATAATCCCCATTAATCACAGTATTAGGAATCGTTGCCAATATGCTTTGTTCCAGTTTGTCTCTTAAGCGTTTTTCTTCCTGAATATTGCCTAAATGTTGTTGAGCTAACTCGGCGGCCTTACCCAAGCCGACAATACCCACAACGTTTTCAGTACCGCCTCTGCGTCCTCTTTCTTGATGTCCACCGATTAATAAAGGACGAAATCTTACTCCCTTGCGCACATATAAAGCTCCAATTCCCTTGGGTGCATGGATTTTATGCCCAGATAGAGTTAACATATCGATCGCACTGTTTTTCATGTCGAGGGGAATTTTACCCACAGCTTGGACTGCATCCACATGGAATAAAGCACCGTATTCTTTAGCAATCTGTCCAATTCTTTCGATGGGGAAAATAACTCCTGTTTCATTGTTTGCATACATGACCGAAACTACTGCTGTACTGCCTGTCATCGATGCTTCCAACTCATCAAAATCAATTTGCCCTTGATTGTTAACTGAAAGATAAGTAACGGTATAACCTTCCTTTTCCAATTTGCGACAGAGATTTAAAATGGCAGGATGCTCAACCTCAGTAGTAACAATATGTTTTTTATTTGGTTGAGCCTTGAGAGCCGCTAAAATAGCCGCATTATCCCCTTCAGTGCCACAACTGGTAAAGATGATTTCTGATTCTTCAGCATTTAATAATTCCGCTACTTTACCTCTTGCCGATCGCACCGCCCGTCCGATTTGTCCACCGAAAGTGTGCATACTAGAAGGATTGCCATAATAGGTAGTAAGATAAGGTAGCATTACCGCCAACACATCTTCATCTATTTTCGTGGTAGCATTATTATCGAGATAGATACAATCATTCATGGTTTTAATCCCCCCGTGATTATACTTGCTTGAATTGTTGATAGAAGTTCAAAGCTAAAGAGTCGATCGTGTCGTAACCCTGTACAGGTTGAATACCCGCTTTAAGTAGCATTTCTTCAGGGCAATCACCAATCTTAGAAGCTAATACCGCTTTACAATCTTGAATGGCAGAAATAATCCCTTCTAAAGTTGCCGACTCACCGTAACCCGTTTGACAATATTGATCAATCTTGCGATGTCCGACAAATTTAGCCTCAACACCGTCAACCTCAAAGATTTGAAACTCTTTAGCGTGTCCAAAATGTTGATTAACGATACCACCGCCTTTAGTTGCCACAGCGATTAAGATTTTTTCCCCTCTAGCTTTTTTCTTAGCGATTCTCTCAGCTTTAGCTGATTGTTGAGCCTCTTTAACCTCTTTAATATGAGCATGAACTTCTTGACGTTTTTCGAGGTTATATTCAGGAGTCATTTCTAAGAATTTATCTTTGGTAAACTCTTGCGATCGATCTTCTCCTAATAATCCCACCGCATCAGCCCGACATTGACGACAGTGACGCATCATTTTCATGTTGCCTGAACAACTATCCTGTAAAGCTTTTAACTCTTTAGGAGTAGGCCCTCTTTGTCCATTTAAGCCAAAATAAGTACCATGTTCAGGAGCAGAAATTAAGGGCATAATATTATGTAAAAATGCACCTCTAGCCCGAATAGCCTCATCAACTTCCACTAAATGTTGATCATTGATACCGGGTATCATTACCGAGTTAACTTTGCAGAGAATATCTGCTTCTTGTAAGGCTTGTAAACCTTCCATTTGACGCTCATGGAGTAATTGCGATGCTTCTTCTCCTGTCCAGCGTTTCCGTTGATAACGTACCCAAGGATAAATTTTAGTTCCTATTTTGGGATCAACCATATTAATAGTAATGGTGACGTGATCAATATTTAATTCTTTAATCTGATCAACATAATTAGGTAACATTAACCCGTTAGTCGATAAGCACAACTTAATATCAGGTGCTTTTTCCGCCACCAATCCAAAAGTGCGGAAAGTCTGCTGAGGATTCGCCAAAGGATCACCCGGCCCTGCAATACCTAAAACTGTCATTTGTGGTATTTTCCCGGCAATTACCAAAACTTTATGGGCGGCTTCTTCAGGAGTAAGTAATTCACTCACAACTCCGGGGCGACTTTCGTTGGCACAGTCATACTTGCGATTACAGAAATTACATTGAATATTACAAGCTGGTGCTACTGCTACGTGCATCCGTGCATAATGATGATGAGCTTCTTCGCTATAACAAGGATGTTTTTCAATACGCTCTTGAATTTTGGGATCTACTTTTTGAGGAGTTGTAGAAGTACAGCCACAGCTAGTTGGTGCTTTTGCCATTGCCATAGGTGCAACTTCTGGTATCAAAGTTGTGCTAGGTGACATTGATTTATCCTAGTAAATTATGTGAACAGAAATTGAAATTGAAAATATCAAGTCAACTTAATTACTTATGGAATAAACCTAATTAAATAGTGATTTATTTTTGTTGTTCTTAAGCCGAAATTGATGGGTTGAACTCTAAATTCCTTGTAGCTTAATTATTAGAGATTGATTTAATCTTTTTTTTATAATTTTTTCTACAAAAACTTAGTTGTTCGATTCGTTATTAAACTTATAACACTAGGATTTTTATCTCTTATTCAACTTGCACTCAGTTAGTTTTATCTGATTAATTAAGGCTATACTCAATTGCTCAAACTCTTATTCTGCGGTGCGATCGACTAAAATAAAAAAAATTAAGGGGTATAGATGCAAGTATTTTGGTAATGGGTGATTAGTATTTATTCTTGACCTTCTAGTATTTTTTCTTTAGGGTATAAACCTCTCTAATTTCTCTTTTGACAAGGATTTCATCCATTTGTCTATCAATTTTTCTACACTCAATTTACTGTACTCGGATTTACTCAACATTGTGCCAGAGTCTTGGATTTGTAAGTATTTTGCACTTTTGCTTCTTGCCTTTTGCCCCTTTGGCTATCACTCATAGATGAAAATTTATCCCGAACTCAGGTTACTTATCTTATTAGTTCGAGCTTGTAGAAGAATTCTCGTACTTTTGAGAAAAAAGTGGAGATGCTTAATCACCCATAAAAAAATTTAGTTTAGGGAAACACTGGAGTAAGACTGTTTTACTCCTCCAGCAAAATATAAATTTCAATTTCAAATTCCTTCGAGATCTAGCTATTTCTTTTATCTACGATCCGATAAATCTGTATCCAATTTAACATAAATATTTTTTTGAGTACAATTACCCCTCATAAGTAAGTTTAAATAAATGTAACAAAAGCTACAAACTAGATAAAATAACTACTTCGTTATTAGTTCCTTTTTTTTCTTTTAAGTTTTAATTTTCTTGAGCTTAAATCTTAGCCAAATCATTAATTTAAAAGGGTTTGAGGATAGAAATGATGAGTACAAAATACTAATATCTAAACTAAAAAATACTAACGGGTATTAGGAAAAATACTAGGAGGTATCCCCCAAAAAAAAATTATGAATTTTCAAAAGTATAACTAGACAAGCTAATCAAGTTATTGAGTACATATTTGATAAGTTTAATAAGTTTAACCTCATGGATTTTTAAAGGTCAAATTAAAGGTGCTGTTATAAACTTTACAGACGGTTATCATTTAATGTTTCTCTTTGATAACTTTTATACCGAGTTCAAAATATTGCCACAGTATTGATATTGCTAGTTTTAGCATTGTAATTATATTACTGTTTGGGAATTAAAAGAAATTGGTATTAATGCAAAAGGGTAGTCCTATAGATGTGGTGGTTTTTTCAAGGTAGCAAATGGGTTTCACTGCCAAAAATCACTGCTCACTATTCCTGATAAAAGATGTCCTAAAGTTTTATCACTGGCAACAAATCTCTTACTAGAACAATGCAACAACCGCCAACCATTCACCTAACATTGAAAAAGAAGAAGGACAAACACCATAGCTTGTTCATTAATATTCCTTGGCTAATAAATATCTGGAAGGATTTTCAAATTATCTTTGACCGTGATCCTGCGGCTAATAATTGGCTAGAGGTAGTTATTTGTTATCCCGGATTTCATGCTTTGCTACTACATCGATTAGCTAGTTGGCTATGGCAAAATCAATTTCCTCTATTGCCCCGTTTATTATCTCATTTGGCAAGATTCTTCACGGGTATTGAAATCCATCCGGGGGCGACTATTGGTCAAGGAGTCTTCATCGATCATGGTATGGGGGTGGTAATTGGCGAAACGGCAATAGTGGGAGATTATTGTTTAATTTACCAAAATGTCACGTTGGGTGGAACTGGGAAACAAACGGGAAAACGCCATCCCACTCTTGGCAAAAATGTTGTGGTTGGTGCTGGTGCAAAGATTTTAGGCAATATTTATCTGGGGAATAATGTTCGGGTTGGTGCGGGTTCGATCGTACTTCGAGATGTCCCTAATGATTGTACTGTTGTCGGAATACCGGGGCGTATCGTCTCGAAAATGGGTCATGGTTGTCCTTTAGAACATGGTCAACTACCTGATCCTCAAGGTAAGGTCATTCGTTCGTTACTCGAACAGGAGTTGGCACTGCGCGATCGCATCGAAAAATTGGAACAAACCATCGAAAAACTGTCTTCCTGTTAACCTTAAAATCATGAATAAATTATGAGCAAAATTGAAATTAATGATACCACTTTAAGGGATGGGGAACAGGCGGCGGGAGTTGCTTTTACCCTAGCGGAAAAGGTTGCCTTCGCTACTTTGATGGATGCCATCGGCGTACAAGAATTAGAAATTGGTATTCCAGCTATGGGAGGCACTGAAATCGAAGCTATCAGGGAAATTGTTAATTTAGGCTTAAAAACTAAGCTAACCAGTTGGAATCGTGCTTTACGTTCTGACCTTGATGCTTCTTTAGCTTGTGGTGTACAACGGGTACATATATCCATACCTGTGTCGGAAATCCAAATAGCAGTCAAATTTCAAGGCAACTATCAATTAGTTCTAACTCGACTTAAGGAAACCATCAACTATGGGTGCGATCGAGGCTTATATATATCAGTAGGTGGGGAAGACTCTTCCCGAGCTGATATGAATTTTTTGCTCGATGTGGCTTTAGCCGCCCAAGATTGGGGAGCTAGTCGATTTCGCTTTTGTGACACAGTCGGTATTCTCGATCCTCTTACCACCTATAACAAAGTTAAGCATCTGGTTAATGAGCTAACTATTCCCGTGGAAATGCACACCCATAACGACTTTGGCATGGCAACAGCTAACGCCCTAGCAGGAATTCAAGCAGGTGCAAAATCAGTTAACACCACTGTCAATGGATTGGGAGAAAGAGCAGGAAATGCCGCCTTAGAAGAAGTGGTGATGGCTCTGAAAAAAATTTATGGTATTAATACTGGTGTTAGTACCAATAGATTTAAAGAGATTTCCGAATTTGTCGCCCAAGCCTCTGGTTGTGACGTTCCCCCTTGGAAAGCTATTGTTGGAAAAAATGCTTTTACCCACGAGTCTGGGATTCATGGTCATGGAGTACTCAAAAATCCTGCCACCTATGAGCCATTTAACCCTGAAGAAGTTGGAACACAACGTTGTTTAGTTGTCGGGAAGCATTCAGGTAAACATTTAGTTAATAACCTTTTGCAACAGTATGGCATTACTCTCAGTTTAGAAGAAATGAGTTCTCTTGTGGATGCGGTAAGAGAATTATCTATCAAGTTAAAAAGAAGTTTAACTCCAGAGGAATTGATGAATTTAATCCCAAATCATTAAGATTTGCTGAAAAACCTAGATTTTCTCAGTCTGAGTCTATCAAAGAATCTCAAAAGATCATCAATAACATGGTGACTACTATAACTTATTTTCGAGCATCGCTAATGGTTATTAATAATTACTATACCTTGGAGTTTATCTTATGAAAGTAATGTTGCACAAAAACGAAATCGGACACTTATCAGTGTATGTTCCCAAGAAAGACTTGGAAGAAGAAGTTGTGGAAGAAACCATCACCTATGAAGGCAAAATTCTGACTCTTGCCAATGGCTGGAAATTAGCTTTCGACAATTTTACAGATGATATAAAACTCCCACAAACTTTGAATGCCAAAAAACTATAGTCAATTGTGTATTTACTAATCTCTTAGGGATGTAAATACTAGCTGAAAATAACTAATTATCCATTGTAATAATTCATGGAGATTACAATATTATGTTAAGAGCATCTGATATTATGACTGACGAAGTAGCTACTATTCGTGGTTCAGCAACAGTAGCGGAAGCCGTTAAATTGATGAAATTTAAAAACCTCAGAGCCTTAATTGTTTCTTTACGTAGTCGAAAAGATGCCTATGGAATTGTTACCCATACAGATATTGTCAATAAGGTTGTGGCTTATGGTAAAGATCCCGCCAATATGCGTGTCTATGAAGTTATGACCAAACCTTGTATTGTTGTCAATCCTGATTTGGGTGTTGAATACGTGGCTCGGTTATTTGCTTTAACTGGAATTCGTATAGCCCCAGTGATTCAAGGAGACTTACTCGGCATTGTTTCTGAAACCGATATTCTCTATAAGGGAGACTTTGTGGAAAATCCTAAAGTACCTTTATTACGTCGAGAATTGGAAAAAGCCGTTGAAGATGCGATCGCGATCGCAAAAACGAAAGGGGCAACATCTCAAGAATGTATAGATGCTTGGGCATTGGTGGAAGATTTAGAAGCAGAAGCAACCTACCAAGAAGGAGTACAATCACCTGACACAACTCCTTTTCAACAATTCTGTTTGGATCATCCCGAAATTCTGAAGATTCGTCATCAACACCATGAACCAGAGTTGGTTGAGGTTGATCAGATTTTAGTATAAGAGCTTAAAACAACAAGTAGGGACATTTTTTTATGTTTCTACTTTACTAACTTAACAAAGGAGAATATTAATGACTACGACACTAACTGGCTTGACTCAAGGAGGATTGACTTGGGAACCTAAATTCATTAGAGGAATTAATGCAGAAACTTGTTTAGGTTGTGGTAGATGCTATAAAGTCTGCGGTAGAGGCGTTTTAATGTTACAACCAATGAACGAATTTGGTGAATTTATTGATGAAGATGATGAAGATGATATAGAGCGTCAAGTTATGACCATTGTTCATTCTGAAAAATGTATTGGTTGTGAGGCTTGTTCTCGTATTTGTCCGAAAAAATGTCACACTCATAGTGCTTTGACTGTTTAAATTAACGAAATTGCCTAGGAAAACTAATGACTAATTCTCAACGCCAAGAAGAATATTATCAATTAATCGATCGCCTCTTACGTTGTCCTAGTGGTAAAGAGCCGGAGATTTTGGACGCTAGTATAAATTTAATTGACGAAAATTTTGTCCGTACAGTGGTTCAGGTTGCCACAATTATGGCTCATGGAAATAATCAGGAGGGATCTAAATTTCTGATCTTTATTGCTCGTAATCTTGCTAGAAAACTGAACTTATATCCAGAATTATTGACCTCAACTTCTTAATAACCGATGGTAAAAATTCTAAATTCAGGAATGGGGAATAGTATCAAAAAACTGCACCTCATAAATATAAAAATCGCTAGAAATATTTAATTAGGAGAAAAATCAATGACTACTACACAACCTATTTCTGATGATGTTGCTCTCAGAATTGCCTTAGCCACAAAAGCAATACCGAATATTACTGTCAAAGATTTAATTGAGGCTTTACAAACGGAATTTGATGGAGAAATTAGCGGTGAATCTCTTGATAAAATTACAGTGACTCAACTTAAAAGAGCTTTTGGCAATATTTACGAAGGAGATGAAGGAGAATGGGAAGGGGAGGATGCTGACAACCAAGACATCGCCGCCTTTAAGGAAGCCGTTAGAATTTTATGGGGAGAAACCACCACAAATGAGCAGGAGTCTTTATCTGTTGAATCTTATCGGGAGGGCGATATGCCTAACTCCATTAGGGTTGCGGTTTCATCTAATACTGGGGAAAGATTAGACGGGCATTTTGGTTCTTGTCATCGTTATTTAATTTATCAACTATCTGCTGATCAAATAAAACTGATTGATGTTCGTTCTGCATTAGAAGCCGATTTAGCAGAAGAAAAAAATATCTTTCGAGTAGATTTATTGAAAGATTGTGCGATAGTTTATGTTGTTTCCATTGGTGGGCCTGCGGCGGCGAAAGTGATTCAAGCAAATATTTATCCGATGAAGATAGAAAAAGGTGGTTCGGCACGGGAAATTTTAGCCAATTTACAAAGTGCGATCGCATCTTCTCCTCCTCCTTGGTTAGCCAAGATTTTAGGTATATCCGCCGACAAACGTCTCAAAAATTATGGCTCTCCTATTTTGCATATGATCAATTATCTCTAAAAAAAGGTATCAGGTGGCAGGTTTTAGGTTGAATTAAAGACGAAGATTAAAAGAAGAAAATTTATTAAACAAAAAATAATCAATAGAAAAGGGGGAAATTGTGCAATTTCTGGGAGTATTTAACAAATTTGAACAATATATTCTGAGTATGTCTTTAATTCATATTTGTGATCATGAAAGCTATCTAAATCAAAGGATAAGACAACAATACAACTCTGGGGAAGATTCTATTCAAACCTTTGAAAACAAAGGTGTCAATCAATATATAATCTATTTACCATCACCTCACCAAACATACGAAGACATTACCCTAGAGCAAGGACTTACAGAGGGCTATAATATTGAATTTAAACCTATTCAAGAGCAAAACGCCTTTACTCGCCAAATTCCTCAAGGGGGACATTTTGTGGTAGTGATGAAACAAAGCAAAGTTGATGGTGATTTTGCGATCGCCGCTACAGGAATTTTTATTCGTCCTATGGCAATTTTTAGCCTTGATGTCATAATTGATCCAAATGAAGAAGAATATCAATCTTTGGTGATAAAACATTCTATCATTAGAAATTATCCCTCAAATTGGGAAACAATATTAAGACTATTTCTTAATCGACAAATGGCTATCCACGAACTGCCACAGTTAGTAAAATACGTTGATCGCAATTACAACCTAGATTTTAGACCTCCATCTTGGGATGAATACTATACCAGTTCAAAAAGTTTTCTTCTAGTATAAATACATACTTTAATTTGAAGGGAAGAAGGTAAAAATAGATCGTTATACCAGTTTTTATCATGACTGGCTCTCTCACCACTGCACAAACTGCAAATTTCCTGTTCACAAACCTTGATGCGAGATTATACTAACAGGATTTTACGTGTTCTTAAATTTTGGACTAACTACCTAATATTAACATAGCGTAAGCAAAAATGCAAGAAATGCAATCAACTTTTCCAATATTTATGATTGGGAGTTGTGGGAGAAATTCTTTTAGAAAAAACTTCTTTCTCAGAGATGACGACTTATGGCTTACACTATCCCCAATGAATGTGTCCAATGTGGTCTTTGTGTTCCAGCTTGTCCTACTAATGCTATTCAACTAGATGCAAATAATAATTATTGGGTAGAACCCGGATTATGTAATAACTGTGAGGAACAAAATTCTCCTCCCGCTTGTTTGAGTTATTGTCCCGATAATTTACCCGTGCCTTTGCCCCAGAAAAAAGGTCGTTATAAAGTTGATTTACAGGCTTTGCCCACTCAGTATCTTTTTGCTGACGGTTACAGTAATCCTATGTCATCGGCGATGGTCATTTGGGAGGCTTGTAATATATTAGCTAAAGGTCAAATTTTCCCTTGGCAAGTTGATGAGCGAGGTAAGGTTTATCATGAACGTCAAGTCAAGCAAGGAAAAGGTAAGATTGAGTTTAGACTCGCTGATGATTTGATTTCCGAAAACCCTGAGACGTTGAGTTACAAAGAAGCGTCGTCACTGCTTGAGTCAATGGATATTCGCTCAACTTGTTTGCATTTAATTTTTGCCGCTTCTATTACTGCCCTAGAAAAGCCTTGGGAACAGGAAATTGTTTTAAATAATCAACAGATTGAAACCTATTTAGGTTTGGACAAACGTAAAGATCTCAGTAAGGCATCAAAGCTGACTCTAATTAAAGCATTAGTTCAGCAACCCTGTCAACTTGTTGTTAACATCAATTGGTTTCAACAAGGAAAAATAAAGTCTTTTTCTACTCCTCCAGATCGAATTTGGCATCTAGTTGCGATCGAAAATCACTTTCAGGAAGATAGTCAAGGTTATAAACACTTAGTAAGCATGACTTTCAAACTTAGGGCGGGAATCTGGTCAAAGTATTTTTTCAATATACAGGGTTATAAAGAATATCTTGCTTATTATCAATATGGTACATTACCTAAATTTTTATTAAGTACGGTTATGGGGGTGTGGCATCAACACGAAGGGGCTGTGAGAATTATGCTGTGGTTATTGTTTAAAAGTAAAATGGGCAGACAACAGTGTATCACTGTCTTGAAATTAATGTATGTTGCCTATGGAGAAGCAAAAGTTCGGGAAGATTCCGCAGAGAGAGAAAAGAGAAAAAGATTAATTCGTAGATTTGAAAGTGATTTAGAATTACTTGCTTCTTATAATATCAAGGCAGTTTTTGACCCTGTTACTTATCCTCTCAAGATTCAACCCTTATGGGCAAGACTGGCAGATATTCCCGAAGATGCGGACGAATCTTTGGATTTTTGGATTAATGATGCCAATAATGAGGATAGTATTACAAATTCTCCTCCACCCGGAAAGTGGAATTTATTAATGAAATCTCGAATTCTTCAGTTTCAATTACCCTCTGAGTGGAATGAAAAGTTATCTAATTGGGAAAATAAAAAACAGCGTAGAAGCAATACCAAAAAGAAAGTTAATAATTTATCGATTTTAGACGGCAAACAAATTGCCAATGCTAGAAAACTACAAGGAATAAGTCAAAGGAAATTAGCAGAAAAATTAGGTAAGAGTCAAAGTTGGATTAGGGATTTGGAAAAAGGTCGTTTTTCCGCAAAACACCATGATAGATTGAAAATTATACAAGTATTAAATATAAAGCAATAAAATAATTGACCAATTAAAGAAGGCAATAAGGCTTTTCTTTTTATCCAGAATTTTCCTGTTGCCAAGGGGCTGTTGCTTCTTACCTCGCCCGAAGGGCATTAATAAAGAGATTATCTTATGGAAAGAACTAGAATTTTTAATTAAAACTGTTCATTATTATGTATTTCATTCAACATGGGAATTGCTGTAATTTAGTAGTTGTTTAAGATATTCATTACCAATACTGGGCTTAAAATGATTTGCGTCAAACCAGTTAGAAAAATCGTCAGGTGAATTATATAAATAAGGTGCGATCGCAACTTGACAAGAAGTGTTGCTGTAATTTTTCAAGTCTTGTCTTAAAAACTCAATAAACTGATTTACTTTTTTCTCTGACACAGTTTTCCGTAAGTTTGGTGCCATAAAAAATACGATCTTTATCTTACTTCGTTTCTCATCGCAGATGTTTATTATTTTGCGGATTGATTGAGAATAGAACTCAAGTTGTTCAACCGATAATAGTTTATTAGAATCGAAACGAGTTTTATCCTCTTGAGTTATTTCCGTAAATAAGAGGGGGGAATAACCAACAGGAAAACAGTTCAAAGTAGTAAAAGTATTATTATCTGATCTACTATTTATCAGAATCTCAAAAGATGTTTTTGTGGTTTGTAAACCAAATAAAAGAGAAGCTAGTGATAATTCTTTTTGGTGTTTTTCAGGCTTCATCCATGCTATTTCTATCAAAAGTGTGCTTATACTTTTATTGTCAAATAGGTTTTCAGTAATTTTTAAAACTTCGGGGGGTTTGATCCTGTGCATGGCAATTTTTTGTATTGTAGAATTGTTGCAGGTATCCATTCCATATAAAATTCTCGATGTTCCTATTATTACATATTTACTCTTATTTTGTTTTGCTATTGAACGGGAATAATTTAAAATATAGGCATCTTTGTTATTAAAAAAACTATGGTTGTGCGAATGATTAAAACCAACAATTATTTTTTTGTGAAAGAATAAAAAAGGATCTACCAATATATTAAATAAAGCGTTAATACCTATTGGTAGCAGAAAGGTTGATAACAATAATGTTAAATATAATTTAGCTGAGATATTTTTATTGACCATAAAAATAAACTTTTGTGTTAGAAACAAGAAAAATATTCACATACAAGAGTATCCCAAGAGTTATTCCTTGCCATATTTTTTTACTCCAATAATAATGAAATAAAGAAAATTTACTGCTTTTATATAAAGAGAAAATTTCTCCCGTATTTGGTAAGAAAAAAACTATTAAGGTAAATAAAAGTAAATAAAACATTGGCAAAGTACCCCCCATTCTTATATTAGGGAAAGTACCAATAATTTGAATAAAACCAAATAAGTTTTCTGGCAGGCCTAAACGCAATAAAAACTTCGGTAAAGTTATATAAAAATTCCCAAATGAATTTAATATGCTTTCACTCAAAATATGAGCATTAGGAGTTATGAAGTAACTAAAGCTCAGTATAACAGCTATAAATAAAACAAGGCGTTCCAACATTTGAGATACAGATGATAATCCAAAAAAAATGGTCTTTTTACTATTATTTTTTAATAACTCAGTAATCACCAAAAGAGATGCACCAAAAGAGATTGATATAAAATAATATATATTGATACCTCTAGAGATATGCCATAGTCCATTGGCAACATAAGTTAGATAAACCGCTATAGCCCAAGCAACACTATAACGTAACTTCATAGGCAAATTGATTATCTTTTTCAGATTCATAAATACAGGTTGAAAAACATATTCTCGCATAAAACTCATAATACTCATGTGCCAAGAATTAATAAAATTAGACACAGATTTAGCCTTAAAAGGAGAATCAAAATTAATGGGTAATACTAAGCCAAAACATAAACCCAATCCTATTGCCATGTCAGAGTAAGCAGAAATTTCAAAATATAGTTGTAAGGCACTGCTCCATAACAGATAAAAAAGCTCTGTTGCCGATAAAACTATATCAGGAACATTCTGTAAGGCTTGATAAATACTATCTATGTTGTCTGAAATATTATTTGCTATGATTACCTTCTTCGACATTCCCAATATAAACAGTGAAACACCTTGTGCTATTTTATTAGTATCTATCTGGAAATTTTCCATTACCTTGAATTGAGGTGCCGCATTACGATAATTTATTAAAGGTCCTGCTGGTAAGTAAATAAAACACATGGAATAACATAAGTATTGAATGTAGTTAAGTTTACAAACATTTGGTTTTGAGCAATCACACAAACTGGTAACTTGTTGTAAACAATAAAAGGAAACCCCTAAAGGTATTAGCAGGGATTCAAAACTGAAAGGAGAAGAATTTTTAAAAGATAAAAAAGGTAGAAAAATTTTGTAAAAAAGTAAAGGAGATAAACTAATAATGATCCCAATTCTTCTTACATAATTACTGTATTTAGGTTTATATAATAAGTATTGAATTAATAAAAAATTAATAGAAGTAATGGTAAATAAAATAATGAGGGAGATGCGATCGAACCTAGCCAGAATAGCAATGGAACAAATTATAAGAACTTTTAATGGATAACTTTTGTTTAATTTAGCTGAAAGAAGAAATAGAATTAAAATAATGGGACAAATAATTAAATAATACTGAGCAAAAGAAATAGACATCTAAATTTTATCTGTAAATATTTGATTTTTTAAACACCAACTATAAATAACATTTAATTGACTGTTTAAGAATTGAAAGCCACAAGCCTTTCGTTGAATTTTTCCACTAGATGTTTTCGGAATTGTTCCTTGTTTAATTAAAACAACTGCATAAACAGATAATTGATATTGCTGTGCGATGGTTTGACGAATTTGCATAATAACTTCATCAAAGTTAATATTTTTACTATTGTCAATTTCCGCAACAATAATTAACTGTTCAACATTTTCAACTTTTACACAAAAAGCGGCGGAAGAATTATTTTGCAATTGTTGATGACATTTTTTCACCGTTTGCTCAAAATCTTGAGGATAATAATTTTGTCCCCGAATGATAATTAAATCTTTTAATCTTCCAGTAACAAATAACTCCCCCTCTTTGAGAAATCCTAAATCTCCTGTGCGTAAAAATGAACCCTCTTTTGTATCCGCTAAATAGGCTTTAAATGTTTGTTTACTTACTTTTGGTTTATTCCAATAACCTCTAGCCACTGATGGACTTTTTACCCAAATTTCTCCCACTTCGTTACTCGATAATTGAGTGAGGTTTTCTGGATTTACAATAACTATTTTCGTGTTAGGAATTGGCACACCACAACTAACGATTATTTTCCCTTCTGGTTTTGTTGTTTCTACTACTTTATTCTCAGCTAAAAATTCTGGCAACACTTGACGAAAAGTAAGTTTTTCCAATGTTTTTTTCTGGCTAATAGTTAAAGTATTTTCTGCTAATCCATATCCCGGAGAAAAAGCAGTTTCAGAAAAACCATAGGGGGCAAAAGTTTTAGTAAAACGTTCTAAAGTTTCTATATTAATTGGCTCAGATCCATTTCCTGCTGTTTGCCAACTACTCAAATCGAGGTTTTCGATTTTTTGTAAATTTTTTTGTAAATTATTTATGGCACTAACACAGTAATCATAGGCAAAATTGGGAGCACTGCTATGGGTAATTTTATAATTAGAAATTAATTGCAACCAGCACAACGGCTTCTTAATAAAGGTAAATGGAGAGATTATATAGCAAGTAATGCCTACATATAGAGAAATTAATAATGCACCTACTAAACCGCCATCATGAAAATGAGGTTGCCAACTGAGCATTTTGCTGTCCGATCGCAAATATACAGTCAATGAAATGTTAGGAAAGAAATTGAGCAAGTTATTGTGAGTAATAATTACTCCTTTTGGTTCACCTGTAGAACCAGAGGTATATTGTAAATAAGCAATGTTATCTGGAGATAGTGATGGTTTGTTCCATTTTTTTATTGATTGCTCATCAATATTTTCTATACTCAGCCATTGAATGTTGTTAAATTCAGAACTAATTTCCCCCAACTGAGATAATAAATTACTAGGAGTTAAGACTAAAGTTGCCTTCGCATCTTCAATGACTGTCCTAATTCTGGCTAGGTTTGACGCTTTCCTAAACATATCAGGGGGAGGTAAGGGAATCCCGATAATTCCTGCATAAATACAACCAAAAAAAGCTATTATAAAATCTAATCCTGAAGGGTACAGTAAAATCACTCTTTCACTTCTTTTCACTTTTGATTGTAAATACCCTGCCACTGTTTTGGCTTTTTCAGCTAACTGTAAATAAGTTAAACTATCACTAATATTTTTACCATCAGCTAAAAAAATATAAGCCACTTTATCAGGATAAATTCGAGCTTTATCTTCCAGTAAATGAATTAAATTAGTAATTTGTTGATTTTTCATTGTCTAAAGCCCAGTAAATTTAGGAAACTGGAGTAAAGGTAACAGGAAGAGATTTCAAGCCTCGGAAAAAAGTAGATTCTAGCCATTCAAGATTTTGAGTCGCTAGTTTCATATCAGGCATTTCCTGTAGCACTTTTTGCAAAACGATTTCCAATTCTAATCGTGCCAAAGCTGAACCTAAACAATTATGAATACCAGTACCAAAAGCTAAATGATGTTTTGATTTTCGAGTAAAATTTAGTTCATTAGGGGAGGGGAATTGTTCTGGATCTCGATTTGCCGATCCCAAACTCAAACACAACCATTGATGTTTGCCAATAGTTTTTCCACCAATTTCTACATTTTCCAAAGCAAATCTACCAGTCATTTGCGTTGCGGAATCATAACGAATTAATTCATCAACTGCATTAGGAATTAAAGAAGGATTATCCTGTAGTTCTCGCATTTTTTCAGGAAAACGCAAAAGAGCAAGAATTGCATTACCAATTTGCAGACTTGTAGTTTCTTGACCACCCATAAATAAAAAAATACTATTTGCTAGTAATTGATTTTCAGTAAGGTCATCATTTTGCTCTCGATATTGAATCAGAGAACTAATTAAGTCAGATTGAGGAGAATTTCTTTTTTCTCTAATTAAATCCATCATATAATCTTTAAACCCCACTACCCCTTCGTCTAATTCCTGACGCATCCGACTGGTGGGAATCAGTTCCAACATATTAGTTAATTGTCTTGACCAAATTTGTACTTGCTCCTCATCAGCAGAGGGTATCCCTAAGATTTTAGAAATCACTTTAGTAGGTAAAGGTTTCGCTAAATCCTTGATAATATCCATTTTTCCCTGAGTTTTTATTTCGCTCAATAAATCATCAACTATTTGAGCAATTTGTTTTCTCCTGTCATTAAGATTATTAAAAGTACTCTGGTTAAATAATTTGCTCGTAACTGGACGAACTTTGTTATGGTTGGTTATGTCTAAATATGGGAGCAAGTCTTGACTAAAAACAGCAAAAGGGCAATTGTTTTTTTTTGTCTGTGAAGATAAAAGATTAGAAGAAGTTTGAACGATAAAACGTTGATCCTGTAAAGCTCTGACAATATCATCATAACGAGTTAAAATCCATCCTCCCATAAAACTTTTATGAATTGGTTCTTCTGTACGAAGACGCTCATAAATAGAATAGGGATTTTCTCTATATTCTGGAGAAAATGGGTTAAAAAGTTGGGCTTTTGTCAGTAATTTACTATCCAACTCCTGACTATTATTTGTTTGGTTTATGCGTTCAACAATATCCATAATGATTTTATTTTGCTAATAAGTGCTTTGCTAAAGATTCTATAGTTGGATTTTGATAAATTAAAGTAGGATCTATTTCACCTCCAAATTTATCTTCTAAATCAGCAATCATGCCTAACGCAGTTCTCGAATCTAACCCATATTGTTCTAAAGGAATAGTTATCTCTATTTTTTCCGATTCTATTTCCATCACTTTAGCAATATAAGCAATTAACCACGATTCTACTTCTAATAATTGACTTGATTTTTGAGCTTGAATGCTATTTTCTGACATTATTTTTATCCTTAAGTTGGTTTAACTAAATTATTTAAAGTTTCATCTAAAAATTTTTGTTTACAGAGATAACGTTGAATTTTCCCACTAGATGTTCTAGGAATAGTTCCCGTTTTGACCAAAATTATCTTATAAATTTGTAACTCATGTTCTTGAATTACTGCCTGACGAATAGCTTTTACTACTTCTTCTATGATTATTTGTTTTTGATAATTTCTTGATACCTCGTGAATTACTACTAATTTTTCTTCTCCTTGAACTGGCACAGAAAAAACTGCACCCCAAGAATTTTTTAAACTATCATGACTTTGAGCAACGGTAAATTCTATATCTTGAGGATAATAGTTTCTCCCACCAATAATGATAATTTCTTTTAAACGACCAGTAACAAACAGTTGCCCCTTTTGAATAAATCCTAAATCCCCCGTACGCATAAACAGCTTATCTGGATCTTGTTTTAAACTAGCTTGAAAAGTTTGCTTTGTTTGTTCTTCATTATTCCAATAGCCTTGAGCTACGGAATCACTTTTGAGCCAAATTTCTCCCACCTCATTATCAGATAATTTGGTTAAAGTTTCTGGGTTTACAATCAGTAATTCTTCATCCAACCAAGTTTGACCGCAACTTACTATTTCTTGGCTATTTTGCGTAAAATTAGGAATAATTTGGTTTTTTTGCAATGCAGAACTTTCCACATGGGCAATAACTGGTATTTCTGTCTTTTTGCCTCCTGAAACAAATAATGTTGCTTCTGCTAAACCATAGGAAGGATAAAATGCTTCTGGGCGAAAACCACAAGGGCGGAAATAATCAGAAAATAATTTGAATGTTTCTATCCGAATTGATTCTGCACCAGTAAAGGCAATATCCCAGCTACTTAAATCAAGATTATCTCTTTGTTCGGGTTTAACTCTTTGGACACATAAATCATAAGCAAAATTAGGAGCTCCACTGGTGGTAGCACGATATTTAGAGATTGCTTCTAACCACTTTAAAGGACGATGTAGAAATGTCATAGAAGACATAAGATAAGAGGGGATTCCTAGATATAAGGGTTGTAAAATTTGACCAATCAAACCCAAATCATGGTATAAAGGCAACCAACCCAGAAAAATAGTTGTTTTATCATGTTCAGAAGCTCTTTGAATCATTTTTTGATTATGAAGCAAATTTTCATGACTCACTATGACCCCTTTTGGACTTCCAGTAGTTCCAGATGTATATTGTAAAAAAGCTATGTTGTCACCATTAATGGGAATTTTTTGCCATTGATTACTTAAATCATCTTTAAGAGTATCTGTTGCACACCAATGTAGAGATTTTAATTGTTCAATTTCTGTAACTCTTTCTTCTAAATTTGCCAAAACCGATTGTTTGGTTAACAATATTTGTGGTTGGGCATCCTTCACGATGGATTTGATTCTGTTAAGCGATCGATTGGGGCGAGGAGGATATGCAGGTACAGCAATGATTCCAGCATAAAGACAACCAAAAAAAGCAATGATAAATTCTAATCCTGAAGGGTACAGTAAAATAGCTCTTTCACTTCTTTTAAATTTTGATTGTAAATACCCCGCCACTGCCTTTGCTTTTTCGGCTAACTGTTGATAAGTTAGACTATCACTAATATTTGTTCCATCACCTAGAAAAAAATAAGCTGGTTTATCAGGGGCGAGAGTGGCTCGACTTTCTAACAGACTTACTAAATTCTCAATTTGCATTTTTTATTCATAGTTTAATTAACCTAAAATCTACTTACTTTGTTAATGCTGGTTTTGATAAAGTCTTTTCTTTGAGACGACTCCATTGATTTCCCATGAAGATGCGATCCCAACATTCTAAAGCATCTGACCACTGAGCCTTTGAGCCAGAGTGTAGTTCACGTTTATTCTCGATGCGCATATGAGACGACATTCCGTTAATATAGGTTCTGCATTCCCGACAGTCGAAGGTGGGATTAGCACATTTTAAGTTACTTTTTGTTTGATCTACAAAATATGTATGATGTACATTGTTTGTTCTACAAGCGCAGTTAGTTGCAATTCCCTCATTGTCTAGCTCATATACTTGTTCGCTAGTTACCCAATCATCGTAAGCCATCGAATAAATAATTGTATCTGGATATTTAGCCTTAGCTTGTTGGATTATTTGACGTGCCTGTTGATAGTCACTACGACTCATAACTAAGTTGCTTTCATCGTTGCTAAATCGAAAATAATCCGATCCCTTTTCATCAATAGTACCCACCAAAGAATTTTGATAAACTACAGTAGGTGAATAGTAATTGAAGGTCATCGGTACGCCGTGTTCAGAACATTTGTGAGCCATCGGGATAATTTCATCAAGATTAAGAGGGTTTATTGTATAAACAAACATTGCTCTGGGGTCGTGGGCATAATTACGGAAGGCTTTTTGAGTCACATCAGCACCCCGTGTTAAAGCTGAAGTGTCTTCACCACCCCACAGAGATATATGAATCCTAAACCCAATATCATCTGGGATACGCTTTGTTCCATTGGTAACAATCATGCCAGAAGGGATAAACTCCCATGCGGCACGTATTCTGTCAAGTACAAGGGCAGGTTCTGCTCCAGCTAAAAAGGCAAAGGTGATTCCACGTTCTGCTTCTTTTTTAAAAAATGATCGCCAAGATTCATAATCTTCTTTTTCATTGTGTTGGTAGGCGTGCTCACCTGAGAAGAAAAGACAGCCTTCACAGGTTAAATTACAGCGAGAAGAAATCTCATAAGTGGTGCTTTTAATTAGTCTGATCGCCTTAAGAATTTGAAGTAACTTGGGTGTGATTGATTTTGTCATTATATATATTTTTTGACCCCAAAGAAATGGTATTAAGTGCAGAAAGAATAGTAGAGTTAATTACTGTTAAATTTAAGTTAGTAAGTTACTATCATTTTCTATTGTTGTCAATCTATTTCTTAAGACTTGTTATGAAAAAAAGATACAGAGCCAAATAAAGTAGGTTTTTTTACAGTAGTTATGATAAATTTTTACTTAAAAAAGGTGTCAGGTTAAACCAAACTTAAAAAGTTATAAATTATTATTAGATAATCTTCTGTTCCCCGTTCCCTGTGTCCTATTTCCTACCCTAACCAAAAATTTACAGACTCAAAGTGAAAGAGCCATAAAGTAAATTCTTTTTTGCTTTTTTTACTCACCAATTATCATCAGTTGCATAACTAAACATGACCAAATATTTTTGTGCTTTTTGCTTAAAGATTTCTTTTTGTTCTTCAGACATTTCTTTTTTCCAGCGTCCCCTGCCATCAAATATAGGCTGATTTACTTGCCAGTTTCTTAATTGTAAAATGTGTCGTATATCTTCCAATTTTTCTGGTTTGGTAACTTTTTTATTGTTCATATAGTAGAATGGCTGTTGCTGATCATCTAATATTTTTGAAGTATAATCCTCTTCTAAACAAAGAAAAATATGTTGTAGAGTTTTCTCCGTTTGAGTAATTAGGTCTTCATATTTAACTAGCTTAAGTCGTGAATCATCTAAAAAATTCATTCCTGCAATAATAGAAGCAATCCAATAATCTACTAAAGTTTCATATTCTAAATTTTTGAAAAGAGGAGATTTCATTTGTGAACAGATAACATCTCTACCATCTCTCAACATCCAAATAATTTTACTTTGAGGGCGATGAGCAAAAATTTTTCCTAATGTGTAGATGTGTTCTGGAGTTTTTTCTACCCAATATCGTGTGTCATTTTTATCACAGATTTCATCAAACACTTGCAATATTCTTACAATTTCTGAATCAGACTTGGTAAAAATAGCACTTTCATAGTTAATGGCATAAAGTAAGGGATGATTATTTAATAGCTTCAGCATTAATGTTGTACCACTATGAGCCCAACCTGTCACAAAAACAGATTTCCTAGTTAAGTTTTTTTGAGATTTATTTGGGGTTATTAGCTGATATTTATCATGCCAAGCCTTGACTTCTTTCGCATTAGAGAGCCAAGCCTGAGCATATAAATCAATTGCTTTAGCCCTAGATCCTTTTTCAGGTGTTTGAGCGGTAATTTCTGCCAAATTTTGATAACACCAGCCTGAATTTGGATTTAATTTTAAGGCTTTTTTATAAATAGAAATAGTTTGTGTGAAATCTTCTTTTTTAGCTAAATTATCTTTCGTGTTTCTATAAAAAAGTTCTTGATATAAATGAGGATAATTTTGAGTCATAATTATAATTAGCCTGATAGACTTACTTGGAAATTTTAGGTAACTTGGGTTTTGTCTATTTTGCCATATTATATTAGTAATCTCAGAGAAAAACAAATTTCAAATTTTATCTTAATCTTAAAGTTATTATCAATGATAGATTTACAAATTATTCTTGAATTTCTAATTAAAAAAACATCAGAATTAACAGGGTATAGCATTAATGAAATTAATGGAGATACTTTTTTACTTGATCTCGGAATCGATTCATTCAAGGCGATAATGCTATGTGGTTATATTGAGGATGAATATCAGCTAGAAATAGAACCTTTAGTAATGTTTGATTGTAAAACCCCTAAAGAAGTGGCTTCTAAAGTTTATTCGATGATTACCAGTTCCAAATAGCCATTAGAAGAGACATTCTGTCTATTTGCTCTTAATTAAAATAAATATTGAACTTAACACCCGATATTATGAGTTAACAGGGATTTCTTTTGCTATCTACGTTAAACTTTTGTTTAAGGCTATTGTCATTATTCTTTGTTCCTTTTTCTAAGTTTTTGCCATGAATACTCAACAAATTCCACTTTTCCCCCCTCGCAGTTTAGAGGAATTGGTAAATGATATTGAAATGTTGACGGCGGAAATTCAAGAGTTGTACTGCCAAGACTCTCTTCCTTGGATTATTGGTTATAGTGGGGGCAAAGATAGTTCCTGTATTTTACAACTAATTTGGAATGCGATCGCATCTTTACCAGAAAAAAAACGACACAAAAAAATCTATATAATTACAACAGATACACAGGTAGAGAATCCAGTGGTTGCCCATTGGGTGAAAGATTGTCTCGAAAGGATCAAAAAAACTGCACAAGAAAAAAATATGCCTTTTGAGCCTCATTTAATATATCCTGCGGTAAAAAATACTTTTTGGGTTTGTCTAATTGGCAAAGGCTACCCCGCCCCTCGTAATGGTTTTCGTTGGTGTACAGAAAGAATGAAAATCCAACCTGCGGAAAATTTTATCAAAGAAAATGTGCGTTCTTATGGAGAGGTAATTTTAGTTTTAGGCACTCGTAAAGCCGAAAGTATTACTAGGGCGAGAAGCATGGAAAAACACGCAAAGGGAAGATTTAGAGCTCGTTTAAATATCAACTCTCGTCTGCCCAATTCCTATATCTATACACCCATTGAAGATTGGCGTACCGATGAAGTTTGGTTGTATTTACTGAAGTATCAAAATCCTTGGGGAGGAGATAATCAAGATTTATTTACCCTCTATCGAGGTGCTACTGCCGATAATGAATGCCCCTTGGTGGTGGATACTTCTACTCCTAGTTGTGGCGATTCTCGCTTTGGTTGTTGGGTATGCACGATGGTAAGTAAAGATAAATCCATGGAAGCCATGATTCAAAACGATGAAGATAAAGATTGGTTGCAACCTTTGCTAGATTTGCGTAATGAGTTGGATATTCGAGATGATAAGGATAAAAGAGATTTTCGGCGTATTTATGGCAAAGTAGAATTATTCACCCGTAATAATGGACAGGATGAATCAATACAACCGATTCATGGACCTTATCTCAAAAAGTGGCGAGAATATTGGTTAAGAAAATTATTGGAAGCACAGGTAAGTGTTCAAAAAAATGCCCCTCCTCAATTCCAGAATTTAGAGTTAATTACCATCGAGGAGTTAAGCGAAATTCGCCGTATTTGGTTAGAGGAAAAGCACGAATTTGAGGATAGTTTACCTCGCATTTATCAAGAAGTGACAGGGGAAGAATTTTTTGATCCTCGTCTTGGGGCAGGAAATAATCTTTTGGGCAGTGAAGAATGGCAATTACTAGAGGAATTGTGCGAGGGGGATGCCATGCACTTGGAATTAATGACCAAGTTACTTGATATTGAAAGACAATTTTTTACTAAAGTTCGTCGTGTTGGCATCTATCAATCCCTTGAAAAATGCTTTGAAACCAGTTCCCGTTCTCAAGAAGATGCGATCGCAAATGCTAAGTATATTCAAGAAGTAAAAGAAGCGGCAAAATCAGGAGATGTCAAGACTTTGCAACAAAAATTAACATGGGGTAGTTTAAAATTTACTAAATCTTAACTCAACCTCAGTTCGGTTTAAGAATATCGGACAAGGTTAGGTGTCAGGGTATTTGTGGATTGGGGGATTAGGGGATTAGAGTGTTGGGGTTTTAGGGAAGCGTGTTAATTAAACACTTTTGTCTTCTTCAATTAATTTTTTCCTCTTGCCAGTCTTCATCATTCCAATCAATTTCCTCCATTTCGTCATTAGCTATAATCTCATTATCTGAATTATCTTCATTTTCTAACCATTCTTGCCATTCTTCTCCAACTTCTAGGTTTGATGAATTATCTGTCACAGCATTATTAATTACTTCTTCATTCTCCGAAGACATAGAATCCTCCTCTAACCATTCTTGCCACTCTCCTCCATCAGAAGAATTATCGATGTTAGCACCATTAGTATTAGCAATAGAGTCTTCAGAATAATCGTTGTCGATAAATTCATCCCAGTTTTCTTCTTCGGAATTAATAATAACTTCTGCGGACTCTTTTTCCTCATCTTCTGAGATAAAATCACCCCAGTCTTGTTCTAAGTCTTCTGTATGAGAAATTTCGTCTTCTTCCCCTCCAACAATGCTATCAACAATGTTATCTACCCAGTTTTCTTCTTCTTCTTGGGGTTGATGGTTGTCTAATTCTTCTTGTGCAAAACCAAAATCTTGGAAATCTGTTTCTTTTTGATCTGTTTTTCCTTTAATGGAAATAACGTTATTTTCTGATTTTTTAAACTTATTGATGGTAGCAGAATTTCCAGAAATTATTTGTAAAATTCCGATCAGAGTTTCCCTATTTTTGTGCCAAGTTTCGTAGGCTAACTGTCTTTGTCTTTCATGGAAATCAACAATATTAATTGTATCCGAGTTATCTAAAGTAGAATTATTAATTAAGTCTGGATCACTAACTTTATTACTTATTCTTCCAAGAAGATTAATCAAAGTTTCGATAACATCTTCTTTCTTGCCCTTAGATTTTGTAGTGATTTTCAATTTTAAATTATTACTAAAAGCTAAAAGTAGAGCTTCTTGCAATTTATTTTCTTTGATTAATTCCTTCATCTCTTCATAATTGTTCATAGTAAATACGCCTTTTTTCTAAGATTTATTTGTAAACTTAATAGTAACTATAAATAATAATAATTAAGATAATTCTTGATAATTTTGCTTTAACATCACAAACATTTGTTGTAAACTTTGCACGTTTTGCAAAATATGATTATGAGCATTTTCTAGTTCTTCAAAATGGATATTTTCTAAACTTTTGTCTCCTAATTGATGCTCGATCTCATTTTCTAATAAATCAATTAAACTATGACAAGCTGTGGAGTCATCACCGTTGATATTAGCCGTCATAATCTCTATTTTCATGGCTTCTGAAATAGCGATCGCCATTGCTTCTTCTAAATTTCCTTGTCTAATTTGGGCTTTGACTTCTTCGATTTTACTCATAAAATATTTATCTCCTTTTAATCTTCCCCTTAGCTTATCTTAAAATTAGCCCAAATAATGAATAATTATGAATGATGAGTTATGAATTTAAAACGGTCTATTATTTCCTCATTTCTCCCATTTCCTTTTTCTTATTACCTATTACTCACTACTCAATTAACTACTCTTTTAACCAAGGTTTCATCGAGTTTTCCCAAGAGCAAATTTCTTCTTCACTAAACCACAAGCTAATCTCTCTTTGGGCGGTTTCAATGGCATCTGAACCATGAATAATATTACGTCCAATCTCAATTCCGAAGTCACCTCTAATAGTACCTGGTTCGGCGGCTAAAGGATCAGTTGCACCAATTAATTTACGAGCGGAAGCCACAACCCCTTCTCCTTGCCAAACCATTGCTACTACGGGAGAAGAAACAATAAACTCTACTAAGCCATTGAAAAAGGGTCTTTCTTTGTGAACATCATAATGTTTTTCGGCTAACTCACGGGATACTTGCATGAGTTTTAATCCCGCAAGGGTAAAGCCTTTTTGTTCAAAACGTTTGATAATTTCCCCTACTAAGTTACGTTGTACGCCGTCGGGTTTTATCATAATAAAAGTACGTTCCACGAGATTCTCCTGAATTTATATATAAATTATCTTTCCCTAGAAAAGATTAACCTAAGATGGTAAATTAATGAAGAATTAAAAATAAAATTCTCAATTATTATTCACTACCTAAAACTTTAAATCTCAAATCTTGATTATGCCTTTAGTTAATCTTGACACTTTAATAGAAAAGGCGATCGCCTCTCAAGTAGTTAGTTTTCCTACCGATACATTACCAGCTTTAGCGGTCAAACCTAGTCATAGTGAATTAATTTTTGAATTAAAGCAAAGGAGTTTAGAAAAGCCTCTAATCTTAATGACAAGCAGTATTGAAGAAATTTGGCAATATGTAAAAGGCACACCTGAAGAATTAAACATTTGGCAAAATTTGGCTCAACAACACTTGCCCGGTGCATTAACTATGGTGTTACCTGCATCAGACAAGATTCCTCACACCATGAATCCTCTTAATCCTCATAGTATTGGTGTTAGAGTTCCCAAAGATGCGATCGCACAAGAAATATTAAGAAAAACGGGAGCATTAGCTACCACCAGTGCCAATCTCTCAGGAGAATCAGCGTTAACGGATATGTCTGACATTGCAGATAAATTCCCTTCTGTTTATGCCTTGGAGGTGAAAAACCTGAAAATTTCTGGTATTGCTTCCACAGTAGTTAAATGGATAGGTTCAGATTGGCAAATTCTTCGTCAAGGGCAAATCAGTATTGATAATTAGGGGTTGCAAAAAGCAGTGGTGTCAAGATGGTAAGAAATAAGCAAGGATGCACAGGGCAAAGGTAAATAGTTGATAATTAAAAGGTGACAGGTTTCAGGTTTCAGGTTTCAGGTGTTAGATGTTAGAAAATTTCCGAATTTTTAATTCTCCCTACTCCCTACTCCCCACTCCCCTACTTTTATAAAACCCCTAACCCCTAACTCATTTCCCCCCAATCCTCCAAAAACTTGAAACCCATCCCTATCCCATATTTTTGTAGTACTAATCTTTTGTGTTGAACTAGAGTAAATTTAACTTTGCTGAGGTTCAACTAGATTTTCTTTGCCTTCTATGACATGGGCAGAAATAATTTTATCTTCGGCGGTTAATTTCTCCAATACGTCTGCTCCTTCAGTAACATAACCAAATACAGCAAAACGTCCATCCATTAAGTTATACCCGGGCGGTGTTACTTCTGTATCAAATTTAAAGAAGAAAAATTGAGATGAACCCCCATTAGGATCTGTACTAGGACGAGCTAAAGCTACCGCACCATAAGCATTAAATGGTAACACAGGTTGAGCCAAGTACATTCCTACATCTTCAGTGGTAAAACCATAAATAGGTTCTGATTCTCCTTTCACTAAAACTTCGAGGGGAATAGCTCTATATTTGTTAGTATCTGGGTCTATAAAACCAACTTCTTTGCCTTCTGGATCTCCTGTTTGCAACACATAGTAATCCTCTGCACGGATGAAGGGTAAACCATCATAGAATTTACGCTCTACCAAATCAACAAAATTTCCCCCCGTCACAGGAGCACTATAACCATCGACAACAATGGTTAAATTACCTTGAGTTGTTTCAACTTCTACTTTCGCTCTTCCTAAAAGTTGAGGTAAATTGGCGTATTCTTCGGGTACAGTGAAAGGATAACCTGTCACCATATCTTCTTCTAATTCGGTTATATTATCAAGAATTCTGGCTCTGGTCAGATATACTTGCTCTTTATCTTGTTTTTCTACTAATTCTTGTAGTTTTGCCACATCTTCAGTGATAGCAGTAACTAATTCTCTGGCTTTGGGCTGTAGTTCTTCGGGTACACCTTGTACTAAATCATCTTGATGAAGTTTAAGTAAGAAAGCCGCATTACGAACTTCTTTTTCTACTGGTGCCCAACGTTTTGCTCTCAAATTTCGGGATATTTTTTCAATGTCTCCTTGAATTTGTCTGATAATATCATTATCTATGGGTAAAGCATAACGAAGTATTGCCTCTGGATCGGTGATGGCATCTCCTTGAGCTAAAATTGCTTGGGCAGGATGTAATCCCACTGGATTAATAATAGTAATTATCACAATTAAAAGTGTAGCGATCGCGCGGTGCAACTTCGTGATCGCATTTTTTAATAAACGTTTCCACCAATTAAGTTTCATGGTTATTGGTTTAATTTTGTTATGAATTCTTCATCTTCAATTATTTCACAAAAAGCAGGTTAATTAATTATAAATTAATAGTCGTACACTAAAACCCAGAGCCTAACACCTAAAACCTATTCTTAAATGATGGCTTGTTTCAAATCAGAACATAAAGATGCGATCGCACCCAAGCCTTCTTCCTCATTATCATTATTCAACTTTTTCACGAAAGCACTACCAACAATAACTCCATCTGCCCCCCAATCCTTAATTTGAGTTGCCTGAGAAGGCTCAGAAATACCAAAACCAACTCCAATAGGTTTATCTGTTACTGTTTTTAATTGAGCAATTAAATCCTTCACTCTACTCTGTACTTCAGAACGTACTCCCGTTACCCCAGTCACACTTACTAAATAGATAAACCCTTGAGATTTCTCAGCAATATGTTTGATGCGTTCCATCGGACTTGTAGGGGCAACTAAAAGGATAACCTCAATGCCTTTTTTCTGTGCAGTATTTAAAAAACCTTCCGCTTCCTCCAAAGGCAAATCAGGTACAACTAAACCTTTAACACCAGCCTCTGCAATCATTCCCAAAAAATTTTCTGCTCCTCGATAAAAAATGGGGTTATAGTAAGTAAAAAGAATAATAGGAATTTCAATTTTTCCCTTTAAATTTCTCACAATATTTAAAACATCTTCCAAACAAACACCCTTTTTCAAAGCCCTAGTAGCCGCCGCTTGAATTACAGGACCATCAGCCAAAGGATCAGAATAAGGAACACCCAATTCGATAAAATCTGCCCCTTTTTCTACCAAAATCTGAATAGCTTTTTCGGTGGTTGCTAAATTTGGATCACCTGCAGTAATAAAAGGAATTAAAGCACATTTATCTTGTTTTTTTAGTTCAGCAAAACGTTGAGAAATAGAAGACATAGTTAAAAATATTTAATTTATATAGCTAAAAGTAATAAGTAAAAGATGAGGAGAAGGGGTGACGGAGGGGAAGTAGAGGCTTAGGGTGTTGGGATATTGGGGTTGAATATATTCAACCCTTATGGTATCAGAGAGAAACTAATTTTTTATTGTCTTTGCCTATCGCCCCTTACAGGAAAAAAACCATTAATTTTCAGTGTTTAACTATCTTTTTCCGCCATTAATTTTTCAATTTCTTCGGGAGACATTTTTTCTAACTGTTTAGCAAAAAAAGCATCATCATAATCTTTAACCTGCTTATGATAGGTCATGTTATTTGTGAAAACCCGAAATAAATAAGTAACTACCCAGCCAAGCAAACCTAAAACTAATAAAACTTGACTCCAAATACCCGCATCATAGGCATCAAAACCAAGATATTGAAATATTACATAAATAATGCCCCCCGCAACAAACACGGCAAAGGCAATTAAAATAGCATCTATTCTTCTCATAAATTAATTATTTTTGTGTTAGCTTAATTCACGACGACGAGGACGGAAATTCAGAAAAGGACTTAATAAAAGCATTCCGGGGAAAGAAAAGAACACCATAAAATACATAAAAGCTCTTTCAAAAGAACTAGCAACATACCATCTTTGATTAAGATAAAAGTAAACTCCTGCAGGTATGATCAATAAATATAAGCCGCTTAAAGTTAGGTATAGTGATGCGGTAATGATGGTTTCTAAGCCGATATTTTCTAAGTTTAATAAGTTTTCCATTATCTATATAGTTTTATCGTTAAGGTTTTGTTCTATCTTATTAGATTACTATATTTTCAAACCATCTACTTTTTTAAATGGGGTGAACTTTAGTCATCATTTTGAAGATAAATAGCAATTATGTCTGTAGGAAGATTATTAATTAAATTACTATAACCTTTTGTGTAATAACTTTTTAATTCAGCAATGGTTAAATTTTGTTGGTGTTGTCTCAAATATTCTATCAGTTTTTCTTCCTGCCACCCAAATTTGTCTATGGCAACTATGGTTAATCTTTCCAGCGAATTTAATTTGTTTAAGCTCTTATTTAAGAAATAAATCAGAGGAATATATTTTTTTAATAAATCATAATCAATAGGATTAATATAAAAAGAGTTATAAATGACATTATGTTCCTGAAAAAAATTTTTGCTTAAAGTAAAAATAACATCTCTGAGAATTGTCTCTTCACTAATAGGATATTCGAGTAAATTATCAATAATATAAAACCATATTTGTTTATAATATTTATCTAAGCTAACTTTATCAATATAATTTTCTTGGCAGTCATTAATTAGCTTATGATAACGAATAAAAATTTCTACTAAATATCTAGCTTTACTAGGATTACTTTGCCATTTTTCCCACAAAAATATATCTGATTCTTTATGTAAGGGAATTAACAATTCATGATTGAGGTCTGAAAAAAAGATATTATTACTATTCATAATAGTGTC
Source organism: Cyanobacterium sp. Dongsha4 (assembly GCF_036345015.1). Taxonomy (NCBI): domain Bacteria; kingdom Bacillati; phylum Cyanobacteriota; class Cyanophyceae; order Chroococcales; family Geminocystaceae; genus Cyanobacterium; species Cyanobacterium sp. DS4. The sequence continues at coordinate 3,732,479 of NZ_CP084098.1, read as the reverse complement.
AAAATGCAATTATATTTATTTATTGTGATATAAAAAATATTTTTAAATAGCTATATATTTTAGTATTAAATTAAGTTTATTATATGAAATATTTTTAAAATAAAAAGCACAAGATATGATACATTGATGATTTAAAATACAACATTTTTAATTTTTATAACATTATTTTCCTAGGAATTATAATAATTACTCTTTATCTATCTTGCTTGTAGTTAATACTTAGGCCTTTTATAATGGTAGAAAAACCTAAAAAATTAGACTGATATGATTATAGAGGGGAGTTTGACCTTAACCAATATTTCTTTAGCGGCATTTTTCCCAGAATTAACAGATACTCTTTTCTCCACTCAGGGCATTATGGTAATGCTGTTAATCGCTTATGGCGGTGCGATGTGGATGTTTTTGACTAGCGCTCCAAAAGTTTATACTGTAATGGTGTCTGATTTGGTGATTGCTCAGGAATTTTATGAAAATCTATTAGGTTTACCCGTTGCAGATGTTCCTTTACACTATTACTATAACTATGAGCAAAGTTTAGGAGCAAGTGCTTTTGATCCTATTTATATGGGTTCTGGTTTTAATGATACGATGGTTAAGCCTAAAGATGGTTTATGGTATCAATTGAAAAAAAATAGTCAATTACATATTATTGGCGGTGCTAGTTTAGGTTATAAAAATTGTCAGCGTCATGTATGTTTCGATGGTGAATGTTTAGAAGCATTGTTATTAAGAGTACAAGCCCGTCGTTTGAAATATAAAATTCGTAGTGAAAAACCCCTTAATTTTTTAGTAAAAGATTGGGATAATCGAGTCATTGAAATGGCAGAGGTGAATAATTAGGTTATATTTGAAGGTTTTTTATACTATTAATTCTTGATTATTCAAATTAAATATAAATAGAAAATAAGTTGGTTGTCTTGTTTATTAAATATACCTATATTTTGATTCAATTTATCTTTGCAGATTATGAAAAAAATATGATAACTGAAAGAAAATTTTAGATCATAATTTGAGTGTTTTAAAAAATTTTTCTTGTTTTCTTACCCTGACTATATATCTTTAATATTTTCCTACCGAGTATAATTAATGTCTTATTCTCCGTTTTATTCTTTACAAGAAGGTAATTGGTTCAAGTTGATTTGTGGTGCAAGTTATCAACATTTGCCTTCTATTCGTAATTTAGCACTAATTTATACTCTTGCAGGAGCAGATTGTATTGATATGGCGGCGGATAAGGCTGTAATTCATAGTGCATTGGAAGGAATAAAAAAAGCACAAGATTTATTTTTAAAGGCAAGAAAAAAAGGCTATGATTCTCATTTTTCCCCCTTTATAATGGTCAGTATTAATGATGGTGAAGACCCTCATTTTCGCAAAGCCTACTTTAATCCTAACCTTTGTCCTACAGATTGTCCTCGCCCTTGTGAGTCAATTTGCCCGGCGGATGCTATTACATTTTCTTCTATTTATCGGGGGGTAAAGTCGGATTTATGTTATGGTTGTGGTCGTTGTTTACCGATTTGCCCTCTTGATTTAATCCAAACTGAATCTATTTTTATTACTATTGATACTATTGTGGAATGGTTAGATATTTTACCTATAGATGCGATCGAAATTCATACTCAGGAAGGACATTTCTCTCAATTTGTATCTGTTTGGAAAAAATTACAGCCCCATTTATCTAAATTAAAAGTAATTGCCATTAGTTGTCCTTATACACCCAATATAATGGATTATTTACAAAAGATTTCTGATTTTATTACTCCTTTGAAAATTCCCTTAATTTGGCAGACGGATGGGCGCCCTATGAGTGGCGATATAGGAGAAGGCACAACCCATTTAACCATTAAATATGCTCAGAAATTAATGAATAGCAATCTGAAAGGATTTATACAGTTAGCAGGAGGGACAAACGAATATACTATCAAAAAATTGTCTGAATTAAATTTAACTTCTAGGGTGGCGGGAATTGCTTTTGGCAGTAAGGGAAGAAAAATTATTGCTGATGTGTTACAAGAGCTGGAAAATATTTCTACTACTAATCAAATAGAAAATTACCCCGATTTACTGTGGAAGGGGGTTGAAATAGCTAGTAGTTTGGTGTCACCCTTGAAATTAGCTTCTGTAAGTTAAGTTTGGAGTTCACAAGTATGCTAGGATGGAAAGGCTAAAACAGTGAACCTATCGACAATAAAAGCTGATGAATATTGCTATCATTGCCAGTGTGATTCTCGGTATTCTTTTACTAATTATGACGGTGTTGTTTATTTTCCGTATAATTCTCACTTGGTATCCTAACATTGATCTAACTCAATTTCCTTACAGTTTAGCTTATATACCTACTGAGCCTTTTTTAGCTTTTACCAGAAAAATAGTGCCTCCTTTGGGAGGTATTGACATCAGCCCTGTTATTTGGTTGGGGATTATAACTCTGTTACGAGAAATTTTACTAGGTCAACAAGGTATTATTACTTTAGCCTTAAGGGGAATGTAGTTCTAAAAATCCTATTTATTTCTCAACCACCAAGTTGCAATCACTGACGAAGTTGCCTTTGTGCGATCGCAGCTATGAAACCGAGAGCAGGTATAATAAAAATGGCTAACCATGAAATCAAATTGGCTTGTAAAGGGGTAAGATTAAAACGACGATTAACAGATTCTTTCGGGCGAATAGATAAATTAGTTTCATCTTCATTAGCTAACCAAGCAACACTATTAAGAAAGAAATCACTGTTAAGTTGCTGAGAAATCCAACCATCCGTTGCAAAATTTGAATTGCCAATAACTAATAGTCTCGTCTCGGCAGATGTTTTATTTATGCGGTTTGCATCATTATTATTGGTAATAGGAGAGGGAGTTTTCATGGTAGGTGGCATCGGTAAATCTGTTTCTCCTTCTACCCTAGGTAATTCTTCCTCTGGATTTAAGCCAGATTCTTGAGAGGGAGTGAGATTTTCTGTTATGTTGTTAGGGTTATCGGCAATAACATCATTTTTTTTGCTTAAGGCAACACCTATATTTAAAGGCCCTTGTATGTCTTTTGTGGGATCAAACTCCACTGTTTCTCCTTCTAAATTACTTTCTCCCCAAGATTGACTATTAGTAATTAATAGGGGGATTGTTTCAATATTATCTTTGTTTTCTGTAATAATGGGTCTTGCCCAAGGAAAAATCGTCAAACCATTGTTAAAATCTTGGGTTATGGGATGTTGCCCATAATCAGTGATGATAGTGATGGAGGGGCCTAAGCCTAGAATTTCTCCTGTGCCTGATGAGTCAACCACTAGAGTATCATTAAAATTTATACCCCATTCTTCCAATATACTCTCTAAACTGGTAGGGCTTAGAGCATTATACATTACCATCAAGTTACCTCCCCGCTCTAAATATTGTTTAATCGTGTTTATTTCTCCTGATAATAATTCTCTATCACTACTACTAACAATTAATACATCGGCATCGGGGGGAATGAGAGGAGATTCTCCCAAGTTAAGGGGATTGACAATATAGCCCATATCCTGAAGATTCTTCACTGCTTGAGAAAAGCTACTTTGTCCTTGATTTTCAATATTTGCTTCTCCGTGACCTTGTATTATATACACTACTGCCTGAGTTTGTTTTTGTATTTTAACTATGGCTTTGGTTAATTTTTCTTCTGTTAATCTACTTTCAGGAGAGACAGTTTGTACTAATTGAGTGCGATCGCGCCATTCTAAATAAACATCACCGATGCGATCAACTTGGAATTTTTGTGTTAGATTAAGATTGACTTGAGGATCGACAAATTGAAAAGAAAATAGGTCATTATAACGAGCATAATTATTTAATAATTGGCGATCAAAATTATTTGGTGGAGAATCAAAAACATAGACTTGTAAAGGCTCTTGAAGATTTTTTATTACTTCTTGAGTTTGAGGAGAAAGAGTATATAATTTGTTCTCTGTAAAGTCGAATTTCCAAGAATATTTAATGCCTAAAAAATTAACTAATACTAATATTATAATTACCGAGAAAGTTGAAATTAAAGCATTAGTTGTCACTTCCGCACTTCTTAAAGACCAAAATTTTTTCTTTTTGAAAAATATAGACATTACAGAAATAGTGTATAGTTGATAGTTATTTAGATTACCAAGAAAATAAACTTAAAGACATAATTGACAATCGAGAGTTATTTGATTCTTCAACTCATCTAAAGAGGTAAACTTTTTTTCTGGGCGAATAAAATTAACTAATTTAATCACTAAATCCTGCCCATATAAATCTCCTTGCCAATTTAATAAATGCACCTCTACAATTATACTTTCTCCCCCTACAGTGGGGCGTTTACCCACATTCATAACGGCGGATAAATCATATTTCTGTTGTTGAGGTATATCTACTTTCACACCATAAACTCCCTGCTTAGGTAAATATTTTTCAGGAGGAATTTTTAAATTAGCCGTAGGAAAACCTAACTCTCTACCAAGTTTTTGCCCCTCCACTACTTTTCCTTGTATTTGATAATTTCTGCCTAACATATCTTTAGCTAATTCGACTTTTCCTTCACTGAGGGATTGACGAATATAAGAGCTACTAATACGTATATTTTGTTGATTGACAAGAAAATGTTGTTCTGGAGTAATATTAACTTCAATTTGATATTGATTAGCAAGGGATTGTAAATCTTTCGCTTTTCCCTGTCTTTTATATCCAAAACAGAAATCCTCTCCCACACTGACAAAATTAGCCTTGATTTTTTCTAGTAAAACTTCTTTGACAAACTCCAAGGGAGTTAAATTAGCTAATTCGCGATCGAAAGGCAGTAAAATTAACTCTTGAATACCCAATTTATCTAAAATTTGGGCTTTTTCCTTGATGGGAGTCAGTAATTTTTTGGTTTGTCCGCTAAAAAACTCTTGGGGATGGGGGATAAATGTGACCAGAGCAGGAACAAGATTTTTTGCTATATTACCTTTCAGTATAGGCTTAATTACTTCCTGATGTCCCAGATGCACACCATCAAAGTTACCAAGGGCAATAGCCCGATGAATGTTTTGTAGAGAATTTTGTTCTATAGCAACAGGACTATTATAAGTGATAATCTTTAACACGGAGAATAATTTAAGCAGATGGCTTTATATTTCTATACATTATCATAAAGTTTGCCCATAAGTTATTTAAAGATTGATTATCACCTCAAATTAACCTTAGTTTAATAAGTAGTGAGGAAAAGAATCAATGAGTCATTCCTGAGAGTCAAAAGTCATAAGTTTTGATTAAGTAAGGGGCTTAAACCCTTTGTTGCCTCCTTGTTTTATCGTTTTATCAATTATTCATTCTTCGCCTTTGCCCTTTTTACTTTCCCCTTATCCAAATAGTTAATTCCTAATGAAAATCCATCCACTATTCATCATTAAAACTCAGAAGCGAAAAGACAAAAGAGAGGGGCATAATGATTCTTATTAGGTCAAAAATATTTCTCTTAACATAAATATAAAATACAATCTATTTCCTGAGACTTTTTATGATTTGTTTTTTGTCTAGTTTTTTTAGATTATCTTTATAAAAAAATAAAATTTCGCTATTTTAGTATATTATAGTTGATGAACAAAAACTGATAAACTGTTTTGTATATCTGCTCAAAATAGACTGTTTAAAAATTTAGTAGAATAAAAGTAAATGCGAAATAAAAAAGTACAACCATTAACAGGAAAAGACTTACTAAAAAAAGTTAAAAAATTAGGTAACGTTTCTCGTGAAGAAAAAGCCATTGAATGTGGTTACTATACCCTCACAGATAATGGACAAAAAAGAGTTAGTATGGTTAAGTTTCTCAATGCTTTAATTGAAGCAGAAGGCATCAGTCTTGATAATGAATTGCCCACAGAAAGCAAAAAAAGAGGAAGAAGTGCTAATTATCGTATAAATGTTCAATCAAATGGTAATCTTTCCATCGGAAAAGCCTACACTGAAAAAATGGGGTTAAAACCGGGAGATGAGTTTGAAGTTATCCTCGGCAGAAAAAATATCCATCTCAAACAAATTGAAGGTTAAAGTTTTCTCAAACAAATAAATTTATTAGGGGTAAACAGAATCTTAGTTATGTTTAAACTTTTATTCTAATTTTGCCCCGGCAATTGACAACTGACTTTAGCTTTGGTGAGAACTTTTCCCCCTTGTTTATAGCCCACTAAACGAATATAAACTTCTTCTCCTGTAACTAATTTTTCTTCTTCATTGTAGTGAATTTCAGGATTAAAAGATACTTTTTCCCATGGTTTGCCAATGGGTTCAATTTGCCATTGTTTTAACAAATCATCAATGGGTTTGAGCAGGGTAATAAAATTTTTTATGTTGGTATTTGGTTTTAATTTTGCTATCATTTTGGCAATAGGATAATTTACAAAAAGATATTGTAAGGAATTAAATAATTGTTCTTGCCAATTTGCTTCTAATTCTAAGGGGAGTTTTTCCAGTTTTTGATTTAATTGCTCACATTTTGAATTTAATTCTTGAATTTTGTTTTTTAATTCTTTAGATTCCCTTTGAGAAAGAGTTAATTCGTCTTGAGTTTGTTCTAATTCATCATTAGTTTGTGCTAATTCTTGTTCAATTTCTTTAATATTATTTCTACTTTCATCTAAGTTATTTAATTGTTCTTTTAATTGTTTCTCTAATATTTCTATTTGTGTTTGACTGTCATCTTCTCTATGGTGAAAATCAGTGTTTATTTTTTCTACTTGTTGATGCCATAATTCTATTTCTGCATAGGCATTATCTAATTCACTGGTTTTTTCTGTTATCTGATTCTCAAGACTCCTAAGCTGTGATTGTAACTCTTGCTTTTCTAATTCTAATTCTTGTATTAATTGATTTTGCTCTTGACTATTTCTTTCTAACTCAGCACAAAGAGTATCTATTCTCTGGTTAGCGGAATTTAACTCCTCTTTTGCTTCTAAAAGCTGTTTTTCTAGCTCTAAAATTCTTTCATTGCGAGAGATTAATAAAGATTCCGTTGATGACATTTCTGAGGAAGATTTATCTCTCATTAAAGTTAGTAAAAAACCGCTACCCCCTAACCAAAGTAGAATCCCCAAAAAAAAGTTATGCCAATCTATCATATAAAGTTTATTTAGATATTGTCACCCTTGTTAATTAATATATCATTTCAGGTTATGATATTTAAGGCAAGAGTTATTAAGTTTTATTCTGAACGTAAAAAACTCTAATTTTTTTGGTTAATTATTATAAAAATGACTGCTACACCTTGGACTAGAAAACACATTATTTCTCTGGAAGATTTTACGATAGATGAATATGATGCAGTTTTAACTACAGCATCTAGTTTCAAATCTGTTCTCAAAAGTCGTACCAAAAAAGTACCCGCATTACAGGGGCAGGTAGTAGCAAATATGTTTTTTGAGCCTTCTACTCGTACTCGTAGCAGTTTCGAGTTAGCCGCAAAAAGGCTTTCGGCGGATATTCTCAATTTTGCCCCCGGCACTTCTTCTCTAACTAAAGGGGAAACAATTTTAGATACTGCAAAAACTTATTGGGCGATGGGTGCTAATATTATGGTTATTCGTCACAGTAACTCTGGTGTCCCCTTGAATGTTGCAATGGAAATGGATCGCTTAAATTCTGGAGTAAGCATTTTTAATGGGGGAGATGGGTTACACCAACATCCTTCTCAGGCGTTATTAGATTTATTTACTATTTGTTCGTTATTAGATGAAAAAAATCCTCAGTTATCTTTATTAAAAGGTAAAAAAGTGGCAATAGTGGGAGATATACTTCATTCTCGGGTAGCTCGTTCTAATATTAATAGTTTATTAGCAGGAGGATGTGAAGTTCATTTGGCCGCCCCTCCAACTTTATTACCTACTTTGTTTTTAGAGACAATAAATAATAGTCAAAAAGAGCGATTATTTGTTCATTGGCAATTAAAACCGGCTTTAGAAAATGCTGATTTTGTTATGACTTTAAGATTACAAAAAGAGCGGATGACGGACTATTTATTGCCAAGTTTAAGGGAATATCATCAATTATTTGGCATTACCCATGAACGTTTACAATGGTGTAATCCAGAGGTGAAAGTGTTACACCCAGGACCTGTTAACAGAGGTGTGGAATTAAGTTCAGAATTAATGGATGATGTTAAGTATAGTTTAATTGGGGAACAGGTGACAAATGGGGTAGCGGTGAGAATGGCTTTGTTATATTTGATTGGCAATTAGGGAAAGGGCAAAAGTATTTAATTAACACTCACCCTAACACCCTAATTTGCTAAAAATTTTAGAGGATTTTTTCTAAACCATAAACAAGGGTTTTTAACTCAGTGATTTTGCGAATGGATAGTAAAACCCCCGGCATATAACAGGAGCGATCGCTTGTATCATGGCGTAAAGTATAAATTTGTCCTTGAGCACCAAAGATAATTTCTTGATGGGCAATTAAACCGGGTAGGCGCACACTATGGATGCGAATATTATCACCGCAAATACTACCTCTAGCCCCTTTTAGGTTTTCTGTTTCTTCCACTAACTGAGGATTATAGGTTTTACCTAAATCAGATAACATTTCTGCGGTTTTTATGGCTGTGCCACTGGGAGCATCTGCTTTTTGGTTATGATGCAGTTCTATAATTTCTACATGGTCAAAATATTGGGCGGCTTGGATGGCGGCTTGTTGCATCAACACGATACCAATGGAAAAATTAGGAATGACTAAAACTCCTGTGGATGCTTTTTCGGCAAATTCTGCTAAGTCTTTAATTTGCTTAGGAGATAAGCCCGTAGTACCCACTACAGGACGTATGCCATATGCGATCGCACTTCTAATGTTGTCATAAATACAATCGGGGTGAGTAAAATCCACCATTACTCCTTGAATTTTGTGTTGAGTAGCTAAAACTAAAACACTTTCCAAGTCATCAACGATAGGAACTTCTAATGCACCACAACCAGCTACCTCTCCCACATCTTCCCCAATAACAGCAGGATTGCGATCGATTGCACCTACTAACATCATATCAGGAGCATCCTTCACGGCTTTGATAACTTCTTTTCCCATTTTTCCTGCCGCACCATTTACGACTACAGGAATTAAATTTTCTTGATTCATCATGAAATAAAATAAGTGATCAGTAATAAAAACAAGGCAAAGGGCAAGGAATAAAGGTAAATAGTTGAAAATTAAGAATTAAGAATTAAAAACCCTGAACTCCTAACTCCTAACTCCTAACTCGTTTCTCCCCAATACCCCAAACCTCTAACTAATCTTCATCCTCCACAATTTCTTCTTTATGGCGAATTTTGTCATAGAGGTCGATATATTCTTGGCCAGAGCGTTTCCAAGAGTAATCATACTGCATCCCTTGCTTTTGCAGTTTTTGGAAATCTAAGGGATAATGATGCCACAAACCGATCGCTCTTTCTAGGGCAGATTCTAAGGCAGGAGGATCATTTTGATAAAATACATAACCGTTTCTTTCTTCTTCTTCATGAAATTGATCATAGTCTTTATCAAAAACAGTATCTACTAAACCACCCACTCCACGCACCACAGGCACAGTACCATATCTTAGCCCAATCATTTGAGTTAAGCCACAAGGCTCAAAACTACTAGGAACAACAATCATATCAGCACCAGCATAGATTAAATGGGCTAAATCTTCATCAAAACCTAATTCTAGGTGACAGTCAGGGCTATCATTAAGATTATGTTTTTCTCGCCAAAAATGTTCGTTGATTTCTCGCCCAGTAGGTGAACCAAGAAGAACAAACTGAGCATTATTACGTAAGCAGTAGTAAATGGAATGATGAACTAATTCTACTCCTTTTTGTTGGTCTAATCTCCCGATAAAGGCAACTATAGGCTTTTTCTCATCTCTGAGTAAGAGGCGATCGCGCAGTGCTTTTTTATTTTTTAACTTGCCACTGAGGTCATCAACATTGAAATGATGGGGGATATGGGTGTCTTCTTCTGGATTCCATGTTTTATAGTCAATGCCGTTAAGGATGCCATTAAATTTACTCTGATGAACATCTAATGTATGACCTAAACCATAACTTACATCAGTATATCTAGCTTCCCAAGCATGGTGAGGAGAAACCGTATTGACGTGATTAGAATAAACTATTCCCCCTTTCATCAAATTGAGTCCAAAAGGGTTAAAATTATCACGGAGGCGATCGTAACTAAAGAAATGAGGTTCATTATTAAGGCGAGTTGCCCATAAAATATCCTTTCCTGCAACCCCTTGATGTTTGAAATTATGAATAGTGAAGCAAATCCTTATATCGCCCATTCCTAACCAGCTATATTGTTCAAATAGCATTACAGGTACTAAACCCGTTTGCCAATCGTGACAGTGAATGATGTCTGGACGTTTACCAGTGGCTAACAAAAACTCTAAAGCCGCTTTTGAGAAGAAGGTAAAGCGCATATAATCATCATTATTGCCATAATAACAACCTCGATTGAAAAAATTGTCATTAGAGTGAGGTTGAATAAAGAAACACTGCAACCCATCAACCCAGCCACAATAAACAGAAGTATGGATAGTACCACCATACCAAGGTACATTCAAATGTTCATAGGCAATGTGTAAATTCCAAATCTTATCATATTTCATGCAGTCATACATAGGTAAAATAATCTCTAATGTATGATTACGCCTTTCAATATCTCGACTCAAGCCATAAACGACATCACCAAGCCCTCCTGCTTTAATTACAGGTGCGCATTCTGAAGCAATTTGAACAATATACATAGAAAGCTGTTACCCTTCTTCGTTGTCTTTAGATTGATTCTTGTTATATCAGAACTTCGTAACTTTGTAAATTAAAAGATTAGTCGTGACAAGGAATTAATGCTAACTAATTAAAGATGAATCGTTATTCGGAGAAAAATATTATTTAAGAGTTATGTATGAGTAAATTTAATGTTTATAATTAGGTGAGCAAATCTCCAAAAACTATACTTTGAGGAAAGATAGGACTTGATAAAATAAATGAAATTCAAACATAATTTTCTTCTTCCATTCATCTTTATATTCATTGGTGAAATATGGTTTTATGCTCCCCAGATATTCGCCCTAGAAAATAAAGAAATAAAATCTCATAATATATTGGAAAAATGTAATAGTAATTGGGAAAATTTAACACAATCTTTAACAAAAGATATTGCAGATTATGGTAATAGGGTTATTCAAAGCTCAAGAATTTATCCTAATTTAGATAATTTTTTGCCCACCTATATTGTGACTGCTAGTATTCCTGATACTCAATCTTTACCTTTAAATAATTTTGCTAGTGAGGATTTTTACATATCAGAAAATCAGGAGACAAAACAATTATTTTTTACCACTTTGGAAAGACAATATTCTAGTGATAATCGCATTATTGAAGCTCAAAATTTCCATTGGCTAATTTTTACATTTACCCCTCAAGGATGGCAATTAGTTAAGGCAATGACAAGATTTGGCTACCCTCAACCCGAAGGAGATTTTTCCGTTTCTCCTCCCCGTGATACGACTAACGGTATAATTGGACAGGCTGTGAATTTATGGTTAAGAGATTGTCAACATTAAAATTAATAGATTATGAGTAGTTCGATCGAGCGTCAATATATGTCTCCTAATTGTGTTCTATCTTTACAAGGTTTTAGTGAGGAGAGTGATAATCAAGAAGCAATATCAGTAATGTCGGTGCTAACTCTGGCAAAATGTCAAATTATAGGAAATTCAACCACTTTACAAGGAGGATTAACTTTTGTAGAACATTTACTCCATGCAGTTAGTAGTTACACTCACGATTTATTAAGTGGTTTAAATCATCCCGTTGAGTCTAAAGATAAAAACGACTATATTTATTTAACCAATCTTGAAGACAAAAAGCGTCATTTATTGGTCTGGCAAAAAGAAAAAGATCAGGCAGAAGAACAATTAGAATGGGAATTAACCACAGTACAGCTTTTCGATTTATTAGATGCTTTAGATCAACTGTATCAAGACCCTTTAACTTTACCCCAGTTAAAAAATGAAATAAAGCCCTTATCTCGTCGTCATCGTCAGGCGGAGGTTTCCTTTGTGGAACAATCTACCCCCGCTACCCTTGGCTTTGTTGGTTTTACCTTAGCCGCGATCGCACTTTTCTTCATTCCTAATCCTAATAATATAAAAGACCCCAATCAAGAACCTCAACCTGCTAGAGAAACAAATCAACAAGTAATTCCCGTGGAAACCCCTTCTAAACCTAGCGAAAATGAATAACAAATAATTTGGAGACATGAGGGTTCTGATTTTTATGGTTTAGGGTGTTTGGGGTATTCGGGGATTCGAAAGAAAAGGAGATGAGGGGGGAAAGTTAACTAAACACCGTTGCCTGTTGCCTATTCCCTGTTCCCTACCCTGATGACATCACCTTGTCCTCAACCCCTATTTATTATTTCCCAATCAACTTAACCATCCCAATACCACCAAAATATAACATTAAAACTGCACCGCCAAGGAGAGATTGAGTTAAAGGGTCTGTGGAGGGAGTGATAACTGCTCCCAAAATCAACGAAGCTAAAATCACAATTCTCCAACCTGATAGCATTTGTTGAGAGGATACTATGCCTAGCATACCCAAAAGTAGTTGTATGACTGGTATTTGAAAAGCTAAACCAGTGGAAAACATTAACAGTAAAATAAACTTAAAATACTTATCAATTGACCATAATTGTTCTACCACATCACCACCGTAGCCAATAAAAAATTTCAGAGCGGCGGGAATTAAAACATAATAAGCAAAGGCTAAACCAGCAAAAAAGAGAATACTTGAACCGAATACCACTGGAGCTAAAAATCTTCTTTCTTTTCTAGTTAATCCGGGTAAAACAAATTGAACTATTTGATAGAGAATTATGGGGGCGGCGAGAATAATTCCTGTATAACCTGCTACTTGAATAGATACAAAGAAAAACTCTCCCGGCGCTAACTGTAGAAATTTAACTCCTTGGGCTGGAACTTCTAACCAAGCTACGATAGTTTTAACAAAAGCAAAACAGGCGATCGCACTTAATAGTACAGCAATTAAACTAACAAAAATCCTTTGTCTTAATTCTTCGAGATGATCAAAAAAAGACATTTCCGCAGGATTAGGAACTTCATCCCAATATTCAGGAGAATTTTTATCCTGAACCGAATTTTCTAATTGCTGAGTGGTCATAAGTATTGGTAAAGATATTGATCAACTAGGATAAATTAAGCAAACTTGATTTTATCATATTAGCATGATGATAGGGGTTCGGAGTTCGGAAAGAAGTGTCAGATTTCAGGTTTTGCGGTGTTGAGGGATTGGGGTGTTGGGATGTTAGGGTTAAAGTTCATTAAACTAATGAGTGCCTCTTGCCTTCCCTCCTAAATAGGGAGGATAAAGGGGGGTTTGCCTTTTGCCTTTTTATAATGGAAAATTATTGATTTTCCTGCCAGTAATAATATAGTAAATAATAAAGTTTTACGACCTCTTCGGCTGATACACTGTTATAAGTAACGTTCGTCAGAAAAGCCTCCATAAAAGAAATAATCCAACATAACTCAGTTTCAGGGAGAGTGTCTTGGGCTTGAGAAACGACACTTCTAGCTTCATCAAAAATATCCTTCTTATCTGCTTCAACTATAGGAGTCGAGCGTCTAAGAGGGTCTCTTTCTACGGCCGCAAAGGCTTGAGATACCACAAAAGATATTTTCTGTTTTAACTCTCTTTTTTCTTTAATTCTTCTTCTTTGTCTCTCTATCCCCTCTATGGATGAAGCATAATAGCAAGGGAGTCGATTAAGGGCAAAAGTAGCAACCTCTAATAAATTGATATAGTCTGCACTTCTACTCAAAGCCTTATTATTTTGCAGTTGAAATTCAATCTCTTCTTGCACAAAGGCTTCCATCACGTTTTTATAAGTTTGCGGTTCAGATACCATGATTTTTCTGATTGAGGACAAATAGTATTTGACACGGATAGAGAAGGGGATTTGGTTTTTCCCCTTTTTTATTATGAGTTATTCTTGATCATTTCTGATATTATTTTGACGATTTCCTCAACAAGAACATCTTGAGAGTTTTTTGTGCTTCTTTCCACTAACTCGACTTTTCCATCTTTGAGAGATCTTCCTGTTACGATACGATAGGGAATACCAATCAAATCCGCATCTTTGAATTTTACCCCTGCTCGTTCGTCTCTGTCGTCTAAGAGGGTTTCTACTCCTGCTTGATTCAGATTATGATAGATTTCCTCGGCAATTTTTACCTGTTGTTCATCGGTGATATTGGGAATAACGACTATAGCGTGATAAGGTGCGATCGCAACTGGCCAGATTATACCATCTTTATCGTGGGATTGTTCCACGGCAGACTGTGCCAGACGAGATACCCCAATACCATAACAACCCATGACAAAAGGCTTTTCTGTGCCGTCTTCGGCGGTGTAGGTTGCCCCCATTGCCTCAGAATATTTAGTACCTAGTTGGAAAATATGCCCTACTTCGATACCTCTAGCGGTTTGTAAGGTTTGTTCGGGATTATGTAAAGCGCGATCGCCCACTTTTGCTTTACGAATGTCAACGGTTAACTTAGGTAGGGTGAATTGTTGCCCCCAATTAGCTCCCACAACGTGATACCCTGTTTCATTAGCACCAGTAACAAAGTTTTCTAAATCCACTACCGTTTGATCTGCTAATCGTAAAAATTCCCCTGCAACGTCTTTATTTTGAGCAATATAATCATCACTTAAATCTGGGGCGATATAGCCTAAAGGTAAAGGTTTTTCTGCCCATTTTTGTTGAGCATTCTCATCGGGAACGGTTAAACTAAGTACAGTATTAGCAGTATAATTAGGGGCTAATTTTACTAATTCATTGGTTAATTTAACTTCATTGACATCTTGATCTCCCCTAATATTGACTAAAATTAAGACCGTTTTTCCTGAATCATAGACGGCTTGATAGAGAACATTTTTAACAATATTCGTTGCAGAACATTCTAACAATTTACAAACTTTTTCGATAGTTTCAGTATTAGGAGTAGCTTTTTTCTCATAGCTAGTAAAGGGGGATGTTACCTTATCCGCAGGTAAAGAAACGGCTTTTTCTACGTTGGCAGAGTATAAACCATCTTCGGTGTAGAGAATTTCATCCTCTCCAGCTTCGGCTAATACCATGAATTCCTGAGAACCAGAACCGCCGATCGCACCTGAATCCGCTTCTACGGGGCGAAAACTCAAGCCACAACGAGTAAAGATGTTTTTATAGGCTTGATCCATGTCATTATAAGTCTTTTTCAAGCATTCTGGGGAAGTATGGAAAGAATAGCCATCTTTCATAATAAACTCTCTACCGCGCATCAACCCGAAACGGGGGCGAATTTCGTCTCTAAATTTCGTCTGAATTTGATATAAATGAACAGGTAATTGCCGATAGGATTTTACCATATCACGAGCGATCGCAGTTATAACTTCTTCGTGGGTAGGTCCTAAAGCTAATTGACGATTTTGTCTATCTGTAAGGGAAAACATAATGCCTTCCGCTTTTGTATAAGTATCCCAACGCCCTGATTCTTGCCATAAATCCGCAGGTTGCATCTGGGGTAATAAACATTCTTGTGCCCCTGTAGCGTTCATTTCTTCCCGCACAATTTGACTCACCTTTTGCAAAACTCGCCACATCAAAGGTAAATAACTATAAACACCGCTACCAATACGACGAATATAACCTGCTCTCAATAATAACTTATGACTTTTAATTTCCGCCTCCGCAGGATCTTCACGCAGAGTGGCAAATAACATGGAAGATAAACGCATAACTATAATAATTTAGCTTATAAACAAGCTCTTATTATACGGGAGATGTGATTAATTAAGGTTAATCTTTCTAGTCCAACTAATGCTAGTATTGCTGATGGGGAATGTGTTGTGTTTGAGGTAGCAGTTTAATATTATCTGATAGTTAATCTTATTCCTTAATAATTAACCTCTCTAGCATAACCGAACTTTCTTTCAATCTGATGATAAGGCGATCGCATCTTGTGGTGTGTGTGGGGTGCGATCGCTTTTTAGCTATTTTTAATAAACCTGATCGTGAGTACCAATGTCAATAAAAACCGCTTTATTTTCATCTACAAAATACAAAATTACCCTTTGATAATATTCAATACTAAAACTCCATAAATCCTTGAGTTTTCCCGATAATTTGTGAGTTTTTAATCTCACATCAAAAGGATTATCTCTAAATAATTTTAATTTACTTTCAAATTTTTGTTCTAAATTGATATTACCTTTTATTTGTTTTTTATAAGCTCGTTTAAAAGATTCATCAAAACTTATTTCTAACATTAATTTTCTAAAGATCTCATTAATTCATCAATATCTGAGGAAAAGGTTAATTTACCTTCTTTTTGTCTCTGTTGACTAATGACGTAATGTTGATAAATTTCTTCTCTTTTTTCTTCAACTAAATATTTTTCAACCAGAGATTTTAATTCTTCTTTCTCTTGAAAAGAAAGTTTTTTTACAGATTCAACTACTTCACTAAAAGTCATAGATTTATATTTGTTATAATCTCTTTATTTTATAATTCTAAAGCAAAAATAGCAAAATAAAAAAATAGAGCGGAATATTTGATTGAATAATAATTGTTGGCATTGGGGGAGGTGCGATCACCTTCGGTGGCGCTGCGCGATCGTTCTTAATTGGATATAAAATCTCACACACAAACAAGAAAACAGATTATAATAGGATATGTACCTAACAATGTACAACTAAGACAATGAATATTGTAAATTTTACTGAAGCAAGAAAAAACTTTAAATCAATACTAGATACTGTTGCTAATGATCAAGATTGTACTGTAATTGTGCGAAGAGATGCAGAGGATGCAGTTTTAATGTCTAAAAGTTATTATGACAGTCTCATGGAAACATTTTATCTTTTAAAATCTCCAGCTAATGCTAGACATTTAGAAGAGGCGATCGCAGAATATAAACAGGGTAAAACAGAAGAACACGATTTAATCGATGCGTAAATTAGCTTGGGGTAGTAAAGCATGGAAAGACTATCTTTATTGGCAATCTCAGGATAAGAAAACCTTAAAAAGAATTAACAAACTTATCCAAGATACTTTATCTCATCCCTTTGAGGGAATAGGTAAACCCGAACCTTTGAGAGAAAATTTGTCAGGTTTTTGGTCTCGTCGTATCGATGAAACAAATCGTCTTGTTTATGTTATTGATGACGATTATTTAACCATTATCTCCTGTAGGTATCATTATCAAGAATAGATCGACTTTTACCTGAGTTCGGAGTTCGGAGTTCGGAGTTCGGAGCTAAACTTAGCAAATATTGAATTAAAACTATTTAAAATTGATTTTTTGACCTTATCTACTAATTTTAATGGTTGTTTTTACTCATTTTTAAACTCTTTCTTCCCATGCTGGTTATCGAGCGTAGTCGAGATGCCCACGCTTCTCGTGCCTCCGCACCTTACTTTTACGATTTTTCTTATATCGAACTCAGGTGTTGTTGGGGAGGTGCGATCACCTTCGGTGGCGCTGCGCGATCGCTTTTGTTATAAAATTTATAAATTCAATAGTTTATAATTTAACGAAAAAGTTAGTAATTTTGAATATCGTCAATGTTGCAAATTAATAAAAACTATGTTTTAGATAGTGACAAAAAAACTATAGCCGTGCAAATTCCAATTACCGAATTTGAACAAATAGAAGAAATTTTAGAAAATTATGGACTAGGGAAACTGATAGAAAAAGTGGAAGATGAACAAACTCTATCAAAAGATGAAGCATTAAAATATTTAGAAGTCATCAAAAATAATGTGGAAAGTTGAATATAAAATTAGAATTGGAGATTATCGTATTGGCTTAACAATTAATAAAAAACAAAAAATTATTATCTGTGAAAGGATTGCACATCGTAGAGAAATTTATCAAATTTTTCCTTAACAGCGATCGCATCTTGTTGGGGTTGGGGGAGGTGCGATCACCTTCGGTGGCGCTGCGCGATCGCTGTTATTACTTCTTCATGGGTTAGCCCTAAAGCTAATTGACGATTTTGTCTATCCGTCAGAAAAAACATAATATTTTCAGCCTTTGTATCACCCAAAAATATTCGATTTAGCGAGGTTTCAGCTATCAGGCAGTTTAAGGTAAGGGCAGATTTTGGGTTTAATTTTCTGAAGCATTTATACTTGAGTTGACAAGAAATCTAAGTGTTTAGATAGATTTTTGATATTTCTAGCATAATAGCTTACTTGCACACATTAAATTAGAGATTATTTCTAGGTACTATAATCAAATAATTTATCTTCAATAATTTATTAAAAAAAATTAAATAGCCACTATAAAAACTGTCACAAACTATCAACAAAAAGCAAATTATTCTATTTATAATCGTGCTAAATAAATTGTTAATTAGGATGATAAAACGATGAGTAAAGATAATGTAAATCAAAGTCATAGCAATGCTTGGGTTGCTCAAACATGGTTATCTTTTTTTCTTTCTGTGGGAGGAATGGGCTTTGGAATTTTCTTTTTACCAGTGGATTTATGGATTAAGGCTTATTTAGGTATGGGATTGGCTTTTTCTATTAGTTCTACAGTTAGTTTGAGTAAAACTCAAAGAGATATACATGAATCTCAGAGAATAATTAGTAAATTAGAAGAAGCTAAATTAGAGAAGATATTAGCAGAACATCATCAAGTATAAATTAAGGGAGTTTTCTGAAAAAGTTTACACCCGTTGGATAGGAAAGAGGAAAAGAGAAGCATTTGACTCATCAGGTAAGGGGTTAATAAGATTAAGCCCCTATCTATGAATGAAAAAGTTTTGAGTCAACATTCAGACTTTAGAAAATAACAGCTTAAGAGTATGATAGAAAGTTGGTCTATACTAAACTTTTATTGATAATGACGAATAAATATTCTATTACTCTATTACCAGGTGATGGTATTGGTCCTGAAATTATGGCAGTCACCGTTGATGTTTTAAAAGTAATTGCTCAACAATGTGATTTAGAATTTTCATTTCAAGAGGCTTTAATTGGTGGGGCGGCAATCGATGCAACAGATACTCCTTTACCTGCTGAAACTGTTGAAAAATGTCGTCAGAGTGATGCGGTTTTATTAGCGGCTATTGGGGGTTATAAATGGGACAATTTACCAAGGGAAAAGCGTCCTGAAACGGGACTTTTAGGTATCAGAGCGGCTTTAGGATTATTTGCTAATTTACGTCCTGCGACTATCTTACCTCAACTAATTGATGCTTCTAGTTTGAAAAAAGAGGTAGTGGAAGGGGTTGACATTATGGTAGTGCGTGAGTTGACAGGTGGTATTTACTTTGGTCAACCCAAGGGTATTTTTACCTCGGAAACAGGAGAAAAAAGAGGGGTAAATACTATGGCTTATACTGTATCAGAAATCGATCGCATCGCTAAAGTAGCTTTTGAAACTGCCCAAAAACGAACAGGAAAATTGTGTTCTGTAGATAAAGCTAATGTACTAGATGTTTCTCAATTATGGCGCGATCGCCTCAATGCTATGGCCAATCAATATCCTGATGTGGAACTAACACATATGTATGTGGATAATGCGGCCATGCAGTTAGTTCGCAATCCTAAGCAATTTGACACTATTGTTACAGGTAATTTATTTGGGGATATTCTCTCTGATGCGGCGGCCATGTTAACTGGTAGTATTGGTATGTTACCATCAGCAAGTTTAGGAAGCGATCGCCCCGGTTTATTTGAGCCTGTACACGGTTCAGCCCCTGATATTGCAGGACAAGATAAAGCTAACCCTCTGGCACAAGTTTTAAGTGCGGCTATGATGCTTCGTTATGGTTTAAATGAACCATTGGCGGCGGATAAAATTGAACAAGCTGTCTTAAAAGTTTTAGATTTAGGCTATCGCACGGGAGATATTATGTCTGAAGGTTGTCAGGCGGTAGGTTGTCAAGGTATGGGAGAAGCCTTACTCAAGGTTTTATAGTTCTTTTACAAACAAAGGGCAAAGGGCAATCCATTTGAGTTAGGAGTTAGGAGTTAGGAGTTAAGATTAAAAAAAATTCCCCCCTAAAACCTGAAACCTGACACCTCTTTCTGAAATCCTAGCAACCAAATACTTGAATATCTTTAAAGGCACACACGGGAGAGGCATGGCCAACTCTAATGGCTTGATTTGGTTCTCCTTTACCACAGTAGGGAGTTCCATAAAATTCTCTGGTGGATTCATCGCCTACATAAATGAGATTGTGCCAGAAATGTTGGGTTACTCCTCGATAGTTAGGATTTCTCAGGGTTTTAGTAATTTTACCGTTTTCGATTAATTGGGCATATTCACAACCGAATTGAAATTTGTTGCGGTAGTCATCAATAGACCATGAGCGGTTAGATTTCATATAAACTCCAAATTCGATCGCGCTAATAATCTCATGGAAACTACTATTACCTGATTCTAAGTTTAAATTAGCCATGCGATCAATGGAAGGACGATTCCAAGAGGAAGAGCGAAAATTGGCCACTCCTTGAATATTTGACCTCTGTTGACTTTCAAGACTACCTAATCCCCTAAGTAAGATACCATCCTTAATTAAGTATTGTTTTTCTGCTTTTAGCCCTGCATCATCGTAACCATAACTGGCAAATTCCCCTTTAACAGTAGGATCAAAGGTAATATTCATCAAGGGCGAACCATAGGCAAGTGTACCAAAATCTGATAATTTAACAAAGCTACTTCCTGCGTAATTACGTTCGTCTCCTAAGATGCGATCGATTTCCAAAGGATGACCTACACTTTCATGAATTTGCAACATCATTTGATCTGGTGCTAAAACAAGGGTAGTAGTCATGTTCGGACAGTCTTGGGCAAAAACTAACTCTACCGCTTCTTCTCCTATTTGTTGCACACGATTAAGGGTAATTTCAGGGTTAAAGACTTCTTTTCCTGCTTGATAACATCTAGCTAACATTCCGTTATCACTTCTTTTTTGAACAATATTACCATCTTGTGCGATCGCAGCATAATCAGTTTCCACAAGGGAAAATTGCTGTTGAATATTCGCTCCATTACTACTAACAAAATGAGAGGAAATATCACTAATTCCAGCCATAGCTGTAGCTTTAACCACCTTATCCGACACCCGAAGACGATGACAAATTTGGACTAATAAATCATTTAACTCTTGGGGATGGACTAAATTAGCAGACTCGGTAATAGGGGATTGATAACTTCCCTTTGCGGAAGGTCTAATATCCGTATTAAATTTAAAAATACTCCATTTACTCGCTTTTTCGGCTTGTTGTTGAGCAATTTCCGCCGCCCGTTGAATTGCAGATTGATTCAAATGATTAGTAGCACAATAGCCTATTTGCCCATTAACCATTACTTCCACCATTACTCCATGATTTATTTTTCTGCCATTACTTTGGGGTTTGCCATCACGGAAAATACGATGAGTTGTAGTTTCGCAAACTTGTCTTAATCCGATCCAGTCTGCATTAATATCGAGATTCTCAAGGGTTTTTTCAAGATCTAACATTTACAATCAATTATTAATAAACTTTATCTATCATATATAGCAATCAGGAATGATTTGTTAGAAATAAAATGCTGTATGAATATCAACAAAAAGTTGACAATCTATAAGTAAAAACAAGTAATGTCAACCAAAAGTTAACACAGTTCAGAGATACTCAGTAAGCGAACCTGAGTTAGGGTAAATTTTCATCTATGAGTGATGGTGAAAAGAGCAAGAGGCAAAGGTAAATAGGCAATAGGCAATAGGGAATAGGCAATAGGCAATGGTTTAAGAATTAAGAATTAATAACTCCTAACTCCTCTCTCGTTTCTCGTTTCTCCCCAATCCCCAACACCTGAAACCTATCCTTACCCGATATTCTTAAACCAAACTGAGGTTATATATTGCCTATTTCCCTATTTCTTAAACTTCTAATTAATTTTCCTCTTGAAGAAATAAATCTATGACTTTAGGCTTCATTACCTTGCCCATAGCATTACGGGGAAAATTATCAACCATCAACATTTTAGAGGGAATCTTATATACAGCCAATTTTTCTTTTGCCCATTGTCTTAAATTGTCTAAAGTTAGCTTATCCTCTTGGATAGGAATAATAGCGACACAAACCCTTTCTCCCCAATGCTCATCTTTTACCCCTACTACCGCACAATCTTTTATTTGTGGGTGGGTGCGTAATACTTCCTCTATTTCTAAAGCAGATACTTTGTATCCTCCTGTTTTAATAATATCTACCGACAACCTGCCTAAAATACGATAGTTTTCATTTTCCATAATGGCTAAATCACCAGTGCAAAACCAACCATCTTTAAATGCTTTTTCCGTTGCTTCTGGTTTTTGCCAATATTCCAGAAAAACGTTGTTTCCCTTTATTTGGATTTCTCCTGCCGTGTTTTCTTTAACGACATTTCCTTGCTCATCCACTAGCCTTACAGTTACTCCGGGTAAAGGTTTTCCTACATAACCTGCTAAACGTTTTCCCTCTAAAGAATTTGATAAAGCCATGCCTATTTCTGTCATTCCATAGCGCTCTAGTAAAAAATGACCACTTAGTTCCTGCCACTTTTGTAATACTTTAACTGGTAATGCCGCCGAGCCTGAAATCATTAAACGCATCTTTCTACATTTTGCGGACATTTGTTCTTGTAAGATGCGATCGCATCGTTGCCAATGATTAATTAATTTAACATAAATGGTTGGTACTGCCATATAAACGGTTAATTTACCCTCAAGAATTTTATTCCAGACGCTTTCGGGGTCAAATTTAGGCAATAAGTGACATTTAGCTCCACTATATAAAGCACAAGTTAAAACATTAATAATTCCATGAATATGATGTAATGGTAAAGTATGTAAGATACTATCAGATTCTCGCCATTTCCATGCCTCCACAAGACTTTGAACTTGAGAAAGTATATTTTTGTGGGTAATAACCACCCCTTTTGGTTTTCCTGTTGTACCGCTAGTATAGAGAATTAAAGCCCTTCTGCTAATATCAATTTGGGGTAAAGTAACCAGAGTATCAACAGAAGTGATGTCTTTTGTAGAGATAAAACGACAATTACTATTTTCTGCCAGACACTTTGCTATATCTTCAAAATTAGGATGAGCAATAATGATAGAAACTTGTGCATCTTGAATTACATATTCCAACTCTAGCAAAGGGTGAGAAATACATAAAGGAACAGATATACCTCCTGCTCTCCAAATTCCCCATTGTATAGCCACGTGATTAAATTCAGAAGGTATTAAATAAGCGATTCTCTCTTCTTTTAAATCCAGTTTTTCCGTTAACAATAAACTAGCTATTTGATGGGAAGTAAATAATAAATCGCCATAAGTAAATTCCTTTTCTTGATCAATGATAGCGATTCTATCTAAATATTTTTCGGCTTCCTTAACTAAGGGGATATTCATAATTTTTTTAATTTTAATATTAACTTCAGTTGGAGCTAAGGTAATTCTATTCTTATTCTTTGTAAACTGAATAATGTGCAAAAAAAATATTAAAACCAATAGATTTAAAATATTACTGTATTCTATACATACTAAAAAACCAAGGTTAAGATATGTTTATTAATGAGACAACAGTTTTGGCAACGAGTTCTATTCCAAGGTAAATCTTATTTGAAAGTGTTACAGAGTAAGTTAATCTGATTCATGTGTGGTTTTATTGGAATATTATGGTTCAATTCTATAAATCCCTAGTAGTGTTAGATATTGTAACTCATTTCGTTTTTTGTCTTGTACTGATCTAATTGTTATACTAATAATATTCTTTATGCTTTGATCATAGAAACTTTCAATTATTTTACCATTAATCTTACCATAAATATAGACTTTTATTAAATCAAAAATGAATTTTATTCATAAAAATAAAACCTCTAATGTAGAACAAAATTTGACAAAAAATAGTTATTCTTCTGAAAAAAAAAGATTGAATAAAAAGCAATGTAGAAAAAAGGATTCTTCTTGGAAAAGATATGGTAAATATTATAAATGGAAACTGTTAAGATTAAGAGAGCATCCCCATAAAATTGCCAGAGGATTCGCCGTAGGAGTTTTTTCTGGATGTTTACCCCTAATGGGTTTACAGTTTTTAATAAGTCTTTTATTGGCTTTTATCGTCAGAGGAAATAAATTTACCGCCTTAATGGGAACTTGGGTTAGTAATCCCTTTACCTATGTACCTTTATTTATATTTAATTTCCATGTAGGTAAAATTATTTTAGGTTTTTTTGTTAGTAATCAAGACTTACAATTTAACTGGCAATCATGGCGTGAATTTGCACAAATGGGAACGGAAATAACTATAACCTTATTATTTGGCTCTGTTATTGTCGGAATTATTTCTGCTACTATTGCTTATCATTTTATTTTACGCTTATTATATCACTGGAAAAAAAATAAACTATAATTTTTTTACTACTCGTACATTTTCTGAATAGAGTATTTCTGTTTCTATTTCTCTAAAAATGCGCTTAAAGCAACTTTTTTTATCTTCATTATCTACTGATAATAGGCACGAAATTGGCTGAATAAAAGATTTTTTTAACGCACAATTACCGACAAATTTTCTAATCTCACTGAATATATCTTCTTGATTGTTTTTTTCTTGCTTAAACCAATTAAACAATAAATTATTTTCAGTTAAATTATTTTCAGTTACTTTCCCTATCAATATATGGTGATGACTGTTATAAAAAGAAAGAATGATATTTTTCAACCAATTATGTTCTGGATAATATTTATTATTTAATAAGATAAATATATCTCCTTTAAAATCACTTAATACCTTACTGACTTCAGAAAAGCTAGTAATTGTATTATCGAAAAAATTAATCTTAATTTCTATCTGATTTTTAAAGAATTCTAAACATTGTTTTTTTTGCAATTCTAATTCCTTATTTAGCCTCTTCAAATTAACTTTTTTATTATTGCCAAATACCACCAAAGAGTAATATTTATTCATCATTATAATTATCAATCAAGTAATTCTAATATAATTTATTTTATTGTTCATCGATAATTTGTTCTTTTCTTTGATTTTGTAAGAGAGGAATTTTTCTCTGTGCAGGAGGAAATTCAGTGGTATCAATTTCTTCTTCTTTTTGGGCATCCGTTGTATTTTGAGAATTTGGCGTTGCGTTTCCAGTATTCGCAGAGTTTTCTGGGGTTATTGTGTTAGCTTGATTTGGATTTATATTGCTTGGGCTATTCTGAGAAGGAGTAGGAAGAGTGGAGGATTGTTTTTCTTGAATAGTCGCAGTTTTTTTTGATTGACCACAAATATCTGATAAATTGATTTGGTTTCCATTGGCGTCAATAAGATAACATAATGGCCTAGCAGAAATAGTCTTAGCTGTTACCGTTGAAAGAAGAAGACTTGATGAAAATATCAAGAAAAAAAGAGATTGATGTAGAGATAAATTACTTTGTGATGGTTTTTGACAGTTATTCATCTTAGAAAAATTAAAAATAAAATTATTTTTCAATCACAATTATAATCTCATCTAGCCCTAAAAATAACTTGGATAGCTTTCTTAATTTTTTGTATAACTAACTGTTGCTGAAAACAATGTCAGGTTTTTAGTATCAACTGTCAGCAATTAAAAATTAGGAGTCAAAAATTAGGGACGAAATATTTTTCATTCTTCATTGCTTTTTTGTTATACCTTCTTTCCCTATTATGACAAGATAATTATCTCCATAAATAACTAATTGTCATAGATTAAAGATAATAGACATTGTTTTATCTTAATTTGTCATAACTACTTTTAAAGAGCCACTTTAATAATCTTGTTTTTTCTGAAAATCACGACAATTTATAGCTAATTCTGTATTGGCAGTGCTAGGATTTACTGGACATTTTAAGTAAAAATTACTGGTAAAATATTGACAGTTTGTACAGGGAATTTGGTGCATTTTTTGAGAGCGTTTATTAATATCGATAATGGCCGTTATTAAAGTCCAAATCAAAACGAAAAACAACCCCCATGCAATTAGTAAATAAAAGGGTTGTAAATAGGGATTATATTTTTCTAAAAGATTAGTTATGAAGGGTATCATAGGCAATAACTACTACATTTTTATTTGAGTTACTTTAATTGTGTTTATCGTATAATCCAATAAAGATGATATGTTAAATACTTATGTTATCTAATAATTAACTTTTCACGTCAATATTTACAGTTACGGTACGCCATTCAAAGCCACAATAAAACATTAAATGGTGAGTTAAAACCCACCTTAATAAATTTTAATAAACTTCACCTTCTTTGCAGGAAATAATCATCTTTAATTATGACTTAATAAACCCTGATAACTCCAACGCAATAAAGTACCAGCTAAGATGTATTTAACTAACTCTAAAAACCAGTAACCTTCATGCCATGAAATCATATTTATGGGCATTGTTTGATTAATGCTAAACTGGTTTAAACATAATCCCCATGCTGTTAAGTGAGGGGTAAAAACATAAGTATAAGCTAAAGCAATAAGTAATAATAAGCTAGAAAAAATAATTGATAAAACTTGCTTTCTTTGAGTAAAGTAATGTTGTGAACCAAAAACCAAAGCAGTGGTTAAAACCAGAGAAGCACAAATTAATTCTACCCGATTAAAAATACCAAAAATAACGAAACCAGCACTAGCAAATCCGCTTTCAGTCATCATGCCTGTTACAGATAAGGCAGGTATTAAGACAAAATCCAAAACAAAACTAGCACTAAGCCAAAATCCTAAAGTAAATAAAATGATTGCAGACCAATTTATTTGTCTATTATGATCGTGAGAAAACGCTATGTTAAACATCTTTCTGACCTCTTTTCTCTATTATCTTTAAATTAACTTATTTATAGGCTTTTCTCTATTAAGTATTTTTACAATTAATGATTAAGTTTAATTAAGCAGATTAATCTGTTAAATACTGTAGGAATTTATACTTAGAAAAAACATTGTTTCATAATTTAAAAACATTAACAATATGAATGAAGATTATCACATTAGAAAACTAACTTACGAAGAAATATATTGTCCTATAGAGTGGGCAAAAGAAGAGGGTTGGAATCCGGGATTATATGATAAAGATTGTTTTTATCAGGCTGATTCAGAGGGATTTTTAGGCGGGTTTATCAATAATCAACTAATTGCAACTATTTCTGCTGTGAAGTATGGGGAAAAATTTGGTTTTATTGGCTTTTACATTGTCAAACCAGACTACCGAAAACAGGGTTATGGTTTAAAAATTTGGCAGGAAGCAATAAGAAGTTTATCGGGCAGAAATATTGGTTTGGATGGAGTTGTTAGTCAACAAGATAATTACCGAAAATCTGGTTTTAAGTTTGCTTATAGAAATATTCGCTATCAAGGAATTAGTAATCATAGTATAGAAAAAAACAAAACAGTTATTGATTTATCTTCTATACCCTTTGAAATAATTAATTATTATGATAAACAATTTTTTCCTGATGACAGAACTAATTTTCTTAAGGCATGGATTAACCAACCTGAAAGTAAAGTTTTAGGGATTATTGAGGGTGATAAATTAAGAGGTTATGGAATGGTTAGAGTTTGTGATTCTGGATATAAAATTGCTCCTTTATTTGCAGACAATATTTCTTTTGCGGAATCAATTTTTGTTGGTTTACAATCTAAGATTCCTGAAGGAAAAACCTATTATTTAGATATTCCAGAAGTTAATCATCAAGCTAATATTTTAGTTGATAAATATGATTTGAATTTAGTTTTTGAAACAGCAAGAATGTATAATAAAGAAATTCCTTCTTTACCTGTTGATAAAATTTTTGGCGTTACTAGCTTTGAGTTAGGGTAATTTAGTTAAATATAAAATGTCACTAACATTTGTTAATTCTGATGGTACAATAACTTTGTTTGTGATCAAGTTTTTAGTTTAGAATAGTTAATTCAAATTGTGTCTATTCCCCATCCAGATAAGAAATTTATCTCCATCAACTGTGCTATTATAACAGTTAGTGATAGTCGTACGATTGTTAATGATAAAAGTGGACAAATAATAAAAAAATTATTGATAGAATCGGGACATAATATTGTTAATTATATAATTATCAAAGATGACAAAGAGTTAATAGAAATAAATTTAAAAAATATAGCTGAAAATAATGATGTAAACTGTTTGATTTTTAATGGTGGCACGGGTATTTCTAGTCGGGATCACACCTATGATGTATTGGCAAATTTACTGGATAAAACGTTATCTGGTTTTGGGGAAATATTCCGTTTTTTAAGCTATCAAGAAATTGGCTCAAGAGCGATCGCATCTAGGGCATTAGCAGGAGTTTATCAGGGGAAATTGGTATTTTCTTTACCCGGTTCTACCGGAGCAGTAAAGTTAGGTTTAGAGAAGCTAATTTTGCCAGAATTAAACCATTTATGGACGCAAATTAACAATTAACTAAATTAAAAATAAAACCAATTATTACTTATTGTTTCTCATTTCCTAATTGATTTTTAAATTGAACTACTCGACCAATAATTGCGATCGCAGGTGCTTCAAAATTGTGAGCATCTACCTTGTGTAAAATATCATCGAGAGTACCATATAATTCTTCCTGCTGAGGAGTTGTACCCCAACGAATTAAAGCAATATCCGTATCACCAGTTAAGCCTCCCTCCTTTAATTGAGGGATAATTTGCCCTAAATTATGTATGCCCATATAAATCACAATAGTTTCAGAGCTTTGTGCGATCGCGCCCCAATTAACTTGAGGACGATATTTTCCTGCGGCTTCATGACCAGTAATAAAAGTAACAGAAGAGCTATAATCACGATGAGTAACAGGAATACCAGCATAAGCAGGGGCGGCAATACCAGACGTAATACCAGGGACAACTTCCACCGCAACTCCTGCGGCTACCAAATCTTCCATTTCTTCTCCTCCCCTACCAAACACAAAAGGGTCTCCTCCCTTTAAACGTACAATGATAGGATGTTGATAAGCCTTTTCAATCAGTAACTTAGTGGTATCAGATTGTAAAAGAGAATGTCTGCCTCTGCGCTTCCCTGCATCAATTTTTTCTGCTTGGGGATTAATCATTGCCAAAATTTCAGGGCTAACAAGAGCATCATAAACGACTACATCCGCCATTTCTAATAACACTTTGCCCTTAACAGTTATTAACCCCGGATCTCCCGGACCCGCACCGACTAAATATACTTTCCCTATACACTGAGATTGATTCATGCTTAACTTACTGAGGAGATTCCTTATACTATTTTTAGTTATTTGTCAATTAAAATTCGTATTTATTAATACATTTTATTAAAATTATAACCGATTAAACCTAAAACCTAAAAGCTGCTACCTGAAACCTCCCCGAATTTACATATTATTGCGTAGAAAAGAAATTATTGCTTAATTAATCTCCCAAATAAGCTGACAAAACTTGTTCATCATTTTGTATTTCCTCTGGAGTGCCATCTGCTAAATTAGTACCTTCTGCTAACACCCAAACATGACTACACAAAGACATAATCACATCCATATTATGTTCAATAATTAGAAAAGAAATGCCCTGTTGATTCCAACGAAGAATATGCTCACAAATTTGATTTATCAGAGTGGGATTAACCCCCGCCGCCGGTTCATCCAGTAAAATTAGCTTCGGATTAGTCATTAAAGTTCGAGCCATTTCTAATAACTTTCTTTGTCCGCCTGATAACGCACCAGCATAATCATAGGCTTTTTCTGCTAACCCTACCGACTCCAAGATATTCATGGCTTTTTCTTTACTTTCTCTTTCTTGTTTCCTGATTTTTTGGGGTTGTAACAATACGGAAAATAAATGCTCTCCTATCTGATTTTGTGTACCCAATAACATATTCTCTAAAACTGTCAAACGAGATAACACCCTTGCAACCTGAAATGTCCGCAAAAAGCCTAATCTTGCAATCTGATGAGGAGGTAAATTTTGTACAGGATTTCCTTCAAATAAAACTTGCCCTTCATCGGCAGTTAAAAAATTGGAGAGAAGATTAAATAAAGTACTTTTTCCTGCACCATTAGGACCGATTAAACCAGTAATGCTATGATTTTTGACATCTATACTAGCTTGATGAACTGCTTTTAAACCACCAAAACTTTTAGAAAGGTTAATCGCTTGAAGAATCGAATCATTAGATTGAGGCATAACCTGAAATTATCCTAGGGTAAACAAGAAAGACAATAGTTGAGATAAAATTTTTCTCAGTAATCATAACAGATTATCTGCAAAAGAATGAAGAAGCAATTTATTCAATTTTTATGGTTCTTCTACAGTGTGGTTATAATAAATTAAGAGAAACAGGACTTCTATAACCTTTATTGAATAATGTTTATAGTAAAATAAAAACTAAAAGTTTCTAAATTATTATTTAATAATCCCCTATTGCCTCTTGCCTGTTGCCTGTTGCCTACCCTAACTAATAATTTACATACTCAAACTGATAGAGCCATTTTTATTAATTCTTAAACATGATTAAAACGCTTATCTTTTCATTGTCATGTACTTAAAGAATATAAAGTTAGATGTGTCTTAGCGTAAATATATAAAATTTCTGATAAAGTATTATTGAGAAGAATAATGGCGGATTAATTATCTACATGGCTAAAAAAGTAATTATCTTCAAAATAGGTGAGGGAAGTTTTGACATCGGATTTCCCTTTAGTCTCAGACTTAGCCATGACGAAACCAGAGAGTTATTAGTAGAAACGGAGGGAAAATTACCCCCTGCCCCTAATTTATACAAAAGTTATATTGACTGGCAATGTAGTTATCGTAATTTAGCTAATTGTTTGCGTTTAGGAGCAAATCAAGCTCAAGTGACAAATGTGGCGATAGATGAATGTTTGGGCTATATTAATGCCTTAGAAATTAATTTGAATCAATGGTTACAAGATTCTTTGGTGCAGTCGGTATTATTTGATTTATTTCCTCATCTTGATCAACAAGATTTAATTCGTTTTGTAATTCAAACCGCAGATGTACGTTTATGGCAATTACCTTGGTATCTGTGGGATGTGTGGCAACGTTATCCTCATACTGAATTTGCTTTGAGTAAGCCTAATTGTCAAAAACCTAGTCGCCGTAGTGATATAAACACTAAAGGTAAGGTTAGAATTTTAGCAATTTTGGGCGATCGCCGTGGTATAGATGTAGATAGAGATAGACGGATTTTAAATAGTTTACCGAATGCGGAAGTAGTTTTTTTAGATCAACCCAATTTAGCGGAATTAACCCCCTTATGGGAACAATCTTGGCAAATTCTCTTTTTTGCAGGTCATAGTAGTAGTAACAATAATACCCAATCGGGTT
The DNA here is from genome assembly GCF_036345015.1 of Cyanobacterium sp. Dongsha4. Classification (NCBI taxonomy): domain Bacteria; kingdom Bacillati; phylum Cyanobacteriota; class Cyanophyceae; order Chroococcales; family Geminocystaceae; genus Cyanobacterium; species Cyanobacterium sp. DS4. Next base: position 3,701,088 of record NZ_CP084098.1, on the reverse strand, counting down.
TGTTACAAATTAATCCCTATGAAACTATCGATATTCAGAAGTTGAAAAATACCCTTGCTAAAGCTGTTTATAATGGCTTGGAGTTAGCAATTTTTAACTCTTGTGATGGTTTAGGATTGGGCTTTAATCTTGCAGATTTACAACTACCTCAAACTATCATTATGCGTGAACCTGTACCCGATGAGGTAGCCCAAGAATTTCTTAAATTTTTCCTTCAAGCCTATGCTAATGGTGAAACTTTGTATCAAGCAGTGAAAGAGGCAAAGGCGAAAATTCAGGAATTATATCATCTTGAACAAAAAGCCCCCGGCTCTTCTTGGTTGCCCGTTATTTGTCAAAATTTAGCAGTTAATCCTCCTCTTTGGTCTGATTTGACCAGTTATACCTCCAAAGTTCCTAATTTCTCTCTTAAAAGCCTGTGGAAGATGATTTTTAGTCCGATGTTACTATGGGCAGGAGGCGCGATCACATTTTTGATGTTAGGATTATTAATTTTCAACACTTTTGGGGGAAGACAATCTCCCATTCTTCAACCAGCAAGAAAGCCTTTAATTGGTGTGTGCGAATGTCCTTATGATATTGACACCATGGGGAGAGAATGTGGTAGTAAATCCGCTTATAGTCGCCCCGGCGGTACAACTCCTGTCTGTTATAAAGGCGATAAAGTTAATGAGTGATTTAGGCAGGTTTCAGGTATTGGGGTGGTAGGGATTTAATATATTCAACCCTTACGGAAAATTTCTTTTTTATCCTAACTCCTAATTCCTAGCTTAAATGATTGCCTCTTACCTACCTTAACTTACAATTTTATATGGAACTGAGGTGAAATAGTCTTAAAGAGTGAAAGTAAACTGATTAACTAACGCCCCCGGCACTAAACAACCCCCTAATGAACGTGATTCATACGTACTAACTTCAGGGATAAATTCCCGAAAACCAGTTAAAGCTATTAAATTATGACCAAAGAAAGAGTAAAGAGAATCATCAAAGCGTAAGTCTTTAATAGTTGCTACTATTTCCCCTTTTTCTACCCAAAAACAGCCATAACGGGTCATTCCAGTAATTCTGCCAGAAGGGCGATCGCTCCAATTGAGATAATGTAAATTAGAAAGATATAATCCTGTGTCCAAATTCTTAAGAATTTCCTCTTCTTTCAGGCTACCTGCTTTGATTTCGGGAGAACGCAAACTTTCACTACTATTAGCTCCATTAGCCGTTAAATTATATTCTAAAGCAGTACGACTACTAATTAAGGTATTTAAGAGTTTTCCTGATTCAATCAACGATAATTCATTGGGAGAAACTTCTCCTAAATCATTAAAACGAGGTACATTACCGCTCTCAAAATTTTCTTTTAAGCTAAATAAGGGAGATAAATTTTCTTCTTGTCTCATTTTTGCCAAAGCACTTCCCCCTTGTTGTAAAGATGCCTCGCTAATAGCACCCCATGAAAACATTCCCAACAAAGATGCGATCGCACTTGGGGCTAGATAGGTGCGGTAACTACCTGGTTTAACTTCATGAATCGGTAAATTTAACTTTTCTAGCTGTTGTTTATTCCAATTAATTTGATGTTTATATTGGTTTAAATCCCAATCCCTAGCAGAAAAAGTACCTTTAATAGCCTTGTGATTATGATTAATTAAAGAATAGTCAATAAAAAAAGAATCAGTGGCAAACCAGTGCTTTTGTCCAAGAGAATTATAATTTGCCCTAATCATTAATCCCCCCGCATAATAACCAGTAAAATCTAACCCTTGAACAGGCTTTAATATAGATTCTATAGCAATTTCAGGATTTAATAAATTACCATGATAAACCTCATGAGAAGAAGTATGATATTGAGGTAAAACAATATAGGGATCTTCAGGTAAAAGTTTAATTTCAGCACGTAAATAGTCAAGGTTTTCTAATGCTAAAGATAAATCTATTTCCTCATTTCCTGTTAAGGGAAAATTAGCGTAGGCAGTTTTTTGACTACTAATTAATTTAAGTGAAATCTCCGCATCTATTACCATGCCTGTTTGCCTAACTTTAGCATGATTAAAGCGAATAAAATGACTTTTTTCTCCTGTTAACTGAATAATTAAATATTCCCCTTCTTTTAAATTATTAAATAACTTTTCACTAACACTATTAAAAGATAATTCCCAATTTTTATTCTCAAAGTTAGACATTACCGTAGATTCTTAACAAGATTAATAACTATAGCAATATTAAATTATTTATGAGAATGTTCGACTTTCCTAGAAAAATATAACCATAGGAATCAATTACAAAAGTAAAACGGTTTCTCTTAGACAAAATAAACTTAACTATAAAATTAAGATTATAATGGTGAAAAAGAAATTAAGAGTTTGAATGACTAAATTGAATTTACAGAATTTACAATGGTCGAATCAGCATTCTGAAGCATTAGAACATTTACAAACCGTTGACAGTAAACAACTAGCTTTAATGATCGCTGAAGCGGCAGATGATCGTAAAGCTGATAACATCATTTTATTAAACGTAGAAAAATTATCCTATGTAGCAGACTATTTTGTCATTGTTACAGGTTTTTCTCAACCACAGTTAAGGGCGATTTCTACATCTATTGAAGATAAAATAGAGGAAAAATTCCAACGTCTTCCCGTTAGAGTTGAAGGTAAAACCGATGGAAACTGGATACTTCACGACTATGGCGATGTGATTGCCCATATTTTCCTACCTGAAGCAAGAGAATTTTATAATCTTGAGGCTTTTTGGGGAGGAGCAGAAAAAATAATTTATAATTCTGAATATCAATCTCAGAATCAAAACTAAAGTCAGAATATATCCTATTCAGATTATATTATGAGTCAGTCTCCCACTAATTTTTGTCCCGTACCCGTTGAACAACAACCAATCAATGAATATCAAGAATTAAAAGAGTCATGGTTTTTTAGCTGGGTAACTTTATCGAAGTGGGAGTTTGCCCGTAAGTTGTTTTGGATTTGGTTTTGGTGTTTATTGATTAGCGCACCCATTGCCGCCGCTAGTTTCCCCCCACAAAAAATGACTATTATTTTCTTAATTGCTAGTGGTTTAGGGTCTTCTTTATTCGTTGCTTTTACTTTAATTCGTTTATACTTAGGGTGGGCTTATATTGGCGATCGCCTCAAAAAGACAAAGATAGTTTATGAAGAATCTAGTTGGTATGATGGGCAAGTGTGGGAAAAACCCGTAGAGTTTTACTATCGAGATCAGTTAATCTTTAAACATCAAGTAGAACCGATGATTAAGCGTTTACAAAAAACAGGAGTTACCCTAGCATCTTTGATGAGTATTAGTTTTGTTTCTTTACTTTTAATTCAAAATTTCACTTAATCTAAGTTCTAAAGTTGCGATGGTGACAGAGAGATTAGTGATCGGGGTGGTAGGGGCTGAATATATTTAATCCTTACGTTAGAGGGAAACTAATTAATTACCTTTGCCCTTTGCCCTGTAAATCGTTGCCCCTATAACTTTGCTTTAAGTCTTTCACTCCTAATTGTCAATTAGCTGACCAAAAACTTGTAAAATAGAAAGGGAAATAGTAGCCGATAAAAAAATAATGACAGAAGCGAAGAATCAAAAAACCTTAGAGGCAATGAAAAATTTTGCCGAACAATATGCTAAACGTACAGGAACTTATTTTTGTGCAGAACCATCTGTAACTGCGGTAGTAATACAAGGTTTAGCCCGTCATAAAGAAGAATTAGGTTCTCCCCTATGTCCTTGTCGTCACTACGAAGATAAAGAAGCAGAGGTAAAAGATACTTTTTGGAATTGTCCTTGTGTACCAATGAGGGAGAGAAAAGAGTGTCATTGTATGTTATTTATTACTCCTGATAATGAGTTTGCGGGAGAGCAACAGGAAATTTCTTGGGAAGACTTAAATAGTGCTACCTATTAAATAAAATATAGGATTAACAGCTAATTTTGTTGATTTTTAATTTAATATATCCCATTGCCCATTTCCCTTTCCTTTTTGTCCTGTTAATCATCTCTAATTTTATGAGCAGGAGTAGAAATTTTGAGTTTATCTGAAATCAATATTGTTGTTAATGGTGATACCCATCGTTGCTTAGAAAATCAATCTATTCCCAGTATCTTGCAATCTTTGGGTTTTAATATACGTTTAATTGCTCTTGAGTATAATGGGGAAATTCTCCATCGTCAATACTGGGATCATACTATAATTCGAGAGGGCGATCGCCTTGAGGTTGTTACCATTGTTGGAGGAGGATAATAATTTGTAGGATGATTTCTAATTATTGAGAAAAATTAATGAAGTCAATCGACGAAATTCGCTTACAACTTCGTGCCGGTCAATTTCAGTTTACTCGTCATGGTTTGAGAAGGTTAGTAGAGAGAAATATCAGTAGATCTGAGATAATAGAAACAGGAGAAAATGCTATCATTATTGAAGATTATCCTGATGATAAATATTCTCCAAGTTGTTTAGTTTTAGGTATAACAATTAATCAACGTTTTTTACATTTACAAGTATCGAGAAAAGATGCTGATATACTTACTATTATTACTTTATATGAACCAGATCCTCAAGATTGGATCAATTACTCTCAAAGGAGATAATCATGAATAAATGTCATATCTGTGGCTCTAACGAAATTAAGGAAGAATTAGTCAAAGAGACTTTTGAAATTGACGGTAAATTGGTTATAGTAGAGGGGATTCCCGCTCAAGTTTGTCAACGTTGTGGTGAAGTCATTTTTAGTAGTGAAATTGCTGAAAATATTCGTCTAATTGTTCATAGTAATAGCCAACCAACTAGATCAATACAAGTGGATGTTTTTGCTTTTTCCGCTTAGGCTATTTACATCATATTAAGAGAATTATAAGCCAAACAGATGCGATCGCACAGCGCCTTAGCTTTGCTGAGAATGCAACCTTCCATGTGTTAATTCCAGTGAAAGTAATTGGGGAGGTAGAGATAAGTAATAATCTTGTTTATAATGATTAATGTACTGATTTGAGGGGCATTCAAAAGTTATCAATATTAAGATTATAGAGATTTTAATATTCCTAATTCCTAATTCCTAATTTAATTATTTAGCTTCTAATTTAGCTAGACGACTTTGTAAGTCTTTATTTTCCTCCTTAAGTTTGTCCATTTCTCTCTGCAAATCTTTTAAAGTTTTATCTTTGCTCAATTTGCTTCGTACCTGATTAATGGTTTCTTCAGCCCTCATTTTAACCCTTCCATCAGGGCTGGTATCCGCCAAAATTGTTAATAGATTGATAGCTCTACTGTCTTCTATTTGCCCTAAACCACTGATTAATGATATTTGAGTCAAAAAGAATGTATCCGCCATTAAATCCTCGAATTTTTCAAAGATACTTGTTAGTTTATCAGGTTTTTGCCCAGATGCGATCGCACCTAAGCAACGAATAGCAGTTAAGCGTAAGGGTTGAGGAATGCCTAATGCGGTATATTGAGCGATAATGTCGGCGGCTTTTTCATTGGTTTTGAGATGGGATAAGCCAGTGATTGCCGAGGAGCGAATAATCTCATTCCAACCGCTTTTTTCCGTTAAAATTTGTTCAAGGAGACTAATCACTTCTGACTGTTTCTCCTCAAGGCTTCCAGTGGTTAACTTGCTTAAGCCACTAATGGCAGAAGATTCCACATAGTAGCTTTCATCGCCGTTGATGACGATATTTTTTAACGCCTGATAACTGGCTTCGCTTTTATGGTGGGTTAATGCCTCAATAATCGCTTTTCTGACTTTGGGATGGGATTGGTTAAGATTAGCAATTAAAGCGGATTCTGCTTGATTTAGTTTGATTTTGCCTAATTGTTTGGCAATTTCTACCTTTAATCCCCAAAATACTTCTTTTTCTAACACCTCCCTTAAGGTTTTCACTGCTTCTAAATTCCCTTTCTTCCCAAGGGCGATCGCAGCGTAGATACGGGATATAATATCAGGATCATGATTTAATTGGGCTTTTAATTCACTGAAACCATAGTCTAATTTGACGGTTTTTAAGTGATAGTTACCCACATCAAAGGTGATAAAATCTGGTTTTTTTGTTAAGGGAAAATAGAAGCTATGTTCAGGTTGATTGAGTTTAAGAGAAAAGTTAACTATTTCTGGTGTTTCTCCTTCTTTAATATAACCAAAAGCAAGAGGAATTTTTAAGGTAAATAAGTCTTTAAATTTACCATCTTCTTCTTTAGCTTGAGTTTGCTTAATGGTTATACAGGCTAAATTAGCATCACTATCCCAACTATAATTTATTTTAAAATCAGGATGTCCTCCTCGAAAAACATATTGATCAAACAATGGGCTTAAATTATAACCAGTCGCTTTCTCAATCGCCCTCAATAAATCTACAGTTTCAACGGTTTTATGGGCATTATCATTGACAAAAGTATGGATAAATTTATCGAATAATTCTTCTCCTAAAATCCCCCTAATCATGTGATAAACACAAGCACCTTTTTCGTATAAGTGGCGATCGTACAATTCAATCGCTTCTCTGTAAACATTGGTAACAATAGGACGGCGATAACGGGAGGAATCTTCCTGTAAATAGTTTCTTGCTTCCCCTAAGAGGTAATAACTCCCCTCCTCCTTGCCATATTCGTGTTCAGTCCATAATACTTCTGCATAGGAAGCCGCCCCCTCTTTAATCCAAGCGTGACTCCAATGCTTGATTACGACTAAATCCCCAAACCATTGATGTGCCAATTCATGGGCAACCAAACTCTCGGTATTGCGGTTATCTAAAGAGGCTTTTTCGTCTAATAAACAACGATCTGTTAACAAAGTAGTAGATGTGTTCTCCATCCCTCCGAAGATAAAATCATCCACACACACTTGGGCATATTTAGAGTATGGGTAAGGATAGCCATATTTTTGACTGAAAAATTCAATCATTTGAGGAGTTTTCCCCATGCTAATTTTTCCCTCGGTTTCTTGCCCTTTTTCCACATAATAATTAACGGGGATGTCTTGCCATTTATCTTCTATTTCCGCAAATTTACCCACTGCAAGAGTCATTAAATAGGTAGGGTGAACTTGAGGTTGTAACCAATGATAGATTTTTTTATCGTCTTTTTCTTCTGTTTTAACTAACTCACCGTTGGATATAGCAATATAGTCTGATGGTACTTTAACAATTATTTCAGAAGTTGCCAATTGCCCCGGATAGTCGAAACAAGGAAACCAGTATCTCGAATCTTCATCTTCTCCTTGAGTCCAGACTTGAGAGGGTTTGTTAGGATAATGTTCATTAGGAGAGATAAAATATAAACCTCGTTGCGGTTTTTCTTTACTATATGAAATTTCTACTTTTATATCTTCATCTGTAGTTTGACGTAAGCAGTTGATGGTTAAAACTTCGCCATCGTAGTCAAAGGGTTGACTGATGTTATCGATTAAGACAGACTCAATGGTTAAATCCACTGCATCAAGGGTTAATTGGGTGATATTTTTGCGGATAGGAGTTAAAGTAATGGTACAAACTCCCGAAAAACTTTGATTAGGTATATCTAAATCCAAATCAAGGCAGATATGTTGAACTTGACCATAACGATCAGGATTATAATGGGGTTTGGCGCCGGGTAACTCAAAACTTTTTTTTTCCTCAGCATCAAAGTAATAGTTATTTTTTGTCATAGTGTAACGGGTAGAAATTACTAGAATAATTATAAACCTACTACCTGAAACCTGATACCTGTCTAAGTCAGATATTTCGGCTTCGAATAGAGGTTAATTAACTTAAGTGACTAATTCTAAATCCACTTTTACAGTATCTCTAATTTGCTCATTAATCCATTGCCCAAATAATTCATCTAATAATCGACGGCGTAAATTTTGATCTAATTGGGCACTAATATATTTCTCTAAACGCAAAATTACTATCCATTCCCCTATTCTGGTGGGGGGTAAAACTTGCCCTGGTTGTGCTGTTAGTAATTTCTGGGCTATTTCAGGATGGGGGACGTTTAATTCTACTGGCCCCACTAAACCTCCTGTTTGTGACTCTGTGCCTTGGGAATATTGTTTGGCTAACTGGGCAAAATCGCTTTCTCCCTCACAAAGACGAAAATACAATTCTTGAGCTTCTCCCGGATTTTTGGTTCTAATCAAAGAATAAAGAACTTTATCTAATTGATTCTTTCTTTTGAGATAATATGATTCTAACTGTTCTCCCCATGTTTGTTCTTTATATTTTTCCAGTCTAATAGGTCTTAAAATACGTTGTTGCAATTGCTCTCTAGTAAGATAATTTCTCTCTAACCATATATTTAGTTTTTCTGTATCTTGAGGATTCATCTGCATTTGCCAAAAAAATTGTTGCTCGGCAACCTTGATTTCTTCTTCACTACAAGGAATAGATGCGATCGCGCTATCAATAATAATTTCTCTGGCTAAAGGTGCAATCATCTGCTTCTCAGCCAATAGATGAAAAATATTCTCTGAATTAATTACTAAATCGCCAATTTTAACACTAGCACTCATAAATCTAATAATCTAACTATTTTTAATTTGATGTATTCTCCCATAAAGATACTATCTCAAAGGGCAAAATTGAAGAGTAAAACCATTATAAGAAAAAGAAAAAACCACCAACTTCAAATAATAAGAGCTTTAACTTCTAATCCAGAAATAGTAACTCTCCACCAAAATTTACTCCACAATTCAACACCAATTATAAAAAGACTAATCCTCAATGCCCAAAAGAGTTCTAAGTTACAAAAGGTAAATAAAAATTATTCATAATTAATAATATTGCTTATAATCAGTAAGTAAATTTTAATAATCCTATTTAAAACTGCAATTTTTTTAACAAACCATTAATAAACCATCATAGGCAACTGAATAATGTCTCGAATACTCGTAATTGACGATGATCCAGCGATCACTGAATTAGTCTCCATAAACTTAGAAATGGCAGGTTATACAACCGCCCAAGCTGAAGATGGCATAAAAGGACAAGCTCTCGCCTTACAAATGCAACCAGATTTAATTATGTTAGACCTCATGTTACCAAAAGTGGACGGTTTAACAGTCTGTCAAAGATTAAGACGAGACGAAAGAACAGCAAATATACCTGTTTTAATGTTAACTGCTTTAGGGCAAACTCAAGATAAAGTGGATGGTTTTAACGCTGGTGCAGATGATTACCTTACGAAACCTTTTGAAGTAGAAGAAATGTTGGCACGGGTAAAAGCCTTACTGAGAAGAAGTGAAAGAACCTCTCCTGTCGCTAAACACTCAGAAATTCTGAGTTATGGTCCTTTAACCTTAGTTCCAGAAAGATTTGAGGCTATTTGGTTCGAGAAGACAATTAAACTAACTCATTTAGAGTTTGAGTTATTACACTGCTTACTACAACGTCATGGGCAAACAGTTCCCCCCAGTGATATTCTTAAAGAGGTATGGGGTTACGATCCAGATGACGATATAGAAACTATCAGAGTACACGTTCGTCATTTACGCACTAAACTAGAACCAGATCCTCGTAAGCCTCGTTATATTAAAACTGTTTATGGTGCTGGTTATTGCTTAGAATTGAATACAGATAATTGAAGTTAAAGCATTAATTAGTTGTCAATCAAATCAAAGATAGGCGAGGTGTAAAAGACAAAAGGCAAGGGGCAGAGGAAAAACGAAGAATAATTAACCCCTCATTTTTAATTCTTGATACCTCTGTCCTAAATTTGATGATAGTGTCAAGTTATCCAGATATTTTAATTGTTTCCGTACCTATGAAAAAATATTTTTTGCTATCATTGATACAAAATTAACTTACAGTTTTTTTAACCTGAATACTTTTGAATAATTATTATTTATTTAATTCTTGGAAACACGATAATTATTATCCTTAAATACTAAATAATCAGAATCATATTTTACTGATTGTTTGAAATTTATCATAGTTTTTGTTGACTAAAAATAGTTTCGAGAAAAATTTGATTTCGCTAATGAAATATGTCTCGGATTTCTTGTTTCTTATTTAAAAATTAATGCTGAAGAAGAAAATAGTTATCAAGAATAGTTTAACATTGATTAATTACTCAGATATTTATTTGCCATACACAAAAGAAGTCTTATCCCCGAAACTGAAACAAAGGAGTATATTTGAATGAATTGTAGCCATATTGAATTTTGTACAGATAAAACAAAAATAGATTTAGTGCAATTACAAGATTTATATAAGGTGACGGCATTTTGGGCAAAAAATCGCTCTCTTAGCGACATTGAAATTGCAATTACTCATAGTAATCCAGTGGTTTCTGTTTGGGATAGGCAACGATTAATAGGTAGTGCAAGAGCGACTTCTGACGGTATTTATCGCGCTACGATTTGGGATGTGGTGATTCATCCTGACTATCAAGGGTTAGGTTTAGGCAGAAAGTTAGTGGAAACAATTATTAGTCATCCTTTATTAAACCGAGTTGAAAGAGTTTATTTAACCACTACTCACCAGCAGAAATTCTATCAAAAAATAGGTTTTCAGGAGAATTCCACAACAACAATGGTTTTATATAATCGCTATCCAACTCCTAATGAATTAGTTAAACAATCTCAGTCGGAAGAAATAACTGCCATTGTGTAGTTTCTGTTTCCTGAATTTGTTTAAGGGTTGAATATCCTCCAAGAATGTTTAAAACGTTTTCTGTTAACATCAATTTCATGCCATTGGATAGTTGAGGTAACTTATTAAGTTGTTTTAATTCTTCTATGGGGGATTTTAATAAATCAATATTCTCACTCATGTTAAAAGATTTACAAGGGAAGTTAATATTAATATTTACACCCTCATTATTTTTAGAAGCGCTTAGTAAAATTTCTCCCATTTCGCTGTAATCAATGATAATTTCTAATAGCAAAAAGATAATATTAATTAATTTTCCTCTATCCGTTTTCACAATTAAATCTTGACTATTTTCCGTCATTTCTAATTTTATTTTTAAATTTTTGTTCGCCGCTTCTAAGTAAATTAGAGAGTGAATATCTGATAACAATTCCGATAAATTAACTATTTCTATTTCTGGATTTATTCTTCCTATTTCTAGTTTTGAAACTTCAACAAATTGATCAATTATAGCCATTAATTTTTTTGCATATTGATAGGCTTCAACTATAAATTCTCTTTCTTCTTCTCTACTTTCACACAAATCATTAATAATTAACTGGTGTAATCCCATTAAACTACTAAGAGGCGATCGAATCTCATGGGCAATTCTTCCCATAAATCCTGCTTTTAAACGACTATTTTGTAGAGCTTCTTGATAAGCTATTTTTGTTTTGTTTAATTCTATTTTTAAATTATCGATGTCACTCATGATGAGATATTTATAAAAAATTTTTCAACACATTAAGTTATTGTAGAAGCACTTATCCTTTTTCCTATCACTTTGACTAATTAGACATTAAGGTAAAAATTGACAATTAACAATTGAGCATTAACAATAATTATTATTTGATAGTTTCATTCAACTATTGAAAATCTCACTCACATTTTTCTTGACAAATAAATATAAATATGTCTTTTCCCCCGACTTCTCCTAAGCCCTATAAAAGCCGTTTGTTGAACTTTGTTAATCGTAATTATATCAAGATTAACAGTCAAATTAATACAAAATTTCGAGAATGGGGTTATGTCATAAAAGGGGGATTACAAGACATCTTACTTCCTTTTGTCTGGTTGTGGCGGAAAACAAATATTAACCAAGTTTTTACGGGAGAAAAAAAATCAAACGCCAGTTTACCTTATAGTCGTTGTGATGAGTTAATTGTCACCGTGACGGAAAAAATGACTGTAGAAAAAGACTTTCCTCTATTACTAACTCATGAATTTCAAGGTTTAGCCAGTCAAATCAACAACAGAAAAATAGTTGCTATTGTGGGGAATAATAAATCAAACGATATTATTCCCATTCAAAAACAAGAAGAAATAGTTTCTTTGATTAAGATTATTGTACAAGAATACGAGCTTAAAAAATATTCTAATACTTTAATTATATGGATTGATAAATTCATTGCTCAAGTTGAGAGTGTTATTGTCAGAAAACAAGATGAGGAGGATAAAAATACATTAAATAATATTTCTGAAGAAATAACGAATCAACAAGAAAATCTTTCTCTAATTAATATTATTAAATCAGCAATAGACTATTTTTTTGGAAACAATAATGCTCACAATAGTTTAAATGGAAATACTGAAGCTGAAGTTAGTCAAATTCCACTTAATGACCAAGAAAAACCTTTATCATCTTTAAAGGGGAAAAAAGACACAAACTTACTATCTTTAAATGGAGAAAAAAAAGCTCCTTTAGCCAGTATAAATATTATTCCTCAAGCTAAGGATATTAGTAACAAAATTATTAATCTTATAATTAATCAATTAACAAGTATTAGTAATAGTATCAATATTAATTCAAGTAGAAACAATGATCCATTTCAGATAAAATTAATTATCTTAGCTGCGATCGAATATTTCTTTTCTAAAGATAAACAAATATCAAATCCGAGGATTAGCAGTGATAACAAAAATGACAACTTAAACATTCTAGCTGGATCAGATGTAATTATAATCAGAGAAGAAATGTCTCAACCTTGGTTATCTTGGGAAGATTTGTATGGAGATAATGACAGTTTATATATAGAAAATAACTTACAATTTATCCCTGATCAACATGAATCTTTCGAGATAAACCAACAAAATAAAATAGAAGATAGTGCCAAAAAAGATTCTGACAAATTTCTATCTTTAACTAACATTAGTGATAGTGATGTTGATAAAATACCAGCCACAAGCCAAGGAAAAACAAGTAACTTAATTAATCAAAACAGTTCAAATTATCAAACAAATCTCGATATAGAAAATAATGTAGAAATTGAAGCAAAAGTTATCGAAATTAAATATGAAAAACACTTTTTAGAAGTAATTTTAGAAAAACTAGATCAACTAATTCTATGGATAGAAGAAATAGTTATTAAAATTATCAAAAAATTTCGCCAGTAAATTAACTTAATCAACTTACTATTTAGTTGTCTAATAAATATCTCCTTGACAGTATATACAAGAAAATAATCATAAATTCCTAATTCCTATGAAAACTAAGAGACTAAAAAATTATCGTCTATTGAATTAATTATTAATCTCTGCAATGGTAAAATTAGCAGGAATATTCTCAACAGAATGATTGACAATTACCTCTAAAGAAGCTCTAGTTTTACTCGCTACTTGTACGGTTTTTAAATCATAACTTTCTGTTGCTAATTTAGGATAAAGTCCGATCGCAATTATGGGTACAATTAAACAAACGGTAATAAAAATTTCACGGGGTTTAGCATCAAGTTGAAAACCATCTAACTTTAAACCAGTATCATTTTTGCCGTAGAAAACAACCCTTAACATGGACAGTAGATAAATAGGAGTTAAAATTAAACCAACCCCTGCTAATATCGTTACCACAACTTTAAATATTGAGCTATAAGCATCACTTTGGGCAAAACCCAAAAACACACTCAATTCACTAACAAAACCACTCATCCCGGGCAAAGCTAAAGAAGCCATAGAAGCGGCCGTGAATAAAGCAAAAGTCTTAGGCATGGATTTTGCCATACCGCCCATTTCATCCATCATTAAAGTGTGAGTGCGCTCATAAGTCACCCCAGAGAGGAAAAATAACGCCGCCGCAATCAAACCATGAGATAACATTTGCAACATCGCCCCATTCATGCCTAAATCGGTAAAAGCGGCAATTCCTACTAACACAAAACCCATGTGAGAGATAGAAGAAGAAGCAAGACGACGTTTTAAATTAGTTTGAGCAAAAGCGGTAAAAGCACCATAAACAATGTTAATTACCCCTAAAATCACTAATAAAGGAGCGAATTTGATATGGGCATCGGGTAACATTTCTAAATTGAAACGAATTAAACCATAACCACCCATTTTTAATAATACCCCTGCCAAAATCATCGAAACAGGAGCAGATGCTTCGCTATGCGCATCGGGTAGCCATGTATGAAAAGGAAAAATAGGTAACTTCACACCAAAGGCGATTAAAAAGCCCACATAAGCTAATACTTCTAAGGTAATGGGATAATTTTTCATACCCAATTCCGCCATATTGAGAGTGAAATTATCTCCATAAAATGCCATTCCTAAACCAGCCACAAGGATAAAAATAGAAGCTAAGGCAGTGTAGAGAATGAATTTCGTAGCGGCGTAAAGACGTTTTTTCCCACCCCATATAGAAATTAAAATATAAACGGGAACTAACTCTAATTCCCACATAATAAAGAATAATAATAAATCTTGAGCGGCAAAAACACCGATTTGCGCACTATATAAAACTAATAATAAGAAGAAATATAATTTCGATTTTTTTTCCACTTGCCAAGAAGCCAGAATCGCAAGGGTAGAGATTAAACCAGATAAAACAATTAGGGGCATGGATAAACCATCAACCCCTAAACTCCAAGTTAAACCAATTTGCGGAAACCAACTATAGGATTCTTGTAGTTGAAAATTTGTGTCGTAGATAGAATAATTTTGCCAAAAACCGTAAATGATTAAACAAAAATTTGTTAAGGCAATAGTCAAACTATAATTTCTAATATTTTTTCCATACTTATCGGGAATGAAGGGAATTGCAAAAGCACCAATAAGAGGTAAGGCAATGATGGCTGTTAGCCAAGGAAATTCTGCACTAAACATGACAATAAGAATTTATACTTAGTGATATGACTTCCATTCTATTAAGTTTTGTAAAGAATGACAAGGAGTATATTCTTTTATTAATTGCCTTTGCCTACTGTCTCTTGCCTTTTGCCCTTTTCTTCATTGTTAATTACTAATTCAAATAACATTCTCTTTTATGACATTTCCAACATTTTCTGAATAGGTTGTAAGGCTTTTTGCTGAATGCTAGGGGGAATTTCAATACTAGGAGTACGATTTTTTAGAGCTAAATAAACTTTTTCTAAGGTATTTAATCTCATGTAAGGGCATTCGTTGCAATTACAGTTATTTTCTGGAGGGGCGGGAATAAAAGATTTATGGGGTGCATCTTTTTGCATTTGATGAATAATTCCGGGTTCGGTGGCTATAATAAATTCGGAGGAATTACTTTCCATGGCATATTTTAATAATGCCGTTGTTGAACCTATATAGTCTGCATGGCGTAAAACAGGAGTTTCACATTCAGGGTGAGCAAGGATAACGGCGTTTAATTCTTTTTTCAAAGATGCGTCGCACCAAACAAGTCTTGGGGGTAAATCCATTTTTATAGGATGTTTGACTTAACAAAACGATAAAATTTCATATCGAACTGAGGTGACTAAATTTTTACATTCATAATATTTCTTGCTAATTTCTTAACTAACTCACGTTTTTCACTGGGTATGGCAAAATAGTTAGTAGTTCTTCTAGGATATAAATGGGATTCAATAAATCCTTCTAAAGTTAGAGAATCTCCATTATGAGCTAATCGATTAGGAATGATTAACTGATAGTTAATATTCTCAAAAAATAGCCACATATCTTCTTTTGTGTAGCCAAGGTCATTTTTATTGGGACCACTTTCAAACATGATCAAAGGTTTATTCCTTGATATTAAGTTTACCGCCCCCCTCAACACCCCCAATTCAGCTCCTTCAGTATCTATTTTTATGACTCCAACTTTTTTATCTGAAGGAATTAAATTATCTAAAGTTTTTAACTGAACTTTTATTTCTTTTATTTCTTCTTGATTTCTGGGATCTTTTTTTCTTCCTAAAGAACTATAACCAGATTTTAGGGTATTAATATAAAAACAAACTTCTCCCTCACGATCTCCTACTGCACATTCATAAATTTCCACAGAGGGAAATGCTTTTCTTAATTTTATTACTTTTTCGGGAATTGCTTCAATGCCTATTATTTCTATTTGAGAATTGTAAGATTTAACTGCGGAAATAATTGAACCAATATGAGCACCTACATCGATAAAAACTTTATCTTTTTCACAAAGTTTAGTAAGAATTTTGGATGATATTTGATCATTAACTAATGTTGGTAAATTTTCTGGGTTTTTCCAAGAACATTCCCACAATTCGTAAAAATTTCTTATTTTTAATAGTTTTTCACCTAAAAAAGTGATTAATAATTTTTGTTTTAGTATTTCTGAATATATCATTATTTTATAAGTAAACCAAAAATTTCCTTGGATTATAACAAATTTAACAATAGACATCTTGCAGTAATTAGGGAAAAGAGAATCGAATTTTTATTCCCAGTATAAATACGTAACTACATAAAATGTATTTCTTCGCCTCTATACTACGAGTTGCAATTCAACATTCATATAGAAGCTCGATCGCACTCTTAAGTAGGTAGGCAAAATTAATTATGTATTTACTTCATGAAATACAAGAGGCAACAAAGATTATGGGTTATTTTCATTAATTTTAAAATATACAATCTATTTTGCTTTAGTACTTAATATTAAGACATAGCCAACATTCTCTGAATAGGTTGTAAGGCTTTTTGCTGAATGCTAGGGGGAATTTCAATACTAGGAGTACGATTTTTTAGAGCTAAATAAACTTTTTCTAAGGTATTTAATCTCATGTAAGGGCATTCGTTGCAATTACAGTTATTTTCTGGAGGGGCGGGAATAAAAGATTTATGGGGTGCATCTTTTTGCATTTGATGAATAATTCCGGGTTCGGTGGCTATAATGAATTCGGAGGAATTACTTTCCATGGCATATTTTAATAATGCCGTTGTTGAACCTATATAGTCTGCATGGCGTAAAACAGGAGTTTCACATTCAGGGTGAGCAAGAATTTCTGCTTGGGGATGTTCTATTTTTAGTTGAACAATTTTTTTCTCGGAAAAGGTTTCATGAACAATACAACTACCATCCCACAATACCATTTCTCTCCCTGTTTGTTCCATCACATAACGACCCAAATTGCGATCGGGTGCAAAGATTATTGGTTGTTCTGGGGGGATTTGTTGTACAATTTTAACGGCATTGGAACTGGTGCAAATAATATCACTTAAGGCTTTAATTTCGGCGGTACAGTTTATATAAGATATAACGATATGGTCTGGATGTTGTGCTTTGAATTGAGCAAATTTATCGGGGGGGCAACTGTCAGCTAAAGAACAACCGGCTTCTAAGTCTGGTAAAAGTACTAATTTATCGGGGTTAAGAATTTTTGCCGTCTCTGCCATGAAGTGGACTCCTGCAAATAAAATAACATCAGCAGAAGTTGAGGCGGCTTGTTGAGATAGCCCCAAAGAGTCTCCTATGTAGTCCGCTATATCTTGAATATCTCCTTCTTGGTAATAGTGAGCAAGGATAACGGCGTTTAATTCTTTTTTCAAAGATGCGATCGCACCAAACAAGTCTTGAGGCAAGTTTGAGTTCGGTAAAGTGGTAGCTGTAAACACGATGAATCCCTATCCCTTAAATTGATAAATTATAGATATTTAGTTATCTTCATTATAAGGTGCAATCGGTGCGGTACGCTTCCATTCGTGAATTCTACGACAAATATTAAACAACATTTACATCCAGTATGAATATTGATTTATTGATTGATTCAGCCCAAGAAAAACTATTACCTACCTTTGCAGAAATTGATCAACAGGTAAAACATCATTTAAACAAAATATTAACAGCATTTCGAGATCACCGAGTGGGAGTACATCATTTTTCCAGTGTAACCGGTTATGGTCACGATGATTTAGGTAGAGATGTATTAGACCAAATTTTTGCTCAAGTTTTTGAAGCTGAAAAAGCCGCCGTTAGAGTACAAATTGTTTCGGGAACTCATGCGATCGCATCTTGTCTCTATGGGGTATTACGTTCTAATGACGAAATGTTAGCAGTAGCAGGACATCCTTACGATACCTTAGAGGAGGTTATTGGAGTACGGGGCGAGGGACAAGGTACACTACAAGAATGGGGGGTAAAATATCGAGAATTAGCCTTAAGCGATGAGGGAGGCATTGATTGGGAAAGTTTAGCCACCGCCGTCAAACCAGAAACCAAGTTAGTCTTAATTCAACGCTCTTGTGGTTATTCTTGGCGACAAAGTCTTTCTATTGCCGATATTGCCAGAATTGTGGAGTTAGTAAAAAAACAAAATCCCGATACTGTCTGCTTTGTAGATAATTGCTATGGAGAATTTATCGAAAAAAGTGAACCCACCGCCGTAGGAGTTGATTTGATGGCAGGGTCATTAATTAAAAATCCAGGTGGTACAATCGTTACAGCAGGAGGATATGTAGCAGGAAAAGAAGACTTAGTAGAAAAAGCCTGTTGTCGTTTAACAGCCCCCGGTATTGGTAGCAGTGGAGGAGCAACATTTGAGCAAAATCGCCTTTTATTTCAAGGGTTTTTTCTCGCACCTCAGATGGTAGCCGAAGCAGTGAAAAGTAGTCACCTTATTGCCTATGTTTTCTCTGAATTAGGCTATGAAGTAAATCCTTTACCTTTTACTCCCCGTCGAGATATTATTCAAGCAGTTAAACTCGGTAGCCCTGATAAATTAGTGGCTTTTTGCCGTGCTATTCAAAAAAATTCCCCCATCGGTTCATATTTAGACCCTGTACCTGCACCTATGCCAGGATATGATACAAATTTGGTTATGGCAGGAGGTACTTTTATAGATGGTAGTACTTCTGAATTTTCTGCTGATGGTCCTTTACGTGAACCTTATATTGTTTTTTGTCAGGGCGGAACTCATTGGACTCACACTGCGATCGCACTTAAGTCAGCTTTAGAGGCATTCAGTGGCAATTAACAAGTCATTAAAGGGCAAAGGTGTTGAGGTGAATAGTGAATAATTAAAAACTCTGAAACCAGATCTTAAATCGACAAACGAGGTTACAATAAAGATCAAGATTTCATTTTGTAACAATAACATGGTTTATAATCTGAGAATCGCAGATTTACCTCTAAGTGAACGCCCTAGAGAACGATTATTAGAATTAGGAGCAAGGAATTTAAGCTCGGCGGAGTTAATCGCTATTTTATTAGGCACAGGGCAGGGAAAGGGCAAATTATCGGCGGTAGGATTGGCTCAATATATTTTGAATCAACTTAGCCAAAATAAACAAGATCCTTTGGATGTGTTACGTACTATTTCTCCCACAGAATTAATGGAGATTCAGGGTATAGGTCCTGCTAAAGCCACAACTATTCTTGCTGGTGTAGAATTAGGAAAAAGAGCATTTCAATTTCGCCCCTGTGCTAGGGCTATTATCGACAGTCCAAATGCGGCGGCGGCGGCTTTTAGTCATGAATTAATGTGGCAATCTCAAGAGCGTTTTGCTGTGTTATTATTAGACACAAAAAATAGTTTAATTAGCACTCAGGTTATTACTATTGGTATTGCAACAGAAACTTTAATTCACCCTCGTGAGCTATTCAGGGAAGCAATTCGACAGTCTGCCACCAATATGATTATCGCTCATAATCATCCTTCGGGAAATTTAGAGCCTTCCATCGAGGATTTGAACTTAACTAAGCGATTATTGGAATCGGCAAATATAATTGGTATTCCCATTTTGGATCATCTTATTATCGGTAATGGAGATTATCGAAGTATCCGACAAAATTCTTGCTTATGGGAAGACGAAGAAAACTGAAAATGAAGAATAAACGGGGTGGCTTAATGATGACATGAAATATTGTTAAATTGCTACAAATATCTAACAATCAAAATACTATTATCATTGTCTATTCCCCATTCCCGATCTAAACTGAAAATCATAGCTTAATTCACCAACGCCGAATAAACTAGAACGCAACGACACCAATTTTTCAGCAACTTTTAAATACTTTTCCCCATTTCAAATAATATGCAATTAACCCAAATTATCAAAAAATCGAAAAAATCTTCCTTGAAAAGTCGCAAAGTTACTTTCTCTGATACTCGTAATCAACGGCAAAAAATTTGGTTGAATGTAGGGCAAAAGGATCAACCCATATTTATCATGTTGCTTATTAGCCTTTTCTTTTTTGGCGCGATCGCATCTCGGTTAGCATATTTACAATTAGTAGAAGGGAATACATATCAAGAAAAAGCGGAAAACAATCGTACTAAAATCATTCCTAAACCTCCCGTCAGAGGTAATTTATATGACCGTAAAGGCAGAATATTAGGGGCAACCCGTTTATCCCACTCTGCTTATTTATGGCCTATTGTGCAAAAACAAGAAAATTGGGCGGAAATTCGCTCTGTATTAGCACAAATCCTCAATATTTCTGAAACAGAGTTGCAAAAAACCCTCGAACAAGAAAACTACGACTCTCCCACCTTGGTTCGTATCGCCCGTAATCTCACTCCTCAACAAATTACAGCTATTGAAGAAAACCGTAATTTACTCTCAGAAGTAGAAGTAGATACCGATACCATCAGATATTATCCTCATGGAAAAAATGGTTCTCATGTATTAGGATATACCAGAGAAATTAATGCAGAAGAACTAGCCGAGAGAAAACAGCAGGGTTATCGTTTAGGAGATGTCATCGGTAAAATGGGAGCAGAGTCAGCCTTTGAGTCTGATTTAAGGGGAGAATGGGGAGGAATACTTTTAGAAAGAGATGGAACAGGAAAAGTTTTAGGTAAATTGGGGATAAAAGAAGCAAAAGCAGGAAATGATGTTACTTTAACTCTTGATTTAGATTTACAAAAAGTGGCAGAACAAGCATTAGGCGATCGCAAAGGTGCAGTTGTTGCCCTTGATCCCCGTGATGGCGGTGTTTTAGCTATGGTTAGCTATCCCGGTTTTGACCCCAATATTTTCTCTGGAAAAATTACTCCTCAATTATGGAAAGAAGTACAAGGAAAAGGTAATCCTTTTATTAATCGTAGTTTACGAGGATTTCCCCCAGCTTCTACTTTTAAAATTGTAACTGCCACTGCGGGATTAGAATCAGGCAAATATAAACCCAGTACAATTCTTCCTACCTATGCTTATTTAAGAGTTGGCGGCACAGCTTTTGGGGAATGGAATCGAGCAGGATTTGGCCCCATGGGTTTTGTTCGAGCAATGGCTTGGAGTAGTAATACTTTTTTCGGACAAATTGGTAACGGAGTGGGAGGGGAAACCCTAATTGAGTGGGCAAGAAAATACGGCTTTGGCAGTAAAACAGGTATTGAATTAGAAGAAGATACCCCCGGTTTGATTGCAGATAACGAATGGAAAAAGGAAAGATTTAATTGGGAGTGGACTGTAGGCGACACCGTTAATATGTCTATTGGGCAAGGTTTTACCCTCGCAACACCCTTACAAGTGGCGGTTATGTTTGCTGTTCCTGCTAATGGGGGCAATGTTGTAGTACCTCATCTGCATCGAGATCCTTCTTACCTTGAAAGACGCAAATCCCTAGATTTAAAACCTGAAACCTTAAAAACAGTCAGAGAAGGTTTAAGAGCCGTTGTTACGAGTGGTACAGGGGGTAAAGCGGCAGTAGATGGGGTGGCAGTAGCTGGAAAAAGTGGTACAGCCGAAGCACCTCCGGGAAAATCTCATGCTTGGTTTGGGGCATTTGCACCTTATGATAACCCTGAAATAGTTGTGGTTGCTTTTGTTGAGCATTCAGGAGGCGGGGGCGGTTCAACAGCAGGCCCCATTGTGCAGAAAGTTTTAACTGCTTATTTTGCTCAGAAAAAATAATTTCAACTTCATTTTGAACCCAGAATGTTTGGTTTAAAGAGGTTTCTGGTTTTAGGTTGACTTTTTCCACTGGTGCGAAATCATTAAATCTGTGAAAAATTTAAGCCACCGTAGGGAATTTAGGAATAGAAGCTATAAGTTGACGGGTATATTCCCGTTGAGGATTATTAATAATTTGATCTGTGGTGGACATTTCTTCTATTTTACCCCGATTCATGACGATGATGCGATCGCTAATAAATTTAACTACGCTTAAGTCATGGGAGATGAAAATGTAGGTTAAGCCAAATTCTGCCTGTAATTCTTTGAGTAAATTTAGCACCTGTGCTTGAATAGAAACATCTAAGGCCGAAACAGACTCATCACAGATGATTAACTGAGGATTTAAGGCTAATGCCCTTGCAATACAAACTCTCTGACGTTGCCCTCCAGATAACTCATGAGGATAACGATTAAACCAATCAGGATTCAAACCAACTCTTTCTAATAAATATCTCACCCTTTCCCTTCGTTTTTGTTGATTGCCCCCAGTGCGATGAATTATCATTGGTTCGAGGATAGTTTGACCAATATTTCGGCGAGGATTAAGGGAGTTATAGGGATTTTGAAAGACAATCTGCATTTCTCGTCTTAAAAGTCTTAAACTTTTACTTTTTAAAGGTAATTGAGTCAAATTTTGCCCTAAAAACTCGATATTTCCTTCATGATTAGGAATTAGCCTTAAGATAGTACGAGCGAGGGTGGATTTACCACAGCCTGATTCTCCCACTAAGCCTAATGTTTCACCAGGAAAAAGTTGAAAGCTAACATCATTAACCGCCCAAAAATAATCTTTTTGCCAAGGAAATGTGGTCTTTTTCCGAAAACCAACTTTGAGATTTGTTACGGTAAGCAAAGGTTGAGTGAGAAGAATTTTTTTTAGTTTAACGGGGAATTTCTCTTCTTGAGTTTCTAATTGATTTTCTAAGAAATCGGTGACGGTGGGTAAGTAACTTCTAGTTTCGTCTAAGCGAGGGCGACAGGCTAATAACCCTTTGGTATAAGGTTGTTGAGGATTTAAAAGAATATCTGTTACTGTGCCATATTCAACTATTTTGCCTTGATACATTACCGCTAAACTATCAGCTATATTGGCGACAACGGCTAAGTCATGGGTAATAAAAATTAATGCCATTTCCCGACTACGGCATAATTCTTTCAACAATTCTAGTATTGTTGCTTGTACTGTAACATCTAGGGCAGTGGTGGGTTCATCTGCAATTAAAATACTTGGTTGACAAGAAATTGCGATCGCAATCATTACCCTTTGTAGTTGTCCGCCACTCATTTCGTGGGGAAATTTTCGAATAATCGCCTGTTTCCGCTTATTAATATATTGTTGAATTTCCTTGTCTGTGGCTTCCTTTAAAGGATTATTTTCCCTATATTCTATTTCTAATTCTTTATCTGTAGGTAATAATTTAACTTCTTGAAGTAAACTAATAGCTTTTCTTCTTGCTTGAGCTTCAGAAACATCTTGATGAAGACGAATAGCCTCAATAATTTGAAAACCAATATTATAGACTGGATTAAGGGAACTCATCGGCTCTTGAAAGATCATACCAATTTTGCCGCCTCGATAGTCTCTTTTTTGTTTTGAAGATAACGTAACTAAATCTACTACGGTGGATGACTGGCTATCAGAAAACAATATTTCTCCTCCGCTAATTTTTCCCGTTGGAGGTAACAAGCCCATAATTCCTAATGATGTCACGGATTTTCCAGAACCCGATTCTCCCACTATGCCCAAAATTTCACCTTTTCTGAGGCTAAAATTAATTTTATCTACGGCAATATGAGATTGCTTTTCATCGTCTATAAAAGCTATTTGTAGATCACGAACATCAAGAATGGTCATCTTTATCCTACTGTCAAGAATTTTAGATTTAGCGGTTAAATTATTATACAGAGATTTTTTGTCAATGAAGTTATTAGATAATTTAATGTTCACAACCTAAATAAGATTGCCACATACACCATGAAACTTAAAAACCGAATAGTTGAAATCTTTGCCCCTTGTCCTTTTTTCGGTAGAATATAACAGTTGTATTTGCAAGAAAAGCGAAATTATTGCAGTGATTGAACGCTATACTTTGCCCGAAATGGGGGCTATCTGGACAGACGAGTATCGATTGAAAACTTGGTTACAAGTAGAGATTGCCGTGTGCGAAGCTCAAGCAGAATTAGGTAAAATTCCTGCGGAGGCGGTGGAAGAAATTAAAGCAAAAGCTAACTTTGATGTAAAGCGAGTATTGGAAATTGAAGCGGAAGTTCGCCACGATGTAATCGCTTTTTTGACGAATGTAAATGAATATGTAGGAGATGCAGGAAGATATATTCATTTGGGTATGACCAGTTCTGATATGCTAGATACTGCTTTGGCATTACAGATGGTGGCAAGTTTAAACTTGATTTTGGAGTGTGTGGAAGAAACTATCCAAGCTATTCGTTATCAAGCTCAAAAACATCGTTATACTATCATGGTGGGGCGTTCTCATGGTATTCATGCTGAACCTATTACATTTGGCTTTAAATTAGCTGGTTGGTTAGCGGAAATGCGTCGTCACCGCGATCGCCTCGTAAAATTACGTCAGGATGTTGCTGTAGGACAAATTTCAGGAGCAGTGGGAACTTATGCAAACATAGATCCTCAAATAGAAGCGATCGCCTGTTCTAAACTAGGATTACAACCTGACACCGCTTCCACTCAAGTTATATCGCGCGATCGCCATGGGGAATTTGTACAGCAATTAGCACTATTAGCGGCTTCCTTAGAACGTTTTGCCGTAGAAATTCGTAACCTACAACGTACTGATGTTTTAGAAGTAGAAGAATATTTTTCCAAAGGGCAAAAAGGTTCATCGGCAATGCCCCACAAACGTAATCCCATTCGTAGTGAAAGAATTACAGGGATGGCAAGAATTATCAGAGGAAATGCGGTTGCGGCTTTAGAAAACGTTGCTTTATGGCATGAAAGAGATATTTCTCATAGTTCAGTAGAAAGAGTTATTCTTCCTGATACTTGTATTTTGACTCATTTTATGCTCAAAGAAACCACTAATCTTGTGCAAAATCTCTTAGTTTATCCTGAGAATATGGCAAGAAACATGAATGTTTATGGTGGGGTTATTTTTTCGCAAAAAGTCCTCTTGGCATTGGTAAGCAAAGGCATGAGTAGAGAAGACGCTTATCGAGTAGTTCAAGGATGCGCTCATCAAGCATGGAATACGGAAAACGGCAATTTCCGCAAACTAATTGAGAATAACAATGAAGTCACAGAATTATTATCACAAGAAGATATTAATACTTGCTTTGACCCCAATCAACATTTAGCAAATCTTGATGTTATTTATGAAAGATTAGGAATTTAATTATCCAAATATTATTTTCTCATTGTCAGCTATCAGCAATCATCGGGCTTTGATGAGTTTTTTTACAAATCACTAAATAAAAGTTTGTAATTGATATAATCAAAACATCACTAGCAGTATCATTTAATTTATTAAAAGTTAAAAGTTAATAAAAAATACGAATAATTAATTTTTTCTTATCATTACAATTTTATTTTACTGCTAGAAATTTATGTTAAACAAAAATATCAAGAGGTTTTATTATGGTGAAAAGAGAAAAAAATGAAATTCCCCTAGCTCCAGAAAATGCTTTTTTCATTATATTTCTGTTAATTTTAATCCCCTTACTACTCACTGGCTTTTTATCTCAATAGAAAAAATTATAGATAATAGTTTTAACTAGCTATTAATTAAGGTTCTTAAAAATTTATTAATCTTAAAAACAAACCATTATTCATTAATCGCTCATTCTATTGTTTTTCTTCGATCGCACTTATTCGACAAAATAAAACTAACCTCCTATTTGAGACATCGTACGTTTATAAATACCATTATCAGTACCAGAATTTCTTTCTTTAAAATTTATTTCAGGCTTTATTAATAATAAATCAGCTACTTTTTTTCTTATTTCTTCTGTTGTAATTCCTTTTCTCAAATCATTTTTTAAGTTAATTTGTCCAGTTTCATTCAATAAACAAGGTCTTAACCAACCATCCGCAGAAAGCCTAATTCTATTACAGCGATCGCAGAAACACTCTGACATTTGTGAAATAAATCCCAAAGTTCCCTTGCTATTAGGTATCTTAAATACATCTGCCGGACCATGCCCCAAAATATTTGCCTCTTCTAAACCCCATTTTTTCTTAATAATTTCTCTAATTTCCTCTGAAGGAATCCACGCTTTTTCAGTGAATAATTTTTCATTGCCAATGGGCATAAATTCAATAAATCTAACGTGCCAATTTTTGTCGATAGTTAATTGAGCTAAATCTAAAATTTCATGATCATTAATATTAGGAATAATTACCACATTTAACTTTAATGGATTAAATCCTACTTCATAAGCCTTTTGTATTCCTAACCATGTTTTGTGCCAAAAATTACGATTTTTCCTCCCAATAATAGTATCAAAAGTTTTCGGATTAAGAGAGTCCAAACTAATATTTATTCTCCTTAAACCAACATTATACAAAATCTGTGCTTGTTCTGCTAATAAATAACCATTAGTAGTTAAAGCAATATCCTGTGTCTCAGGTAAAAGATTAATTTCTTCGATTATTTCTCGTAAATCTGGACGTAATAAAGGTTCTCCTCCAGTCAAACGAAATTTGGTGAAACCCAAGGGAATAAATACCTCTTTTAACAAGATTAATAATTCCGAACATGAAAGAATCTCTGAAGATAAAAGATAATTTAATTCTTCTCCTTCAGGCATACAATACTGACAACGAAAGTTACACCTATCGATGAGACTAATACGAAGATAATCGACTTTATTCACTGATTAATAGTAATTATTTAATAAACTAAATATAACTTAATTAAAGTATTAATATACTATCAATATAGCATTAATTTAATTGACTTATAAGCAGTAAAAGAATATTTGAAATGCAGAAACTAAATCTTAAACTACTAATGAAAATTAAAGGTAAAATATCTATTGTTTATCAATTAACAACAGTTTTCAGCAATAAATATGACCCTTTATGTATATGGTATTCCCAATTGTGGAACGTGTAAAAAAGCCATACAGTGGCTAGAGGAAAACAATGTTACTTATCAGTTTATTAATACTAAAGAAAATCCTCCTCAAGAAAAAATGATTCAAGAATGGGTAAATGCTTTGGGTGTAAAATCCATGCGTAACACTTCGGGGATGTCTTATCGGGCATTAGGCGAAGAAAAAAACTCTTGGACAGAAGCAGATTGGATTAAGGCATTTGCCAAAGATGCTATGCTATTGAAAAGACCTTTATTTGTGAAAGATAATCAGGCTGTATTAGTTGGTTTTCGAGCAAATGAGGCTGTCAAAAAAGAAAAACTATGTACCTAATCAACACACATTTAAACTAAAAATATAAGGGAGATAAATTTATGGGTCAATTAACTCACTATTTATCTTCAACTTTAACTTGATATGGATAATTTGAGCATTGAGCAATGCTATAAAATATTAAACATCAATAATGATGCTACTCTTCCTGAGATAGATAAACATTATTATTCATTAGTAGCGGAAAAGTTAAAGTCTGGGGAAAAGGAAGAATTAGTAAATATTCGTCAGGCATACCTACAATTAACAGAATATAAGCAGAAAGAGCAGAAAAATAAAGAAAAAACTCAAACTAAACAATTTGATATTGACTTAACTAAAACTTTAAATAAAAATTTACAGTATTTAGGAGTTAAAATAAAAGTTGAATCATATCCTGATCATATTCTCTTAAAACTCAGGAATTTAACTAAAATAAAAAAATCCCAAATAGTTAAATTAATTTATGATTATTTAACCAAGTTAATCAAAGAAGATACCAGAATAGTTGTAATAAACTTTAGTCATAAAAATCATCAAATTATTTGGCAAACAGAATTTAAAGTATTACCCAATATTAGTCCTGATAAAATTGCTAATTATAATCAAGATGTTTTCCTTGCAGAAGCAGAAATAAAAACTAATACCTATGCTTTACCCATCGCATTTTTAATTGCTTTTGCTATTAATTTTATCGATCCTTTAGTATGGTTTATTAGTGTCTGGATTCACGAATTAGGACACGCAACCCTAGCATGGTTTTCAGGTTATAGAGCGATGGTAACATTTGCGGCAACTATAGTTTCTTTTGAGCATTCTTTATTTGTTTATTTTGGTATTTTATTTTTGTTACTTTTAACTATTTATAGTACTTGGAAAGAAAACAAAAAATATGTCATAATTTTTCTTGTATTTTTAATCTTTTTACAGTTTATTTTAACTTGGACTATATCCCGCTCCACCTATGGAATGTTATTAGCTTTTGCTGGTATTGGAGGAGAATTTTATTTAAGCACTCTTTTTATTGTCGGTTTTTATTGGAACTTACCTAAACGTTTTTATTGGGAATTTTGGAGATATATTTTCCTTGTTTGGGGAATGATTACTTTTTGGGGAAGTTGGACAAGATGGCAAAAAATAAAAGCAGGAAAAAGTCAAATCCCTTGGGGAACTTTCTGGAGTGGCAGAGGCGATTCTGGCGGAGATTTAAACATTTTAAGAAATCAACATGATTGGGGTATTGAACAGATTATTAATACTTATAATACTTTAGGCTTTATTTGTTTTTTAGTCATTTTATTTGTCTATTTTTATAATCTTTGGATGAGCAACCCCTATCTACGATTAAGAGTTAATAAAATGTTATCAAAATTGTAAGTAGATAAGAACACTATGCAGAGTCAGTGGTTAATATAAAGAAATTTGTAATAATTTTTCATTAATAAATCTTTCCTAATTTTCACTTCTAGCTCTCAACTTTGAACCTTCAACTCAAATCATGATAGTTGATGTATCAGACAAGGAAATGATATGATATATGACCGTTAAAGCTCTAAATTAAGTATAAAAAAATTAACAATATGGATATTCTTACACTAGGATGGGTTGGCATTTTGTCTCTTTTCACATGGTCGGTCGCAATGGTAGTATGGGGGCGTAAAGGCTTTTAAATCGTGGAATTTAGTCCCTTTTTTAATGTTTTATTTATCGTTGCTCTAGCCTTGCTAGTTTTTGTTAGTGGTGGCATTTTATATCTTACCACCCTTGAATGGCGCGATCGCCGCCGTCGTGACCGAGATAAACGTCTATAATCAATCCCTCCTTTTATTAAATTCCGTTGGGTTTAATAACCCAACACTACAAACCCTTGATTGTATTTAGTTAATTCCCTACATCACAACTTTACTTAAATCTGTTAACTTTGTAGAAAAAGATTATGACCTATTGATTTCGGTGTAACCCAATTTATGACCGTGAGTAACTCAGAAAAACAAAAAAATCCTCTTCCTTGGATTTTTGGAATTATGGTTGGTGGTATTTTATTAATAGTGGGAATTGCTTATTCTTCGATAAATCGTCCCAAAACGTCAAATATTGCTGATGAATATACTGTTACTGTTCAAAGAGAAAACGTTAATTTAGAAATTCAAGCTAGTGGTACGGTAGAACCGATTCAGAGCGTGAATATCAGTCCCAAAAATCCCGGGCGCATTGTAAAATTATTAGTTGATCAAGGGGTGATTGTCAAAAAAGGTCAACCAATAGCGGTCATGGAAAATGAGGAACTATACGTTCAGGGAATTCAGGCAGAAGCCAGACTGAAGGAAGCTCAATCCACTTTGCAAGAAACAGATATACGAATACAAGGCGAGATACAAACATTATCTGCTCAATTAGTCCAAGCAGTCGCAAGACTGGAAGAATCAAAACAAAGAATACCTAAACAAATAGATCAGGTGCGATCGCAACTTAAAGAAGCCGAATCACGATTAAGACTAGCGGAAACCCAACTCAAAAGAAACGAAAATCTATTAAAAGAAGGTGCAATTAGTCAAGACCAATTTGATCAACTAGCCAATCAATATTTGGTAGCCCAAGCCGATATTCAAGAAGTTGTACAAAGATTGCAAGAATTACAAGCCACAGAAGATCCAGAAATAAAACGCCTAGAAGCCGCCGTCAATGAAGTAAAAATAGCTCTTGAAGAAAGGCAAGTCAGAGGCAAAGCAGAAATAGAAAAACTTAAGGCAAATATGGAATCTGCAAAAGCTAATTTGGAAATTGCGAAAATTCAATATCAAGATAGCTTTATTACTGCCCCTTTCGATGGTATTATCACTCAAAGATTTGCCACCGAAGGTGCTTTTGTCACTCCAACAACATCTGCTTCCAGTACAGCTTCTGCTACCTCCACTTCCATTGTTGCTTTAGCTAGGGGATTAGAAATTGTCGCCAAAATCCCAGAAATAGACCTCAATCAAATTCAAATAGGTCAACCCGTCGAAATTGTCGCCGATGCTTATCCTAATCAAACATTTCAAGGAGTAGTAAGAGCGATCGCGCCTGAAGCTATCATCGAACAAAACGTCACATCTTTTGAAGTTAAAATAGATATTCTTACAGGAAAAGAAAAACTACTTTCCAAAATGAACGTAGAAGTTAACTTTATTGGCAGACAATTAGATAATGTCTTAGTTGTCCCCACAGTGGCAATTGTTACAGAAAAAGGACAAACAGGAGTAATGATACCCAATCAAGATAAAGAACCCGAATTTCAACCTATAACCATCGGAGCATCCGTTGATGACAAAACTCAAGTGTTAAGCGGTTTAATGGCAGGAGAAAAAGTATTCATTGATCTTCCCCCCGATCAACGACCCAAAAGCGAATAGCCTAGAGGACAAAACCTACAACATCAAAAAGATTTATTCTCGATGTGTTGAATGCCATTTATTGCAGGAATTGAATATTATTCACCCCATCGGCTCTGTTTGGAGTTTGAAGTTCGGGGTACAGAGTTAAAAAGAAATTAAACGAAAATAACCAAAGAATCTCCCGACACCCAGCTACCTTCCCCTCATTCAAAAAAAAACTGAAATATCTTTAATAGCTAAAACAGTTAATATATATAGCTTTCAGAGAATAAAGAGGAAGAAAAAAGAAAAAAGTATGTAGAAAAAGTTGCCAAATTAAAAAAGGTTAGTTATATTAGTATTTGTGCGATTGAGCCACCACGCTCAACTCTGACACACCACGAACCTCGATAATTCAATATTTTTCTAGCCATCATAACCAAATAATAATCCTTGTTCAATTCATTTAATTGAAAAACAAAAAAACAGGAATCGGGTTGTGAAAACAAGCAATTGTGAGTAATAACCACTATGGAGAGTTTGATCCTGGCTCAGGATGAACGCTGGCGGTATGCCTAACACATGCAAGTCGAACGGGCTCTTCGGAGCTAGTGGCGGACGGGTGAGGAACGCGTGAGAACCTGCCTCAAGGTCGGGGACAACAGTTGGAAACGACTGCTAATACCGGATGAGCCGAATAGGTAAAAGATTTATCGCCTTGAGAGGGGCTCGCGTCTGATTAGCTAGATGGTGAGGTAAAGGCTTACCATGGCGACGATCAGTAGCTGGTCTGAGAGGATGAGCAGCCACACTGGGACTGAGACACGGCCCAGACTCCTACGGGAGGCAGCAGTGGGGAATTTTCCGCAATGGGCGAAAGCCTGACGGAGCAATACCGCGTGAGGGAGGAAGGCTCTTGGGTTGTAAACCTCAAAACTTAGGGAAGAAAAAAATGACGGTACCTAATGTAAGCATCGGCTAACTCCGTGCCAGCAGCCGCGGTAATACGGAGGATGCAAGCGTTATCCGGAATCATTGGGCGTAAAGAGTCCGTAGGTGGCACTTCAAGTCTGCTTTCAAAGACCGAAGCTCAACTTCGGAAAGGGAGTGGAAACTGAAGAGCTAGAGTATAGTAGGGGTAGAGGGAATTCCTAGTGTAGCGGTGAAATGCGTAGAGATTAGGAAGAACACCAGTGGCGAAGGCGCTCTACTGGGCATATACTGACACTGAGGGACGAAAGCTAGGGGAGCGAAAGGGATTAGATACCCCTGTAGTCCTAGCGGTAAACGATGGATACTAGGCGTAGTGCTGTAAAAGGGACTGTGCCGAAGCTAACGCGTTAAGTATCCCGCCTGGGGAGTACGCACGCAAGTGTGAAACTCAAAGGAATTGACGGGGACCCGCACAAGCGGTGGAGTATGTGGTTTAATTCGATGCAACGCGAAGAACCTTACCAAGGCTTGACATCCTGCGAATCTTGATGAAAGTTGAGAGTGCCTAAGGGAACGCAGAGACAGGTGGTGCATGGCTGTCGTCAGCTCGTGTCGTGAGATGTTGGGTTAAGTCCCGCAACGAGCGCAACCCTCGTCCTTAGTTGCCAGCATTAAGTTGGGGACTCTAGGGAGACCGCCGGGGAGAACTCGGAGGAAGGTGGGGATGACGTCAAGTCAGCATGCCCCTTACGTCTTGGGCTACACACGTACTACAATGGTTGGGACAAAGGGGAGCGAAACCGCGAGGTGGAGCGAATCTCATCAAACCCAGCCACAGTTCAGATTGCAGGCTGAAACTCGCCTGCATGAAGGAGGAATCGCTAGTAATCGCAGGTCAGCATACTGCGGTGAATCCGTTCCCGGGTCTTGTACACACCGCCCGTCACACCATGGAAGTTGGTCACGCCCGAAGTCGTTATTCTAACCCAAGTGGAAGGAGACGCCGAAGGTGGGACTAGTGACTGGGGTGAAGTCGTAACAAGGTAGCCGTACCGGAAGGTGTGGCTGGATCACCTCCTTTAAGGGAGACTTCTATTAAGAAGTCAGCAAGGAAATGGGGGTGGCTAGGAAAATAAAGAAAGAGGTGTTGGGGCTATTAGCTCAGGTGGTTAGAGCGCACCCCTGATAAGGGTGAGGTCCCTGGTTCAAGTCCAGGATGGCCCATTGGGGGTATAGCTCAGTTGGTAGAGCGCCTGCTTTGCAAGCAGGATGTCAGCGGTTCGAGTCCGCTTACCTCCAGAAGAACAAAGTTTAGCACGGTGAGAAATCGCTACTGCTGAACATGGTGTTCAGTGAGAACCTTGAAAACTGCATAGAAAAATAGGGAAAAAAAGGTCAAGAAAAGAAGGGCCGATGGTGGATACCTAGGCACACAGAGGCGAAGAAGGACGTAGCAACCTGCGAAAAGCCTCGGGGAGTCGGAAGCAGACGTAGAGCCGAGGATGTCCGAATGGGGCAACCCTAAAAACACACCTATGATTTAGGTGATGAGCGAACCTGGTGAACTGAAACATCTTAGTAGCCAGAGGAAGAGAAAACAAAAGTGATTCCCCTAGTAGCGGCGAGCGAAGCGGGAAAAGCCTAAACCATTGTCTAAGGAGAATGGGGTAGTGGGACACCAAAAAGTGACCAAGAAAGTTAAATGAACTAGCTGAAAACTAGACCAAAGAAGGTGAAAGTCCTGTAATTGAAAACTGACAAGGCATAGGTGAATCCCGAGTAGTCAGGGATAAGTGGAATCCCTGGTGAATCAGCCACGACCACGTGGTAAGGCTAAATACTACTGTGTGACCGATAGAGAAAAGTACCGCGAGGGAAAGGTGAAAAGAACCCCGGGAGGGGAGTGAAAAAGAACATGAAACCATCGGCTTACAAGCAATGGGAGTCTCATTAGAAGGGATGACCGTGTGCCTGTTGAAGAATGAGCCGGCGACTTACAGGTCGTGGCGGGTTAAGATGAAAAGTCGAAGCCAAAGGGAAACCGAGTCCGAAAAGGGCGTTAGTCACGGTTTGTAGACCCGAACCTTGGTGATCTAACCATGTCCAGGATGAAGCTACCGTAACAGGTAGTGGAGGTCCGAACCGACCAATGTTGAAAAATTGGCGGAGGAGGTGTGGTTAGGGGTGAAATGCCAATCGAACCAAGAGCTAGCTGGTTCTCCCCGAAATGTGTTGAGGCGCAGCGGTGTGAAAGGTCATCGGGGGTAAAGCACTGTTTCGTTGCGGGCTGGGAGACTGGTACCAAGATGAGACAAACTCAGAATACCGATGAATGGTAGCACTAGTGAGACGGTGGGGGATAAGCTTCATCGTCAAGAGGGAAACAGCCCAGACCATCAGCTAAGGTCCCCAAGTACTAACTAAGTGAGAAAGGAGGTGGGAGTGCTTAGACAACCAGGAGGTTTGCCTAGAAGCAGCAATCCTTGAAAGAGTGCGTAATAGCTCACTGGTCAAGCGCTCCTGCGCCGAAAATGAACGGGGCTAAGTTAGTCACCGAAGCTATGGACTACATTGTAGTGGTAGGGGAGCGTTCTATTAAGGGTGAAGCATTAGCGGCAAGCAGATGTGGACGAGATAGAAGTGAGAATGTCGGCTTAAGTAGCGAAAATTAGGGTGAGAATCCCTAACCCCGAAAGCCCAAGGGTTTCTCCAGAAGGTTCGTCCGTGGAGAGTTAGCCCGGACCTAAGGCGAAGCGAAAAGCGTAGTCGATGGCAAGCAGGTAAATATTCCTGCGTGGCTTAATTGGAGTTGCTACAGGGACCCGTGAAAACTAAGCACACCCTGAGTGGATTGGGAGCGAGTAATCGTGAGTGTGGAAAGATAGCGGCAAGAAAAGCTGTAGTAATGTTGAGAATTAAGTCCCGGTACCCGAAACCGACACAGGTGGGCACGTAGAGAATACGAAGGGGAGCGAGGTAACTCTCTCCAAGGAACTCGGCAAAATGACCCCGTAACTTAGGGAGAAGGGGTGCCACCGAGAGGTGGTCGCAGTGAAGAGTCCCAGGCGACTGTTTAGCAAAAACATAGGTCTCTGCAAACTCGAAAGAGGAGGTATAGGGGCTGACGCCTGCCCAGTGCCGGAAGGTTAAAGAAGTTGGTCAGCGAAAGTGAAGCTAGCGACTGAAGCCCCGGTGAACGGCGGCCGTAACTATAACGGTCCTAAGGTAGCGAAATTCCTTGTCGGGTAAGTTCCGACCCGCACGAAAGGCGTAACGATCTGGGAGCTGTCTCGGAGAGAGGCTCGGCGAAATAGGATTGTCTGTGAAGATACGGACTACTTACACTTGGACAGAAAGACCCTATGAAGCTTTACTATAGCTTGGAATTGTGTTCGGGCTGGCAGTGCGCAGGATAGGTGGGAGGCGAAGAAGTATTCCTTGTGGGGGATACAGAGCCAACGGTGAGATACCACTCTCTGCTAGCTAGAATTCTAACTCATTTGAGGACAGTTTCAGGTGGGTAGTTTGACTGGGGCGGTCGCCTCCAAAATGGTAACGGAGGCGTACAAAGGTTACCTCAGACTGGTTGGAAATCAGTCGAAGAGTGCAAAGGCAGAAGGTAGCTTGACTGCGAGACCAACAAGTCGAGCAGGGTGGAAACACGGTCTTAGTGATCCGACGGTGCTGTGTGGAAGGGCCGTCGCTCAACGGATAAAAGTTACTCTAGGGATAACAGGCTGATCTCCCCCAAGAGTTCACATCGACGGGGAGGTTTGGCACCTCGATGTCGGCTCATCGCAACCTGGGGCGGAAGTACGTCCCAAGGGTTGGGCTGTTCGCCCATTAAAGCGGTACGTGAGCTGGGTTCAGAACGTCGTGAGACAGTTCGGTCCATATCCGGTGTAAGCGTGAGAATATTGAGAGGAGCCTTCCTTAGTACGAGAGGACCGGGAAGGACGCACCGCTGGTGTACCTGTTATCGTGCCAACGGTAAACGCAGGGTAGCCAAGTGCGGAGAGGATAACCGCTGAAAGCATCTAAGTGGGAAGCCCACCTCAAGATGAGTATTCTGGTGTAAGGTCACGGGAAGAAGACCCGTAAATAGGCACAAGGTGGAAGTGCAGTAATGTATGAAGCCGAAGTGTACTAATAGACCGTCATCTTGACCTAAGGAACTATAAAATTCTATGCAGTCTTGAAGGTTGTTCCTTCGAGAGTATAGCTGGTGTGATTAGCATTATGGAACCACTACGAACCATCCCGAACTCGTGGGTGAAACATAGTAGCGGCGACGATACTGCTTGGGAGACCGAGTGGGACAATAGTTCCATGCCAGCTTCAACATTCATTCTTTACAATTCTATCTTTCATCGAAACATCAAAGACAAAGAATCACCTCACATTGTGTAGGTGATTTTTTTATTCGAGAGCTTCAACTAAGTAATGTTAGTCTTTGATTTATTAACGAATCGATCGTTCCATTTACTCTAAATTTTGCAAATAGTCCCATTGTTAAATCCACCATTTCTATTGATTTTGATACTACTTTTGTTTTTCTATGAAAGCGAGCAAACCAATGACGATTATCGGAATTATTTCTTTCTATGGCTATAGTTTCGCTTTTTGTCATCACATGATACGCATCTGGATGTTTAGATAATAACTCTTGGTACGGTTTCCAATCATCAGTACAGTAGACTGTTACATCCCATTTTAGTAATCTAATTAAAAGTTTTTTGAGGGTTTCACTATCACGCTTTCCCAATTCCCAGTCGATAAGTCTGTTAGTATTACGGTCATAAGCTTTCCAGATCCATAACTTGTTTTTTTTGACTCTATAAAATGCCAAAGTTCATCTAGTTCCACAACCACCGCTTCGCAGGGTTCAGGCTTTTCATAATTTTCTAGTGCCAAAGCTCTAATCCAATTTAAAATAGTCTGAGCAGAAACATTGAGAAGCTTTGCGATCGAATTCATAGACATTCCACTGCAATACAGAATTGCTGTTTCTAGTTTCATCCACATAGGTTTACCTCGATCAATCTTATCAGTGGTGAACTGATAGTTACAGTGCTTACATTTAAACCTTTGTTGACCACGAGCAAAACCGTTTTTGATGATTTTAGTATTATGACATCGAGGGCATTGATGAGACATGGTTAATTAATGATGATAGGATCAGTCTATATCATAACATTACTTAATTGATACTCTCTTTTATTTATGTCTCTTAATTGTTCATTTGTTATCCCTATTTTGTCAAACTCCGCCAGACTAACATCTTCTTTACTATACATTCTTGCCCTTTTTAATGCGCTAAAATCATGTTCAATATCATTAAAGTCGGGAGAATATGTTGGCAAAAATATTACCTGATGCCCTGCTGGCTTTTCTACAGTAGTTATAATATTCATACAAAATTTATAAGGCTTTGATGATCTTAAAAATGCAATTGTTATAAAAAATCAATTTTTTTAGACTTAATCAAATACTCAATCAAGACTCTAAGAGTTTTTAATTATTAATTTACTCTACTCAATGTAGAAGAGCCATTATGATTACTGAAAATTTTGGATTGTTTGAAGTTACAGGGAACTTTAGTGCTATTAACAATGATGATAATTTACTGCAAACGTCCCTTAACGATACGATTGCTATTGCCATTAATAATCAAGAAATTTTAAAAATTCAAGGACAAGTAACTCTTAATTTAAACACCAAGACCATTACAGTCAATGGAGATGTTTCCACCGAGATTAGTGGAGATGCGATCGAACTTTTTTCAGGCACTGCCAGTTTTTCTGAGGGTAGTCAACTTCAAGCTATCTGGAATAATATCACCTCTAAACTAAATGTTAGTGGTTTTAATGTTGATTTAAGTTCTCTTATCCTGACTTCAGCAGGTTTACAAGTACAGGGAAGTATCACTTTACCCGACATTCTCGGAGGAGAAAGCATTGCTATTGAAGGAAACAATTTTATCGTCATTAATTCTCAAGGATTTAGTTTAAATGGGGGTGAGATAGCATTATTTGGACAAAAACAATCTAGCTTAGGTAGTCTTACCCTAGAAACAGATAATCTCTCCCTCGATATTTCAGACAATCCAGAATTTTTTGTTCTTCAGGGGGATGCTTCCTTAATTGGTATTATTCCTGATACCAACACCAGTATTACGGCTGATTTTGCCCCTCCCGGATTTATTACGATTAACCCAGACGCGAATCCAGTTTTATCCGTTAATGGTGATGTTTCTGTATCTGATTTAGTCATTGTTGAGGATGTTTTAGAAATTAAGCAATTTTCTCTAGATATTGACACGGTTAATGATACTCTTTCTGCTAAGGCAATTTTAGATATTCCCGATGGAATTCAATTAGGCGGAGATATTTCTTTTGTTGATGGTAGATTAGATGCGATCGCATTTCAATTAGATGCCGAAAATGGTATTCCCTTGTTTGAAGGTGTAACTCTCAATGGTTTTGGGGGAGATGTAGAAAATATCATTGCCCAAGCTAATGCCCAAGTAGATTTAGCCAGTACAATTCTCGGAAGTGAGGGAACGAAAATTGCTGAGGCTATTATCCAAGAAGATAGTAA
The DNA here is from genome assembly GCF_036345015.1 of Cyanobacterium sp. Dongsha4. Classification (NCBI taxonomy): domain Bacteria; kingdom Bacillati; phylum Cyanobacteriota; class Cyanophyceae; order Chroococcales; family Geminocystaceae; genus Cyanobacterium; species Cyanobacterium sp. DS4. The sequence continues at coordinate 3,663,103 of NZ_CP084098.1, read as the reverse complement.
ATTTACTGACATGAGTTCTATTCAAGAGTTCATTGTTTACGAAAAATTAGAATCTATCCCTGTTCCCATTGATATTGTGAAAGTGGACAATCAAAATCCCGAAGAACTTTTACAATCCTTACAGGAAAAATATAGCGATAGTTTAGTAACAAGTTCTGAAGAAGAAATATTGCGTGAGGTTCAGGTTTCAGATAGACGTTACTATATTTTTCAGGCAGTAGAGGCAAATGGAAAAATACAAACCTCACAACCCGTATTTATTGGAGATATACACATAGATGCTGATATTCCGGATGGAGGTAGTATTCCTGTGCCGAGTTTTTTAGGAGTGGAGAATAATAGTGTTGACTTAGAAAGTTTTATTTCCATACAAGGAGATATTCTTTACACATCGGAAGTTTTGGCTTTAGCGGCAACTATTGACTTGTTTGATCCCAAAATCGCTAAAGGAGACGGTGATTTAATCATAGACGCTCGTAGTAAAACTATCTCAGCTAATGTTGATCTCGATATTTTTAGCGGATTAATTACCAGTAGTGATAGCTTTCTTCTCAACTCCAATTTCGATGTTGTAATCGATGGTAATGTTTCTATTAATATTCCTAAAAAAATTGGTGATTTTACAATTCCCTTTGTGGGAGGGAAAAGTCTTACCGCCGATTATGCTTTCCAGTTTATTAATGACGGTAATAACTCCAATGATTTTGTTGCTTTTTGGGGTCACATTCCCATATTTGGCACTGCAGGTATAGAAGTATCTTTTGATGGTGATATAAGGGCAATTGGACATCCTCCTGCCTTGGAAACTGGTAGTTGGACTATTTTTGAAGGTACGGAATCTCTATTTTTAGAAGCCACTTGGGAAAATGCGGTTAATGATGTGGAAATTGTTATTGAAACCCCTGATGGTGACTTTTTAAGCGAAGAAGAATTTGCGGCTAATGGCATTGAAATTGTTGACTCCCTTACCTATGCCGAGGGAAAAGTTGTCAAGGTTAATAATCCTACGGCGGGAGTTTGGGATATAAAAGTAGAGGAGACTTTCCTACCTCAAATTGGGGAAGTTTTTTACCATGCTATGCTTGGAGAAACGGAGAAACCAACTTTAATAATAGAATCTCCCATGATGTTAGAGGAAAGTTCTACCGTGAATATTCCCTATCAATTAGAAGATGTGGACTCGGATGCAACGGTTTCTTTCTTTCTTGATCGGGATAATCAAGGTTTTGACGGTTTACTGATTGGTCATAGTTTGCCTGAAGATGGAAACTCTTTTAGTTGGGATACCAAAGGAATTGCTCCGGGTAACTATTTCATTTATGGAAGGGCAGTGGACGAATATAATGAGCCTGTTTTAGTTTATGCCTCTGAACATATCACCATTACAGAAAGCATAGATGTTTCTTTAGAACAAATATTATCTTCTCAAAAAGCAGTTATCAATCAACCTTTCCGTTATCAATTAGAATTGACAAACATGAGCGATCGCAGTGCAACGGATTTAACCATTATTAATACTTTGGGAGAAAATGCCACATTTATATCTGCTAGTGAACCCGTTGTAAAACAAAATGGACAAGAACTAACATTTAAAATTGATAGTTTAGGGGCAAATGAAACGCAAATCATCGATATGGAAATAATGCCCACTACCTCTGGCAATTTCACCAGCCGTGTGGGAGTCACTCACCCCGCTTATGATGAAAACATCAATAATAATCACGATTTCTTTTCCGTTGATGTAGTCAATCCAGAAACACAATTACAACGACTTAATAATGATATTTTTTCCATCCTCAGTAACTCTAATGCTAGTGAACTGAATTTTCAATTGGTTGGTGCAAATTCTGAATATGTAAATGAGGTTGGTTTTTTCATTGTTGAAAATGAACAAGGTACAATCACGGATTCCCAAGGCAAACAATTAAACCCCAGTGATGAAGAATATTTACCAGAAGCATTGTCTCAAAGTCAAGTAATTTTCTCCGCTTTAAACAATTTACCTAACGGTTTTCAACAAACTCAATTAACTCGAACATTAGGAAATTTACAAGGAGGCGATCGGCGTAGCCGCACCTTCGGTGACCGCATCGTCTTTTTCTTTGTGAAAAATGCCACAACCCAAGATGTCATCAAAGGAAATGCTGACAGTAGCCAAGTCTTTTTGGGTTTAACTTTTAACGACCAAAACTTCAATCCTTTAGAAATAACTATTTTGACGGATGATAGATTTAACTTAGCATGGCAAACCGAGGAAAATAAGTCTATTTATGACGAGATGACATTTTCTGTTAGTAGTGGAAATAATAATACCTCTAACACATCAGTGATCAAAGAAAAAGAATCTTCTGAAATAATTGATTTAAGACAATTAGAAGGCTCTGTTTCCGTTGATGTTTCCGTTTATAGAGAAGCAGTCTTTGATAATTTAGTCGGTTTTTATACCATTGATGATTTATTAGGTAGTGTAGAAGGAGTTTCCCCTGAAAGTGCTAATTACAAGCAAAAAGCCCTAGAAAATCGGGTGCAAAGTCTGGACTTAATACAAGTAGCAAATCAACAAACAAATACTATTTCTGGTTTTTTGGAGGGAGGTAAATTATTTGCACCATTTATCATTAGTAATGGTGGTTTTGAAGATGCTTTAAACGGTTTAGCCGAGGTATATTTTCCCTTTCTGAGGGCAAACAGCGACAATTTAGACCATATTCGTTTATTAGCTGATAATGCTTTTGGCTTTGAAGATTTGCCCAATGGGGGCGATCGAGATTTTAACGATTTAATTATAAATCTTGAATTTTAACTATACTTTAGACTAAATTTCATGATGGTGGAACTTGGAAAGCTAAATAGATTATCCCTTTTTTACTTGATAATTAAATATTTACTAACTTTGAAATTCTATGGTAGTCTGACAATAATTACTGTTGTGTCTAACCTATTTGCGATCGCTTCTGGTATATTGCCTTTATATGCTTGTTTTAAAAGACTATCTCGGGAAGCCCCTAAAATCACCAGTTGAGAATTATGCACTTCTGCTACTTGAATAATAGCCGAAACAATAGAAGTGGAAGCAAGGGGTAAAACATGAATTTCTGTATTAATGTATTTTTGTAATTGCCTAGCCGCACTTTGTAGGTAACGTAAATTGATATTCGTTTTTTCAGGAGAGTGAACTTTTGTTAACCAGACAGTAGGTAAGGTTTTTCTGTCATAAATATTCATTAACGCAGGGACTAATTTTAACCCTTCTTGCACATTAGGCCCTCCCCCCATAGGTAAGACAAACCCCCCTGAATCAGGAGAAGCATAAGGATAATACTGTTGTTTTTTGCCCAGTTTCACCAAAATTAACTCACATTCAGCTTTATTAATCAGGCTATCAATCATACGAGAGAAAATAAACTCCTGCCCATGATGATTTTGTTTCCATCCCATTAGCAAAATGTTGATATGTTTATGTTTAATAATATCTAACACCACCCCACTGCGATAATGAGCCACAACAATACGAGTATGGGTAGGAATTTTCTTTTTTCGCCCCATTCTTTCGAGGGTGTGCATTAAATGACGGGCGCTTCTAGCATCTACTTTAATTGTATGAGGGTCTTGATATTTTGGTACTTTGATTACCTGTACAAATTCTAACTCATAATGACGTTGGGATGCGATCGCACTAGCAATTTTAAATAAAGCCCGAAAATCATCATCAGGAGCGATAGGCACTAAAATACAACCCTTACCCACGGCAGGAGAAGAAGTTTGATAAATAGTATAGAATTTATTTTGTTTTCCCGTTACTTCAGGCTTTAACTCATTAACCTCCGCCCGAATAATATCCGTGCGAGTAATAATACCCACCAAACGAGCATTTTCTAAAACAGGTAAACGAGATAATTGATAGCGATTGAGTAAATATAAAACATCTGTTAAATTAGCATCCGCATTAATTACCACAGGATTTTTAGTCATAATTTCACCGATGGAAATTTGATTTTTTCCCGCATTAATTTTCACCAAATCAGATTGAGTGACAATACCCACTAACTTACCATCCTTAACTACAGGAAAGCCACGATGATGAGAAACACTCATTAACTCTAATAGTTGCGCTACCGTCAAATCAGGAGCAACCGTTTCCACCTGAGATTGCATCACATCCTCGGCAGTTAAATGAGCTAGAAAGTTATTTTCCGAAGAATAGTCATCTTCCGTTTCTTCCAATTCCATGCCCATATTGCGGAGTAAATAGCGATAAATAGAACCACTTTCAAGAGTCTCGGCACTGATATAAGCAACAGCACAACTAATCATTAAAGGCAATACTAAATTAAAATTAGCATTCAATTCAAACACAATGATAATCGCCGTCACTGGAACTCTCACAACCCCTGTAAATAAAGCTCCCATTCCTACCAAAGAAAATGTAGGAGTTGCCACAGTGCCAGAAATATAACCCTCAAAATCACCAATTAAATAACCCAAAGCCGAACCCATAATTAAGGCCGGAGCAAATAATCCCCCCGGAGCCCCACTACCTGCGGCGATAATGGTAAGAATATAATGGGAAACAAAAACGAGGGCAATTTGTGGGGTTGTCAATTCTCCTCGAATCAAAAATTCTCTAATTCCAGCATTATTCTGAAAAAAAGAGGGCAATAGTGCAATTATTACCCCTGAAATTAATCCTGCTAAACCAATTCTCAAAGCTAAAGGTATTTTTAATGTTTCATTCCAGCGTAAACTTAATAAGACACTGCGATTAAATAATGCTCCCAAAATTCCAGCAATCATTCCTAAAACAATATAGAAGGGAATATCACTAGGAAGAAAAACCAAACCATCTATATTAAGAATGCGATTTGGTAACTGTAAATTTGAAGACTCTAAAATTAAGGAAACAACAGCCCCCGTAAAAGAAGCAACAATAGCGGTTTCAAGAGTTAAATTAGATATATCCCTCATTAACTCCTCAACCACAAACATTACACCAGCAATAGGAGTGTTGAAACCTGCCGCTAAACCTGCCGCCGCCCCCGCCGCTATCATCTGACGGCGATGCTCAGGAGAAGTAGGCACATAACGAGTTAATTCACCTGCTAAGGCTGCACCAATATGCACTGTTGGAGCTCTTCTTCCGAGGGTTAATCCTGCTCCTAATACTAAAATTGTACCAATAATTTTGGCTAATGCTACTCGAAAAGATAAGGGCACTTTTGCTCTAGCTAAAGCGGCTTTAATTTGTGGTACTCCTCCACCTGCGGCACTAGGGGAAATAGATTCTACAAAAAAACCTGCCATCCCACCTAAGATTAAACCAAATAGAGGTAATACATATATTGCACCCCATTGGCTAACTAGATGTAAGCGATAAGTGCCTAAAAAATTAATGCCTTCTTTTAACAGCAAAGCGGCTAACGCAGAAAAAATACCGATTAGACAGGCTTCCGCTAGGGCATAGCGAGTAGAAATTGCGTTTCGGGCAAAATGTTGAGATTTGAACCAGTTTAGCCCTTGAACTACTGTTTTCAGAAATGGTAAGCTGTCCACGACAGAGATTTATTAATTAGCTATTAGTAATGTTAGGGTATTAGAGAATTGTGAATGATAAATTGTTGCCCAAAACCTAAAAGTTAAAATATATGGACAATATTGAGTTACAAAAAGCGATCGCTGAGTTTAATCAACAAAAATTTTATGATTGTCATGATACCCTAGAAGCGATCTGGATGGAATCCGTTGAACCCGATAAAACATTTTATCAAGGTATTTTACAAGTGGCAGTAGGTTGCTACCATTTAACTAATATTAATTGGAAAGGGGCAGTAATTTTGTTAGGGGAAGGTATCCGTAAATTAAGGGAATATGAGCCTGAATATTTAGATATTAATGTGGATAAATTGGTAGAGGAAAGTTATGATTTATTGTTAGCTTTACAGCAAATTGTTCCCGATTCTGTCAGTATTTTTTATCAAAATTTGCTTAATAAACAGCTAGAGAATAATCTTTATTTTCCAACAATTAAAATAATTAATAATACTTGATTTGATAAGGAAAAGGGCAATTAGGAATAAGTAATTAGCAATTAAGACAAGGCAACGGACAAGGGTATTTAATTAAATTTCTTCTCAAGCGTAGATCTCGAAATGGCACTGTGCGATCGCAAATCTATCTAAACTGGCTAAATCATACTCAATTTTAATATTTTTATAATTACCATTTTTTTTTAAAATATCTTCAACTATTTTACCTTGTCCTGCCATAATTTCTAGGATTAAAAACCCGTCTTTTACTAAAAAATTAGGGGCATTTTCAATTAAATGACGAATGTCTTTTAAACCGTCTTTTCCTCCATCTAAAGCAATTTTTGGTTCGTGATTTACTACTTCAGGCTCTAATTCTAATACCATTTCTGATGGAATATAAGGGGGATTAGAAACAATCAAGCTAAAGCTGTTTTTGAGGTCATTTATCGGGTCAAACCAAGAACCATGACAAAATTTAACTCTCGATTCAAAACCGTATTTAAGAGCATTTTCTTCAGCAATTTTTAACGCAGATTTACTATTATCAACTGCATAAATATGACTATTGGGAAATGCTTCTGCTAATCCAAGTGCGATCGCACCGCTTCCTGTTCCTAAATCAAGAAAGTTACCTGTTTTTAAGTGAGAATAATTAAATGTAATTTCTGAGGCTAAGTCTATAATTAACTCTGTTTCAGGACGAGGAATCAAAACATCAGGAGTTACTTTTAAAGTGAAATTACGCCAATGACACTCACCAATTAAATATTGAACAGGACAACGTTTAGTTATCCTCAAATCCCATATTGTTTCTAATTTATCTAAGGAAAATTTACTGCTTATTAATTCTTTATTTTGATAATTATTTAACTGTAAATCAAGTTTATTTAAAAATGTTAATTCTGTAATAAATAAATTAAGTTCACTAATATTAATCTTGTTATTTAAACAATCTCTTTTCGCTGATTGATACCAATTAAATAAATCTTTTCCAGTAATTTCAAATTTCATCCAGTTAACAATTAAAAATTAACAATTAAAAGGGCAAGGGGCAAACCTCCCTTTATCTCCCCTTAAAAGGGGAGGAGGGCAAAAGTGTTTAATTAACTTCTCGCTAACACCCTAACATCCCTATACCCCAAACCTCTATAACTCTTTCTCTCGAACGATTACAATGACTAAACTACTCAATCTCAATGGTGGTTGGTTTATTATCTCCACTATTTCCACTAGAATTATTACGGTTAGATTTATCTACAGGTTGTCTAAAATCAGCATAGATGCGATCGCGCCATGTAAAGAAAGGCTCATAAGCGCTATTATCAGCTAAACCCGGAATACCTTTACCTTCTAAATTAATATCTAAATCATAATAAGTCACAGAAGGAAACTTAATGATAGTCGTCAACGCCGCCACCGTTAAATCGGCTAAAGTGGGTTTATCTCCTGTTAAATAGGGTTGGTCATGTAAAATCAAAGTTAAAGCCTCTAAATCTTGCTTTAAACCCTTTTCCGCTTCTTTTAAAACATCTTTTCCGAAACCTACTCCCAAACTGAAAACATCCATAATTTCTGAAGGGAAAGCATTAACAAAAGTCTTGAGAATATCAGGGGTATTTTCGGGCAGAAAAGAAGAGCGAAAACTGGGGTAATGATTTAAGGCATGAAAGAAAGCCTTACGCCCTTTTAAACCCAAAGATTCATCCGCCCATTCTTCCATCAATAAACATTTACCTCTAGCAACTCCATCGGTTGGAATTAAAGGCTTTTCTGGGTATTTACGATCTAAATATAAAGCAATTTCCGTTGAATCGGCAATGATAGTATCACCATCTTTTAACACGGGAACTTGTCTTTGTCCTGAAATTTTATAAACTTCTAATTGTCCAATACCGGGGGTAACTTCTACTTTTTTGTATTCCAAACCCTTGTAGTCAAGGATAAGTCTAACCTTTTCAGAAAATTGAGAAAGTTCAAATTGATATAGTTCTAACATAGTAAGATTTCAATTGTTATAAAACTTAACATCTATACTTTAACAACTAATAATCAATTATCGAGATTAGTTAAGAGAAAAATTGGGTTACATTGATTTTGTTATCAATTTTTGGAGATTTCCAATGACTTTTTTTGTCACTAATCATCATCTTTCTCAAACTACAGAGAATATTTTAGAAAAGACATGGCAAAAATTCCCTTCGTTAAAAAAAAATCACATTGCTTTGACAGTAATTATGGAGAATAAAGAGAAATCTCCTTTGCAGGGTTTTAGCTATCGGGGAAACGAAAAAATCTATCCTGCAAGTATTGTCAAATTATTCTATTTAGTGGCGGTGGAAGAATGGTTAAATCAGGGAAAAATTCAACCCTCCTCAGAGTTTGATCGCGCTGTGAGAGATATGATTATAGAATCGAGTAATGATGCCACCAGTCTGGTTATGGATACTCTTACTCAAACTACATCAGGATATGAGTTACCAGAATTAGAATTTCGTCAATGGCAAAAACAAAGGAATATGATAAATGACTATTTCCAGAGTTATAACTGGGAAGAATTTGCCCCTATCAACGTTAATCAGAAAACTTGGTGTGATGGTGCTTATGGAAGAGAAAGAATATTTTTAGGGGAAAACTATGAGAATCGAAATATGTTAACTACCAATGCCGTCGCTAGATTACTTTATAGCATCATGAATAATTTAGTAGTAACGGATAAAGCCTGTGAAAAAATGCGAAATTTGCTCAAAAGAGATGCTAGTAAAAAGAAATTGGGGATAAATGATGAAGAAAATCAAATTAACGGTTTTATTGGTGAAAGCGTACCTAATAATGCTCAAATTTGGTCTAAAGCTGGATGGACTTCGCAAGTACGTCATGATTGTGCATATATTACCCTACCTAACTCAACCTCTTATTTATTCGTCATCTTCACTGAGGGAAAAGCGAGTCGTCAGCGAAACCTAATTCCTTTTATCTCTCATCAATTTATAATGGAAATTCAAAAAATCGATGTTTCTGAATCTTAAAGATATGATTTTTAGTTTAGTGGGCAAAGGCAATTAACAATTAATAATTAAGGCAAGGCAAGGGGCAACAACCTGAGTTCGGAGTTATGAGCTAAATTTAACGGATTTTGACAAAAACAGTAACTAAATTGATTTTCTTACTTTAAATATGAGTGCCTTATGGGTCAATAGTTGATAAGTTTAAATTCCTTTAAAGCGGGTAAAAAATTACGATTTTCATGACCAGATTTACTCAATTTAATTAAGACAAACCTTTGTAAATCATCTAAATTTTGCCATTGTGATAATGTTAACTGAAAGTTAAATTCTTCTGCTTTTTTAATAACTTGTTCTGGTATTTCCTCTATATTTGACCATTTAGGGTTAGATTCTATTTCTAAATTTTTTGCATACTCTCCTGTTTTTTCTTTAACTAATTCTTGCAAGTAATCAGCATATTCCTTGATTTCTTGAGCAGTTTTGCAGGGTTTATGCACTAAAGAATCTTTTTCTTCCTTATTAAATTCATGCCAGTGATTAAGTTTTAGTTTGACTCCGCAAGTATCTAATTTATATCTAACTATCATGGGAATACATCTTAGGGAGTTAACAAAATCTTGTTCAAATTCAAAAAAAATGGTCATTTCAATAATCTAATTTCAATGTTTGACAAAATATGAAAATTTCAGTTTTAGTCTTTATTTTTTTTCCCAAATTGAGGTAATTGTATAAACCCTCTTTTTTTCTGTTTTTTTTCTTGATTACGTCCGTTATTCCCTTCTTTTTTCTCTCGATTGTTATTACTATCTTGGTTTTTTAATGGTAAATTGAGGGATGCGTTTTGTTTAACTTCTGTATTATCTTCGGAGAAAGAAGGGGTATTTAATATGTTTTCTATGGGGTGGTTTTTTTCATCAATTGTTGAGGGTGTGGAATTTTTATTTTCTCCTTTATTATCGGATTGATTAGAGGATACATGATTTGTTAAAGGGGATAAATTATTATTAGATAAAGGGTTTATATTTAAACTATTATTATCTGCGGAAGAAGCACCAATTACTTGATCTAAAGCTGTTTTATACTGAATATTATATCTTTGTTGCCTTTGTAATCTAATTTTTAATTCTTTATTTTCTTTTTCTACTTGTTTAAGTTGATGTTGTTGGTCGTTATAATTATCTTGAAGTAAGGAACATTCTCTTTCTAAACGGGCTGTTTGTTGTTGAATTTTTTCTAGTTGTTCTGTTAAAGTTTCAATGGTTTCTTTTTGTTTTTCTATTTGTTGATTTTTGTTAACCATTTCTTTCTTTAAATTTTCAACCTCTTTTTGTTGATTTTCTTCTAAATTAGAATAGTCTTGATTTTTTATTACTTGAATTTTTATTTGCTGTTTTTGTTCTTCTATAAGATTCTCTAAATCACTAATTTTCGCTTTTAATTTTTCATTTTGGTTTCTTATTTTAGATGCGATCGCATACCAGTTAACATCATTGATTAGCGGTTTGGATGATGAGGAAGAATTGGTCATGGGTATTAGTGTTGATTTGATAATAAAAGTTTCAGGAAGAAAAAGACTCTATCTTATTTTCTTTTTAGATTAGCATAGCAACAAAATTTTCAATATAAATTATTTATTATTTTTTTACACAACTCAAATATAATGACTATGGTTACAAAAAAATCCCCCTAAAAAGAGGGATAAATTTAATGAACTAATAATTGTTTGTTTAGTGTTTAATTATCGATTTGCGTCTAATCTTTCCTCTAATTTAGCAATATCAAGTAAGGTTTTGAGTAAAGAATCAGGATTTAAACTGATGGAGTCAATGCCTAATTCTACTAAGAAACGGGCAAATTCAGGGTAATCACTGGGTGCTTGTCCACAAATACCGATTTTACGATTATTGCGTTTCGCTTTTTCAATTACCATGCGTACCATATCCTTAACTGCGTCGTTGCGTTCATCGAAGATATGTGCTACTAATGAGGAATCGCGATCGAGCCCTAAGGTTAACTGTGTTAGGTCATTTGAACCAATGGAGAAACCATCAAAGATTTCGCTATATTGATCCGCTAAAATGACGTTACTGGGAATTTCGCACATTACATAGACTTCTAAGCCGTTTTCACCCCGTTTTAAGCCATGTTTTTCCATCTCTGCTAACACACGGCGACCTTCATAGGGAGTGCGACAGAAAGGAATCATCGGAATTACGTTAGTTAAGCCCATTTCGTCACGAACTCGTTTTAAGGCTTTACATTCTAAACCATAGGCTTCACGGTATTTTTCATCGTAGTAACGAGACGCACCACGCCACCCAATCATGGGGTTTTCTTCTTTGGGTTCAAAGTCTGCACCGCCTAACAAGTTAGCATACTCATTGGATTTGAAGTCAGACATCCTTACTACCACTGGATTAGGATAAAAAGCGGCTGCGATCGTGCCTACACCCTGAGCAACTTTATCCACGAAGAAATCGGCTTTGTTTTGATAGCCTAAAGTTAACTCCGCAATCTCTTTCTTAACAGATTCATCGGTTAATTCATCATATTTCATTAACGCTAAAGGATGGGCTTTGATATGATTAGCGATAATGAACTCTAAACGGGCTAAACCAACGCCATCGCAAGGAATCGAGGCTAATTTGAAGGCTTCTTCAGGATTACCCACATTCATCAAGATTTTTGTGCGAGTTTTGGGTAAATTGTCCAGTTGGGTTTCGATAATATCAAAGGGTACTAAACCTTCATACACCCGTCCTTCTTCTCCTTCCGAACAAGACACAGTAATTTCTTGCCCTGTTTTGAGGATACCTGTAGCATTACCACAACCGACGATGGCTGGAATACCCATTTCACGGGCAATAATTGCGGCGTGACAAGTTCTTCCTCCTTGATTAGTGACGATCGCACTTGCTTTTTTCATAATAGGTTCCCAATCGGGATCGGTTTTGTTGGTTACAAGCACTTCACCAGCTTTAAACTCACCGATTTTATGGACATCAAGGATAACACGGGCTTTACCCTGTCCGATCATTTCTCCTACGGCACGACCTGCGACAAGAATATTGCTTGTGCCTTTGAGTTTATAGTCACGGAGTACACTACCGGATTTTTGTGATTGTACCGTTTCAGGACGGGCTTGGACAATAAATAACTCGCCAGTTTGACCATCTTTTGCCCATTCTATATCCATTGGGCTATTTTGACCCCGTTTTTCGCTATAATGCTCCTCAATAATACAAGCCCAACGAGCAAGGATTAAGGCTTCTTCATCGGTGATAGAATATTGCAGACGCTCTGATTCAGATACGGGAACGTTTTTAACCTGTTTACCACCGCCCAAGTCATACACCATTTTGATCTCTTTCGAGCCAAGACGTTTATTTAAAATCGGTTTAAAGCCTTGTTTTAGAGTGGGTTTGAAAACGAAAAATTCATCAGGGTTAACCGCACCTTGTACCACGTTTTCACCCAAACCATAGGCAGATGTAACGAAAGCCGCATCCTTAAAGCCTGTTTCTGTGTCAATACTGAACATTACCCCTGAAGAAGCAAGATCTGATCGCACCATTTTTTGCACACCTACAGACAACGCAACCTCAAAGTGATCAAAGTTTTTCACGGTACGATAAGAGATAGCGCGATCGGTGAAAATAGACGCAAAACACTTATGACAGGACTCTAAAACATTTTTCACTCCATGAACGTTTAAATAAGTCTCCTGTTGCCCTGCAAAACTAGCATCGGGTAAATCTTCCGCCGTTGCCGAGGATCTGACCGCTACATCTGTATCATAGACACAATTTCGTAAGCGCATAATTTCCTCTTCATCTTCGGTGGTACAAAGACTAGGATCAGCACCATACCGTTGACATAGTTTAAAGTAAGCATCAGAAATGGCTAACTCTAACTCTTTAGGGAAAGGAGTATTTAATACTAATGCCCTAGCTTGACGACCAACAGCCTGTAAATTGGGCAAATCTTCCACATCTAAATTGGCGAAAATACGGCGTAATTGGGTTTCTAAACCTGCTTTTTTGATAAAGTAGCGATAAGCATAAGCAGTAGTAGCGAAGCCTGTAGGGACATTTACACCTTTTGCACTCAATTGCTGGATCATTTCTCCTAAAGAAGCGTTTTTTCCTCCCACTAGAGGCACATCTTCAATACCTACCTCTTCAAACCAAAGTACGAACTTATCTTGTTTTTGGGGGGATGCAATTCTTTCTGGGGCAGAGTGTACCATAATAAAATCTCTCCTTTACTACAATGGAGTAACTTAATAAAATTTTGGGAAGAACCTCTGTTAATTTTTCTTCAATAATTTTGATCTAAAAGATTATTTTTTTAAGATTTTCTTAATGATCTTCTTAATTAATTTCGAGCAAATTTTAACAAAAGTTCCCCTAACAATTGAATCTTTACTTTAGGAAAATATAGAATAAACCAAATATCACAATAAAGCTAAAGCGAAATTATATGGGACTTTGAATCTATCTAAAACATTTCCCTCACAATTAATTAAACTGTTTAATTTAGTTTTTTTTATCTAAATCTAATTTTATTAAAACAGATATAATATCTATATTTTTATTTTTGAGAAAAAACTTAATTATTTGTTGCAAAGATTAAAATAGTGAATATTGAATACTGAAAAATGTTGATTAACGGGAAGATGTATTTTTCTTGGGAATATTAGCAGCGATCGCTTCTACGATACCAAAAGCGATAAAATTACTAAGTAGGGATGAACGTCCATAACTAAGTAAGGGTAAAGGAATTCCTGTAATAGGTGCTAATCCAATAGTCATACCGATATTCACAATGGTTTGAAAAGCAATCATCCCTAAAACTCCAATGGCTATTAAAGAGCCAAAATCATCTCTTGCCCTACTAGCAATGACTACTAATCGCAAACAAATAAACCAATAAACTACTAAAGTTGCGATCGCACCTATAAATCCCAATTGATCACCAATGGCACTAAAAATAAAGTCTGTATGTTGTTCGGGAACAAAATTAAGATGAGTTTGAGTACCTTCAAATAAACCATTACCCCAAAGCTCACCAGAGCCAATAGCAATGCGAGATTGAATTAAATGGTAGCCCCCCCCTAAAGGATCTTTTTCAGGGTCTAAAAACAAGGTTAAACGGTCTTTCTGATAAGGTTTGAGCAAGTCCCATAAAATATGTCCTAAAACTCCTGCCATGTAATTTGCACTCAGGGTAATTAATGCCCAAATAGCCCCTCTTGGTAAAGTAAACCAAGCAATGAGAATCATAACTACCACAAAAATTAACCATGCTGGGAGGAATAAATTAAATAGGAAAGCAGATACAAGAGGAGAGAGAATTAACAGAATCCAACCCAAATTAGCATTTGCCCAATAAAGCATCGTGAAAGTAATCGCCCCAAATACTAACCCTGTACCTAAATCTGGTTGTGCCATAATTAATAACCAAGGTAAAGCAACAGTTGAAGCAATGGGGATTAAACGGGATACTCTTGAAGCATCACGAAAATGTAATAGAGCCGCTAAGGTAATTATTAAACCAATTTTGGCAAATTCTGAGGGCTGAAAATTAAAGCTACCAATATAAATCCAACTTTGCGCCCCATTAATGGTAGTACCAAAAAAAATCACTGCCACTAATAGTAAGTTTGTGATTCCATAAGTAAGCCAATGAAACTTTAGCAATAATTCATAAGGAAAATAAGATAGTCCTAATAAAATAGCACTTCCAATCACAACCATAATTAATTGTTGCTGCCAATCTGATCCCTGTTTATATAATTGGGTGGTATAAATGATTAAGCTACCAAAACCGCTAATGCCTACAACAAGGGTAATCAAAAACCAATCAAGGCTTCTGTTTGTATTATTCATAAAATGGCTTCTGTCCTAATTTTGCTAGTTTGCATTCTAAATATAATAAACTTCTTATAAAATCCTATTAACTCATGAGCTTTTTCCAAACAGAGTCAGGGATGTTGTCAAATTCTTCAAAGAATACTTCAGGAAGAAAGGCAGTAAGATACAAAATAAGAATAAAACAGTTTAATAATATTAAAAACTCCTAAAACTCTCGATTGGTGAGCGATGCTTACCCTACATAATTTTACTAAGTGTCTCAATGTTATTTTAACTAACAATATAACCAAAAATTTAGCCAAGATATTCCCGTGAAAGTAGTAGTATATAAAGGCTATGAGTGAAAGGGTAAAAGCTATTTTAATGACGGCTTTAACCTCGGCTTTGGGAATGTTGCCTTTAGTCATGGCTAGTGGTGCAGGTAATGAAATATTACAACCGTTGGCGATCCTAGTTTTGGGAGGTTTATTTACTTCTACAGCCTTAACTTTATTGGTTATACCTGCCCTTTATGCCCAATTTGGTAAGTGTTTAGTGCCGAAATCAAGAGAAAATCAAAGAAAAATTAATGATTTTGTGCAAAAAGAAGACAGAATAGCTGTTAATTAGAAATTTTATAGGGTGGGTATGGGTATTGCCCATCAATTCCCATGAATTT
This sequence comes from Cyanobacterium sp. Dongsha4, assembly GCF_036345015.1. NCBI lineage: Bacteria > Bacillati > Cyanobacteriota > Cyanophyceae > Chroococcales > Geminocystaceae > Cyanobacterium > Cyanobacterium sp. DS4. Next base: position 3,647,538 of record NZ_CP084098.1, on the reverse strand, counting down.
CAATCTGCTTCATTCATTAGGAAAAATTGTGAAATAAAAGAATAGCTTGAGTGCGATCGCATACTCCTAATTTTTGGATCATAGAATGAGTATGAACCCTAACCGTACCAGAGGTAATATAGAGCATTTTAGCAATTTCTTGATTCGATTTTCCTTGTGCCATCAATTCGAGAATTTCTCGTTCTCGTTCAGTCAAAGCATCTAAAACAGAATTAGACGTAGAAGTAAAAGCCGATTGAATTTCGTGAGTAGCCTTAGAATCCCACCATGAAGCACCAGCAACCACAGAACGAATAGCTAAAATTAAAGTTTCAGCAGGAATACCCTTAAGACAATAACCTTGAATACCAACCTCGATCAAACGATTAATTAAAGAAGGTTCTGAGTGAGATGTAAGGGCAAGAATAGGCAACTTAGGATGATTTGACTTAATTTTGTAACAGGCTTCTAAGCCACTCATACGAGGTAATCCGATGTCAAGTAGAACTAAATCCAAAGGATGACGATTAGTAAGATTAACGGCCGTTTCTCCGTCTTCTGCCTCCGCTACAATGTGCAAATCAGTTTCTTGTTGTAATCTAACTGAAAGTCCTAAACGGAATAATTCATCATCTTCTACTAGGAGAATTTTTAACATAACCACAACACTCCTTTGTCTCTTTCTTTGCGCCTTTGCGAGGGAAAAATCAACCCTGATAAACAGGAAGAGTAAAACCAAAAATAGCACCTTTAGAGTGATTCTCTGCCCAAATTTTACCACCATGAGCTTCAATAATTTGACGACAGAGATATAAACCTAAACCAGTACCCTTTGCTTGTCGATCGCTGTTAGACTGGTAAAATCGATCAAATAAAAAGGGGAAATCATCTGGTTTAATGCCTGAACCATAGTCCAATATTTTAACAGTGTTTGAGGATAAAATAATCTCAATGCGATCGCCCCGACGAGAATGATTAATAGCATTTATGAGCAAATTTGCTAAGACTCGCTTTAACTGAAAGGCATCCCCATTAACCCATAAAGATTGACGAAAATCTGAATCACCATAGTTGAAGGTAAGATAAACCTGATTTGACAAAGCTAAGGAAGTTAGACTGTTAGCTACTTCTTCCACTAAAACCGTTAAATCTAAGGGATATAACTTCAAATGTAAGCCTTCTAAGTCGTTGCGATAAACGTCTAACAAAGTATTGACTAATTGTAGGCTAGATTGATGAGAACGAATCATCGTGGCTAGTACCTTTATCTGAGTAGGTGTAATTTCCCCAAATTGCTTATTTTGAAAGGCTTTTATAGTTTCGATCGCACCTAGTAAAGGTGTTCTTAAGTCGTGGGTGAGGGTAGAAGCAAAATCTTGTCTTAATCTCACTAATTCTTCCTGAGACTTTAATTTAGTTTGTTGTTCGACTATTTTTTGTTGATAGATACGGTTACTGTTACTTAACCAACCAGTAACGATTAAAGAGAGAGTCGCAATTAAACGATTGGCAAGAGTTGGTAGTTCAATTACAGTACCAATATGTACATATAAATTAAGAAGAGTTAAGAATACGGAAATAATTGTAGCGATGAAAGTTGCTTTACCACCATAGGACACATTAACTAATAAGATTGCACCGGTGTAAAGATAGCCAAATACATAAGCTGGAGGAGTTTTAAATTCAAGGGTTATAAGGATAATAAATACAGAGAGAATAAGAAGTTTTTTTTTCTCCCAAAAGCGTAGAGTCTCAAAAGGTTTTAAGGTTGGTTGCATGGCTTGAAATAGGAGAGAAAATTTATTTTTTCATTTGTTTTTTGATGACCCAAATTACGAATAAAAATACAATGCTTAGTAAAGCTATTTTAGATATGGGTGCTATATATTTTTCTATTAAAGTATAATTTTCACCTAAGATATAACCAGCACTTGTGAGTAAAGAAATCCAAATTAATGTGCCAACAGTGGAATAAATTATAAAAGAATTTATCTTCATATTATTTATTCCCGCCGGAAGAGAAATTAAAGTCCTTACCCCCGGTACTAATCTTCCTACTAACACTGCTATATGTCCATATTTATTAAACCATTTATTCGCTTTTTGAATATCGCCTCCAGAAACAAAAATCCATTTTCCGTATTTATTTGCTAATTTTTCTAATTTTGACTCATCCATAATTCTGCCCAGATAATACCAAGGAAAAGCTCCTAAAATTGTTCCAATAGTGCCAGATGCGATCGCAGGAATCAATTCCATTTGCCCTTGAGAAATAGAAAAACCAGCCAAAGGCATGATTAATTCCGAAGGAATTGGAGGAAATAAGTTTTCAGAAAACATCAATAAGGCAATCCCCACATATCCCAAAGAATTCATTGTATTTATAATCCATTCAGTCATAAAAAATAACACTACCTTTTGTTATTAATTTAATCAATAAGTTAATTAGAATTGAGTTTAATATTATGGCATGGAATAGTCATTTTTTTTGCGGGAAAACTATCAAAATTTTACGAAGTTTAGATAAGTGTTTAGTAAATATAAACGCAAAGTTATACGTTTGTTTAGGGATTTATAAAATTTAATTTTTTAAGATTTAATTAATGAATTTTATTTTTATCAACTCATGTGGCAAGGATTTTTGCAAATTATTTTAACCCTTGTGTTGGTGGTGATTATCACTCCCATATTAGGGAATTATATGGCTTGTGTGTTTTTGGGAAAGCCTACCTTTTTGGATAGATTTTTAAAACCCATAGAAAGTCGATTATATCCCTTATTTGGACTCCGAATACTCGAAGCCACTAACAGCACTGGTTATCAGTATGTTAAGGATGTCATCGTCAGTAATTTGGTTATGGGTATTTTAGTTTATTTAATTCTCATGACTCAGGGATTCTTACCTTTCAATCCCACTAATTTATCAGCACCTAGCTGGGATTTGGGATTACATACTGCTATCTCTTTTCTAACTAATACCAATCAACAACATTATTCCGGGGAAACTACTTTTAGTTATGCTTCTCAGGTTTTGGCTTTGGGGTTTTTGATGTTTACTTCAGCAGGTACAGGGTTAGCGGTGGCGATCGCATTTATTCGAGGTTTAACAGGGCAAAGATTAGGTAGTTTTTATGTGGATTTAACTTTGTCTATTACTCGGATTTTATTACCTATTTCTATTGTAGGGGCGATCGTACTGATTATTTCAGGAGTACCCGAAACCTTATCTCCACCAGTAACAGCGACAACCTTAGAAGGAGCAAATCAAGTAATTGCGATCGGACCTGTCGCCCATTTTGAAATTATCAAAGAATTGGGGGAAAATGGAGGCGGTTTTTTTGGCATTAATTCCGCTCATCCTTACGAAAATCCTAATGCTTTCTCCAATCTATTTACCATTCTGGCGATGATGAGCATTCCCACATCTCTAATTTATACCTATGGGATATTTGTCAACAATAAACGTCAAGCATGGTTAATCTATGGCATGGTATTTAGTATCTTTGCCGTCTTAATAGCTGTAACCGCAGTGGGAGAATATTATGGAAATCCCTTAGTTAATAACTTATTAGGGGAAAATCAACCAAATTTAGAAGGTAAAGAAGTCAGATTTGGCTGGAGTCAAACCGCTTTATGGGCAGTAATGACAACAGGTACTATGTGCGGTGCTGTAAATGGAATGCACGATTCGCTTATGCCTACGGGGGGATTCAGTACCATATTTAACCTGTTCTTACAAATAATCTGGGGAGGACAAGGTACAGGTACGGCTTACCTATTCATTTATCTGATTTTAACCGTATTTTTAACAGGATTAATGGTAGGAAGGACACCGGAATTTTTAGGGAGAAAAATCGAAAAACCTGAAATAGTCTTAGCCAGTATCATTTTATTGGTGCATCCCATCGCTATTTTAATCCCTAGTGCCATTACTTTAGCCTTTCCTGAAACCTTAGCGGGAATAAGTAACCCCGGATTTCATGGTATATCTCAAGTCGTCTTTGAATATTCATCGGCAGCCGCCAACAATGGTTCAGGTTTTGAAGGATTAGGTGATAATACTCTCTGGTGGAATTTAAGTGCAACCTTTAGTTTAATTTTAGGTAGATATGTGCCGATAATTGCTTTGTTGTTGTTAGCTGATAATATGTCGAAAAAACAAGTTGTACCTTTAACTTCTGGTACATTACGGACAGATACAGTTTTATTCACCAGTGTAACCGCAGGGGTGATCTTAATCTTAGGTGCATTAACTTTTTTCCCTGTATTAGCTTTAGGAGCGATCGCCGAAGGATTTACCTTATCGTGAATTGTAAAATTAAACTAAATCATTTTCTGTTAAGTTCGCATCTTTCATAATACTTTTAAGAGTTCCAATCGGTAAATCTTTATTACCATGAATAGGCACTATAAGAGAATCTTGTCCTTTTTCATATTTAAAATGGCTACCTCTAGTTTTAACTAATATCCAGCCTTTCTTTTCTAAAATTTTAGCGAGTTTTTTCCCTGAAATAGATTTCATAAGGCTAACTCAATTAGTTGATAATTTTCAGGTATTTCTTCTTCAATAGAATCATCTAAATAAAGTTCGATTGCCTCCTTCACCATTTCTAACAAATGTTCATAACT